>JAIKZQ010000019.1 GCA_024682075.1 Lachnospiraceae bacterium
CTTGGCTACGGCCTTGAAATTTTTGGATTCATTGGCCTTGAGCTTTTACTTGGATATGTTATTGAATTTAAAATATATGGCTATGGATTTAATGAATTTACAAAGCTTCAGAGCATCATGCACTGGATACTTATATGTGCCATCTGGATCATCGTAATTATCTTTGTTGTAAGAGATGCAGCTGCAAAGACAGGAGTTGACCTTTATAAGAATTTTAAAGAAAGCAGCCTTGTTAAGGGGGCAAAAGAGATGTCAGTAATGCAGTGGGCGCTTCTTATTGCAGGTACAGTTATTTGTCTTATCTCAACCTGGATCGACTGGAACGGTAGCAAGGTTATGATCGAGTTTATGAGAAAAGGAGTTCTTTTCCCATTCCAGTATATGTATTACCTGGTTGAAGTTGCCATGGTACTTCTTATAATTGTTTTTGGTCAGTATGCATTTGAAAAATGGTTCAAAAATGATAAGATTCCTTATGGGGGAATTCTGGTAGCGCTTACCTGGGGACTTGGACACTGGCTTACCAAAGGCTCTTTGGAAGTTGGAATCTATACCGCATTTGGCGGATTCGTATTTGGAAGTGCATATCTTCTTACAAACAGAAATATTAAGCTTTCTTACCTTTTCCTCTGCATTATGTTCATATTATAAAAGGGAATAGAAGTACATCCATGTACTTCTGGACATTCCCAATTTACATCCTGTAAAAGGGGAATACAAAACAAGGCTTGGGGTTAAGATGAAACTGATAAAGACTAAGGAAGAATACATAACCGAGAATTATCTGGAACTGCATTACGATACTATTGATGAAGAGACTGTCGGAGTTCTTGACAGATTAAGATCAGCCCTTAAGTACATAGAAGGAACTATGGATGGCAAAAAGCAGACGGTTCCTCTTGCAGACATCTTCTATTTTGAGACGGTAGACAGGAAGACCTTTGGATATACGAGAGACTGTTGTATAGAGATAAGTATGACTTTGCAGACAATAATAGATGAATATACAGATTCCGGTTTTGTACGCATCAGTAAGTCTTCAATTGTTAATCTTTACAAGATCAAAAAGCTCCAGGGAGACCTCAACATGAGGACACTTATATACCTTAAGAATGATGAATGCCTTGTGATGAACAGGGGATACAGGAAAGAGTTTTATGAGGCTCTTAATAAGCTTCAGGGCAAAAGAGGTAAATAATCATGAAGTTAATAGATAGACATAATTTTATATCTGTTGTATGCGTTAGTTTTACGCTTGTTGTATGTGGTAAGCTCTTTTTGGAAAAGATATCAGGATTTACTGACAGATTTTATACTGAAAATATATTTACATGCCTTTTGGTATGCATACTTGCTACTTTTATAATCTCTTTACATTATTATCTGCAAAATCTGCCATTTATAGCTGTAATGATAGGGCAGTATATTCTTTTGATAGGTATAATTTTTGGAGGAATATTTGTTCTTGGTCAAGTATCTGACATAGCACCTACTGCTTATAAAGACATGTTTGTCTCGGTTACAGTACCTTACGTACTTGGAGCAGCTTTATATTATATAAGCTTCTTTTGGCAGATCAAAAAAGCAAATGAGATCTTTTCGAAGCTTTGATCTTTATATTGTAAATGCGAATTTTGTTTAAGTGATATAATATATAAAATGATCAAGATAACCCATCACCTTTAGGTGGTGGGAATATCTTGATTTCGGGTGCGGGGTCATAAGCCCCGTACCCGTAGAACTGCGTTAGCAGTGATTTTATAACGAGCAAAAAGCGAAGCGTTTGCGAGTTTAATGTTGTTAGAAAGGCGATAGATAATGGAGAGAAGCAGAGACCAGATCATTATAAGAACAAGTATTATAGGAATCGTAGCCAACGTATTATTAGCAGCCTTTAAAGCAGCTATAGGCATAGTTTCCAATTCTATAGCCGTAATCCTTGATGCTGTCAACAATCTTTCTGATGCACTTTCTTCTATTATTACAATTGTAGGAACCAAGCTTGCTTCAAAGCTTCCTAATAAGAAGCATCCCTTTGGATATGGAAGAGTTGAATACCTAAGTGCGATGATCGTTTCTGGCATCGTTTTGTATGCAGGTATTACATCTCTTGTAGAATCGGTCAAGAAGATAATTCATCCTGAAAAGGCTGATTACAGCACAGTGTCGCTTGTGATCATCGTAGCTGCTATTGTAGTTAAGCTTATCCTTGGAAAGTATGTCAAAGCGCAGGGAGAAAAGGTCAACTCCGGTTCACTTATAGCTTCAGGCCAGGATGCAACCTTTGATGCTGTTTTGTCAGCTTCTGTATTTGCTTCTGCAATCATATTTCTTTTTACAGGAATATCTTTGGAAGCTTATGTCGGAGCCTTTATATCAGTTATCATCATTAAATCCGGTATCGAAATGATGAGAGATACCCTTGATGATATACTTGGGGTAAGAGCAGATAAGGCTACAACCAAAAAGATCAAGGAACTTATCAAAGAAGAGCCTGAAGTAAGGGGCGCTTATGATCTTATCATGTACAATTACGGACCGGATACCAATCATGCAACTGTTCACATAGAAGTGCCTGATACAATGACTGTTGATAAGCTTGATGAGCTTACAAGACGACTTGAAAGAAAGATAATGAAAGAGACAGGTATTCTTCTTGTAAGCGTTGGAGTCTATTCCTACAATACAGGAAATAATGAAGCTAAAAAGCTTCAGGAAGCCATCCAAAAAGAAGTCCTGTCTCATGAATGGGCAGTGCAGATGCACGGCTTTTATGTAAACCTTAAAGAGAAAGAGGTTAGATTTGACGTTGTCATAAGCTTTGACATCGCGCAGGATAAGGCGATTGCAATCCTTAATAAAGACCTTAAGAACGCCTTCCCTGAATATTCATTCAGACTCGCTCCCGATGTAGACGTATCAGACTGATTGTATTTATAAGTTATAAAATGCTCCCATAGCCGTGGCCATGGGAGCATTTATTCTTTATGCATCTATGATTGCTTTATTTATTGTGTTTAGTACTACCTTTTTGTTGGCGGACCATAGGGGCGCTATAAGCAGTTTTTTGGGCCCATCACCAGTTATTCTGTGTATCACTATGTCACGTGGAAGAAGCTTTAAGCACTTAACTATAAGATCGCAGTATTCTTCCAGCGTAAATACATGAAAATGAGTCTTTTCATATTCAAGTGCAAGATCTGTACCTTTAAGAACGTGGAGAAGCTGAAGCTTTATTCCGTCAAGACGCGGCTGAAGATCTGCCAGATATCTTACAGATGAAAGCATATCATCTTCACTTTCTCCAGGGAGCCCCAGGATTACATGCACTATCACAGTAAAATTATTTTCCTTTAACCTTCTATAGGCATCTTCAAAAACAGGCAGGCTATAGCCTCTTCTTATATGCTTTGCGCTTTCTTCATTTATTGTCTGAAGGCCAAGCTCTATCCAGATGTCTTTATTGTATTCATCTCTAAGCGCCTTTAATATAGACACTATATTATCTGGAAGACAGTCGGGCCTTGTGCCTATGGAAAGGGCGACTATTTCCGGGTGCGACAGAGCCTGTCTGTATATTGTCTCAAGAACATTAGGATCACCATAGGTATTTGTAAATGACTGGAAATAGGCAATATATTTATGATCCTTACCTTTAAGCTTGGCGGCAACCCTTTCTTTTGCAGATTCTATCTGCATGTCTATATTTTCTTCTATTGTGATAGGATTACCATTTATATCTTTTGTTAGGAAAAAAGATGCAAAGTCCCCCGATCCTCCTTCAGAGCAGAAAGAGCATCCACCTTTTCCAATTGTTCCATCGCGGTTTGGGCAGGTACATCCTGACTGGAGGGATAATTTATAGACTTTGCAGCCATATTCTTTTTTCAGATAGTCAGATAGAGTATTAATATTCATATAATAAGGATAGCATATAGGGACTTGATTGCATATTTTGTCCGTAAAGGATATACTATAGCGTGATATATAATCGTTAATTATAAGATGCAGATATTGTAATTTGCAGAATCTGCATCACCACAGGTCCAGGCGCATCATTCGCGCTGCGAGGCCGGAAAGAAGGTAAAATGTACACAAAAATAGGTAGTAATGAACCCTGCTGGTGTGGCAGCGGCAAGAAGTACAAAAAGTGCCACGAGCAGTTTGATGAGCGCATTATAGGGTTTGAGCTTAAAGGGCATGAAGTTCCCCCGCGCAGGATCATCAAGACCAAAGAACAGGTAGAGGGCATAAAGGCAAGTGCCAAGATCAACATAGCTTGTCTTGACCGTGTGGCCAAAGAGATTCACGCAGGCATGTCAACTGAAGAGATAGATCATATAGTAGCAGAAACAACAAGGGAAATGGGCGGCATCCCGGCTCCTCTTAATTATGAAGGATTCCCAAAGAGTGTATGTACCTCAATAAATGATCAGGTATGTCACGGAATTCCATCACCTGATGATATCTTAAAAGATGGTGATATCATAAATGTAGACTGTTCTACAATCCTTAACGGATATTTTTCAGATTCATCCAGAATGTTCTGCATCGGAGATGTATCCCCTGAAAAGAGAAAACTCGTTGAAGTTACCAAAGAGTGCGTAGAGATCGGTATTAAGATGGTTAAGCCATGGACTTTCCTTGGAGACATGGGCCATGCTGTTCATCAGCACGCGCTTGATAATGGATATACAGTTGTAAGAGAGATAGGCGGACATGGATGCGGAATAGAATTCCACGAAGATCCATTCGTAAGCTTTGTATCAAGACCTGGAACAGAGATGCTCATGGTACCTGGTATGACATTTACAATTGAGCCTATGGTCAACATGGGAACAGACCGTATCTTCGTTGACGAAGAAAACGACTGGACAGTATACACCAATGACCGTAAGCCTTCAGCTCAGTGGGAGGTTCAGGTTCTTGTAACAGAGGATGGATGCGAGGTCCTTACATACTAAGATATTAAGAAAATATCTCAAGAAGATAAATTAAGAAAAATAGCTATATAAAGGAGTTTTACATGCAAAACAAAGGCAAATATTATCTTACTACGGCTATTGCCTATACTTCAGGTAAGCCTCATATAGGTAATACATACGAGGCGATACTTGCTGATGCTATAGTTCGTTATAAGAGAGCTGACGGTTATGATGTTCACTTTCAGACAGGATCTGATGAACATGGTCAGAAGATCGAATCAAGGGCTATTGAAGCAGGATGTGACAGTCCTAAGGAATTTGTAGATCAGGTTTCAGGTGTTATCAAAGATATCTGGAACAAAGTAGGAACTTCCTATGATCGTTTTATCCGTACAACAGATGATGATCACGTTAAGCAGGTTCAGAAGATCTTCAAAAAGTTCTATGATCAGGGAGATATCTACAAGGGATCATATAAGGGAAAATATTGTACAGAATGTGAAGCATTCTATACAGATTCACAGCTCAAGGATGGCAAGTGTCCTGTTTGCGGCGGTGATGTACATGAGTCTGAAGAAGAAGCATACTTCTTCAAGATGAGCAATTATACTCAGAAACTTATTGATTATATCAATGAGCATCCTGAGTTCATACAGCCTGAGTCACGTAAGAATGAGATGATGAACAACTTTCTTCTTCCGGGAGTTCAGGATCTGTGCGTATCAAGAACAAGCTTTAAGTGGGGAATCCCTGTAGATTTTGATGACAAGCATGTTGTATATGTATGGCTTGATGCTCTTGCCAACTATATAACAGGTATAGGTTATGATGTTGATGGCAACAGTTCAGAAGAGTTCAAGAAATACTGGCCTGCAGATCTTCATCTTATAGGAAAAGATATTCTTAGATTCCATACAATTTACTGGCCTATATTCCTTATGGCTCTTGGTCTTCCTATGCCAAAGCAGATCTTCGGACACCCGTGGCTTTTGCAGGGCGGCGAGAAGATGTCAAAGTCCAAAGGCAACGTTATCTATGCTGATGATCTTGTAGATCTTTTTGGCGTAGATGCTGTCCGCTACTTCGTACTTCATGAGATGCCTTTTGATAACGACGGTACTATTACATGGGAACTTATGGTAGAGCGTTTCAACTCTGACCTTGCCAATACACTTGGTAACCTTGTAAGCCGTACGATTGCAATGAGCAATAAGTACTTTGACGGAGTAGTTGAAGATAAGGGCGCAAATGAACCTGTTGATGATGACTTAAAGAGCGTAGTTACTGGTACTTACAAGGTTGTTGAAGAGAAGATGGATGAGCTTAGGGTAGCTGATTCTCTTACAGAGATATTCAACCTCTTCAAGAGATGCAACAAGTACATTGATGAGACAGAGCCGTGGGTACTTGCCAAGGATGATTCCAAGAAGGACCGCCTTGCTACAGTTCTTTATAACCTTACAGAATCAATCATGATCGGTGTATCTCTTCTTGCTCCGTTCATGCCTGAAACTGCTACAAAGACAGCTGAGAACTTTAATACACAGCTTCGCTCTTTTGACAGCCTTTCATCTTTTGGAGCATATCCAAATGGCAATAAGGTATCAGCTGAGCCTGTAATGCTTTTTGCCAGAAAAGATATGGAAACAGTCCTTAAGCAGACAGCTGAGATCACAGAGAAGCAGAAGAATGAATTCTTCGAAAGCCAGGAGAAGGCAGCAGTTAACCTTGATAAAGCAGGAAGAACACAGGATGCTGATAAGATCCGTGATAACCTTAAGAAACTTAGAGGTGATGCAGGATCTTCTGATGAAGAGGCTATAGACATAGAGCCTAAAGCTGAGATTGCATATGATGATTTTGCAGCTATGCAGTTCCAGGTAGGTGAAGTTATTAAGTGCGAAGCTGTACCGAAGTCCAAGAAGCTTCTTTGCTCCCAGATAAAGGTTGGCTCCAAGACTCTTCAGATCGTATCCGGTATTCATAAGTATTATGAACCGGAAGATATGGTTGGTAAGAAAGTTATGGTTCTTGTAAACCTTAAGCCTGCCAAGCTTGCGGGAGTTACTTCAGAAGGAATGATTCTTTGTGCAGAGGATGCAGAGGGCAATCTTTCACTTATGGTTCCTGAAAAGAAGATGCCTTCAGGTGCTGAGATCTGCTAATAAAGGCCTATGGTCTGAATTGGGGGTTACAAAGCGAATATGGTAAAAAAAGAAAATCTATATTATCAATCTGCTGATGGGATTGATAAGATTCATGCAAGCATTTGGACACCTGAAGGAGAGTCTCGTGCTATCCTTCAGATCGTCCACGGCATGCAGGAGTATATAGACAGATATGAAGAGTTCGCACAGTTTCTTGCAGGTAACGGCTTTGTTGTCTGTGGTGAAGATCATCTTGGGCATGGAGAAAGCGTTTCAAGTAGCGGAACTTACGGATATTTTTGCAAGAAGGATCCTCAGAATGTGCTTCCTGAGGATTCACATCAGCTTACTCTTTTGATGAAAGAAAGACATAAAGGACTTAAGTACGTGATCTTCGGACACAGCTTTGGCTCTTTTATCACAAGAGAATATCTTCAAAGATTTGGAAGTGACGTTGATCTTGCTATTCTCTCGGGTACAGCCAATCAGCCAAAGGGCGTTGCTGCAGGAGGCCTTTTAGTTGCAAGGTGCCAAAAGCTCTTTCTTGGAGACAGGCATGTAGCAAAGGCTCTTGATAAGATAACCTTTGGAAATTATCTTTCCGGGATAGATAATCCAAAGACGCCTTCGGACTGGTTGTCATATAATGAGGAAAGCGTTGCTGCATATTGTAAGGATCCAAGGTGCACATTTACTTTTACAATTAATGGATTTGAGACCATGGCAAGGCTTTTGCTTCTTGTAGGTGATAAGGAGAGGATGAAAAATATTCCTAAAAATCTTCCAATCCTTCTTGCTGCAGGCAAAGAAGACCCTGTAGGTAACTACGGCAAGGGTGTTGAAGAACTTTATAATATCTATAAAAATGAAATAGGCTTAAATGTCTTTATAAAGCTCTATGATCACATGCGTCATGAGATTCATAATGAGCCGGGAAGACAGGAAGTATATAAAGATTATCTTGAGTTTATTGAAAACTATTTAGACTGACATAAGCAAATTGTGACACGGAGAGCAGGAACTATAAATGGTTCTTGCTCCCGGTCCTAAAAAGGGGCCAGACGGAGTTATCATGGAGCTAATTATCAGGAAGGGATATGCCAGTGACTGGGATGATGCAATGGAACTGGTGTGGAGGACATTTTTAGAATTTAATGCTGCCGATTACAGTGTTGTGGGGCAGGAGAACTTCAAAAAATTTCTTTTCAATCCGGAATTATATCAGCAGTATGTCATAGGCAATTATGATCTTATTGTGGCTTTCGACAGTGGTACTATGGTCGGAACGCTTCTTTTGCGAGAAAACAGACACATCTCCCTTCTTTTTGTAGATGGTAGTTATCATGGTAAAGGCATAGGTCACAAGCTTATTGAATGCGCTTCCAAATATGTCAGAAAAAAAGGAAGACGTTTTAAGATGAGCGTGAATGCTTCGAGATATGCGGTGCCTTTTTATAAACACGAGGGATTTAAGGAAGCCGAAATCGAACAGTTCGAAGACGGCATTAGATATCTCCCTATGGAACTGAAGTTGTGATTGGTATTTTGACTATTTGTTTTAAAATGACAAGCTTGAAAGTACAGGAAATGGTGGGTTATGAGTAAGATATTTGATTTAGACAGTCCTTTGATGAGAATTCTTAATAAGGTTGCAGACCTTATGATTTTAAATTTAGCTACTTTACTTTTTTGTTTACCGGGAATATTCAGCGGATATGTAGCTCTTCAGATTTATATGGATGAAAATGTTATAAACATTCCGTCTATTCTTTTGTTCGTGGTTTTATCAATACCGATAGGAAGCGCTCTTACAGGCATGCACTTTGTACTTCTTAAGATGGTAAGAGGTGATGAAGCTTATATAATCAAGGATTTCTGGAAATCCTTTAAGCTTAACTTCAAGCAGGCTTCAGTGATATGGCTTATGTTTGAGATCGCAGGACTCCTTCTTCTTATAGATTACAGGATCTATATGGGTTCTGATACATTCCCTAAGGTTATGCTTGTTATGACAGGTGTAGTTGCAATAATTATACTTATTGTATATATTTATGTATTTCCTGTTCTTTCAAGATTTTCAAATACTATAGGTAATACGCTCAAAAATGCATTCCTTATGTCAATACTTGGGCTTCCAAGAACTGTTGTGATGATGATAATCACAGTTATATCATTCCTTCTTCCTGTGGTTGCAGCATCATTGATATATCGTATATTCCCTATATATATACTGTTTGGATTCACACTTCCGGGATTTTTGTGTGCACTTCTCTATAGCCCTTTATTCAAGAGATTTGAGCCTGAAGAGAAAAAAGAAGAAATGTCAACCGAAGAAGAACTCCTTGAAGCAGCAAGAGCTATCCAGGGCGCTGATGATGAGGAATATGATAAGGTTGCCAAGATAATACAAGACGACGGAATGGGCGAAGACGAAGAATAATAAATATATAGTTATAAAGCTTAAATGCGTACATGATTACATGTGCGCATTTAATTTTTTAAGGATTATATCATTTATAGCTTGTCAATCTGACGTAAAAATTTTTGTTTATTCGTCAGATTGACATAAAAATAGAATAATAAAATCTTCAATATGCATTTTGTCTAAGACCTACGATTAATTTTGTGGAATCGCTCCATACACAAAAAAGATTGTTAACGATATACTGAGTAAGGATTGAGAAATCCCTACAAATATTTCTTTTAATGAATGGGAGGATTATAAAATGGCAAGCTTACAGTTAGAGCATATTACAAAACAGTATCCTAACGGTTTCGTAGCTGTTAAGGACTTTAACCTCGATGTTGAAGATAAGGAATTCATCATTTTCGTTGGTCCTTCAGGATGCGGTAAATCAACAACACTGCGTATGATCGCAGGTCTTGAAGATATCTCTTCAGGTACACTTAAAATCGGCGGCAAAGTAATGAACGATGTAGAGCCTAAGGATCGTGATATCGCAATGGTATTCCAGAACTACGCTCTGTATCCTCATATGACAGTATATGATAACATGGCATTCGGTCTTAAACTTCGTAAAGTTCCGAAGGAAGAGATCGACCAGAAGGTTAAGGCAGCAGCTAAGATCCTTGATCTTTCAAATCTCCTTGATCGTAAGCCTAAGGCTCTTTCAGGTGGTCAGAGACAGCGTGTAGCTATGGGACGTGCTATCGTACGTAATCCTAAGGTATTCCTCATGGACGAGCCTCTCTCCAACCTCGATGCAAAGCTTCGTGTACAGATGAGAATCGAGATCGCAAAGCTTCATCAGAGACTCGGCACCACCATCATCTACGTTACCCACGACCAGACTGAGGCTATGACCCTCGGTGACAGAATCGTCGTTATGAAGGACGGTATCGTTCAGCAGGTTGATTCTCCTCAGAATCTCTATGACAAGCCTTGCAACCTCTTCGTTGCAGGATTCATGGGATCACCTCAGATGAACTTCCTTGATGCAACCGTAGTTGTTGACGGCGATGTTGCTAACCTTGAGATCGCAGGTCACAGCATTCCTCTTCCTCCCGCAAAGAGCAAGAAGCTCATCGAGGGCGGATATGACGGAAAGATCGTTACCTTCGGTATCAGACCCGAGGATGTTTACGATTCAGAGATGTACATCGAGACTTCTCCTGCAAGCGTATTCGAGTCAGTCGTCAAGGTTTACGAGCTCATGGGTGCTGAAGTATTCCTTTACTTCGATCTCGAAGAGTTCCCTATCACCGCAAGAGTCGATCCTCGTACAAATGCAAGACCCGGCGATAACATCAGATTCGCTATCGATATCGAGAAGATTCACGTATTCGATAAGGAAACCGAGAAGGTTATCACCAACTAATTTCCTAAATGTATCCTCATCCCGGGCAACATACTGCCCGGGATGTTTTTTTAGTATCACTCAGGGGGGATCCGATGATCACAAATCAGATATTGCTGAAAAGCATCACGTCTCTTCAGGCCGTAACCAAGGTAGGCATGGCCCTGTACGATATTGAGGGAAATGAGATCGTCTCGGCAGAGGGGCCAAAGGTAAAGCCTGAAGCCGTAAGGAATTTTGCTGCCTCCCAGGCTGATTCTCAGGAGTCTTCGGGTGTTTATTTTCTCAAGATAGGCGAAGACGGGGACCTCAAATATGTACTCGCCTGTGATGCTATGAAGGATGATTCTTATCTGGCCGGAAGGATCTGCGTGAATCACATTTCCGAGCTGATGGATGCATACAGGGAGAGAGACGACAAGGGAAGCTTTTATCAGAATCTGATCCTGGATAATCTTCTTCTGGTTGACATATACAACAGGGCACGCAAGCTCAGGATCGATGTCAGTGTTCCCAGATGTGTTTATCTGGTATCGGTCAAGAAGGATAAAGACAGCATAGTGAAGGATCTTCTCAAGGGGCTGTTCGCTCCCCAGAGCGGTGATGTCATCACAAGTGTCGATGAAAACACGCTGATCCTGATCAAGTGCTTCAGGGAGGATGCAGACCCGGATTCACTTGAGGAAGTGGCCCAGACCATTGTCTCCAGCCTTAATACCGAGGCAATGATCTCCGCGAGAGTCTCCTACGGAACGGTCGTCGAGGAACTCAAGGATGTTTCCAAGTCATACAAGGAAGCAAGAATGGCTATGGATGTAGGCTCGATCTTCTATGCCGAGAAGAATGTCACGGCCTATACCAATCTCGGAATAGGAAGACTGATCTACCAGCTTCCGGTTCCTCTTTGCGAGATGTTTTTGGGAGAGATATTTGACGGCGGGATACTGGAAGACCTGGATGAAGAATCCAGGAGCACCATCAAGATGTTCTTCGAAAACAATCTGAATGTTTCGGAGACGTCCAGACAGCTCTTCATACACAGAAACACTCTTGTGTACAGGATTGAAAAACTTCAGAAGACCACCGGTCTTGACCTCAGAAACTTTGATGATGCCGTGACTTTCAAGATTGCGCTGATGGTTGAAAACTATCTGAAATATATGAATGAGAGGGGCTGAGTGGCTTTTCACCGGATGATTCCGCTCAGATCCCAATTTGGTATGAATGATTCTTTTGCGGCTTCGCCCAGCTGGGTGAAGCCGTTTTCTATTCCTATCTCAGAGGCGAATTCCACCACTCTCCGGTACTCATCATCGGTCACCTTTCTTCCCAGCAGGGGGTGAGAGGAGACGGAAGGCATGGGGGTGTACTGGTTCATGATGCTGACAAGGATGTCGTTTCCGTATGTGTCATGAAGATATCTGAGGATCCTTTTCGATTCGGGAACGGCCCCCGGAAGCACAAGATGCCTTACGATCATGCCTTTTTTCATGATGCCGTCGTCGGATAATGATACCGGTCCCGTCTGGGAAAACATCTCCTTAAGAGCCGGTTTGGCCACATCGGGATAATCCCAGGCGGAGCTGTATTCCGAAGCTTTTTCCGGACTCATGTATTTAAAGTCCGGCATATATATGTCAATGCATCCGTCCAGGAGTTTCAGCGCCTGAACCGATTCATACCCGCCGGAATTATATACGGTGGGGATGGTAAGTCCGTTTTTTCTTGCATCTGTGATGGCAGCCCTGATATGAGGGATGAAACAGACTCCGGTCACGAGGTTTATGTTGGATGCTCCCGCATCCTGGAGTTCAAGAAAGATCTCCGACAGTCTCCCGGCAGTGATGATTGCGCCCTCTCCTCCTGAGGAGATCGCAGAGTTTTGGCAGAATACGCATTTCAGATTGCATCCGGAAAAAAAGACTGTCCCCGATCCGTTTTTTCCCGTAAGGACAGGCTCTTCCCACATATGACGATAAGCCTTGGCCGCAACGATCTCGGAGCCCATGCGGCAAAAACCTTTCCCGCCGAGGGTTCTGTTGACCCGGCACTGCCTGGGACACAGAGTGCATTCGCTGTAATATTGTGAAATGTCGGAATTATCCTTCATGGGTTAATGATGTGCGGCTCCGGCCGGATGAGACTGACGACGGTCATGTCAAAGGATAAAAAAAGTTGCCTGCAGAAAGCAACCCACCACCCGGCTAATCTGCGGCACATGGACGGTCTGCTTAGTGCTGCTTGGTTCCCCACCTGACACGGTTCACAGGGTCGCACTGCGCAGGACCGAATGATGAGCTGCTGTCTGCACGCAACGAAAATATATTATAGGCATTTGCAGGTTAAGTCAAGAGCTGCCGCTTGAACAGGACACATTTCAGGAACCGCTAAGCTCGCTCAAAATCGTCGGAATATATATGTGTATCCGGCTCCACAGACAGCAGGCTTTGTTCGGCAGATAGCTTACGGCTATTGAAAGAAAGCTTTCTAATGTAGTGTCACTTGCTATGAATGGGGATAAAGTATAATATTGTAGAAGCGCAGTTTTAAGCTAATCTTACAGATGAGGAAAAAGAAATGCTTGTACAGAAATATAAGGACATGCTCGGTGCAAAGTCGGTAATAAGGGATCTTGCGGGAAAGGCAGCAGAACGCGGCAAGGAGATAGGATATGAGAACGTGTTCGACTACAGCCTCGGCAACCCCTCGGTTCCGGCACCGGATGCATATAATGAATCTCTCAAAAGAATGATAGACAGTCTGGATTCAAGAGCCCTCCACGGGTATTCTCCCAATCCCGGACTTCCGGAGGCACGAGATGCCGTTGCTGCATCTCTTTCCAGGAGATTCGGCATTCCTTATACAAGAGAGCATATATTCATGACCAGCGCCGCTGCGTCGGCACTTGCGCATGCCTTCAGGCTGGTCACGGAGCCCGGTGATGAGATACTTACCTTTGCTCCATATTTTCCGGAATACGGCCCGTATGTAAATCTCACGGGTGCGGTCTTGAAGGTTGTCCCTGCGGATACCGAGACATTCCAGATCAATTTCGATGCTTTTGAGAGCATGATTAATGAAAAGACCATGGCGGTCCTTATCAACACTCCCAATAATCCCTCTGGTGTTGTCTATTCCGAGGATACTGTCAGGAGACTTTCGGATGTTCTGAGGAATGCACAGAAAAAGTATTCACACCCCATCTACATAATCTCCGATGAACCCTACAGGGAGATCGTGTTTGACGGAAAAGCAGCACCCTGCATCTCCGCATTTTACGATAATACGATCATGTGCTATTCGTTCTCCAAATCACTTTCACTTCCCGGAGACAGAATAGGTTATATGGCTGTCAATCCCGCTGCCGAGGGTGCTGACCTGATGGTGAACATGGCTGTCCAGATATCAAGAGGCATCGGACATAACTGCCCGACATCCCTTATGCAGAGAGCAGTTGCGGAGAACATAGATCTTACTGCGGATCTTTCTGTGTATGAGACCAATATGAACCTTATATATGACAAGCTTGTGGAACTCGGGTTTACCGTTGTCCGCCCCGGAGGAACATTCTATATCTTCCCCAAGGCACTCGAGGAGGATTCGGTTGCATTTGCGCAGAAGGCTCTGAAATATGACCTGGTGCTCGTTCCCGGTGACAGCTTTGGTGCTCCCGGCTTTTTCAGGATGGCATACTGTATAGATACCGAGAAGGTAATAAGATCCCTTCCCGTATTGGATAGATTCGTTAAGGAAGAGTACGGAGCAGGATGATATGAGCAAGATGATTAACGGCGGCCTTGTTCTTGAAGGCGGCGGCATGAAGGGAATCTTTACTGCCGGAGTTCTCGATTTTCTCCTGGATAAGGGCATAATGTTTTCTTCAATATACGGAGTTTCCGCGGGCGCATGTCACATGACCAGCTATGTCTCAGGGCAAAGAGGCAGGGCATTCGACATAAGCGTTGATTATCTGGATACAAGATGGTACTGCGGCATCCCTTCGCTGATCACTACGGGAAATCTTTTCAATACGGATGTCGCATACGGGCTTATTCCCGATTCGCTGAATCCCTTTGATCATGAGTCGTATGAAAAGTATGAAGGAAATGCCTACAGTGTCGTGACGGATGTGGAAACAGGGAAGCCGGAGTATCTGAGAGTGAAATCCTGCAGAGGAGCCGGCATGGACAGGATAAGGGCATCCGCATCGCTTCCTCTTGTTGCACGCATGGTCGAGATAGACGGCAGGAAATACCTTGATGGCGGTCTCAGCGATGCGATACCTCTTGAAAGATCCATAAGATCGGGTAACGGCGTTAACCTTGTGATCCTCACCAAGGAAGTGGGATATGTCAGAACTCCGATACCGGCATATGAGCTGAACCTTCTGAAAGTAAGATATGCGGCCTATCCCAATATCTGGAAACTGATGAGGAATCGTGATATCAGATACAACAGACAGCTTGAATATGTCTCGGAAATGGAGAAAGACGGCAAGGCATTTGTAATCAGGCCACAGCACAAGGGAAACACCAAGAGGATCGACAAGGATCCCGCACATCTAAAGGCTTTGTACCTTGAAGGATATGAGGAGGCCGAAAAGAACTGGGATGCCCTGGAACAGTACCTGAGAAATGCCGAGATTTCAAGATGAAATAGGCATAATCATTTGACAAAAAACCTTTGTTATATTAAACTCGTTTTTGTTGAGGACGGAAGAATCCTCTGAGGAGTTATTTCTTTTTGTGTAGGATAGAAGGGAGATTATTATGGCAGTCGAAAAGAAGGCTATCGCTAAGCCCGCAGCAGCAAAGGCTGAGCCCGCAAAGGCAGAAGCAGCTCCTGCAAAGGCAGAGGCTAAGGCAGAAGTTAAGAAGCCCGCAGCAAAGGCACCCGCAGCAAAGAAGACCGCTGCTAAGAAGCCCGCTGAGAAGAAGGTCGCAGCAAAGGCACCCGCAGCAAAGGCACCCGCAGCTAAGAAGTGCGATTCCGCAGCTAAGGTTGTTCTTCAGCTTGGTGACAGAGAGTATACCAATTGTGATCTCGTCAAGATCGCAAAGGACGTATGGAAGTTCGATCTTGGCAAGGATGCAGAGCCCAAGAGCATCGAGCTTTATGTTAAGCCTGAAGAGTGCAAGGTATATTATGTAATGGATGGCGAGAGCGGAGACTTCAATATCTGATATATTCCGTTTATAAGCTCAGGGCCGTTCCGGAGATACCGGGACGGCCTTTTTGCATGCTTTGTTTTGGAGACTTCTTTATTTTCTTTTCATAAATGAATTGTTGACACTTTAATATCCAAGTGCTAATTTAATTCATGTAGATGTTAGCACTCTTTTAAACCGAGTGCTAACAAAATAGAGAAAGGGGTATGGATATGGAAATGGATGAAAGAAAAGCCACAATACTTCAGGCCATCATCCGTAACTATCTGGAAACAGGCGAGCCTGTCGGAAGCAGGACCATATCCAAGTACACCGATCTCAACCTGAGTTCCGCCACGATCAGGAATGAAATGGCGGATCTTGAGGAGATGGGATATATCATCCAGCCTCATACTTCTGCGGGCCGCATTCCCTCCGACAAGGGTTACAGATTCTATGTGGATACCATGATGGAGGCCAAGGACCGTGAGATAGAGGAGATGAAGAAGGTCCTGACCGAGAGGCAGGATAAACTCGAGGACATGCTTAAAGGCGTGGTCAAGCTCCTTGCGAGGGACACGCAGTACGCAACGCTCATCACTTCGCCGAGCGCGGGCCGCAACAAGCTCAAGTTCATCCAGCTGTCCAGGATAGACGATGAACATCTTCTGACTGTAATAGTCAAAGAGGGGAATGTCATCAAGAACAAGGTCATAGATGTTCCGGAACCTCTTAATGAAGAAACGGTCCTGAAGCTGAACCTGATGCTCAATACACAGCTTTCCGGCATGACCATGGATGAGATATCGCTCAGCATGATAACCGGACTCAAGGCGCAGGCCGGTGCTCATTCCGAAGTCATAGCGGAGGTGATCGATGCAGTTGCCGAAGCGATAAGTGCGGAGGAAGACCTGAAGGTCTATACCAGCGGCACCAACAATATCCTCAAGTATCCCGAGCTCAGTGACAATTCCGAGAAGGCCGGACATCTCATCAATACATTCGAGGAAAAAGAAGGACTTGAGGTGCTGATGAACTCCGACGCGGGTGATGACAGCAGCACCGGAATCCAGGTATATATCGGAAGCGAGAACAAGCTCGAGGGCATGGAAGAATGCAGCGTTGTCACCGCAACATATGAACTTGGCGGCGGAATGAAGGGCACCATAGGAATTGTCGGACCCAAGAGAATGGATTATGACAAGGTTGTCGGAACTCTGAAATCACTGAGGAGCGGTCTTGACGATCTGTACAAAAAGGATAATTAGAGAAAGGATCTGTTTTAATAATGAGCGAAGATACAACTGACAAGGTCATCAATAAAGACACGGGTGAGACCGTGACGGAAGAAAGCCCTGCTGAGGATGCTCCTGCAGAGGACATCGAAGTTACGGAAGAAGCCGCTAAGGAGAGCGCCGAACCTGCGCAGGATCGGGAACCGGAAGAAGACGGTAAGGAAGCCGAAGGCGAAGCTGCAGAGGATTCCGACGGAAAAGCCGCTGACGGCGAAAAGAAATCCTGGGCCGAGCGCAAGGCTGAGAAGAAAGCACAAAAGGCTGACAAGGAAAAAGAAGAACTTAAGGCCAAAGTTGCTGAGTTTGAGGACAGGGCGAAGCGCCAGCTTGCTGAGTTCGAGAACTTCAGGAACCGTTCCGAAAAAGAAAAAGCACAGTCCTTCGACATGGGAGCAAGAAGCGTTCTGGAGAAGCTTCTCCCCATAGTGGACAATTTCGAAAGAGGACTTGCGGCGATCCCCGATGACAAAAAGGATGATCCTTATGTAAGCGGGATGGACATGATCTACAGACAGCTGATCACCGAGCTTGACAAGATGGATGTAAAGCCCATCGAGGCCGTCGGAAAAGAATTCGATCCGGCATTCCACAATGCGGTGATGCAGACCGAAAGCGATGAATACGAATCGGGATTTGTCGCACAGGAACTTTTAAAAGGTTACACATATCACGGAGCCGTTCTCAGACACAGCATGGTATCCGTGGTTCAGTAAACAGATACACGGTAAAGTCAGAGCGAAAGAGATTTCGCGAAACAAATAGAAGCCGCCGGGGCGGCATACAGGAGGAAAAAGTCATGAGTAAAATAATCGGTATCGACTTAGGAACGACAAACAGCTGCGTTTCCGTTATGGAAGGTGGAAAGCCCACTGTCATAGCCAATGCGGAAGGCGCAAGAACTACCCCTTCGATCGTAGCATTCACCAAGAACGGTGAGAGACTTGTAGGTGAGCCCGCAAAGCGTCAGGCAGTCACCAATGCAGACAATACCATTTCCTCTATCAAGAGAGACATGGGAACCGATCGCGGACGTAATATCGACGGCAAGAGGTATTCACCCCAGCAGATCTCCGCAATGATCCTTCAGAAGCTTAAGGACGATGCAGAGAGCTACCTTGGCGAGAAGGTTACCGAAGCAGTCATCACCGTTCCAGCATATTTCAACGATGCACAGCGTCAGGCAACTAAGGATGCCGGTAAGATCGCAGGCCTTGACGTAAAGCGTATCATCAACGAGCCCACCGCTGCTGCTCTCGCATACGGACTTGACAATGAAAAAGAGCAGAAGATCATGGTCTATGACCTCGGCGGCGGTACCTTCGATGTATCCATAATCGACATCGGTGACGGCGTCATCGAAGTTCTTCACACCAACGGTCATCCCCACCTCGGCGGCGATGACTTCGATAACAAGATCATTGACTGGATGCTTTCCGAGTTCAAGAAGGCTGAGGGCGTCGACCTTTCCGGCGACAAGATGGCAATGCAGAGACTCAAGGAAGCTGCAGAGAAGGCCAAGAAAGAGCTCTCCAGTGCAATGACCACCAACATCAACCTTCCTTTCATCACCGCAACCAATGAGGGACCCAAGCACTTTGACATGAACCTCTCAAGAGCACAGTTCGATGAGCTCACCAGAGATCTTGTTGAGAAGACCGCTGTTCCCGTACAGAACGCAATGAAGGATGCCGGACTTACCAATGCCGATATCGGCCAGGTCCTTCTCGTCGGAGGATCAACCCGTATCCCCGCAGTTCAGGACAAGGTTCGTCAGCTTACCGGCAAAGAGCCTTCCAAGAGCCTTAACCCCGACGAGTGCGTAGCTATCGGTGCCTCAATTCAGGGCGGAAAGCTTGCAGGCGATGCAGGTGCAGGAGACATCCTTCTCCTCGATGTCACCCCTCTTTCACTTTCGATCGAGACTATGGGTGGCGTTGCTACAAGACTCATCGAGAGAAATACCACCATTCCTACCAAGAAGAGCCAGGTATTCTCCACTGCAGCAGATAACCAGACCGCTGTTGACATCAATGTCGTACAGGGTGAGAGACAGTTCGCACGTGATAACAAGAGCCTCGGACAGTTCAGACTCGACGGCATCGCTCCCGCTCCCAGAGGAGTACCTCAGATCGAGGTTACCTTCGATATCGATGCAAACGGTATCGTTAACGTCTCGGCAAAGGATCTCGGAACCGGCAAGGAGCAGCACATCACCATCACCGCAGGATCCAACATGTCCGACAGCGATATCGAGAAGGCTATCAAGGAAGCTCAGGAATTCGAAGCTCAGGACAAGAAGAGAAAAGAGAACGTAGAGACCATCAACGATGCTGATGCATTCGTTTTCCAGACCGAGAAGGCACTGAATGAAGTAGGTGACAAGATCTCCGATTCCGACAAGTCACAGGTTCAGGCAGATCTTGACAAGGTCAAGGAGCTCGTTGCCAAGGTAAAGGGCAATGAAGCAAATGCCAGCGAGTCCGAAATCGATGCACTCAAGGCAGCCAAGGAAGAGCTCACCAAGTCCGCACAGGGCGTGTTCACCAAGATGTATGAGGCAGCCGGTGCAGCAGCCGGTGCCGGTCAGGGTGCAGGTCCCGACATGGGCGGCTTCTCAGGCGCAGGTGCAGATCAGGGTGCTCAGAGCCAGTCAGGTCCCGATGATGATGTAATAGACGGTAATTTCCGTGAGGTTTAATGTAAGATGGCAGAGACTAAGCGTGACTACTACGAGGTACTCGGAGTAGACAAGAGTGCCGATGAGGCAACGCTTAAAAAAGCATACAGGGTACTTGCCAAGAAGTACCATCCGGATGCGAATCCCGGCGATAAGGAAGCAGAGGCCAAGTTCAAGGAGGCCTCTGAGGCCTACGCCGTTCTGAGTGATCCCGACAAGAGGGCGAAGTACGATCAGTTCGGCCATGCCGCATTTGAAAACGGAGGCGGCGGAGCCGGCGGTTTTGACTTCACGAACATGGATTTCAGTGATATCTTCGGCGATTTCGGCGATATCTTCGGAAGCTTTTTCGGCGGCGGAAGGAGGTATTCCTCCGGTCCGAGCAACGGTCCCATGAAAGGAGCCAATATCAGGACAAGCGTAAGGCTTACTTTCATGGAAGCGGTCTTCGGCTGCAAGAAAGAGATCGAACTGAACGTGAAGGAAGAATGCAAGTCCTGTAAGGGAAGCGGTGCAAAGCCCGGAACATCTCCCGAGACCTGCTCTACCTGCGGAGGCAAGGGACAGGTCGTAAGAAGCAGGAATTCCGCGTTCGGACTCATGAGAAGCGTTGAGGTATGTCCCGACTGCCGCGGAACCGGCAAGATCATCAGGGAAAAATGTCCCGACTGCCGCGGAACAGGATACATTTCCATCAAGAAGAGATATTCGGTTGATTTCCCTGCAGGAATCGATAACGGCCAGGCGGTCAGTCTTGCCGAACTCGGAGATCCCGGAACAAACGGCGGTCCGAGGGGAGATGTCCGCGTAGAGGCGATCGTTGACAGACATCCCATATTCCAGAGGGACGGATTCGACATTTATTCGCTTGTGCCCATTTCATATGCCGTGGCTGCACTTGGCGGACCTGTTCTCGTTGATACCGTTGACGGCAAGGTCATTTATGACGTCAAGGCCGGAACCCAGACCGACATGAGGGTCAGACTCAAAGGAAAGGGTGTTCCTTCGTGGAGGAACAAGAACCAGAGAGGCGACCATTATATTACTCTTGTTGTGGAAACTCCCGAGAAACTTTCAAACGAAGCAAAGGAACTTCTCAGGAAATTCGACCAGCTTACAGGTGACTCCCTGCATGCCGCAGAGAAGGCTTCGGGTGGAGAAACTAAGGAAAAACCCGGCAAGAAAAAGAAATTGTTCTAAATATTTATGCTCATATTGCTTTGATTTAGGTAAAAGTGCACCACTTAGGTGCACTTTTTTTGTTATTTTAAATCTTGTAAAGAGTCTGGAAATGATATATATTTACTTTACTTAATCCATTAAGTTAACGAAATGGGTGGTTTTTTCCCAGTGGGGGGAGAATACTGAATGGTTTCCATGAAAGACATAGCGAGGGAATGCGGCGTCTCGGTGGCGGCGGTGAGCAAGGCTCTCAGCGGCCAGCCCGACATCAGCGAAGCTACCAGGGAGAAGATCCGTAGTGCCGCCGAAAGCATGGGGTATCAGCCTAATTCCGCCGCAAAAGTCCTGCGCACTCACAGATCCAACAACATAGGAGTCCTTTTTGTCGATGAAGCAAATAACGGACTCACCAATGAGTTCTTTGCACTGCTTCTGGACAGATTCAAGCATGTTGCCGATTCAAAGGGATATGACATCACCTTCATCAACCGGGGATTGTCCTCGGGAAGCGTGGGCAACATGAATTATCTCGCACATGCAAGATACCGTGCCTTTGACGGAGTGCTGATCGCCTGCATGGACTTCCATAATGCGGAGGTCATAGAGCTCGCAAAGAGTGACATACCTTTAGTCACGATCGACTATTCATTCGAAGACCGCATGTCGGTGGTTTCCGATAATGTTTCCGGAATAAGGGATCTGGTCGTCTATTGTGCCAAGATGGGGCACAGGAAGATCGCATATATCCACGATAATAATGAAAGTTCCGTTACCAAGGACAGAGTCGCTTCGTTTCTTGAAACCATGGAAGGCCTCGGGCTTTCGGTTCCCGAAGAGTACATGCCCGTTGCGGAATACAGAAAGACAGAGAATTCAAGGAAGGCCACGGAAAAGCTGCTGAAGCTTAAAGACAGGCCGACCTGCATATTTTATCCCGATGATTTTTCGACGCTGGGAGGCATAGCGGCGATCAAGGCAGCGGGACTCGAGATACCCGGGGATATTTCAATAGTGGGATACGACGGGATCAGGGTCGGAAGGCATCTGACTCCGACGCTCACGACACTCCGTCAGCCGACGGAACTCATTGGAGAGACCGCGGCACAAAAGCTGATCTCGCTGATAGAAAACCCCACGGAGACGAAGATCGAGAAAGTCGTTGTAAAGGGAAGAATCTATGAGGGCGGTTCCGTAGCGAAGCTTTCATAGAAGATATAAAGTAACCAAAAAATAAATCACCAAAGGAGAAGTCAACATGAAATTCGGCCATTTTGATGACGAGCACAGAGAGTATGTCATAGAGACTCCTAAAACTCCCCTGCCCTGGATCAATTATCTCGGCAGCAAGGAATTCTTTTCACTGATCTCTAATACCTGCGGAGGCTACACCTTCTACAAGGATGCAAAGCTTCTCAGACTTACAAGATATCGTTACAATGATGTTCCCATGGACATCAACGGAAAGTATTTCTACATCAAGGATGGGGATACCGTTTGGAATCCCGGATGGAAGCCCACCCAGACCGAGCTTGATGAGTATGAGTGCCGTCACGGAATCGGATACAGCAAGTTCAAGGGTGTCAAGAACGGCGTGAGAGCAGAGTCTCTTGCATTCGTTCCCGTTAATGATAACTGCGAAGTTACCAGACTTGTTGTTACCAATGATTCTTCCGCTGAAAAGAGCATCAGCATTTTCTCTTATGTTGAGTGGTGCCTTTGGAATGCAGATGATGACTCAAGAAACTTCCAGAGAAATTTCTCCACCGGTGAGGTAGAGGTCAAGGGATCTACCATTTATCACAAGACCGAGTACAGAGAGCGCAGAAATCACTATGCGATCTATTCCGTAAATGCACCTATCACCGCATTTGATACCGCAAGGGATTCTTTCCTCGGCCTTTATCACTATGCAGCCGATCCCGAAGCTGTATTTAACGGAAAACTTACCAATTCCATGGCTTCCGGATGGAGCCCCATTGCAGCTCATCAGCTTGATGTGACTCTTAAGCCCGGAGAGAGCAAGTCTTATGTATTCGTTCTCGGATATATCGAGAATCCCGTAGAGGATAAGTGGGAGTCTCACAACGTCATCAATAAGAAGCCTGCTGAGGCAATGCTTGCAAAGTATGACACCGACGAGAAGGTTGATGCCGCTTTTGCAGAACTCTGCGATCAGTGGGACAAGCTTCTTAACATCTATACTGTTCAGTCTTCCAACGACAAGGTTAACCGCATGGTCAATATCTGGAATCAGTACCAGTGCATGGTTACCTTCAATATGTCCAGATCTGCATCATATTATGAGTCCGGAATCGGAAGAGGAATGGGCTTCAGGGATTCCTGCCAGGATCTCCTCGGATTTGTTCATCTCATTCCCGACAGGGCACGTGAGAGGATCATCGACATCGCTTCAACCCAGTTCCTTGACGGACGCGCATATCATCAGTATCAGCCTCTTACCAAGAAAGGTAATTCCGACATCGGATCCGGATTCGGAGACGATCCTCTCTGGCTCATCGCTGGTACCAGCGCCTACATCAGGGAGACCGGTGATGCCACCATCCTTGATGAGATGGTTCCTTTTGATAATGACATGTCCGTCGCAGAGACTCTTATGGAGCATCTTCGCAGATCCTTCGGATATGTTGATACCCACAGAGGACCTCACAGACTTCCTCTTATCGGAAGAGCAGACTGGAATGACTGCCTGAACCTCAACTGTCACTCAACCCAGCCCGGCGAGTCCTTCCAGACTTTCGGACCCAGCGAAGGACCTGTTGCAGAGTCCGTTTTCATCGGCGGAATGTTCGTCAAGTACGGTAATGAGTATGCAGACCTGTGCGACCTCAAGGGACTTACCGATGAAGCAGCAAAGGTTCGTGCTTCCGTGGCCGAGATGAACGAGATCCTTCTTGATTCAAATGCAGGATGGGACGGAGAGTGGTTCGTAAGAGCATACGATTCTTACGGCAACAAGGTCGGCGGCAAGGAGTGTGAAGAAGGCAAGATCTTCATTGAGCCTCAGGGCTTCTGCGTTCTTGCAGGTGTAGGTAAAGAGTCCGGACAGGCTAAGCAGGCACTTGATTCGGTCAAGGAGCATCTTGATACCAAGTACGGTGTCATGATCCTTCAGCCCGCATATACCGTTTATCACGAAGAACTGGGTGAGGTTTCCTCATATCCCCCCGGATACAAGGAGAATGCAGGTATCTTCTGCCACAACAATCCCTGGGTATCGATCGCTGAGACCGTCATCGGAAGAGGTGACAGGGCATTCGAAGTATATAAGAAGACCTGCCCCGCATACACTGAAGAGATCAGCGAGATCCACAGAACCGAGCCTTATATCTACTGCCAGATGGTAGCAGGCGCAGATGCCAAGTTCCACGGAGAAGGCAAGAACAGCTGGCTCACCGGAACCGCAGCATGGACTTTCGTCAATATCTCACAGTATATCCTCGGAGTATATCCCACTCTGAACGGACTCAGCGTTGATCCCTGCGTACCCGCAGATTTCGGCGATTTCAGCGTGAAGAGAGTGTACAGAGGCGTTGAATATGACATAAGTGTCAAGCAGAACGGCGTTCAGAAGGGTGTCAGGGAACTCATCGTGGACGGCGTCAAGACAGACGGAACAGTCATTCCTTACGACGCATCGAAGAAGACTGTCAAAGTCGAAGTTGTAATGGGCTGATACGAAAGATAAAAGATCCCGCAGCTGACAGATTAACCGTAGGCTGCGGGATTTATGTATTGGGCGGATTATGTATCGAAAGGCTGCACCTTACTGACGGATCATAGCAGGAAGAAATTCCAGCCAAGTGCTTCCGAGATATATAAGAAGCCGTAGTGAAGATGGATAAGAATGAGGATCCATCCTATGATCATGATGATGCGTGAGGAGGTTCCGGCAGCTCTTTTTTCCATTTCGAGGAAATGAAGAAGTGCTGCGGCCCAGAGCATCAGCATTCCGAAGAGCATCGGCCAGATGAAATCTCCGTGTGAGAGTTTGTCACCGCCTTCGCCGAGAAGCGCACATTCAAGAAATCCGACGATGTATGACGTCAGGCCCAGCTGACCGGTCCCGGTCTTAAGAAAATTGCGGGCATCCGTCACTATGACCAGTATCGGGAAGCTCATTCCCAGGAGAACGGACAGAGGAATATTCTCGGTAAAGAATGACCATACTTCAAGCCATCCCGTGATCACTATGCCTTCACCGCCGCCGTAACTTCCGCCGAAAAGGAAGTAGGCAAGGAACTGAACCAGAATGCACAGCAGACAGGGAACTGCGATCAGAAATGCCGGAAGCAGGACTTTGGTAAGATATGATACAGCACTGCCGTCTTTTTGCCTGATCCTGCAAAACAGTCCTGCCAGCATCATGAGACCTACGGCCGGGATGAACATTTCCGCAAAAACAGGCTTGGCCATTGCCGAAAGGAACAGAAATACGGCAAGAAGAATGCTGATCCTGCGAAGGTTTCCTCTGAAGAATATGGTTTCTTTTCCGTCATGAAGTCTGAACAGATCAATGACCAGCATGAAACAGCAGAGTGCGAACGGCCTTGCTGCCATGTGGGTGGGGTTGAACAGAGGGTTCATGGAGAAAGTTCCGATCCCTCGTGCCGAACCTGCATCCAGATATTCTATCCATACGGGCTGGAGCACGGTAAGAGTAAAAGCAAGAAAGCCGCAAAGAACGTGACTCATTTTCCTGTCTGAGAATTCGCACCATCTGCGGATCATGAAGACACTTGCAAAATAGGAACCGAGTGCAAACAGACTGCATGTTACGGATGCCGAGACATCAACAGGGATGTTCAGGACCTTATTAAACAGCAGCACAAATGCATGCCAGAGAAAATACGGTGCCATTTTCCATCCCTCCACAGGGCTTACTCCGGTGAAGGTGGCAATGTAGACGTATACGTGGCCGTTGAGATCGCTCAGTTCATCGGGCAACTGTTTCATGGAGATGCCGTATATGAGATAGCTGAGGATGAGTGCAAAGAAAAGTACCGGAAGCTGATCCGAAACAAATCCTTCGGACAGTATGCTGTTTGACGAGGAATTCCCTTTTTTCATGATATAATCATTCTATCACTGTTTTAAGAAGGGGTAAACCTGATGAAGGAAAGCATAGGGACAGTCATAGCATCGATCATATGTATCCTGATACTGGTCATTCCGCTTCCCGCAGGCGCCTTGTATTTAAGATTTCATATAAAGGATGCGGGAGCCGGGGATTACAAACTGTATTACACAACTGACGGATCACAGGCTTTTTGCGAGGAACAATGCATAGAAGGAAGTCTGAACAGCTCCGGTGATGAAGTCACGTTCAGGATAGACGGAACGCTCGAGGAGAAGATAACCGGCATGAGATTCGATCTTCCCCCGACAGATCAGATGGTCGTTCTTGACAGCGTCAGCGCAAGCAGCGCCGGGATGGTGAAGGACAGATGGTCGGTGACGGACATTTTTGCGCCGGAGAATCTCAGCATGACAAACAGCGCAGAGGTTCAGGTGGTCCCTTCGAGGGAACTTGCATATATATCCACATCTGCGGATGACCCCTATGTCATTTTTGCACCTAATATAGTCGGTGAGCTGACGGGGCTCTTTTCACACAAGTTCATCACTAAGATCGTGATCGTTCTGCTCATAGTGGCAGGGATGATCTTCGCAAAGCTTAATCTTTTTGAAGTCCGTGACGGATCGGAGCGGACCTGACCGGGAATGACTATATGGCAACAGTTGTACTGAAAAAAGGCGGCGGCAGGTATTTGAAAAGCGGCGGCCAATGGATATACGACAATGAAATAGATAAGATCGACGGAGATTTTGTTCCGGGTGACATCGTGAGGGTCGAGGATTTCGACGGCTACTTCATGGGGAGAGGATATATCAATCCGAAGAGTACCATCACCGTAAGGATGCTTGAAAGATACCACGATGACGAGATAGATGAGGCTTTCTGGGAAAAGAGAGTACGGGATGCCTGGGAATACAGGAAGTCCGTGACCGATATTTCGTGCTGCAGGATCATTTTTTCCGAAGCGGACTATATGCCGGGACTCGTGGTGGACAAATTCGATGATGTTCTGGTGGCGGAATGTGAGACTCTCGGAATGGAGAGACACAAGGAGACCGTCTGCGGGCTCGTTAAAAAGGTCCTTTCCGAAGACGGGATAGTCATAAGGGGGATCTACGAAAGAAGTGACGCTTCTGTCAGAAAACTCGAGGGCCTTGATAAGGTAAAAGGATTCATAGGCGAGCCTTTTGACACGAATGTGGTCATATGTGAGAACGGTGTAAAGTACCGGGTAAATATCGAGGACGGTCAGAAAACCGGATTTTTTCTCGATCAGAAATATAACAGGGCGGCTGCGGCAAGGCTCTGCAAGGGCATGAAGGTTCTTGACTGCTTCACTCACACCGGATCGTTTGCTCTTAATGCTGGTCTTGCGGGAGCAGAGAGTGTTCTCGGAGTTGACGCATCGGAACTGGCTGTCAGACAGGCTTCCGAGAATGCCGCATTGAACGGGCTTGAAGATAAGGTGAAGTTCACTTGTGCGGATGTGTTCGATCTTCTCCCGCGTCTGGTTGAAGAGGGGGAAAGCTATGATGTCGTGATCCTGGATCCGCCCGCTTTTACGAAATCCAGACAGGCCGTGAAGAATGCGGTAAAGGGTTACCGAGAGATCAACATTAAGGGAATGAAGCTCGTAAGGGACGGCGGATTCCTCTGCACCTGCTCCTGCTCGCATTTCATGACTCCGGAGCTTTTGGAAAAAACGATCATGGAGGCTGCAAAAGGGGCAAGAAAGCGTCTCAGGCTTGTGGAATACCGCATTCAGTCACCCGATCATCCGTATCTTGAAGGATGTCCGGAATCACTGTATCTGAAGTTCTTTATCTTTCAGGTATTCAGTGAGTATTGAAGCATAATTATGAAATAAACCTAAATTATCCCCGCTTTCGTTGACTTTTGTTCTGTCTAAAATATAATGAGGAAAGCGGACTGTTTACATAATGTTTACACGCCGCACATAAGGAAAGAGCTTATGCATAAGGAAGAAGGCCGTTCTTCAGGCAAAAAGAATATGGCTTCGACGCTGAAGGGGATCACGAAGCACGAGGTTCCGAAAAGCGCCTATGTGCTGATGGTCCTGCTCCATGTCATTTCATCGGTGATGCTCACCGGCTTCGCAAGGTCGAGTGACTCGATGATGCTCATGGGCATGAATATTCCGGTCGTGGCATTTGTCGGTATCTTTTCCTCTCTTGGCAACATCCTGCTGATCCTGATGGTCCTCCTGTTTGAAAAGCTGGGCTTTGTCACGGCGCTGATAATTCTTGTTGCACAGTATCCGATGATGCTGACGAGCATTATAAAACGCGGAGCTGTAAGCAGCATACAGGGACTGTTTACCAACACTTTCTCGATGATCGCGATCATCCTGATATATGCTAATACCAGGAAGAGCAGGAAGTACATGGAGAAGGTCAGAGAGCAGGCGGTCATAGATGCGCTGACCGGCATTCCCAACAGATTTGCCTGCACGGAGCTGATGAATGACCTGATAAAGAAAGGCTCCAAATTCGCAGTAGTTTCGATCGATCTTAATAATTTCAAGAGCATCAATGACACCATGGGAAACCGTGTTGGTGATGAGGTTCTTAAGGGAGTTGCGAACAGGTGGAAGAATCTCGCCGATTCCGGAAAGGCCGGCACGATCGATTTCATCGCAAGACTCGGAGGAGACGAGTTTTCACTTGTCGTGCGCGGATACGGTTCGGATGACAGCATCGTGAACACCATCAGGGTTTATGAATCCGCACTTAAGGAAAAGCTCACAATAGATGATTGCGATTATTTCCTTACGGCATGTTTCGGATATGCGGAATTCCCCACCGATGATGCCAGCGAGGAGACCCTGTTTTCATGTGCAGATGCCGCGATGCATGAGATCAAGCGTCTCGGCAGCACCAATCATATTCTTCGCTTTACGCCTGCCCTTCTTAACAAGGAACAGAACCTTGAAACGGAGAGGAAGATCCGCACGGCTCTCGAAAATGACGCGGTATTCTTTAATCTTCAGCCGCAGTTTGACATGGACCATAAGCTTCGCGGATTTGAAGCCCTTGCCCGTATGAAGGATACCGACGGCAAGATAATATCTCCGGGAGAATTCATACCCATTGCGGAGAAGATCGGACTGATAGACCAGATAGACCTTCAGGTGTTCAGAAAATCGGCAACGTTCTTTGCAGCAGCTCTTAGGAAATCCGGCGCCGATGTCACGCTGAGCATCAATATATCCGTAAAGCACCTCATGAAGAACAATTTCCTTGAGGAGATCAGGGACATAATCGATATAAGCGGAATACCGGTTAAGAACCTGGAAATAGAGATAACCGAGTCCATCATGATCGATTCGGACCGTGCAATGCATTGCATTGAAGAGATCAAGAAGATGGGCATACAGGTAGCCATTGACGATTTCGGAACAGGTTACTCGTCGCTCAGCTATCTGAACAACCTTCCCGCAGATCTTCTCAAGATCGATAAGTCCTTTATCGATGAGATGAATTCAAGTGAGTCATCCAAACAGTATGTTGCATCCATCATCCAGATAGGTCATATACTTGGACTTAAGGTGATCTCCGAAGGCGTTGAGGCGGAAGAACAGCTGAAAGTGCTTAGGGACATAGGCTGTGACTTTATCCAGGGATTTATCTGGGGAAGACCCCTTCCCTCGGAAGAGGCGGAAAAACTCATCGTAAGCGCCTGATATCCTGAGAAGCCCGAGCTTCAGGGAACATCGCGATCCATCCAGTTTTAAAGCACCTTTAATGGTACATGCTCCATGAACCGCAGATATCCTGACCCCCAGGTCATCTGCGGTTTTTATATTGCATTTTTTCGGAAAAGAGAATTGATATGGCTGAAGCAAAAGAAGAAAAGAAAAAAGACGGCGGTAACAGTGCGATGCTGAAGATCGCTACATTCATCGTTGACAGGAGAAATCTGTTTTTCCTGCTCATAGGAATAGCGCTTGTTTTTTGCGGCATAGCGCAAAAGTGGGTGAAGGTTGAAAATGACCTTGCAGCTTATCTTCCGGATTCGGCTGAGACCAGCAGGGGACTGGATCTCATGAACGACCAGTTCATCACGTACGGAAGTGCGAAGATCATGGTCGCCAACATTACATACGATGAAGCATGTGACATCCGCGAGGATCTGAAAGAGCGCAGTGATGTGACGATGGTTTCTTTTGGCGACGATACCGGACATTACAATAATTTCTCCGCACTATACGAGATCACCTTTGCATACCCCGAGACGGATGAAAAGTGTCTTAAGGGTCTTGATGAGATAAAGGAGATGCTGTCCGGATATGACATCTATGTCAGCACCTCGATGGGGGATCAAGCGGCAGAAATCATCGCACAGGAGATGAAGGTCGTTTCGGCACTTGTTGTTGTGGTCGTGCTCTCAGTCCTTATTTTCACATCCTCTACATATGCCGAGGTTCCGGTGCTGCTTCTTACATTCGGAGCATCCGCGGTACTTGCTTCGGGCACGAATTTTTTCCTCGGAACGATCTCTTTTGTGTCTGACTCGGTCACTATAGTGCTCCAGCTCGCCCTGTCCGTTGACTATGCGATCATATTCTGTAACAGGTATAAGGAAGAACACAGGGCACTGGACATAAGAGAAGCAGACATTGTCGCACTTTCAAAGGCAATCCCCGAGATCTGTTCAAGTTCGCTCACGACCGTCGGCGGACTCATTGCGATGATGTTCATGCAGTACGGCATAGGTAAGGACATGGCCATATGTCTGATCAAGGCGATCTTTTTCTCACTCTTGTCAGTGTTCCTTCTCATGCCCGGACTTATCATGGTGTTCGGAAAAGCGATGGATAAGACCAGGCACAAAAGCTTCATACCCAGGATCTCTTTCGTGGGCAGATTCGACTATCTGACAAGATTCATAGTCCCTCCGGTATTTGTGCTGCTGGTCGTGGGTGCGTTTTTCATGTCGGGAAAATGTCCTTATGTTTATGGTTATTCGAAGATCGTCACTCCCGTTCTGAATGAAAACCAGATCGCGGAACAAAGGATAAGCGATGCATTCGGAGAATCCAATTTCGTGGCACTCATGGTTCCATCGGGAAGCTACGACAAGGAAGCCGCACTGATGAAAGAACTTGAGAGCATGCCCGAGGTGGACAGATGCCAGGGGCTTGCCAACACCGAGGCAATGGACGGATACATGCTTACCGATTCGCTCAGTGCAAGGGAATTCTCGGAACTTTTCAATGTCGATTATGAAGTGTCCGAACTGCTCTACATGGCATATGCCATAAATGATGAGAATTACGCGAAGATCATAAACGGATTCTCGGGATACAAGATACCTTTGATAGACATAGTGATGTTTTTGTACGAAGAGGTGGAAGAGGGATATGTCACGCTTGATGATGACCTTCTGGATACGCTTCGCGATGCCAATGCACAGATGCAGATGGCAAGGGATCAGCTTCAGGGCGAGGATTACAGCAGGATGCTGGTATATCTGAATCTTCCCCAGGAAGGCGATGAGACTTTTGCATTCCTTGATGAGCTTCATGAAATAGCTGGAAAGTATTATGACGGTCCCGAGAAAATACTGGTGGCCGGTGAATCGACCAGTCAGTATGACCTGATGAAAACCTTCGCACGTGACAACACGGTCGTTAGCGTGGTCTCGATACTGGCTGTCCTGGCTGTTTTGCTGTTCACATTCCTGTCGGCCGGCATGCCCGTGCTGCTCATACTTGTCATTCAGGGTGCGATCTGGATAAATTTCTCGTTCCCCACGATTCAGCACACATATCTGTTCTTCATGGGCTACCTGATCGTAAGCTCGATCCAGATGGGTGCAAATATCGATTATGCGATCGTCATATCCGGCCGGTATACCGAGCTGCGCAAAATCATGGGCAAGAAAGAAGCTGTGATCGAGACACTGAATTTCGCATTCCCGACCATAATCACATCCGGCTCCATGATGGTTCTTTCCGGTGTTGCGATCGGACGTCTTTCTTCCGATGCGACGATATGCGGCATCGGTCAGTGTCTCGGAAGAGGAACACTTATATCCATATTCCTGGTAATGTTCGTTCTTCCCCAGATTCTGATGGTCGGAGAGAAGATCATAGAGAGGACATCGTTTGAGGTATCCGTTCCCATCAAGCTCGACAGGGGCTTCGGAACTGTCAGGGTAGACGGATTCGTGAGAGGCCAGATAAACGGTACGGTAGTGGGAGAGATGCACGCTCTGGTAAGAGGAGAGGTTGCGGCAGTCGTCACTATGGGAGGACTGCGTGAAGAAAACGAAGGGGAGGATGGTGAAAACCGCCCTCTGCTCGGGGAAAAGGAGGAATGAGGAAATGAATATCAGAAAGCTTCTGACAAGGATATCATCGGCAGCCTTTGCTGTTCTTTTATGCCTCATGACTCCGCTGGAGAAAGCCGTTGGAGCAGCAGTCCCCGGCTTTGCGGATACAGCCATGGCATCCCACGGACTTCCTGACGGCATTGTTCAGATCGATATCTATACCGCTGCCGATCTTGTGGAACTGTCCGAGAACTGCCATCACGAAGCATGGTCAAGGGACAAATATGTGGTGCTTCAAAATGACATTTCCCTTGAAGGTTCTGATTTTACCTCAATACCGATCTTTTCCGGCATCTTTAACGGAAACGGACACGTGATAAGCGGATACGGATATGACGGAACGGGATATGTGACCGGATTTTTCAGATATGTCACAAATATGGCCACTGTTCAGGGCCTGACTCTGGATGCGGACATCACCGCAGTGTCCGATGGATATGTTACGGGCGCACTGGCCGGAATAAATGACGGCTATGTCAGAAAATGCACCGTTACCGGAAACGTGAGCGGGATAAGTGCAACAGGCGGCATGATCGGCATTAACGGCCCGGATGCTCTGGTACTTGACTGCGAGAATAAAGCTCTGGTCAGCGGATTCTATTACACAGGCGGGATCGCAGGAAGAAATTACGGGATCATCAGGAGAGGGATCAATTCCGGAGGCATCAACTCCACTCCGGAATGGGCTGCCGAAAACGACGAAAGACAAGTGGATGTCATATCCGAGATGACCGGCGACCTGTCACTCATTTCATATCAGTCGGGCATAGACACGGGCGGATTAGCCGGTTTTTCGAGAGGCATCATATTAAGTTCCAGGAACGATGCGGTAGTCGGATATGAGAGAGTCGGATATAACATCGGCGGCATATGCGGAAGACACAGGGGCACTATCTATTCATGTACCAACAACGGAAGAGTATACGGCAAGAAGGATGTCGGAGGCATAGTCGGACAGCAGGAGCCTTATATAGAGGTCGACCGCAGCAGGTCGGTATCTGATTCGATCGCACGCATTCATGCACTGTCGAATAAGGCAGCGGAAGATGCGGCAAGCGCCACTCCGGATATTATCGCCGCAGTCTCGGAATTGCAGCAGGCGTCCGGAAGAGCCATGGATGATGCATCGGCAATGACGGGAGATCTCTCGGAATATCGTCTTGAGGAAGACCGTGACTGGGCGCAGATGATAGAAGACCGTGCTGAAAGCGCCGAAAGAGCTGCCATGGAGTCTCTTGAAAACAGGCTGAACTCTGTCGTGGACAGAATGCCTTCTTCTGATGATCTTTCCGAGGAAGACCTTGATGACCTGATAGACAGAATGGAAAATGCCGATCTTTCCGATGCGGAGGCTGAAGCACTTTCCGAGCGCGAAAGAGCAGGAAGGGAAGCGGAAAGCGCCGGGGAAGAAGCTGAGAGAGCTGCCGAAGCCGAGAGGCACGAAAGTGCCGAGGAACTTAACGGCACGATAAACGGCGGGATCCATTCATGGAATTCGGGGATCGATACGCTGAATGAAAATCTTGATGTGCTGAGCGATGATCTCGGAAGCATCAGGAATGCATCGGATCACCTCATTGGGGTGAGCAGTGCATATTCCGCTGAGCTTACTGATGACCTTTCTGCCATAAACGATCAGATAAATGCAACCTATGACCTGCTGGGTGACATCATCAGGGGGACTTCGGAAGAGGGAGTGGAGTATCTGTTTTCCGACGTGTCGGAGACGGATATCGCGGGAACTCTTGACGGAAGATGCGTGGACTGCAGGAACCTCGGAAGCGTGTACGGGGATCTTAATGCAGGCGGCATAGCAGGATGCATGAGCGTGGACACGGAAAACCTTGAGAGCAACGCAATCATGGGATTTGATCTTAAGACCGGAGAAGCCTATGCAATATCGAGCATCCTAGAAGGCTGCAGGAATCAGGGACTTGTTGAGGCAAGGACCGATTGCGGAGGCGGCATCGTCGGAAAATGTGAACACGGATGTGTGAGGGAAGGCTTCGGATACGGAGGAGTCCGCTCACAGGACGGAGATCATATCGGCGGCATAGCCGGATATTCCGAAGGCATCGTGGTCTCATCATATTCCGCATGCACTCTTTCGGGAGATGAATATGTAGGAGGAATCGCAGGTTATGCATCAAGCATCAAGAACAGCATATCCATGCCTGTCTTCGGAGATGTCCGCGGGAATTTCGGTGCAATAGCGGGGCAGATACTTCGTGACCCCGAGACCCAGTCTATAAACGGAAATGATTTCCATGATAATTCTTATGTCGCGGGAAACTATTACGGGATCGATGACATCAGCTATGACGGCATTGCCGGCGAGATAAGCTATGAGGAACTTCTTGCAATGGATGGCATCCCGGGCGAATTTGAGAAGCTCAGGATCATCTTTGTCGCAGACGGTGAGATAGTCGGGATCATTCCCGCGACGTACGGTGATGACATGGGCAGGTTTGACCTTCCCGGGATCCCCGATAAGGATGAAAGCTACGGAGTATGGCCGGACCTTGACGGCATGAAAGTAGCGGGCAACATGGTCGTGGAGGCCGAATATGTATCGCATGTCGCCGTGCTTCGTTCCGATAAGGAATACGAGGATACAGGGAAACCCCTTGCCCTGATGCAGGGACAGTTCAGGACGAGCGACAGGCTGTGGGCAGGCATCTGTGACATGAGCTTTGCTCCTTCCGATAACAGTGCCTATACGGATGTCATGGTCTATGACATCAATTTCGCGGATCCGGGATATTTTGCGGACGGAACAGCTGCACAGCTCCGCATTTATGTCCCTTACGAAGAATGCCGTGTCTGGAAGAAGACGGGAGACAGCTGGACAGAGATTCCGAGCGAGATGGTAGGTACTTATGCCCAGATAACGATGAATGAATCGGGAGCTTTCATAGCGGTCACAAAGACGCCGGACGAAACCCTTAAATATTCGGGATATGCACTCATAGCGATCCTGGTCGTGATCTTCCTTGTCATAATCGCAAGACAGGCATCACAGGCTTACGTAAAGAGCCGCAGATCTGTGAAATAATGGGCTTTTGAGGTTGCGAAGGGCCATCAATAGTTATAAAATAAAGGGCAAGTCCTATCCGGGACTTGTTCTTTTAGTTTCAAGCGAATGCCTGCCGGTAGCAGGACGCGAAAGGAGAAAAAAATGGATCAGGAAATGTTTTTAAGTCTTTATCGTCACTCAATAGCCCACGTTCTGGCTAAAGCGGTCATCGAGATCTACGGAAAAGAGAATGTGCAGTATGCCATAGGCCCTCAGATCTCCGACGGCTGCTACTACGATTTCGTTCTTCCCCGTGCGGTCACTGAGGAAGATTATGCGATCATCGAAGCGAAAATGAACGAGATCATCAAGAGAAAGGAAGACTGGAGAAGAGAAGAGATCTCCAAGCCCGATGCTCTTGAAATGTTCAAGGATCAGAAATTCAAGACTGAGATCATACAGGATCTTCCCGAAGATGAAAAGCTGACCGTGTATTATACCGGTGATGATTATGTGGATCTTTGCAGAGGACCTCACGTAGAGAACTCCAGGGACCTCATGGGTGTGGCCTTCAAGGTAAGAAGCGCCTCCTCGGCTTACTGGAGAGGAGACCAGAAGAGGGACGTGATGCAGAGGATCTATGTCTATGCATTCCCAGGCAAAGATGAACTCAAGGCTCATCTCAACATGATCAGGGAAGCGATGGAGAGAGATCACAAGAAGCTCGGACCCAAGCTCGACCTCTTCATGTTCAGTGAATCCGCTCCCGGAATGCCTTACTGGCTTCCCAGAGGATGGAGGCTTTACAGGACTCTTATGGAATTCTGGAGAGAGATCCACGACAAGCACGGATATCAGGAGATCAAGACTCCCATAATCAATAACAAGAAGCTCTGGCTCATAAGCGGTCACTGGGCTCACTATGTAAATAATATGTTCATCGTTCCCGGAGTACTGGGCAACATCGATGCGAAGGCTCAGATTCCCCAGGAAGACGGATCGGTTTCGGAAGTCACTCTCAATCCCGTTTACGATCAGGAAGTCGACGACACGATGGCTGCAAAGCCCATGAGCTGTCCCAATGCGATGAATGCGTACAAGAGGACCATTCACTCATACAAGGAGCTTCCCATCCGTTATAACGAAGTGGGACTTGTCCACCGCAAGGAGAAGTCCGGTCAGATGAACGGTCTGTTCCGTGTTCAGGAATTCCGTCAGGATGATGACCATACCTTTGTCATGGAATCACAGATCGAGGATGAAATCGCCGACATCATGGAGATCGCCGATCAGATTTATTCTACTTTCGGTGTCACCTACAGGGCAGAGCTCTCCACCAGACCCGAGGATTTCATGGGCGAGATTGAGACCTGGGACAGGGCAGAGGCTGCTCTTAAGAGAATACTCGACAAGAAATACGGCGATGGCGGATATGAGATCAACGAAGGCGACGGCGCATTCTACGGTCCCAAGATTGACCTTCAGATGAAGGATGCGCTCGGAAGAGAATGGCAGTGCGGAACGATCCAGCTCGACTTCCAGCTTCCTCACAATTTCGGACTTACCTATCAGGATGCGGACGGCGCAATGACTCAGCCCATAGTCATCCACAGGGCTATATTCGGTTCGTTCGAGAGATTCATCGGAATCATAATAGAGAACTTCAAGGGTGCATTTCCCTTCTGGATCTCGCCTTATCAGGTGGCTCTCGTTCCCATAAAGCCCGAGCATAATGAGTTCACCAAGGCACTTCAGGATAAGCTTGAAAATGCCGGTGTCCGTGTCGAGGCAGATTATGCCGACAAGAACATGAACGAGAAGATCAAGTTCTTCAAGACGATGAAGGATCCGTACATTGTCGTCATCGGCGACAAGGAAGTGGAGTCCGGAACTCTTTCGATAACCGTAAGAGGCCAGAAGGAACAGCTTCACGACGTTCCGGCAGATGCATTTGTGGAAGCGTGCAGAAAGCTTAACGCAGGCAGGGATCAGGAACTCGCGACGCAGATTCCGAATCAGGCGGACATTTAAATGGCTGAAACCATTGAATACAAAAGAGGACAGACAATAACCGAAGCAGGCAGCGCCATGACGTCCCTGGGTCTTGTGATCTCGGGACGCGTGGCTGCTGTTTATCCGGGCGGTGCGATGATGCTCGAAAGAGGCGATGTCATCGGCATAACCGAGGTTGTCAATGAAGTTCATTTCCTCGGGTATAAGACCGTAACGGACACATCCGTGGTGCCTTATCCCTATTCAAGCATGGATAATCTTGAGAACCTGATGAGTCAGCACATGGACTTTGCAAGGGTCTCTCTTTGTTCCATGTTCAAGCAGATCACGGGGCTTCTCGGACAGTGCCAGATATCCGAGATCCATACCAACGATCTGCTGCAGAAACTCGCAAAAGATGTCTCATTCTATGAAGATCTGTGCAGAAAGCTCCGCATCAAGGCAAAGGAAGTAAGCGGCGTCACGGAGCTTGACACATACATGATCGAAGAATCATCGGATACATGGCTTGCCGATTATTATGCCGGATTATGCAAGCTTTATCAGTCGGAAACCGGGAAAAACGTCACCTCCGACATTTCCGTCACCATGGGCATGCTCCGAAAAGGCAGCCTTGACGCAAGAAAGGCATACCAGCTCCTGGACAACTATTATTCCTTCAGACAGGAACTGGGAAGTGTGTATTTCAAGCCTGAAGGAAACGATCTTCATGAATATCTGACTGAAACATTCTTCAGACTAAAACCCGGAAGTGCCGACAGCATAGAACTGAACTCAATCATAACCAGGATAGGCGAATCGTTCTTTGACGAAGCCGGCCTGGACGATCCCGCATATCAAAAGCGTCTTTCCGAATATGAGGAAAAAGCGGGAAAGATAATGGAATCCGCTGCTGAGTCGGAGCAGGCTTCCGATGCCGATGAATGGATCATGCCCGAAGAACTTACGGATTCTCTGGATAAGATCACCGCGTTCTGCGGCGCAGAGTCCGAGGAAGTCCAGAACTTCAAGGCGCATATAATGGATCTCAGGAATGTTGATGATCCCGAATCGATAGATGATGATGTATCCGATCTGAGAAGGTTCATCACCAAAGAATTCTTCCAGGTCTACAAGATCGCATTTTTCAGATCCCTTGAGATAAAACCCACGCTTCCCGTACTGATGTTTTTATACTTCGGATTTGTGGACGAGGTCCTTGCGGGCAGGAAGTATACGGCAGTGCTTTCGGGGATCGCACAGGGATTATCCGGATCACGTGGCGGCGGAATCTATACTTTTTACGACTGGCTTAAGGCAATACACTCCGGCACAAAGGATCCGAGCCGTGATGAATTCGACACGGATTACAATGACACGATCCATAAGCTTAAGGTCCAGAACAAGATCGATGCCGAGGAAGAGAAGAAAAGACTTGCCGACGGAAATGCCAAGGCGGTCTTTGAGATGGATAATTTCTTCCGCTCGGCCGACAAGGTGACTTACGGACGTATCACGACATTCTGTCCCGTTTTTCTTGAGAAGACCTGCATAAAGGATCCTGCTTCGACCTTGGTTGACAGAGATGTCATATCCGATGCGCTCGACAGGATAAGAAAGGTCGATTACACGGCGTATTACAGGGAAAGCCTTGACCAGAAGCACATGGACGTGATGGGCAAGGAAACGATACATCTTGAGTACCTGCCCGATTTCATCCTCATGCCCAACATGGGCACAAGAGCGGTGATGTGGCAGGAGATCGAAGGAAAGCTCCGCAATTCGCCTTCAAGGATGGCGATATCCATATTCCATGCGGAGGACATGCTGAGCACCATGATCAGGCTCACCGGTGATTTCAGGTGGGAGATGTGCAAGAGAGTCCAGGGTGCAAGATGGAATGACGTGACGGAGCATTCGCTCACAAGCGAGTATTTCGACTATGTGCAGTTCTATCGCAAGAACAGGGACCTGAGTCCGGAGATCAAGGAAAGGATAAGGACCTCGCTTCAGAGAGCCAAGAACAGTTTCAAGGAAATGTTCATAAGGGATTACATGCTCTGGGTCCAGTATGAGTCAAACGGTTCTCCCAGACTGAACAAGATAGCCAGACAGATACTGTATAATTACTGCCCGTTCAACAGCGAGCTGGCCGCCAGAAACAGAACCAATCCCATCTATACCGAGATGATAGACAGGGGTGAGCTTAAGAAAGCTCAGAAGCTTCACAGGCTTGAACAGATGGAAAAGAAACTGAAGAATTCCGGTCACGCGGTACCGGAGACTCTTACGGAAGAAATCAGCTTCATTTCCGGTAAAGTAAAATTATAAGAAACGGGACGGGAAAACATGAATCCTATATCCATGATGCAGGCTGCGGGAAGGATTAAGATCTTTCAGGAGCAGCATCCCAAGGCAATAGCATTTCTTCAATCTTTATCAGAGAACGACCTCAGGGAAGGCTCGGTCATCGAGCTGAAGGTGACAACGCCCGAAGGCAGGGAGTCGGTTTCCAATATCAGGCTCACCAAAGATGACATAGAAACATTCAAGATATTAAAAAGCTCAGGAGTCTGACACATGAGAACAGATGATGTCATAAACGAAATAGAAAAAGTGGTCCGCGGCAAGAGGCAGGTCATAACCATGGTTGTCGCAACCCTTCTTGCGGGCGGACATGTGCTTTTGGAAGACATCCCCGGAGTGGGCAAGACCACGCTGGCCGTTGCACTTTCAAGGGCGCTCGGACTGGATTTTTCGAGAGTCCAGTTCACGCCGGATGTCGTGCCGGGAGATCTTCTGGGATTCACTTATTATGACCAGAAGACCGGAGAGTTCATCTTCAGGGAGGGAAGCATATATACCAACCTCTTTCTTGCGGATGAGATAAACAGGACTTCTCCCAAGACACAGTCTGCGCTTCTTGAGGTAATGGAAGAAAGACATGCGACCGTCGAGGGAAGAACAAGACAGCTCCCCGATCCTTTCTTCGTCATAGCAACCGAGAATCCGTACGGCTCGAGCGGAACACAAAAGCTTCCCGAGTCGCAGCTGGACAGATTCATGACCTGCATGACCATGGGATATCCCGATCATGCCAGTGAGGTTGAAGTCCTCATGAACGATTCTCACTCAAGGCTTGATCAGGTTCAGCCGGTTTTTACAGCCGGTGAGATAGCGGATATCCGGAAACAGATAGAGAACCTGCATGCCGATCCCACACTGTACGATTATATCGTTGCTCTTTCGGAAAAGACCAGGACTGACGAGAGATTTTCTCTGGGACTGTCTCCGAGAGGAAGCATAGCGCTTTTCAAGGTTTCAAGAGCTCTTGCATATATGAGCGGACGCACTTTCCTTGCTCCGGAAGACATTCATGCGGCATGGATGAACGTGGCTGCACACAGAGTAAGGCTTTCACCGAGGGGAAGAGCCACGGGGCTTTCGTGTGAGGAGGTTCTTTCAGAGATCATCCGATCCGTCCCGATCCCCAAGATCAGTTAACAGATGACAGAATTTTTCAAAAATCTGATTTATGCGGTTTCATATATCATGATGATGGCAGCGGTGCTTGTGATCGCGATTTTTTACAGGCAGCCGCTTGCCTCTGTTCTTTTTGTCTTTCTTATCATTTTGCCCTTCATATCCCTGTATGCCGGGAAATACGGTTCAAACAAGATATCCATAACTGCCTCGGCACCGGCCGGACATGTTGAGGAAGGTGATGAATTCAGGATAAGACTTCATCTGAAGAATTCTTCCCCGGTTCCGCTTCTCAGGTGCACTCTGAAGTATACGTATTTTAATTCCTACAGGCCCGATGATGAGGATTTTTCGATCACGCTTGCCGGAGAGAGCTTTGCTTCGGAAACGTTCAATCTGTCTTTCAGGACATCAATGCCCGGTGTCTTTACATTCTCGGCTGATACACTTTTGATCAGCGATCCGCTCCATTTTCACACTTTCCGCAAAAAAGCCGACATCCATGTCATGATCCCCGTGATGCCGAAAACGGTCGAGATTCCGGATATCGCATTATCCAGGTTTGAAGGTGAACCCTTCGATGACATAGTCTCGGAAAGCGGAGAACTTACCCGTGACATCAGACAGCTGAGAGAATACAGGGCCGGAGACAGACTGAAGGATATCCACTGGAAAGCCTCAGCCGTTACCGGAGAACTGGTGGTCAAGGAATACGAAAGAAGCGTGGACCTGATGTATCTGCTGCTCCCGGAGATCAGGAAAGGTGCCGAGGCCGGAGCGCTCAGGAGGTATTATTCACTCGGCAAAAAAATGACAGGTGCGGGGATGGGCTTCAGAACGGCGGTATATAATCCCCAGGACAGGACATTTTCGTATTTTAATGTCAGCGATGAGACCGGACTCGGAGAAAGCCTTTATGAGATCATGCGAATGGAAGCCGCGGAAGCGGATGTCTATGAAATGTACCGGGCCCAGAATCCCGGAAGTTACGGCGTGATAAGGATATGTGAAGAAAGCATAATCAGCACATGAACAGTAAGATGCCAAGGTCTCTTCAGACAGATCCCCATCCGGGATTTATGGGAAGAAGGGAACTTAAGAAAAGAGATAAGGAACTTGAAACGCGCGGTGTTGCCGCACTGGACTTTTCAAGAGACAAGACCCCCAAAAAGTATGTGGCGGTCCTTTTAAGGGGGCTTCTTATTTTTCTTGGAGCATACGGGACCATATGGGGCCTTGCTTCGTCTTTTGACCTTGCATACAATCCTGTAAAGGTGTTTGTCTGGCTCCTGCTAATGTCGGTCTTTTCGGCTTCGATATATTATAACCGGGTCACGTTTTATGTCGGTTATGCACTGATGTTTATCATATTCTTTGTTTTCTCAGTGATGATGTACAGTTACATCAACTCCGGTTTTCAGGCGTTCATGAATGCGGTGAACGAGCATTACGTGGATTACTTCTCGCTGCCCGCACTGAGAGTTTCCGACGAGATCATCTCCGACAGAAGCCTTACGGTACCGATAGCGTGCATATTCATGGGATGGGTTTACTGCATCATGCTGAATGTCACCATCTCCAGCTACATGAATCCCGCACTTACTTTTCTGATCACATTTCTTCCGCTCCAGATCGCATTCTACATTGACATAGTTCCTCCCTATCTGTGCATGGCCATGCTCATAATGTGCTATGCATCGGTACTTGTATTGTCGAGATCCGGGAACTATGCACTTCCGTACAGATACAAGAAATACGAAACCTTTGTCCGGCGAAGAAGGAAAAAAGGCTCCGATGATTCCTATATTCTCTCAGCTAAGGGCATGATATCCGTGTTTGCGGTATCCCTGATCCTTTCACTTGTGTTCTTCGTGGTCTCGGGAGCTCTTTTCGGCGAAAGCTATTCCACCAAGTATGTTTCAAACAGGCTTAAGAACAGGACCGATGACTTTGTCGAAGTCATAGTGATGAACGGTATCACGTCTCTCTTCAACAGATATGAGGCGAGAGGAGGTCTTGCTCACGGAAGACTCGGAGGAGTGGGATCGGTTGCCCCCGATTATGAGACCGACCTGGTGATAACTTACGTGCCGGTTTCGACGGATATTGTCTACCTGAGGGCTTTCGTGGGAGATCTGTATTCGGTTGACCGCTTCCTGGAAGAAAAAGATCCTGAGTATGCGCCCATTGAAGAGCCTTTCCATGCTGAAGCCGGGGTTCTTTCGATGGAGATAGAAAATCTTGATGCGGACAGCGAATACTATTATCTCCCTTATCACTCATTCTATGCATACGGTGACAGGGACGGAACTTCCTATGTTGAATATATCCCTTCCGGGCTCCCGGGTCGGATCACCGGTGATGATATCGGAATGTATGATTACACTCTCTATGCTTTCCAGCATTATATAAACGTTCCGGAAAGCCTGATCCCCGTTTTGGACGAAACGGTCAGAAAGGCCGACATGATAGGGGAGGACAGGACCGCTCAGGGCATGCTCTACAGCTGCCGTCAGCTTGCGAACTATTTTGAGGAAAATTACAGATATTCCCTCCAGCCGGGAATGACACCGATGGGAAGGGATGTTGTCGGTTATTTCCTCACGTCCCAGGACAGGGGATATTGCATGCACTATGCTTCTTCCGCGACTCTTCTTCTGCGTTATATCGGTATACCTGCAAGATATTGCGAAGGATACATAATAAAGCCTTCGGACCTGGCAGAGGGTGAACTTGTCAGGGAGGATGAGGATGGAACAAAGCATGTAAAGGTAGAGATCAGTGATGCGAATGCTCATGCATGGGTTGAAGTGTATCTGCCCGGTTACGGATGGACCCCTTACGAGATGACTCCTCCATCGTTCGATGAGGAAGAATCGGAGACGATGAACGGATTGTTTGGCATATTGTCCAATCTGTTCAGCGCGGCATCGAGAAACAGTACTGAGGAAAAAGAAGGAAGCGCATCCTCCGAAGGCGGTGTTGCAGGCAGCCTGTTCTCCGGAATATACGGGAGCCTGGAATATCTGATAAAGCCGGTGGGATATTCCGTTTTAGGCGTAATGCTGATCATCTTCCTGATCTCCGTGACAAGAAGGCTGAGGCCGCTTCTGCATGCCATGAACATGAAGAGGAAGGGCAGGTTTGATGAGGCACTTCTTGTGTCCTACAGGACATATACCGGGAAACTGCTCAGGAAAAAGATCATATCCTCGACAAATTCTGACAGCACCGAACTCGCCAGACAGATCGATAAGACATTCCCCGGAGCCGGTGCACCCATGATAGGCGAGATAGTGAGAAAAGCCGCATTTTCCGGAAGCGGGATCACGGATGAGGAATACCGCAGCGCGCTTGAGAGCATGAACAGGATACTTAAGCTGAAAGCCGGAACGGCCGGAAACTGATTACAAAGGAAACTTGCAAAAAAGGCTTGGAAACTGTATAATGATTTACGGTTTCCAAACCTTTTTTTGACTTCAGTATCGGAGGGTACATATGACAGATGTTGTGATAATCGGGGCCGGAGTGACCGGATGCGCCGTGGCAAGAGAATTATCACGGTATGATCTTGAAGTCGTTGTATTGGAGAAAGAATGCGATGTTTGCGAAGGAACGTCCAAGGCAAACAGCGGAATAGTGCATTCGGGATATGATGCAAAGCCCGGGACTCTGAAAGCACGCTTTAACGTGGAGGGCAATAAGCTCATTCACGGGCTTTCGGAAGAACTTGATTTTCCTTTTAAGGAAAACGGGTCGCTTGTCCTTGCTCTTGAAGAGGAAGGAAGAAAGGGTCTCGAAGAACTTCTTGAAAGGGGAAACAAAAACGGTGTTCCCGGACTTCGCATTGTTGAAAAAGAAGAACTCAGACAGATGGAGCCAGGTGTGTCGGAAGATGCTGTGTGCGCCCTTTATGCGCCGACAGGCGGAATTGTCTGTCCTTTTAACATGACCATCGCATTTGCCGAAAACGCTGCGGATAACGGTGCGGTTTTCCGCTTCGGAACTGCAGTCCTCGGAATCAGCAGGCAGGAAGATGAAAACGGAGAGTGCTTCTACAGGATAGATACCGGAACGGACATTGTCGAAGCAAGGTGCGTGGTAAATGCAGCAGGCGTATATGCCGATGCGATGCATAACATGGTCTGCGAAAAGAAGATAAACATCACCCCCGTCAAGGGACAGTACTGCCTGCTGGACAAGACCGCAGGAGGAAAGGCTGTGCACACACTGTTTCAGCTTCCGACAAAAGCGGGCAAGGGAGTGCTGGTGACGCCTACCGTCCACGGAAATCTCATGTACGGTCCCACTGCGGATGAAGCTGATGACAAGGCGGATACCTCGACTACGGCCGCAGGGCTGAATACGGTCCTTTCAAAAGCATCTCTGACCCTTAAGGATGTTCCGAGGATGACCATTACTTCTTTTGCGGGATTACGTGCACATGAAGACGGAGGGGATTTCATCATAGGAGAGGCTCCGGATGCTCCGGGGTTCTTCGATGCCGCAGGCATAGAATCTCCGGGACTTACGGCGGCACCCGCTATCGGTGCATATCTGGCAAAGCTGATAGCTGAGAAGCTGGGAGCTTCCGGGAAGAAAGACTTCATGGCATCCAGAAAAGGAATACCAAGCATGGCGCTTGCATCGGATGAGGAAAGGGCAAGGCTCATAGTGGAAGATCCTCTCTATGCGAAGGTCATCTGCAGATGCGAGCTGGTCACCGAAGGCGAGATAAGAAATGCGATAACAAGAACACTCGGAGCCACTACGGTTGACGGCGTGAAGAGAAGGACCAGAGCGGGAATGGGAAGATGCCAGGCGGGTTTTTGTCTTGCGAGGACCATCCCGATACTGGCAGAACTGCTCGGAAAGAGCGAAGAGGAGATCGAAAAGAGCGGTCACGGTTCATATTATCTGGACGGTGAGATAAAGCACACCCTGTAAGGAGCGGATATGGCAGAGATAAAGAAAGATCTCGTTATAATAGGCGGCGGACCTGCGGGGCTTTCCGCAGCAGTCAGTGCTGCAGGCGAAGGAGTTAAGGATCTTCTGATCATTGAAAGGGATGTACGCCTCGGCGGTATCCTTAATCAGTGCATCCATAACGGATTCGGACTTCATACGTTCAAAGAAGAACTGACCGGTCCCGAATATGCGGACAGGTACATTAAGATGGCCGAAAAAGAGCAGATACCGTATATGCTCGATACCATGGTCATAGACCTGTCCTATGATGAGGCTTCCGGAGAGAAGATCGTCACGGCAATGAACAAGACGGAAGGGCTGTTTACGGTAAGGGCCCGTGCCGTCATCCTGGCCATGGGCTGCCGCGAAAGACCGAGAGGTGCCCTGAACATCCCCGGATTCAGACCGAGCGGGATCTATTCTGCCGGTACGGCCCAGTACTATACCAACATGGAAGGTAAACTTCCCGGAAAAAGGGTTGTCATCCTGGGCTCCGGAGATATCGGGCTGATCATGGCCCGCCGCATGACATTCGAAGGGGCAAAGGTTTTATGCGTTGCCGAACTCCAGCCCTATTCCGGAGGCCTGAAGAGAAACATTGTTCAGTGTCTTGACGATTTCGGAATTCCTCTTTTGCTCAGTCATACTGTCGTGGACATAAAAGGAGACAGGAGAGTCGAGGGAGTCACGATTGCTGAAGTGGATGAGAACAAAAAGCCCATCCCCGGAACGGAAAAGTACTATGAGTGTGATACGCTTTTGCTTTCATGCGGGCTGATCCCTGAGAACGAACTTACGGGAAAACTCGGAGCAAAGATGAACCCCGTTACCGGCGGCGCATTTGTCAATGAGAGCCTTGAGACCGACATCCCCGGAGTGTATGCATGCGGCAATGTCCTTCATGTCCACGATCTTGTGGATTATGTGTCGGGAGAAGCTACGACTGCCGGAAAGAACGCTGCGGATCATATACTCGGAAAGACCGTATCCGGAGATGACGGAGTCATCATAAACGTGAAGCCCGAAAGCGGAGTCAGATACTCGGTGCCCTCGGTCATAAGACCTGCATTCATGCCGGATACCCTTACAGTCAGGTTCCGAGTGGGTAATGAATACCGGGATAAGAATCTGACGGTCAGCCTGGACGGCGTGCAGCTGATGAAACTTCCCAAGCGAGTAATGGCACCCGGAGAAATGGAGCAGATCGTGCTCGTAAAGAGCAAGGTTTATGAGATCATATCAGGAAAAGATATTAGAGAGCACGAACTGATCATCCGCGTCGAAGATAAGGAATAATCATATGGAAACACGTGAACTGACCTGCATCAGATGCCCCATAGGCTGTCATATAACTGTTGAACTTGAAAACGGTGAGGTAAAAAGCATCACCGGGAATTCCTGTCCGAGGGGCGGGGAATATGCCGCAAGTGAAGTGACACATCCCGAAAGGATCGTCACCAGCCTCGTTACACTTACGGGAGGAGAACGCCCCGTTGTGCCCGTGAAGACCGCGGGTACTGTTCCCAAGGAAAAAATGATGGATGTCGTCAGAGCACTCGGAGAAGTGACGGTCCCGGCTCCCGTGAGCATAGGGGACGTTATAGCCGAAGACATAGCCGGAACAAATGTCCCGGTCATTGCCACTGCAAATGTGTCTGCAAGATAAGGAACGCCAAAGTGTGGAAAAGAGTCAGCTTTTGGTGATGGAGAAAGGATATGAGTGAAAAATACATTCTGGCACTGGACCAGGGAACCACGAGTTCGAGAGCCATAATCTTCGACAAAGATGCAAAGATCAGGGCGATGGCTCAGAAGGAGTTCGATCAGTATTATCCCCAGCCCGGATGGGTGGAGCATAACCCCAGGGAGATATGGTCATCCCAGCTTTCGGTCGCAAGGGAAGCGATGGCTAACATGAATATCTATCCCGCAGATATAGCGGCGATCGGCATCACCAATCAGAGAGAGACCACGATCGTATGGGACAGGGAGACGGGTGAGCCTGTTTACAATGCGATAGTATGGCAGTGCAGAAGGACTGCTCCCATGATCGACAAGATAGTGGCGGCCGGGAGGACCGACATGATCACTGAGAGGACCGGACTTGTGCCCGATGCTTATTTTTCTGCGAGCAAGATCGCATGGATCCTGGAAAACGTCGACGGAGCACGGGAAAAGGCGGACAAAGGCAAGCTTGTCTTCGGAACCGTCGATACATGGCTCATATGGAATCTTACCGGCGGACTCGTGCATGTGACCGATTACACAAACGCCGCACGAACCATGCTTTTCAACATTCATACGCTTGAATGGGACAAGGATCTTCTGGCGCTCTTTAACATCCCCGGGAGCATGCTCCCGGAAGTAAAGCCCAGCAGTGCCAGATACGGATACACGAGCGAAAAAGTAATGGGCGGATGGATCCCCATCTCCGGAGCTGCCGGTGACCAGCAGGCTGCACTTTTCGGACAGTGCTGCTTTGATAAGGGAGAGGTCAAAAATACTTACGGAACAGGTTCGTTCATCCTGATGCACACGGGTAATGAGCCCGTCAGCTCCTCTCACGGCCTTCTGACCACAATGGCTGCATGCACTTCCGAAAAGCCCGAGTATGCACTTGAAGGTTCGGTCTTCGTCGCAGGTGCCGCTGTTCAGTGGCTCCGAGACAGCATGAGAATGGTAAAGAGTGCTGCCCAGACGGAAGAATACGCCGACAAGGTGGCGGACAGCGCCGGAGTCTATGTTGTTCCCGCATTTACCGGAATGGGAGCTCCTTACTGGGATCAGTATGCAAGGGGCACGGTAGTGGGCATCACCAGGGGCTGTTCCAAGGAACACTTTATCCGCGCAACCCTTGAATCCATCGCATATCAGTCCTACGACGTCATGAAGGCAATGGAAGAGGATCTCGGTGCTCCGCTTACGGGACTGAAGGTTGACGGAGGCGCATCTGCCAACAATTTCCTCATGAAGTTCCAGGCCGACCTTGTGGGAACAAAGGTCTACAGGCCTAAATGCATAGAGACAACGGCCATGGGAGCCGCTTTCCTTGCGGGACTTGCCGAAGGCTATTATTCGGACAGGGATGAGATCCGTTCCAAGTGGGATCTCGGAAGGACATTTGAGCCTGATCCCGACAGAGAGCATGCCGAGAAGTGCCTTAAGGGCTGGAGAAAAGCGGTCAGATGTGCGCTTATGTGGGCTCAGGAAGAAAATTGACTTAATCCATTAAGAAAAATAGACAAAATACTTCACCTAAATAGTCCATATTTGCCAAAATCTATCTTTTTGCACAAAAAATAGCAAAAAATAGTTGCAATGGCCGTCGAAATGATATATTCTACATTCACGAAAACGATTAAGTAAAATTATTGCTTTCTCAATGACAAAATATTTAACGTAAGAAGGAAGGATGCAGTAATGAAAGGTTTCCTGGAAAACACTTGGAAGCACAGAGCACATGTGATACTGGCACTGCCCGTATTCCTGGTTCTGTTCTTTATCATGTATGTGCCCATGACGGGTCTCATACTCGCATTTAAAGATTTTGACGTAACCAAGGGTATCTATGGAAGCCCTTTCTGCGGACTTGAGAACTTCAAGTTCCTGATCGCGTCCAAGTCAACGTTCATCAACATAACCAAGAACACGATCTTTTACTACATTCTCTTCACCGCACTCGGTACTTTCCTGAATGTAACACTTGCGATCGCGATCGATCAGTGCATATTCAAGAAGATGACCAAGGTCATGCAGACACTGATGATCATCCCCGTGTTCATCTCCTATGCAGCAGTACAGTTCATCGTATATGCATTCATAAGCAAGGACACCGGACTCATCAACAACGCTCTCGGAACCAACACGAGCTTTTACATGAATCCCGCACTCTGGCCCGCAATCCTGACCATCACCAAGATCTGGAAGGATACGGGATACGGATCGGTCCTTTACATGTCAGTACTTGCCGGAATCGACACCGAGCTTTACGAGGCAGCAGAGATCGACGGTGCAAACAGATGGAAGAAGATCTGGCACATAACACTTCCCAGCCTCATCCCCATGATCACCGTTATGCTCCTGCTTTCAGTAGGTAACGTAATGAGATCCGATACCGGTCTCTTCTATCAGGTAACAAGAGACAGCGGAGTCCTCTACTCCACAACACAGGTTATAGACTCCTACGTCCTTCATGCAATATTCAAGAATTCGAACTTCGGCTTCACGGCTGCGACATCATTCTTCCAGTCCATCGTCGGTTTGCTCTTAATGCTCTTTGCAAACTGGATGGTTAAGAAGATCGAGCCTGAGAACGCATTATTCTAAGGAGGTACGGAAAGATGAGTCGCAAAAACAAGCCCCAGGTCGGAAAAAATGCGGATCTCGCCGCATCCAAGACCGAAAAGAAGACCGCAGGACAGTTCATCCTGTTCGCCTGTCTCTTTATTTTCACAGTATTTTGCTTCGCACCGGTTCTCCTGGTATTCATATCAGCGTTTACCGATGAGATCTACATCACCCAGCACGGTTTCTCATTCTTCCCCGAGAAGTGGTCAATGGCCGGAATGAATGCGGTGCTCAGATACGGCAAGCAGCTCTTCACTTCATATGCGGTCACGATCTTCGTCACCGTTGCCGGAACTCTGCTCGGACTTCTCATCATGAGCATGTATGCTTATGCAATGAGCAGAAAGGAATTCAAACTTGCCAAGTTCCTTGCCATATTCCTTCTGATCCCCATGCTCTTCAACGGTGGTCAGCTTTCCGGATACATCGTGTTCACTTCAATGTATAAGCTCAAAGACAGCCTGCTCCTTCTGATCCTGCCCCTGTGCGTGTCCACGATGAACGTCATCATACTCAGAACCTACATCGTCAACAGCATCCCTTCCGAACTCATGGAGGCAGCCAAGATCGACGGTGCCGGAGAGTACAGGACATTCTTCCAGATCACTCTGCCTCTGCTCAAGCCCTCACTTGCAGCCGTTGGCTTCATGATGGCAACCGCTTACTGGAATGACTGGCAGAACGCACTGCTTTACATCGATACCAACAGCAAGAAGCCTCTGCAGCTCCTTCTCGTCAACATTCAGAAGAGCATCCAGTTCCTTCTTAACAACAATAACGTCCCTGCTTCTGCAAGAGCAGCAATGGGTGGTGCCATCCCCCAGAACTCTGCGACCATGGCAACGGTTATCGTAGTCATCGGCCCCATCATGGTGGCATATCCCTTCTTCCAGAAGTACTTCATCAAGGGACTTACGGTCGGTTCCGTCAAGGGCTGATCCATTCAATCCGATATTCAGGGTACGGGCATTGTGCTCTTGCCTTATGAATATATATAACCATAGGGAGGTTAAATTATGAAAAAGTTCAACAGAGTTGCAGCTCTCGCGCTTGCAACCATGATGGGCCTTTCACTTACCGCTTGCGGTGGTGGCGAAGGAACATCAACCACCGGCAACACCGGCGACACCGGCAGCACCGGTAGCGCACCCGCTGGTCAGACCACAGTATCTGAGAGCGGCGCAGTAGTCATCGATGTTTACAGACGTACATTCAACCTTGGTGCAGTAGATGATGCACAGGTAAAGAAGGTTGAGGACGCTATCAACGCTTACATCGCTGACAAGATCAATGTCCAGATCGTTCTTCACGACATCGCTTCCGAGTATGAGGACAAGGCTAACCTTGCTCTTAACAACGGCGAGATCGATCTTCTTTGGACCGCTTCTTGGGAGAGCACCATCGGAACCAAGGATCTCTATGCTTCAAACGCTGTTTATGACATCACCGATCTTCTTCCCGGTTCAGCTCTTTACAGCTCAATGGACCAGAACACCTGGGACGCTTCCAGATACGGCGGAAGAAACTACTTCATCCCTGTTTACAAGGACAACGTAGAAGGCTATGACTTCATGTTCCGTCAGGATCTCGTTGACAAGTACGGATGGGACATCTCACAGGTTAAGAAGCTTGCTGACCTCGAGCCCATGCTCGCTGATGCAGCTGCAGAAGGCCTCAAGTATCCCTTCCTTACCCAGAGAACCGCTATGTTCTACAGATGGTACATCGATTCATTCGATTTCTTCACCGGCGACGCTACCTCTAACTGGGTCGCAGTTGACAGAAAGACCAATTCAGTTGTAGACACCATCCTTACCCCTGAATATGCTGAGTTCTGTACTCTCATGGGCAGATGGGCTGAGATGGGATACATCTCTGAGGACGATGTAACCAAGACCACCGATGACACCACCACCCAGACCCAGGATTGGGCTATTTCTTGGTGGACCGACATCCCCAACAACGGAGAAGCTAACGGAAGATATGGCCAGCAGGTCGCTATGCAGCCCGCTTCTAACAGATATCTCCACACCGACTCCATGCTCGGATCATGCTTTGCAATTGCAGCTACTTGTACCCCTGAAGAGGCTCAGGCTTGCGTTGACTTCCTTGGACTTCTCTTCACCGATTCCAAGCTCGCTGACATCTACGCTTACGGTATCGAAGGCGAAGACTTCAACTACAACGCTGACGGCTATGTAGAGAAGGTTCCCGATGCTAAGTACAACCACTCAATGTGGGAGTCTGCAAACGCTACCGTAGTTACCTGCGAAGCTGAGAACCCTTACACTGCTCAGATGTACATCGACTTCAACTCTTCAGCACTTATCTCTTGCGCAAACGGATTCCAGTTCGACAAGAGCTCTGTTGAGGCACAGTACACCGCTTGCCAGAACGTATTCGAAGAGTACGGATTCGCACTTGAGAACGGCGGATATGCAGCAGCAGATGTTCCTGCAGCAATCGAAGCATATCAGGCTGCTCTTGACGAGGCAGGATATCAGGACGTTCTTGCTGAGTTCCAGCGCCAGTATGATGCTTGGAAGTAATCCATCGCGGATTCTTTAAGCGGACATAAGCAAAAAGAAGGCGGTCGCCGAAAGGCGACCGTCTTTTTATGTCTTTTATGTTCCAATGATATGTTGAAATGGGTTTGCGGCGAAAAGGGTATAATGATCGGATGTTTTAAAACTGCTATTTACCCGCTGAGGATTTTTTTGCGGTAAAAGCAAGTGCTTTTTCGGGACATGCTTTTATGCACTTTCCGCATCGGATGCAGTCCGGATGATTGCATTCCTTTACGGGATTGAGCTTCATCGGACAGTTCTTTTGGCACAGCCCGCAGGATGTGCAGGCACCTTTATTATATCGGATACGTATCAGAGCTATCTTATTGAACAATCCGTAAATCGCCCCGAGCGGACATATAAATCTGCAGAACGGTCTGAATATGAAGGAGGAAGTGATGAGGATTCCGGCAAGGATCAGGATCTTGATGACAAATATCAGTCCGACCTGATCCCGTAATGCCTCGCTTGTACGTATCAGGAAAAGCCCACCGATCGTGCCCTGCGGACATATATACTTACAGAAAGCAGGATACCCCATTCCCTTTTGAATCGCTGTCAGTATCGGGATAAGTAATACCAGGATCGCAAGATGCGCATATTTGATCCATCCGAGCCATTTAAATCTTTTCAGGCATTTCGGAACGGGTATTTTGTAGATAAGCTCCTGCAATAGTCCGAACGGGCAGAGCCATCCGCAGACAAACCTTCCGAACAGCGCCGCAAACATCAGCAGAAAACCTATCACATAGGTGTTTACGCCTTTTTTTACAGAGGCCAGACTCTGCTGAAGAGAACCTAAGGGGCATGAACCGGCCGCGGCAGGGCAGGAATAGCAGTTGAGCCCCGGCACGCATACACCTTTTGTTTCTCCTTTATACAGTCCGCCTTTGAACAGGTTTCCAAGATGCGGATTGTACAAAAAAGCGGTAATGAACTGAACTATCTTCCTACGTTTATCCAAGGCCTATGCACTCCAAACAGATCATGCTCCCCCGTCCGCGGACTTCATCATTACTGCCGCTCCTGATCCCGCAAAAGATCATGACTATGGCAATTATCAATATGATCGCGCAGACAGACAGTTTCAATTTTTCTGTGTTCATATTTTTTATTTGTTCCCTTTTGTTTCTTATCATCTTTCAGATCATCTGCTTACATTCACTGCGGCATCAACCGTGTCATGCATCCATTGATACTCGGCCATGCCCAGATTGTTACCCATGACAACGCCGTACCTGTCGATAATGATGCTGAGCGGAACGGCTTCTATGGTCAGACCGTCTATCTCCCAATCATCGGTATAATAAATCGGCATTGTCAGATCATACTGTTCCGCATACTGCATTCCGAGTTCGGGAGTTTCCGCAAGGTCTATCAGAATGACTGTTGCGTCATCAGGATATTCGTCGTACACGGATTGTATGTCGGGAAGTTCATAATAGCAGTAAGTGCACCAGGTAGTGAAGAAATTGATGTATACGGTCTTTCCCTGGAATTCTGATATGCTGTGAACATTTCCGTCTGCATCATAGAAGGTAAAATCAGGTATGAGCTGTCCTTCTTTATATCCTCTCGTCAGTTCATTCTGCAATCTGTCTATGACGGCCTGTATTTCTCCGGTCTCGGAGTTTCCGGGAGTTTCTGCGGATCCGAACAGATCGGCAGTTATGCTTTCAGCGACATCTCTATCAATTTCCGCAAGGATTTCCATATATTCCGTCGCAAGATCATTATTGTCATGTTTCAATGCCTTTTTGATTTCGGATTCCAGTTCATCCGCGATATATTCCCGAAGCTCTCTCAGATCACTCTTTTTAAGATTATCCGAGGCAAGTTCATATACGTCAGGCAGTTCGCCGTATTCTTCCATTCCAATATATGCATCAACAAGACCGAGATATGCGTCGGCTTTTTTGGGGTCGATCTCAATGGCGGCTTCAAAGCTTGCAACAGCCTGATCGTATTCACGCTCTTTCAGGGAACTGTTTCCGAGATCGATCTGACGGGAAAACTTTCTTTCGGGAGAAGATGCTCTGACCATAAGGATCACTGCAGTGATAACGGCAATGGCAAGGACAGCGGATATGGAAGAAATAAGAAGCATCCTGCGTTTATTTTCGGACATTTATGCCTCCTGTGAATTCGTTACATTAATTGACCGGTTGTGTATTCTATTATACACCAATTCCGTATATCAAAAATACGGCTGCTGATTACACCTATTGTTAGGGCTTTCAACAAAGATTTCCGTATTTTTTGTATAATCATTCAGAAATTGTGATAGAATAACAATGCTAATCATAAAATCGGAAATTAATCCGAAGAAGGTACAGATGCAGGGCATTCATTCGACTGTTCACAATTTTCTAAATGAAATAATGGGCGTCTCTTCAAGAGAAGAACTTGACGAGATTGCTTCAAGATACAAGCAGCAGCTTGGTGAGGCAGACGGTGATGGGACCATGCTCTGGGAAGACATTTTAACCCTGGGCAAGGAACTCATTTACCTTAAGACGGGAAGCGATGATGAGACCGGGCGCGGCCTCATGGCTACACTGAGCGAGCAGGAAGTGATCGAGTTAAGGGAAGCTGACCGCATTCTGGACAACAATCTTTTCAGTTACCATTATCAGCCCATTGTCAGTGTGGCAACGGGTGATATCTATTCGTATGAAGCGCTCATGCGCCCTCAGAGCGATATTCTCAAGTCTCCTCTTGGCGTGATCAAATATGCCGAGCTCAAGAACAGGCTCAATGATATCCAGAAAGCCACATTCCTTAATGTTCTCGGCGTCATAGATGCGGATCCTTCATTTTTCCATAAGAAGATGCTGTTCATAAACAGCATACCCAAAACGGTTCTTATCGGTGATGACAGACTGAGAGTAGATGATCTTCTTCTTAAGCATAACGGATCGATTGTCGTGGAGATAACCGAGCAGGCCGAACTTAAGGGTGAGGAGTTTCAGAGTTTTAAGAACAGGCTTGAGAGGTTGAATGTCCAGACGGCCATCGACGATTACGGCACAGGTTACTCCAATGTCAGGAATCTCCTGCGCTATATGCCCGATTATGTCAAGATAGACAGATCGCTTCTTACCGGAATATCGGACGATCCCAAGAAGAGACATTTTGTCCGTGAGATAATAGAGTTCTGCCATAGTAACGGGATACTCGCTCTTGCGGAGGGCGTGGAGACATCCGATGAACTCAGGGCGGTCATACTCCTCGGTGCGGACCTGATCCAGGGCTTCTATACCGCAAGGCCTGCAGCAGAGCCTCTTGAATCCATTCCTTACGATATCAGGCAGGAGATGAAGAATTATCTTCACGAGAGACAGGAAGGCATGGCATCGCAGGTTTATGATCCGGACAGCGGCGAGCATATGGATCTGTCCAGACTTGTCGAAAATAATACTTCCTGCATTCTTATCGGAAGGGACGGCGATTATTCTGTCAGCGGCAATCCCAAGCTTGATGCCGAGGTTCTCATCGAGATCGCGGATGATGTCAAGGTGGATCTCATGCTGGAGAATGTGAGGCTCACGAATAAGAAGAAACTTCCCTGCATAGAGATAGGCAAAAACAGTGAAGTCACTCTTTTCCTTAAGGGCGATAACCGTCTGAACATGGGCGGCATAAGGGTTCCGGAAGGATCGACCTTCACTTTGGCCGGCGACGGCGAACTCCATATCACTCTCGATGGTGAAGAGTATTTCGGCATCGGAAACGGCATAACCGCATATCACGGCAGGCTGATCTTCAATCATGAGGGAGTCCTCAATATCGTGACAAGCGGCACAATAGGCGTGTGTATCGGATCGGGATACGGCGGCGAGATCAATATTAGCAGCGGACAGTTTGCTCTTGAGATGAACGGTGACAGGGCACTGGGAATAGGCGTTCTATATAATGACTGCAATCTGGACATCACGAATGCCGATATCAACATCGAGCTCAATACGATAAAGGGTGTTGCCATCGGATCGACCAGCGCCAATGACAAGCTGACCATATCCAACAGTTCGGTCAAGCTGTACATGAGCGGCAAGGAGGCTGTGGGACTCGGTTCCGTTACGGGAGAGAATTCCGAAGTGTATGTTCACGATGCAAGTGTCGTCATGAACGCGCATAACGACAGATGCTCCGGAACGGGAGCGCTTGACGGAAAGACCTCTTTCAAGATAGAAAGAGCATCCATGAGGATCTATGCAAAGGGTGAGAAGGTACTTCCTTTCGGCGGCTTCTCCGGAGATACCGATCTTTCTTTCGTGGATTCCGACACCACTGTCAAGATCATGACCGACATGAAGCTGAGGGAATACCTGCCGCCTGACAGAATAGACATTGTTCACGGGCGTGCAAGGGTCGTGCTGAACGGATTCGAATATGAACTGAAAGACTGATAAGAAATGCGGGATGGCAAAAGCCATCCCGTTTTTTTGGCCTGTTTTATGATATTTTCACCTTTACTCCTTTACACCAACGCTTTAAAGTGCTAAACTCTTTTATGACTCAACGCTTTAAAGCGTAAAATTGTTTTTGGAGGATTCTTATGATTACAAAGATTTTGATGCTGGTGATATTCTTCGGCGTGATGATCGGTGTTGGATTCTACTGCCGTAAGAATGCAACCGATGTCAACGGATTCGTGCTCGGTGGAAGGAGCGTAGGCCCCTGGCTTACCGCATTTGCATACGGAACCAGTTATTTCTCGGCGGTCATATTCGTCGGATACGCAGGCCAGTTCGGATGGAAGTACGGAATTGCTTCTACCTGGATCGGAATAGGGAATGCGCTTCTCGGTTCGATGCTCGCATGGAGAGTTCTCGGAAGAAGGACCAGGATCATGTCACAGCATCTCAATTCCGCAACCATGCCTGAATTCTTCGGACAGAGATTTGATTCAAAGGGACTCAAGCTTTTTGCATCACTTATAGTCTTCATTTTCATGATCCCTTATACCGCATCTCTTTATAACGGTCTTTCCAGACTGTTCAGCATGGCTTTCAACATCGATTACGTCTACTGCATCATACTGATGGCAGTACTCACCGGAATCTACGTCATCGCCGGCGGATATATGGCAACAGCCATCAATGACTTCATACAGGGAATAATCATGCTCTTCGGAATCGTGGCAGTCATTCTTGCCGTTCTCAACTCAAAGGGCGGATTCCTCGAGGCATTAAATAAACTTGCCCAGGTTTCTGACGAGACCGTCAGCACCACCCCCGGAGTTTTCAATTCGTTTTTCGGTCCCGATCCCATTAATCTGATCGGAGTTGTCATCCTTACCTCACTCGGAACCTGGGGACTTCCTCAGATGGTCCAGAAGTTCTATGCGATCAAGTCGGAGAAGTCCATAACGAAGGGAACCATCATCTCCACACTCTTTGCCGGAGTAGTTGCCGGAGGCTGCTATTTCCTCGGCGGTTTCGGAAGACTCTTCAGCGATCAGGTGGATGTGAAGGCTGAAGGCTTCGATGCCATCATTCCCGCAATGCTCTCCAATCTGAGCCCTGCGCTCATCGGACTTGTCGTTATACTTGTGCTGTCGGCTTCGATGTCCACACTTTCATCCCTTGTCATGACTTCAAGCTCTACTCTCACTATCGATTTCATCAAGGGAACCATAATCAAGGACATGAAAGATAAGAAGCAGGTTCTCTGGATCAGAGCACTCATCGTTGTCTTCATAGCCATTTCCGTTGTGCTGGCAGTCATTCAGTACAGGTCCAATGTCACGTTCATCGCTCAGCTCATGGGCGTTTCATGGGGAGCAATGGCAGGCGCATTCCTTGCACCTTTCCTCTATGGACTTTACTGGAAGAGAACGACCAAGGCCGGATGCCTTGCAAGCTTTATCTTCGGTGCGGGCTTCATGACCTATAACATGCTCTTCAGAAGCACTCTTCCCGCGATCCTTCAGTCTCCCATCAATGCAGGTGCGTTTGTAATGCTTGCAGGACTCCTCATCGTTCCCGCGGTTTCACTGATCACAAAGAAGCCTGATGAAAAGGAAATTGAGAAGATCTTCAGCTGCTATGAAAAGAAGAACGAGGTTCCCGTAACCCAGTCTCTCAGCGACTGACATATATACATGATTTTGCAGAGGATCGCATATTGATCATAAACATGTTCACATTCCGGGCAGGATTCGAATCCTGTCCGGTTTTTTGATATAATGACACGGTATGAAGAAAGCGGAACATGAAAAGAAAACGGAACATATAAAGAAAACAGATCGAAAAAAGAAAAAAGGAAGTCTGAAAAAAGGCAGGCTTATCTTTTACGGAATATTGGTCTTTTTCATTCTCTCATGGATATGGTCCTGGGTTCCTGTGACAGAGAGAATATCGATTGATCTCATTCCCGAAGATGCCGAACCTGTAAGGATCGTTCTGATCACGGATCTTCATTCCTGTTATTACGGAAGAGAGCAGAGATCCCTGATAAGAAGAGTTGAAAAAGAAGACCCTGATATCATACTTCTTGGCGGCGATATCTTCGATGATAATCTTGATAATGGGAACTCCATGTATTTCGTCGAAGCGATGGCGGCGGAGTATTCGTGCTTTTATGTCACTGGCAATCATGAATACTGGAGCGGAAAAGTTCCGGAGATCAAGGAATATCTTGAATCGCTGGGTGTAAACGTTTTGGCTGGAGATTGCAGGACTCTTGAATTCGGTGATACTTTGATCGATATATGCGGTGTTGATGATCCGACAAGGATACGGCATCACGGCTGGGAAGATCAGCTTAAAGCCGCATTTGAAGCGGCTGATGAATCACATGTCAGGATACTTCTGAGCCACAGGCCTGAGCTTTATGACGTATATGAGCAATATGATTTTGACCTTATCTGTGCCGGACATGCTCATGCAGGTCAGATCCTCATCCCGTTTGTAAACCGCGGGCTGTATGTTCCGGATCAGGGTACCATGGCCGAATATGTAAACGGTCTTTACGAACTGCCGAACGGAAGCTATATGGCGGTCAGCAGGGGACTTGCAAGGGAGAGTACTCCGGCACCGAGGTATTTTAACCATCCGGAGGTTCTTGTGATCGACCTGTATTGACTTGTCGGATGCGATATGTCACTGATGTGACCGGGTGTTTGATTCATGGAGGAGGAAGGGAAATGTCCGGAAAAAGGATGAGAAAAATGCTGCCTCGTTTGGCAATGCTCTTATTTCTCTTTGTCATAAGCGGATGCGGTCATGTGAAGACTGCAAAGGAGCTGTACAGAGAAGCTGTAAGGACATACGGCGAATGTGAGATAGTATCGCAGACGGAAAGCGATGAACTTACCAAATTGGTGCTCAGGGATGAACTTCAGGGCTTTGAATACACTATATCCAGTGGCATGCAGGACATTGTGATCGACGGATCAAGCTTCGGGAGCGTGCAGAATACAGGTTCGACTTTTCAGACCGCTCTGGCTGATTATGTTTTTTCACAGTGTCTGAACGATCTGGAGGAGATATGCGAAAGTGCGGGCGCGGTGTGTGATACGGATGACATCTCTTTTTTCATCGTTATGGCAGATAATGCCGGGGATGCGGAGAAAGCGGCACTTGCCTGTGCTGAAGTGATCCAGGCCTATAACCTGAACGGACGAATGGACAACTGGGCAATAGAATGTTACGAGCGCGGAACCGAAAGTCCTTATTATTCCGAAAGATTCGGATCTGTCGTGCTGCCGGATATCGAGTGGATAAGCCGTGAGCAGGAGATCATCAACTATTACACGGAAATGGCGAGGATGCAGACGGACGAAAAGGCAGAGTACCTGCGCAAGGAAGAGAAAATCTTTGCGGATACCGGTGCGGATCTTGACAGGGTTGTCTACGTGCTTGGAAGCGATATTCCGACCGAAAACACATCACCCGTGACATTTTATTATTTCAGGGCATCGGACGGGACGGAATATTATCTGTGTGATTTCAATTATTACGCGGAAAATCACTATGATTATGCGTGGTATACGAATTATCATGATGTTGTCCCCGGCAGTGGGGATGAGTGAGCCTGATGGCCGTGACTGATGGCGGATGCTTTATATAACGGAGACAGGAATAAGAAATGGCGGGTCACCAGCGGACCCGCCATCTTTTTTGCAGTTCTTCGATCGGTTCATGTATGTGAACTTCAGGCTTTGTTATTTTTTTTTTCCGCGGAGCGGAGCTCTTTAAGCTTTTCTTCGAAGAATGATTCTTCGGAAGGGATATCGGCCCAGTCGTCCTTCCATGATGAGACATAGGCTGCATTTGATATTGAGAGCGAGTTCAGGCCCTCGTATCCGTTTGCAATGAGAGGCGTTCCGTCCAAGATCGCATCAGCGAAGTTATTGAGCAGGGCAACGTGACCTTCCGGCTCCGGTGCAGTGAACTCTTCGTACTCGGTTTCGGGTGCTTCGAAGCCCGTCTTGCAGGTGAAGCAGAATTCTCTTTCCGGAACCCTGAGTTTCGTCCACTTGAGGCAGCCGTGCTCGATCACGATCTTGCCTCGGTCACCGGATATCTCGAGACGGTTGGTGCCGGGTGCTTCGCCTGTTGTGGTGATGAAAACCGCCGATGCACCGTTATCGTATTCTCCGTATATGGTCACATCATCCTCGACCGAGATGTTGTGATATTTTCCGAAGGAGCAGAATGCTCTGACTCTGCGGGGCATTCCGAAGATCCACTGCCAGAGATCGAGATTGTGAGGTGCCTGATTAAGGAGCACGCCTCCGCCTTCGCCGTCCCACGAAGCGCGCCATGATCCGGAATCATAGTATGCCTGTGACCTGTACCAGTTGGTGATGATCCACACAAGTCTCTTGGGCTCGCCGAGAAGTCCTTCGGAGACGATCTCTCTTGCTTTGGCATATATGGGATTGGATCTCTGGTTGAACATTATGGCAAATATGACTCCGGAGGCCCCGGCTGCATCGTTCATTTCACGCACCTGCCTTGTGTATACGCCCGCAGGCTTTTCCGTCATGACATGAATACCGCGTTTGAAGCATTCCTTTGCGATCGCGGGATGATCGTAATGAGGAACTGCGATGAGAGCGGCGTCTATGAGACCGCTGTCAAGGAGCTCGTTTGTATCTTCGAATGCGGCGGCTTTCGGACACAGTTCCTTTGCCCGCTTCAGCATGTCTTTCACGGGATCCGAAAATGCTGTGACTTCTATCCTTGGACAGAGTCCGTCGCAGATGTTTTTCAGATGGCCGTAGCCCATGTTGCCGACACCTATTATTCCGAGTCTTATCTTATCCATATTTATGCCTTTCTGTCAGTATTTACCGGGTTTGTATGTATGAGTTTCTTACGGCATCTTTTATGTGAGTGACTTCAGTGCATCGCATGCTGCCTTAAATGCCGTGAATGAATCGGGATAGCTGTAGGGATTTATCTGAGTCTTTTCTTTGCCTTCGAGCTTTTCTAATCCGTCGAATACGGTAAGATGGGGCTCGACAGTGAGCACATCTCCTTTGTATTCGGAAAGCAGATATGGAAGATTTCCGGCTCCTTTTCCTGCGGGAACGACCTGTCCGCCTTGCAAAGCATCTTTGATGTGCATGTATTCAACGTAAGGACTCAGCATTTTCCATGCTTCGACGGTATCCTGGCCGGACTGGATAAAATTCGCCGGATCAAAGACTGCCTTGATCTGCGGGAATTCACGGTGTATCTCGAGGCATCTGTGTGCCACATCCCCATAGATACCCTTTTCGTTTTCGTGACAGAGAATCGCATCGGTTCCTTCTGCAGCGCGAAGGAATAAGGATAATCTTTCGAAGACTTCGCTCTTTCTGCCCTCTGTTCCGTAGAAACTGAACATCCTGATATGTCTGCATCCGAGGATCTGTGCGGTCTCCAGTCCTCTTTTGAAGGACTCGAGATGTGGAGCGAAGTCATCGTCCATATGTATCTTGCCGAACGGAGAACCCAGGGACCAGATGCTTATCCCTGCGTCTTCAAATTTTGCACGGACTTCCTTTGCTTTCTCCGTACTGATGTCTGCGATGTTACTGCCGTCGACTCCACGGATCTCGAGAAGATTTATCTCATTTTCCTTAAGGGCCCTGATCTGGCCGTTTATCTCCCCTGATGCTTCATCCGCAAATGCCGCAAGTCTGAATCTCATGTCACACCTTCCTTTCGCACCTTCGATTTGCTTTACGACACTTTTCGTGCCGCACTTTTTTATGTGCACCTATATTACCTTGTAAAAATATGCATTAAAATTGCAAAAATAAGTCAAAACATTGCAAATCACGTCAAAAATGATAAAATCCGTAGTATGCTGACAGAATGCGAGGAAAACGGAATATATACCCGTCATGCGAGGGATGAACATGAAGACGGCAGAGGATATGTCATGCATATCCATGACAGGTGTGAGATCTATTATTTCATCGAAGGGGATGCCGCTTATCTGGTTGAGGGATCCGAATATCCGATGAAGCCGGGAAGCCTTCTTCTGATGCGGCCCGGTGAGGCTCACAGGACACGTTTGAATTCGGCGGGCCCCTACGAAAGATATGCCATCAATTTTCCGATGGATCTTTTTGACGGGATCGATCCGGACAGGAAAGTGATGAATCCTCTGTCGAACAGGGAGCTTGGCAAGGAGAATCTGTATTACAGGCCGGAGTACAGGGGACTGTTTGAGAAAATCTGCGACGAGAAGGTGTATTCCGATGATCGCAGCTTATTCCTGTATTCCGCGCTGCTTGCGATCCTTCTGGATGTCGGTGAGGAGTTTGCGGGGCGAAGGAAGAAGCGGGAGAGCAGAAACAAGTCACTTTCTTCGCAGATCATAGGATATGTGAATGAACATCTTTCGGATGAACTGTCGGTTGGGGAGATTGCAGCTGCGTTTTACATCAGTCCTTCCCAGCTTACACGGATATTCAGGGAGTATATAGGAGCTCCGCCCTGGGAATACATCACAGCAAAGAGACTTGTGGAGGCCGGATCGCTCATGGCTGAAGGCTGCAGTGCCGGAGAAGCGGCGTCAAGATGCGGCTTCGGCGATTATTCTTCCTTCTACAGGGCATACGTAAAGCGTTTCGGGACTTCCCCGAGGGAAAAGAAAAAATGACACGGATCATATAATTTATGTGACCGATCCGGATTCTTCGCCGTCTGTTAGTACAGAGGGGCGAAAAACCCATGATTCGCAAGAGCGGATGAATAAAGAAGTCAGATATGAAAGTGGGGTCATAGATCATGAAAAAGAAGATAATTGCCGGACTTTTAGCCGGAATGATGATAGCAGGATGCGGCACCGCACAGGGAACGGGCGGTGGTACCCGGGAGAGTCAGACAGAGCCCGGAGAACACGTAAGCAGCGGATCGGAGCCGGGTTCATCTCAGGAGACTCCTGTTGAAATAAGTGAAGAATCAATTAACGTTTCGGAGACAGTAAGCCCGATCGAGGTCTCGTACAGTGAGAGCGATCTTAATGAAGAGTGGATCTCGGCATTGTCCGGATCATCCGTGAATCTGTTTGAGAATATCCTTGAAGGATCCGGAGAGGGACAGAACATACTGATATCTCCCACATCGATGATGATGGCTTTCGGAATGACCGAAAACGGGGCTGCCGGAGGTACTCTTTCCGAGATGGAGAACGTGATAAACGGCGGAATATCCTGTCAGCAGATGAATCCCATAATGTATGCGATGGCGGAACATTTGGAGAGTTCCGAGGATGTGAAATGGAACGTGGCCAACTCGGTGTGGATGAGGAATGACGGACTTTTTGAGATCGTTCCTGAATTCGCACAGGCTGCAAGAAGCTGGTACGATGCAGACATCTGGATGGCGCCGTTTGATGAAGGCACCGTAAGGGACATAAACGGATGGGTGAGCAATGAGACCCGTGGCATGATCAACGAGATCATTAACGGGATCGACGACGAGAACAGGATGTTCCTCATCAATGCAATGGCTTTTGAGGGTGAGTGGGAGATCGAGTATTCCGAAGACCAGATAATCGAGAATTACAGTTTCACCAATTATGACGGAAGCACATCAAATGTCACGATGCTGTTCAGTACCGAGGCATCCTACATAGAACTTGGTGACGGAATCGGATTCATTCGTCCTTATAAGGGAAATCAGTACTCTTTTGTGGGAATTCTCCCTGATGAGGGCATTTCGGTAAATGATTACATTACATCTCTGGCTTCGGGCGGAGCGGATTTTTCCGAAGCGGTCAGAAATCCAAGATATCATGATGCTGACATCTATGTCCGTATGCCGGAATTCACGACGGAATATGAGATACAGATGAGAGATGTTCTGACGGAGATGGGAATGACTACCCCGTTCGATCCGGAAAATGCCGATTTTTCCGGGATCATGAGACCTGTATCCGATCCGGAATATAACATCTGGATCAGCAGTGTCCTTCACAAGACCTTCATCGATGTTAACAGGGAAGGAACCAGGGCTGCAGCGGTCACCTCGATTTCTCTCGATACCTGCATGGCAACGCCGGAGTATGTTGAGCCTTTGTATATCACTCTCGACAGGCCCTTTGTCTATGCGATAGTCGACAATGAAACCGGTCTTCCCGTATTCCTCGGATGCGTTAACAGCCTTTGATATTTAATAAATCCGGCTCCTGTGGTATCATATTACTTGCACTTCATGATGCCACAGGAGTTTTTGTATGGATATAATCAAAATGAACCCGTCCCATTATGATGAAGTACTTCAGATGATGAGAGTATTCTATGATTCTCCGGCAGTTCTGCACACATCTTCCGATGAAGTCCTTAAAAATGACATAGAAGCCTGTATAGGGGACAATCCTTATCTGGACGGATATGTATTCGTCTCTGATGGCAGGATTGCGGGATATTCGATGGTATCGAAGAGCTTTACCACGGAATACGGCGGTATGTGCGGATGGATCGAGGATCTGTATATTCGCGAAGAATTCCGCAGACAGGGCATCGCAAGACAGTTTTTTGACAGCCTTCCCGGCATGTATCCCGAGATAGTGAGGTTCAAGCTGGAAGTTGAACCGGAGAATGAACGTGCGATCGGGACATATAAAAGCTGCGGATACAGCAGGCTGCACTATGACATAATGGAAGAAGTACTGATAGATGACTGAATTACGGAATGAAGAAAAAAAGATCTTTTTTTCGGATCTGGACGGAACTCTCCTCACATCCGACAAGAGGATCTCGGCAAGGACCAAAAAGGCACTCGATGACTTCGTCTTACGCGGCAATCATTTTGCGATTTGCACGGGCAGGGGACTCGATAATGTCCTGGATGTCAGCAGAAATCTGGAGGTGGATTATCCCGGAAGCTTTCTGATCTGCTATAACGGGGCTCTTATATATGATCATGACAAAGAAGAAGTGATCTTCAGGGTGGGAGTTCCGCTTGAGATGATCCCCGGGATCTTTGAGATGGCTGCAAGTCATCATGTTCATGCACACACATATACTGCGGATTCCCTTGTAACGCCCGATAACGGCGAGGAGATGCAGTATTACAACCGGGTGATCAAAAGACCGCTTATAGTCACGGATGACATAACCGGGAATCTTCCCGAGGAGCCCTGCAAAGTGATCGCCATTGAGCTGCATGATCTTCAGAAACTCGAAAGATTCAGGCAGGCAGTCATGGAGAAATACGGAGACCGGGTCACGACCGTATATTCCAATCCCTACTACCTCGAGATCTTCATGAAAGAAGCAGGAAAAGGATCCGCGGTAAAGAGACTGTCCGAATATCTCGGCATACCCATCGCCGGTACCATTGCAGCAGGTGATGAGCAAAATGACATATCAATGATAGAAGAAGCCGGACTGGGGATAGCGATGGCAAATGCCGGCGAAGAAGTAAAAAGGGCCGCGAATGCGGTGACGGAGACTGATAACGATCATGACGGCCTGGCACCTTTTCTCGAATTAAGAGACTTATAACGGAGGGATACAAAATGAGAGAATTCAAAGGATTTGTTCACGGAGTTGATCTGGGCGGATGGTTTTCACAGTGTGATCATACCGCGGAAAGATATGATAACTTCATAACGGAAAGCGACATTGAGCAGATCTCAAAATGGGGACTGGATCATTTCAGGCTTCCGATCGACTATGAACTGGTCGAGGACAAAGAGGGTAATTATATTCCCGAAGGATTCGAGCGCATCAGAAAAGCGATAGAGCTGGCACGCAAATATAACCTGAATGTGGTACTGGACCTCCACAAGACATTTGGCTATTCTTTTGACTTAGGATACGGAGAGAGCGGATTTTTCGAGAACGAGAAATATCAGGAGAGATTCTACAGACTTTGGGAAAAACTTGCTTCCGAGTTCACCGGTTACGGCGATGCCCTTGCATTCGAACTCCTGAATGAAGTCACTGCCAAGGAATACAGCGATAACTGGAACCGCATTTCCAGGACATGCATTCAGAGAATACGTGCAATACAGCCCGACATCAAGATACTCGTAGGTGGCTATTACAACAACAGCATTGTGGCTCTTAAGGATCTTGAGGCTCCTTATGATGTGAATATAGTCTACAATTTCCACTGCTATGATCCCATCATCTTCACACATCAGGGAGCGGGATGGGTAAGCGGAATGGATCTTGAATACAGGATCTCCATAGATGCGACATACGGTAAGATGGGGGCTGACGCACAGGTTCAGACTCCGAACATGGGGTGTGAATTCCCCGGGTACGATCCCGAAGATAAGCTCAGCAGCACATATTTTGACAAGTGCTTTGCAGAGGCCGTCCGGGTTGCCGAAGAGAGAAATGTTCCTATCTACTGCGGAGAATACGGCGTTATCGAAAACGCTACTCCCGAAGATACCGTCAAGTGGTACCGCATGATCAGCGAATCATTCAACAAATACGGTATCGGAAGGGCTGCATGGAGCTACAGATCCATGAATTTCGGACTGTCCGATGACAGGCTCTCCGGCGTGAGGGATGAACTGATCAGACTGTTATAATGCAAAACGGTGAACGGGGGGGACGGTCCCCCCGTTCACTTAAACATTAGCGAGGATTTTTATATGACACTGGATGAACTGAAGCGCTTCAAGGAAGAGGGAAAATATGACATAGCCCCTGTCAGCCTTGAGATGCTTTCCGACATGAGAACGCCGATACAGGTTCTGAGGATACTGAAAAAAGCATCGGATCATTGTTATCTTCTGGAATCGGCCAAGGATAACGATAACTGGGGACGTTACACGTTTCTTGGCTTTGATCCGAAGCTGGAGATAACCTGCCTTAACGGCCTTCTTAAGATCGGCGATGAAACAGTGCAGACATCCAATCCCGCAGAGCATATCAGGGAAGTGCTCGGAAGATATAAGAGTCCGAGGATCACTTCACTGCCTCCTTTTACGGGCGGACTGGTCGGATATTTTGCATATGATTATATTAAATATGCCGAGCCTTCACTTCATCTTATCGAAGCGGATGCCGAAGAATTCAACGACATCGATCTGATGCTTTTTGATAAAGTCATTGCCTTTGATCACCTGAAGCAGAAGATAATCCTCATAGTAAACGTCCATCTTACTGATCTTGAGTCGGAGTATGACAGGGCTCAGAGCGAGCTGGCAAGACTTAAGGACCTTATAGAAAACGGGCAGATGTCGGAGGATATTTCGGGACGGGTCATGGGAGAGTTTATCCCCGCTCTTGAAAAAGAAGAATTCTGCCGGATGGTCGAAAAGGGCAAGCATCATATCGTTGAGGGAGACATATTCCAGATAGTACTCTCAAACAGGCTCAGTGCCGATTATGAAGGCTCGCTGCTTAATGCGTACAGGATGCTCAGGACCATCAATCCTTCGCCGTATATGTTCTATTTCTGCTCGAACGATCTTGAACTGGCGGGAGCTTCGCCGGAGACTCTGGTAAAGCTTCAGGACGGGGTTGTTCATACATTCCCTCTTGCGGGGACGAGAAAGAGAGGAGCAACGGCAGAAGAGGATGCGGAGCTTGTCCGTGATCTTCTGGCCGATCCCAAGGAACTTGCGGAGCATAACATGCTCGTCGATCTCGGAAGAAATGATCTTGGAAGAATATCCAGATTCGGTACCGTACATGTTGAAAAACTCAGAGAAGTTCAGTTCTTCTCTCATGTTATGCATATTGGCTCGACTGTGTGCGGCGAGATCAGAAGCGACGAGGATGCGCTGTCCGCGATCGGATCGGTTCTTCCTGCGGGAACATTATCGGGTGCCCCCAAGATCAGGGCATGCGAACTTATAGATGAGCTTGAGGGCATCAAGCGCGGCATCTACGGCGGAGCAATCGGATATATAGATTTTGCCGGCAATATGGATACCTGTATCTCCATCAGACTTGCCTACAAGAAAAAAGGCAAGGTATTCGTAAGGAGCGGTGCAGGAATCGTGGCGGATTCCGTTCCCGAGAATGAGTTCACGGAATGCATCAACAAGGCGTCCGCCGTGATCAAGGCAATTCAGGCTTCGGAGGAGGTATAGGGATGATACTGCTGATAGATAATTATGACAGTTTTTCATACAACCTCTTTCAACTCGTCGGAGAGATCAATCCTGACATTAATGTCATAAGGAATGATGCCATGACGGTCGGTGATGTCAGGAAGATGAATCCTTCACACATTATCCTGAGCCCGGGCCCCGGAAGGCCCGAAGATGCAGGGATATGCATGGATGTCGTAAAGGAACTTTCCGGAGAATTTCCCATCCTGGGAGTGTGTCTCGGGCATCAGGCAATATGTGCAGCTTTCGGTGCAACGGTCACATATGCCGAAAGACTCATGCACGGCAAGAGCTCGATCGTCACGGTGGACAGGGGATCCGTGATCTTTAAAGGACTTGATGAAAAAGAAGAAGTCGCAAGATATCATTCTCTTGCAGCCAGGAAAGATACCATTCCGGATTGTCTTAAGGTCACTGCACAGACGGATGAAGGAGAAGTGATGGCTGTCGAGCACACGGAATACAAAGTGTACGGACTTCAGTTTCATCCCGAATCAATCCTCACACCTAACGGACGGATCATGCTGAAGAATTTTTTGAATGCGTGAAAAGCGCCTGTTCATGCGCTTTTTGCCTGATAAAACAAAGCATTATGAATTATTATGTCACTGATGTCATAAAATATTTTAAAAAGATTTTAAAAAATGTTTGACAATTTTTTATCATCGGAGTAATATCTCACCCATAAGGAGCAAGGGCGTTCCGGAAATGATCAATTCCGGAACGCCGTTTTTTTTGTTTAAGGCAAAGGCGCTTTGAACTTTCACCGCGAAGTTCGAAGTGCCTTTATTTTTAAACAAATGCTCAGCTGCCGGTTCAGAGATATAGCGGTGACTGTAACGGTGGCAGGTGTTTTCGGAATAAAATTCATAGGCGAAAGCACAAATAAATCCTGAGGAGGAAAACTTTATGGAAGAATTATTGAGTATTGTCGACGGTAAACTTTTTGCAGTATGGTTTCTGATCGGCGCAGCATTGGTATTCTGGATGCAGGCCGGATTCGCTATGGTAGAGACCGGTTTTACGAGAGCAAAGAACGCCGGTAATATACTGATGAAGAACCTGATGGACTTCTGTATAGGCTGCTGTGTATTCATTCTGATCGGTTTCGGATTGCTGCTCGGTGAAGACGTGGTTGGATTTATCGGAAAGCCCGGATTTGATATCTTCACATCATATGCAGATTTTGACTGGTCCAACTTCGTATTCAACCTTGTGTTCTGTGCAACAACAGCTACCATCGTATCCGGTGCAATGGCTGAAAGAACCAAGTTCCTGAGCTACTGTGTATATTCAGCAGTTATCTCAGCACTTATCTATCCCATTGAAGCTCACTGGATCTGGGGCGGCGGCTGGCTCGCTCAGATGGGATTCCACGATTTTGCAGGATCCTGTGCGATCCACATGGTAGGCGGTATCTCAGCTCTGATCGGTGCCAAGATGGTCGGTCCCCGTATCGGAAAGTTCGAGAAGGATGAAAAGGGTAAGGTGACCAAGGTCAATGCATTCCCCGGACATAATATTGTAGTCGGTGCTCTCGGTGTGTTTATCCTCTGGCTCGGCTGGTATGGATTCAACGGTGCAGCATGTACTTCAGTAGATCAGCTCGCATCAGTATTTGTAACCACAACAATAGCTCCTTCAATCGCAACAGTTGTATGTATGATCTTCACATGGATCAAGTACGGCAAGCCCGATGTTTCAATGTGTATGAACGCTTCACTCGCAGGACTCGTTGCAATCACTGCTCCCTGCGATGTAACAGATGCATTCGGTGCCATCGTTATCGGTGCTGTAGCAGGCCTTCTGGTTTGTTTCGGAGTATGGTTCCTTGATTATAAGGCTCATATCGATGATCCCGTCGGTGCAGTTGCTGTTCACATGATGAACGGTATCTGGGGAACAATAGCTGTAGGACTCTTTGCAACTCCCACTGCTCCTGACAGTGAACTTACAGGACTTTTCTATGGCGGCGGATTTGAACTTCTCGGAAAACAGCTCCTTGGATTTGCAGCAGTTGCAGCATGGACAGTTGTGGGAATGGTAATAGTATTTTCGATCATCAAGGCTATCTTCGGACTCCGTGTTTCCGAGGAAGAGGAGATCGAAGGTCTCGACATCAAGGAACACGGCCTTGCATCCGCATATGCAGGCTTCAGTATTGTTGATCTCTCAGGTGCGGTAATGAGTGAGAACGAGAATACCAGCCTTGGAACCGCAGAATATGACAAGGCAAGTGAAGCACAGAAGAAGGCCGCTGTACCTGTTGTTGATACAGAGAAGGATATGAGAGCTGCAGGTGTTATAAGTGATACAGGAATGCACAAGGTTGTCATCATAACCAAGCTTTCCAGATATGACAGCATCAAGCGTGCACTCAACGATCTCGGTGTCACCGGTATCACGGTGACACAGGTAACAGGATGCGGTATCCAGAAGGGTGCAGGCGAGATGTACAGAGGAGTCGAGATGGATATGACACTCCTTCCCAAGATCAAGCTTGAAGTCGTCGTCAGCAAGATACCTGTTGATTCCGTCATCGAGGTTGCCAAGAAGACCCTTTATACCGGCAAGATCGGCGATGGTAAGATCTTCGTATATCCTGTCAGTAGAGTTGTAAAGATAAGGACAGGCGAAGAGGATTATGCAGCTCTTCAGGATGTTGAATAATACATTATAGATAGAAAAGGTGACGGTTCTTTCGATCACAAATTCTGTGAACGAAGGAACCGTCAATCTTTTTGTAAAAAATTTCTTGACATTGCTATTTAAAAAGATTATTTTATTCTGCAAGAGGCAACGGCGTCTCTAATGTTTAAATGACATTAGAGGCGCCGTTTCTTATTTTTTATCCACATGATCTGAGAGGGAAATGATATGAACGGTAATCTTTCATACGACAGAGAACATGATGCGTGCGGTATAGGTGCTGTTGTCAAGATTGACGGAATACCTGAATATTCCGTTATGGACGATGCACTGACAATAGTTGAAAAGCTTGAGCACAGAGCAGGAAAGGATGCAAGCGGCAAGGTTGGTGACGGTGTCGGTATCCTTCTCCAGATATCTCACTCTTTCTTTTCATCAGTCCTTAAAAAGATGAAGGCAGGAAAACTCGCTGCCGGAGATTACGGTATCGGTATGTTCTTCCTTCCTCAGGATAATCTTAAGGCAACATTTGCAAAGAGACTCTTTGAGGTCATTGCAGATAAGGAAGGGATGGAAGTTATCGGATGGAGAGAGGTTCCCGTTCATCCCGAAATTCTCGGAGAGAGAGCACGTAACTGCCAGCCCTCTATCTGGCAGTGCTTTCTTAAGAGACCTGAAGGACTTAACAGGGGTGCTGACTTTGACAGAAGATTATATGTAGTAAGAAGAGAGTTCGAACAGAGCTCCGA
>JAIKZQ010000002.1 GCA_024682075.1 Lachnospiraceae bacterium
GAGGATTTGTAGATGGTGTCGAGGGTGAAGGCGAAGGACCTGTTGCGGAGAATCCGACAGATCCTAACCCCAATGCTCCTGTTCAGCCTGAAATATCCGAAGAAAACCCTTTTGTTACGATGATCAAAACCGAGATCTGTAAGCAGATACCGGCTTTGCTGCTTACCAATGCTCCTTCCATAGTCCTGGACATGAATGGATCCACTAACTTAAGCAATGAAATGCTTAAGGCGATGTTTGATGTATTTGATGAATTGGGTTACAGCAAGCCAGTAGACTGTGTGTTTTATATATACGGTAAAAAGGTCGTTCTGAGGATTCCAATGAATCAGATGGTCTTGCAAAATACCGCATCGATCCTCAAAGCGCTTGAAGGGGAAAACTTCGGAGTGGCCGGACCTGACAGGTTGGTTGCATTATTTGCAAACTATGGTTTTAGCATAATCGAAGATGAAAGAAATCATTCATTTGTGAGTGTTACAGGCGGGACAGGAGATCCAAGCGTTGCATCCATAAATCCCAATCCTGGTACCGGTATCGATCCTGCAATGAGCCAAGTAGCTTACAATGCCCCCATGTTTATCGGTTTGATCTCTACTGTTCCTGGGGGGAGTACTGTGGAGTTCTACACTAACGACAGTACTTTTCTTGATGTATCGGTCGTACAAGTTCTTTTGACAAGACATGACATTTCAGTAAATCTGAATGTTGCTATTAACGGTGAAATAAAAGTTATCATCATTCCTGCGGGAGCTGATCTGGCGCCAATTGTGAATAGTGCTGGAGTGATAGAAATAAGCACACTTATATCCCGCTTTGGAGAAAACCGGTGACAGATAATAATAATTCAGCTAGCGGAACTGCATTTGTGGGACAGACAACTACAAATGGAGTGTGGTATATTTAATCTGAATATTGCCGGACTTAATGGAAAGCTTGCAAATGCCGGTGGAAAACCGGATCTTGGCACATTGATAGATATCTTCGGCGTGACTCAAGTATGAATCTGAGAGGAGAAAAAATGTACTGTTCAAAATGCGGTTCTGAAAATGTTATCGAGGGAAAACTCTCGGCAGGGCTCGGCGGACTTATCTTTGCAACGAAGGAATCCTGGGAAAAGCTTCCCTTAAACAAGAATTATTCGACCGTGGTTGCGAAGGGATGCAAGGACTGCGGAGCAATATTTGACCTGAGGATGGAGAATCCCCAGAAGGTGGTATGAAGGAATAATAAGCAGCAGGAATAGTTTGAGGAACTATAATGAGCAGGAAAAGCATGAACATGCCTGAATATGTACAGGCGTATGTCCCGAATACCGAAGAACTCGCAATGCTTGTGTCCAAGGCAAAGGGCCCGGACAGGAGCATGGCTGAGTTTTCAAGGATATGTAAGGTGAAGGGACCATCCACCTTTTCACGAATAGTTAATGAACTCATAGATAAGCCGCTTTCCGATGAGCTTCTTAAGGCCATAGCTGCGAATTCTGCGGACAAGCAGGAAGTCACACTGGATGCTCTTATGAGGGCAAACGGCAAGGTGACCAGAGCAGAGATGGAAACCGGAGTGATCGATGCTTCATCGAGAATGGTACTTAAGTCCAGAAGAGAGGGCATCAAGCTCATCAAGGATACAGTGACTCAGAACTTTCTTGATAAGGGATATTCGGTGATGCTTCATCCCGACCTGGCACTTTCTGAAAAGGTGCCTCGTAGCCGTTATGCCCTGTCAATCCCGTCGGATTTTTGCCTGCATGTTCAGGGACAGGATCCTTTGTTCTGGAATTTTATCTATAATGACACAGACATGCATAACGTACCCCTGAAAGCCTCCGGAACCGATCCGGTTTCAATGTTGGATAGCTCCATGAGCAGATATGCGGGACTGTTTCTGATCGATGCATGGGAGCCGGAAGTGCTGAAGGATTATAAGAATACTTTTGTTTTTACGGAGGTCAAGGCGTTCACGGTCTTTTTGAAAATGATCAGCAAGGCAAAGATAAATACACATATGTCCGTGATGCTTGTGGATCTTGATGGATTGGGAATTGTGCAGGAAAAGGAAATTGGATGCCTGATGCGATGACCGGATGATCGCGGACAATTAAATAAATGGTTACTTATGACGGAGTGCCGTAATTAGCGGTGCTCCGATTTATTGAAAATTTTTTTTGAAATATTATTTACAAATGATCTGCAAATATGTAAAATGAGTTTCGGTAAAGCGTTGCATCACGATGCAATGTGTATAAAGAAAATGCAACCGCAGGGGGTGTGCAGAAGGTTACGCAGGATTCGGGATGCGACGCATAAATGCAGAGAAAGGAGATAGTGATGGATAAATGTTTTTTGTCATTGCTTGTGTACGAAATGTCTTATCTGCAGGATGAAAACGGGATCGCACTTATCCCCGGTTTCGACAAGGCCTTATCTGGCGGGAAAACTGATGATGCAGGAAGGATCCTGAGGCTGGAACTTGACATGGACCGTGACACCGCCATTCAGGCATCCGAAGAATTTGCTCCTTTTGCAATGAGTCTCATGGAGATTGGAGACTGGTGTTCGAATTCCGGCGCTGCATTTGGAGCAAAACCGGATGAAGAATTCATGTCCGAAGCAAAAAGCATGGATGTATGGGCTAAATACATTGCAGGGTTCGAAGAATTTGACGTATCAAGAGCAGGAGTCAGGGATTACTGCCGGATGCACTCCATAACAGGAAGATATCCTGAACTTTTGGCACTGATGGCATACAGATTCTGTAAATGTTCATCGGATGATTCGGAAGAGATTGCCATGATGTGTGCGGCAAATGATCTGGCAAGGGCTTATGTGATCAACAGATTTGCAAGAAAAGCCGAGCGAATCGACATGCTGATGGATGAGCGCATTACTCAGTCGTATTTTCCTGAAAGGGCAGATCTGTCCGTAGAAGATTTCAAAAGGATCGCATCCTATCTGGCAGAAGACCTTGGTACTAATATCATGACAAGGAAAGGGTCGTTATTTTTCCAAATGACCAGATCCGATGAAGATATTGAAGCACTGTATAATGAACTGATCAAAATGGATGTTTAATTTTTTTGCTCTCAGTGTTGCATCGTGATGCAACGTGCCTGCCGGATATTTGATCTATTAAACGTAACACATTGAAGGAGAATACGATATGAAGCAGAAAAAAATCATAGAGAAGAAAGACGTCCGTTCGGATGGGGCTATGCACTGCATCATCGGTAACGGCAGTATCACCCTGCCGGACGAACTCATAAGCAAGAGATACACGGTTCTCCCCGATCTGTACATGGATGCAGTCGCTTTCAAGTATGGCCTTGACGGAGGATTTCCGGTCAGTGAACAAGACATTGCATCCGAACTTAGCTTTTTGTATCACATTGATCTAAACGAAGATCTGGTGTCCGGAATTCTTAATGATTCCCTGTATATGCTCAGTCATGATATTACGTCATTTGCTCCCGTGGAAATAAAGGACTCATTTCTCCTTGAAGATTCCTATGATTTTATAGGCGGACATCTTACCTGGAAAAACATCTTTGAGATCATGGCCGGATATGAAAATGAAGAATGGCTCGATCAGTATCTTGATGAGAATATCTCCCCCTGGGGATGCGTCACCATCCCACGCATTGACGAGATTTACACTCAGTTTGAAACAGCCCTGGGCAAGGTGGATGGCTTGCCTCAGGTCCTGACATTTGCTGATGTGCTGGATTACAGAGACCTCGCCTCTTATGTCATAAAAAAGCTTGATGAGATGGGCACGTGCCTGGTAAGTGACATGTTCGATACTTGCGTGATCCATCCGAACGATATCCTGAAATATGCCTATCTGGACACTGATCTTGCAATGAAGATCATCCATGATAATCCTGTTACTTTTTTGTGGAAGTTAAAGCTGACGAAACTGTCAATGCATTAAAAAACGAAACTGCAGCCGATTTTGAAAGGAGCGTTTTATGAGCATGTATATACCCACAGTGATCGATTCTGCCGGCAAAGGCGAAAGAGCATATGACATCTATTCGAGACTTCTGAAGGAAAGGATCGTCTTTCTTTCCGGTGAGATAAATGATGACGTCGCAACTTCCGTCGTGGCACAGCTTCTTTATCTGGAATCAAAGGATCCGGACAAGGACATCAGCCTGTATATCAATTCTTGTGGCGGCTCCGTCACGGCGGGTCTGGCCATATATGACACAATGAATTATCTGAAATGCGATGTGTCGACGATCTGTTTCGGTATGGCGGCCAGCATGGGATCATTCCTTCTGGCAGGAGGCGCAAGGGGAAAGCGTTATGCACTTATTAATTCCGAGATCATGATACATCAGCCGCTTGGAGCCAGTTCCGGTCAGGCAACGGATCTTCAGATCGCAGCAGAGCATATCCTGCACACCAGACAGAAGCTGAACAGGATCATGGCCGGTAACTGCGGTAAGGATGAAGAGCAGATCGCATCCGATTCCGACCGCAATAACTGGATGAATGCAGCCGAAGCACTTAAGTACGGACTTATCGACAAAATAATCTGAGGAACCCAAGTGAAAACAGACGAAACCGTCGCCATGTTTCGAAAGGAGAAGCCATGATATACAGAGCATACAGACTTGAACTTAACAAGAACAATGAAATGAACAAAAAGACTTCATCGCCGCTTGATGATCTGTTTTGCGGGATAGAGGACTGCCTCCCTGAAGATCCCAGGTGCACAGGCAGCTCTCGCCGCTCACACAGATCCGGGAACGATCTGTTCTCGAGATATACCGATGGCAATCTTGAGTCCATCAATGATGATATGTATAAGGATTTCGTCAAACATGAAAATTTCATCTGCTCGGTCACAGAAAGATCGGAATCAGACATTGAAGTCCTTTCAGCCATGAAGGTGGCTTACCGTGACAGCGGGGAACCCGAGAAGCTTATCATGGAGAAATTCCGCGACTGCAGGATCGCATCAAGCCGTGATATCACCTGCGAAGAGTTCAGGAATGCACTGGAGAACAGAGGAGTGGTTTCAAACGGAAGGGCTATCCTTGGCAAGCTCGGGATTGCTTACAGGGCCGGCTTCTTTGATCCGTATCCCTTTGACCTGGATGAAAATGTGCTGGCCTTTTGCAAGACATCCAAGGCCCTCTGCAGGAAAAGAGCACAGGAGATCCTGGGTTCAAAGAATCTTTTCGAGGAGATAGACAGGATATATTCAAGAGATAATCTCAAGGAATACGTCGGTCATCCCGTTCACTATCTGATCAGTGCCGGAGATTTCAGGGCTGCCATGGACATGGAGGAACTGCTCGCAAAAGCACTCTTTTCCAACGGAAGGCTTCCTTCCTGCAGGCAGATGGTGATGACTAACATAGCCAGGAACGCATACAGGGATGACCGCTTCAAGCAGGTACTGGAAGCGGCAGAAGGCGGCATCATGGTCATTGTTCTCGACCAGAAAGTAGACATCGGAAGATATGCCACCGATTTTCACGATGTGACCAAGTGCATCGGTGAGATGGTTGAAAAGCTCAAGAAGGATACTCTATTTGTTTTCGTGGAGATAATGGGCAAATCACTCAGGAATGATGATGCCCTTGCAAACATCACGTCCAAGGCGGATATCATTCAGATCACGGAAGGAAGCGGAGACAGGGCCTGTGCCGAGAAGTATCTATTAGAGCTTACCTCCAAGGTCGATTTTGCCGTGGATGATGCAAGGGAGGCATTGGATCATCTGCCCGGGGCCGAGTCCTATACCGTCACGGATATCTTCAGTGCTTTTAATTCCTGGTACGGGAGCGGCCTGAAGAATCATGTCTATAAAGCCTACAAGAACAAAAAGAAGCTTGAGATCAAGATAACCAAGCCTGAAGATAAGCCATATGATGAGCTGCAAAAACTGATCGGCCTGACCGAAGCCAAGCGCGTTGTCTCTGACATCATCGCCGCCGGCAAGATGATGAAGGCCCGCGAGCAGATGGGGCTTAATACCGAGGCAAACTCGCTTCACATGCTCTTTTCCGGTAATCCGGGAAGTGCCAAGACCACGGTGGCGAGACTTATTGCGCAGATACTCAAGGAGGAAGATATCGTTAAGAGCGGTGCCTTCGTTGAGTGCGGGCGCCAGGACCTTGTCGGAAAATATGTGGGCTGGACTGCGAAGATCGTCGAGGACAAGTTCAAGGCCGCAAACGGCGGAGTCTTGTTCATTGATGAGGCATATTCCCTTGTCGAGGACGGAAGGACTTACGGCGCCGAGGCAATAAATGTCATCACCCAGCTGATGGAGAATTACCGTGATTCGGTCATTGTCATTTTTGCCGGATACGTGGACAAGATGAAGGAATTCCTTGACCAGAACGAAGGCCTTAAGAGCCGCATTTCTTTCCATCTGGATTTCCCTGATTATACTTCGGACGAACTGACCGATATCCTTAAGCTGATGTGTGAAAAGAGAGAATATGTGCTTGATGATGACGCACTCGCTTGCTGCCACGATATCTTTGATTCAGCCGTCAGGGAAGAAAATTACGGCAACGGCCGCTATGTCAGGAATCTTCTCGAGCAGGCCATAATCCGGCAGTCCTCGCGCGTGCTTGAAGAATCTGCCGGAAAGAAGCTTTCCAAAGAAGAGATCTGCATTCTGAAAAAGGAAGATTTCAAAGAACTTAAGTGCATTGAAACAAGATCTTCCGGTTCCATGGGATTCACAGCCTGACATTTTACCTTGCTAACGTGATGGCTTGCATCGCAGTGCCCTTGAAATATAATAAAAGAAATTCAGTATTTGGAGGCTTGCGATGAAAGCATATGAAAGACTTTTAAAGTATGTTGTGATACATACGACAAGTGATGAAAACTCAGAGACGGTACCTTCAACGAAATGTCAGTTTGACCTGGCTGAAATGCTCGTGAAGGAGATGAAGGAACTCGGGATAGAGGATGCTGAGTCTGATGAACATGCTTATGTTCTGGGACATATCCCCGCAACAAAAGGTTATGAGAATGCGCCGAAGATAGGCTTTATCGCGCATCTTGACACCGCCCCCGATGCTTCGGGAGAAAACGTTCATCCCGTCGTTCATGAAAACTATGACGGATCGGATGTCCCTCTCGGAAACGGACTGATCCTTGGCACAGACAAGTTCCCTCATCTTCCGTCCCTGAAAGGAAGAACTCTCATTACGACCGACGGCACCACGCTCCTCGGAGCGGATGACAAATCCGGCATAGCAGTGATCATGACCATGGCAGAGGAGATGCTTAAAGGTCAGATCCCTCACGGCAGGATATGTATTGCTTTTACTCCCGATGAAGAGATAGGCCACGGAGCGGAGCTTCTTGATCTTGAGGACTTTGATGCGGACTTTGCATATACGATCGACGGCGGTCCGGAAAATGAGATCGAGTATGAGAATTTCAACGCGGCAAAAGCGGTCTTTAAGATAAAGGGAATAAGCGTTCATCCTGGAAGTGCCAAGAACCGTATGATCAACGCAGCACTTGTTGCGTGTGAGATCTCATCGATGCTCCCTGCTGCAGAGACGCCTGCAAAAACAGAGGACAGGGAGGGATTTTACCATCTTACGGATATAAGCGGAGATGTTGAAAATGCGGAGATCTGCTACATCGTACGTGATCATGATGCGGCTTACTTTGATGCCAGGATAAAGACTCTGCAGCTGATCGAAAAGAACCTTAACGAGAAATACGGTGAAGGTACCGTGACGCTTACGATAACCGATCAGTATCGCAACATGATCGAAAAGATCAGGCCTCACATGCATATCGTAGATACTGCGAAAAAATGCATCGAGGAAGTGTGCGGAAGCGTGTCGGATGTTCCCATAAGGGGAGGCACGGACGGAGCCCAGCTTTCATACAGAGGCCTTCCCTGCCCGAATCTCGGTACCGCAGGATATGCATTCCACGGTCCTTTGGAACACATTACCGCAGAGGGAATGGATGCCGTGGTGGATGTCATATGCAATATCATTAAGACATATGCTTCAAGATAAATAAGCCGATCATGAAAAAGAAAGCAGATCCTAAAGAGAATACTGAGCAAAAAAAGAAAACCGGCTGCAGGGAGAAGACCGGACGTAAAGAGAAGACAGAGAAGCAGCTTAAGAGGGCAGGAAGCATAAAATTGTTTTTGAAAGAACTCCCTCTTTTGATCATGGGATCTACGCTTACGGCTCTTGCTGTTAAGTATATCTATGATCCCGCAAGCCTTGTCACGGGAGGCGTCACGGGCCTTTCCATCATTGCCCGTTCTGTCGCATCGAGATACTTTGATGTGGATTTCCCGCTCTGGCTGGGAAGCCTTGTTTTTAACATGCCGATATTTATTTTTGCGATAACGCAGTCCGGGATCAAAAATGTCTTAAGGACCGGTCTTGCATGGATCATCCTGACGGCAGAGCTGTATTTTCTTCCGGAGAGATCGTTCCTTCCCGATGACATTCTGCTTGTTGCGATATACGGAAGCATTCTCATGGGAACGGGATCGGGACTTCTTTTGTCCGCACGTGCCACATCGGGCGGCTCGGATATGCTGGGCGAAGCACTTCATCACAAGATACGCAGCGTCAGCGTGGGACGCCTGATCCAGATCATAGACGGATTTGTCGTGGCGATAGGGCTTCTGACATTCGGAATCGAGCACACACTGTATGCCATCATTTCAGTGTTTATCATGGGAAAGGTCATAGATCTGGTCCTTCATAAGGGCAAGAGCGCCAAGATGGCGACCATTATCTCGGAAAAGAACGAAGAGATAGCAGATGAGATAATGACTTCGCTGAACCGCGGAGTCACGGGACTTTACGGAAGCGGAATGTATACCCGCAAGGACAAAAAGGTTATAATGTGCATATGTTCCAAGAAAGACCTTGTGTATATCAAGGACATCGTCAAAAAGCATGATCCAACGGCATTCTTTGTTGTCGGAAACGTTGATGAAGCGATGGGTGAAGGCTTTCTGGAAGACTGGGATTAAACGAGGGAAGTGCAAAAGGGACGGTTCTTTTCTGCACCTGATACCGGTTAGGTGCGGAAAAGAACCGTCCCTTTTTGCCATTTTTTCTATTTTTTAAAATAAACACCATATAACAGTTGACAACAGTTATAGACTGTTATACACTGTTTATTGCAAGGAGCTGAAGATGCATATCAGTTCCACGGAGGAATGTAATGAAGATAATCATTAACAACACTTCAATGATCCCTGTTTACGAGCAGCTCATGGATCAGATCAAACAGGAGATCATAGGCGGAGAACTTAAGGAAGGGGACGCCCTCCCTTCGGTACGAAACCTGGCAGGCGAACTTAAGATCAGTGCACTGACCGTTAAGAAAGCCTATGACAAACTGGAAGAGGACGGTTTCACCGTGACGGTGCACGGAAAAGGCAGTTATGTTGCCGCCACGGACATCCCGCTGGCACTTGAAGCGAGGCGAAAGGCTGTTGAGGAGGAGTTTTCCGAAGCGGTATCCAAGGCACGCTCCGCCGGACTGGAGGATGACGAGATCCGCGAGATACTTGAGATATTACTCGAAGAATAGGACATGAAGAAAGGCTGAAACAATGGTTAAGCTGAATAATTTACAAAAAGAATACAAGGGTTTTAAACTGAACGTCACCATGGAGATCCCCGAAGGAACGGTTGTGGGCCTGATCGGAAGGAACGGAGCCGGCAAGACCACCACTATCAAGTCCATACTCGGACTTATACGTCCTTCAGGCGGTGAGATAGAGGTCTTCGGCAAGAAGCCATCAGACCTTACATCCGAGGATAAGCAGAAGATTGGAGCAGCTCTTTCCGAATCGGGTTTTTGCATGATCTTCACCATAGAGGATGTCATAAAGGTTCTTAAGGGAAGCTATGCCGGATTTGATGAGAACAGATTCAGGGACATGTGCACCGCCCAGAGTCTTCCTTTTGACAAGAAGATCAAGGTTTTTTCAAGCGGAATGAAGGCAAAGCTCAGAGTGCTCGTTGCAATGAGTCATGATGCAAAGCTCCTTGTCCTGGATGAACCCACTGCCGGCCTTGATGTCATAGCAAGAAATGATATCCTGACCCTCATAAGGAAATACCTTGAAGAGGATCCGACCAGATCCATCATCATAAGCTCACATATTTCCTCGGATCTCGAGGGACTCTGTGATGACATATACATGATAAATGACGGTAAGGTCATTCTTCACGAAGACATTGATTCGCTTCTCGGCAATTACGGACTGATCAAGCTCAGTTCGGAAGAATACGAAGCCATTGACAAGAAATACATCACTGCCAAAAAGGAGGACAGGTTCTCGGTAACATGCCTTACTTCCGAGAAACAGTTCTACCTGGACAACTATCCCAAGGCAGTCATAGAAAATGCACATATCGACGATATCATCGTTTTGATGCTGGGTGAATAACCCCGGAGGAAAAAGATAATGAAAGGTTTATTGATAAAAGATTTCCGCATAGTAATGAATCAGAAGAAGTTTCTGGTACTGTATCTGTTCATCGCAGCAGTGCTTGGTTTTTCCATGGATTCAACATTCATAGTTAGTTATGTTCCGATGGTGGCAACGATCATCGCCCTCTCAACGATCTCTTACGATTATAACGATAACGGACTGTCATTCATAATGACGCTGCCGAACAAGCCCGGTGATTATGCAGTCGCAAAATACATTTTCTCCGTCATCACAGTGACGGCAATGTGGCTGGTATCGATCGTCATCCAGTTCGCATCTTTCATGATCCAGAAGAGTGAAGTGAGTACAGCAGAAGTGCTTATCTCGGATGCCGTCATGCTCCCGCTGTTTTTCCTGATACTTGCGGTCATGCTGCCCATTGAGCTTAAGTATTCACCCGAGAAAGCACGTGTCGTGATGTTTGTGATATTCGGTGTCGTGATGCTCGCAGTCCTTGGAGGAAAGTCCATCATCGATTCCATGGCAGCAAAGGGACTGATCAATCCCGATAAAGTGACCGGTGCAGTGCAGAGCTTTTCCGGTCCTGCAGGCCTGATCGCAATATATGCCGCCTGCATCATAGCACTTTCGATATCCATGATGATAAGCATCCGCATAATGCAGAATAAAGAATTCTAAGGCAAAATCAAGGGCGACGGTGAACGGAGGGACGGTTCCGAAGTTCACTTTGTGAACAACGGAACCGTCCCTCCGTTCACCGTCGCCCTGTTTATTTATTGCTTTCTGACGTATTCTTTTTTGGCCTGTCTCTTTTCCCTGGCGGTCTTTATCATCTGAATGATATCCAGGTAGTAGACCAGGTAATACATGAGTACTGCGAGAATGATCGCGGTCCCGACATCAAATACTGAATGCTGCTTGAGGAACATCGTTGAGAGGATAATCAGTATGCAGAGAACAAAGCTGCATGCTCTAAGCAATCTGTACTTTCTGAGTTTCTCGCTTCTTGCGACCGCGAACTCGATGCCGAGTGAATTGTAAACGTGAATGCTGGGCCAGATGTTGGTCGGGGTATCCGTGCGGTACAGAAGCATGACCCAGTTTTCAAAAAATCCTTCATTTCCGATCAGGTTCGGCCTTAAGTTCTGACCGTTGGGCCAAAGCGTCGAGATGATGAGGAAAAGAGTCATTCCGGTCACGAGAAAGGTGAAAACCCTCCAGTATTCGTCTTTGGCGGTGAACAGGAGATAGAGCACTGTCACGAGCACGTAGGGAAACCATAATTCGTAGGGAATGATGAACTGCGGAATGAAAGGGATGCGATTGTCCATGGGCAGATGTATCAGATACCTGGGGACGATGACATTTATTTCGAGCAGTGAAAACCAGGTGAGATATATGACCGTGTACATGAGAAAGGGCACGCCTTCCTTATGCCTGTGTACAAAATCATTTAATTTGCTGAATATATTCTTGATGAAACTCATTTCGGGCTCATTCTTTCGATTTCATAAATATGTGTGATCCAAATTACACGCACTCAGACCATAATATGATCAAAGTCCCAAATGTGCAATGGTATTTTTATCTAAATCAGGCATGAAAAGAGGTCAGGGGATTGTCACATTTATCGCGGACCTTAAGATGCGAATGTCCATGTCCTGAGCCTGTCTTGTGACTTCTCCGTCCGTGTGTACCCACATGGGTGAATCGGCGTGAAAATGGATCCTTGAAGCCTGATATTCGTTGATGTTTTTGAACATATAGTGTTTTCCCGATAATGCAAAAGGAAGAACACCGAAGAACATTACTCTCGGGATCCTGTCTACAACGCACAGGTCGAGCTTGCCGTCACTGTGTGATGCATGGGGACCGAACTTGAATCCTCCACCTTCGAAGGGCTCGTTCATGAAGGCACTGAACAGGATCCTGTTAAGCTCAATCTTCCCGCCGCCGTCCAGGGATATCCATCCGTCCGGTCTTTTTGCACCGAAGATCTGCTTTGCCGCGATAAGGCCGTAGGAGAGCTTTCCCAGCTTTACCTTGTTGAGGCATTTCTTGAGCTTTGAGTGCATGGCTTCTTCGCAGACTGCCGCATCAAAGCCTATTCCGGAGCTGATGATGAATTTCCTCCTGCTGCCGTCCTCGTAAGTGACCTCACCCAGATCGATTATGCCGGTGCGGCCTCTTTTGACGGCAACGTCTAAAGCAAGCTTGATGTCCGAAGGTATCCCGACGGATCTTGCGAAATCATTTCCCGAACCGGTAGGGATGATGCTGAGGATCACTTTTTTGGTGTCCCTGATGCCACTCAGAAGCTCGTTTATGGAGCCGTCGCCGCCGATGATCATGATCCTTACGGTTTCTTCTGCGGCCGTTATCCCCTCCGCAATCCTGGTGATGTCTCCGGGTTTTTCGGAAAAGTATATCTTGTATTCTTCTCCGGCTGAAGAGAGATAGGGCTTGATGATCTGTTCGAGAAAGCCTTTCTTGTCGGTGCCTGACGATGCGTTTTCGATTATGTGGATCATTTTAATGCCTCCGGGTGCCTGTCTGTCTTGATGACGCACCAAAACAATATGGATTTTACTCCTATTTTCCCCGCATTAAAAGAATTTATCTTAATTAATGGAAAACGATTACACAAGATGATAAAATGAAACCTGTGTCCGGCAAGATAGATTTATGAACGGAGGAGAATTATGCAGCAGACAGATAATTATGATCACGTTGAGAGAAAGCGCTGGGTATTTTTTGGACTTCCCTGGACCTTTACGGTCTATCGCATGAAAGATGACATGCTCAATGTAAAGAGAGGCTTTTTCAAGCTTGAGCAGAACGACTGCTATATGTACAAGATCGTTGACGTCAAGCTCACTCAGACTTTCATGGAGAGGATCGTCGGACTCGGGTCCATCACCTGTTATACAGGCGATACCACCGATAAGGAACTTGTGCTTCAGCACATCAAACATTCTGAGGAGATAAAGGATTACCTCCTTAAGACTTCCGAGGAGGCAAGGATCAAGAGACGTACCGTCAATATGCTCGACATCGGTTCCGGAGATGTCAGCGATATCAGTGACATGGATATGAACTGACGTAAAGATCCTGAGGAAAAAATGATCGATCAAGAGAAAATACAGGAAGCCGCAAGGCTGATAATAGAAGCTATCGGCGAGGATGCTGAAAGGGAGGGACTTAAATGTACTCCCGCGAGGATAGGACGCATGTATGAAGAGATCATGGCAGGTTACAGCCAGGACCCTTCGGAGATACTCAGCACGTTTTTTGCCGCTGATGATGATTCGCCCGTCATTGAGAAGGACATAACCTTTTATTCGATGTGTGAGCATCACATGCTGCCGTATTTCGGAAAGGCTCATATCGCGTACATACCCGACGGCAAGGTTGTCGGGATCAGCAAGCTTGCCAGGTGCGTGGAGATCTATGCAAGAAGGCTTCAGATCCAGGAGCATATGACTGCACAGATCGCGGATTGTCTCATGGAAGTGCTCTCGCCTAAGGGAGTCATGGTCGTTCTTGAAGCCGAGCACACATGCATGACGATGAGAGGCGTGAAAAAGCCGGGAAGCAGGACCGTGACAATAGCTTCCAGAGGAATAATCAGGGATGATGAGGTGCTTCAGGACAGATTTCTGAAGCTGCTTACATCAAGGTCATGATACAGGCAGGCGATCGGTAATGGATATATCCAATTTCGGAGACAGCAAAAAGACCTATATAATGGGCATCCTTAATGTCACTCCGGATTCCTTTTCGGACGGCGGGAACTTCCTCAGCGTTGATTCCGCACTCAGACAGGCTGAAAAGATGGTATCCGAGGGCGTCGACATCATAGATGTGGGCGGTGAATCCACCAGACCCGGATATGTTCCGGTAGATGAGAAGGAAGAGGAAGCCCGCGTTGTACCCGTGATCAGGGAACTTCGCAAATATTTCAACATTCCCATTTCCGTCGACACATACAAGTCGGCGGTTGCAAAAAGAGCACTTGACGCAGGTGCCGATATCATCAATGACATTTGGGGATTCAGGCAGGATCCCCAGATGGCCGGTGTCGTTTCGGAATACGGCGCAATGTGTGTTCTGATGCATAACAGCGATGATACTTATTACGGTGATCTGGTACAGGATGTGGCCAGAGAACTCGGGGAATCGGTCAGGATCGCTCTCAGTGCGGGAGTCCGCAAGGACAGGATCATAATCGATCCGGGCATCGGTTTTGGCAAGACATATGAGCAGAACATCGAGATCATTCGCCATCTGCCCGATTTTACCAACATGGGTTACCCGGTCCTCGTAGGTGCCAGCAGAAAGTCCGTCATCTGGAAGACACTTGGTTATAAGCCTTCGGAGTGCGATGCCGCAACCGCTGCGGTTTCCGTGATGGCTTCCCAGGCCGGCGCCAGATTTGTCAGGGTTCACAATGTCAGGATGAATGCAGATGCCATTCGCATGACGGAGAGGATTATATATGGCACAGGAGAGAAATGAGAAAGACTATTCGCTGATAAGGATCAGGGATCTCAAGGTCTTTGCACATCACGGCGTGTTTGAGGAAGAGACGGTGAACGGCCAGGATTTCTATGTATGCGTCGATGCATACCAGAACATCTCGCCTGCCGCAACTCTTGACGAGCTTGTGCTTACCACCGACTACGGCGATATGTGCAGGCACATAAACAGTTTCCTTACCGAGAATACATTCAAGCTGATAGAGACGGCTGCAGAGGAACTCAGCAAGAGCCTTCTCATGAGGTTTTCTCTCATAGACAGCGTCGAGGTCGAGATCAAGAAACCCGATGCGCCGATAGGTCTTCCTCTCGCATATGCTTCGGTTGTCAGGAAGATGAGCCGCCACAGGGCCATCCTGAGCCTCGGCTCCAACATGGGAGACAGAGAAAAGCACTTAAGGGATGCGATAGATGAGCTTGATGCAGAGCCTGCGACAAACGTGGTGAAGATATCGAGCATAATGGAGACCCTTCCTTACGGTTACACGGAACAGGATAAGTTCATGAACTGTGCCGTCGAGGTCTCAACGCTTCTTGCTCCCAAGGATCTGCTCATTTTCACACAGAGAATAGAACAGAATCACGGAAGAGAGCGCAAGATCCACTGGGGACCGCGCACGCTCGACATCGACATTGTATTTTATGACGATCTTGTGTATGGGGACGGGGTTCTTCAGATACCGCACATTGACATGCAGAACAGGTATTTCGTGCTGAAACCCTTATCGGAGATAGAGCCCGGATACAGACATCCTCTTCTTAACAGGACAGTCATGCAGCTTCTGCTTGAGCTGGAAGAAAGGATATCGGAATAAGAACGCTAAAACAGATCCCGGCAGGCTTTACGGCTGTTCCGGGATCTTTATTTTCAACAGGAAAAAAGAAGCCAGACCGGTGAAGAGCCCGGTGATGATCCCCGCGAGTATGAGGTACGGGGCATAAGCAAGGACTGAGACTGATGCAAGAATGAATAGTGCGCACAGGAGCTGTCCCATGTTGTGGAACATTCCTCCGAAGGCGCCGGTCAGATGCAGGGCTTTTCCTTTGAGCAGGGCATCGGATATCATCTCGATTCCGAGTGCGGCAAAGCCTCCGGTAAGAGAGTAAAGAAGGGATATCGGATTTCCGAAGAGCATTGCGCTGATGAGTATTCTTACAAGCAGGACGAGAGCTGCTTCTTTTTTGCCGAATCTCTTAAGGCAGTAGAGAGTTATTATGTTGGACAGTCCGGGCTTGATCCCGGGAATCACGAAAAGGGGAGGCAGCAGGCTTTCAAAAGCGTATATGCCAAGTGAAAGAGCGGCAAAAAGTCCCAGTGTTACCGTCTTTTTGGTTTTTGCCATTCTGTCAATATGTCCAGGCATCTGTATTTATCTCCTCTCCTGATTCGATGGATATGATCAGCCTGTTCGGAAGGCATGCTATGGGAATGTCCGGTGAGCTTATGATGCCCTGGTGAATGCAGAGCCCGTTCGGACAGTCCGAATCCGTCACGCACACGCCCTCTCGTGATATCCTGATGACATTGTAATGTTCTTCCGTTGTGAGGACGCCTTCTACGATGTATGCTTCATGATCGGCCGTTGCCGGTATCACTGTATATACACGCTCTTCGGTTGAGGAATTAAGATTTATCGTGGCAAGAAGAGTTCCGCTCGACGAGATGTTCACTCTTTTTCCGGAGTCGTTTTGCTTTCTGAAAATGCAGACAAGGCAAGATACCGCGATCAGTACAAGGACAGCGGTCATGATGGTCGAAGGCTTTTTGATTTTACCTGAAAGTACGGACATAACCGAATTTTAACACGGATCAGCATAAATGAAACTATTTGGAAATAACAATTTGATCTGCCGCCTTAGCTGCCTGAGCCGGCATGGAAAAAGAATAAGCCTGAGCCCGGCAAGGCGTCTTATAATGCTTGCTCTTGCCATGACGGTTTTCCTCTCTGCATGTGCGGATCCTTATCCCGAAACAGCAGGGGCACTTGTGATGGACACTGTCTTTTCGGTCACGGTGTACGGTGATCATGACCTGCCGGCTATGCTTCTTGAAGCGGCATCACAGCTTGATAAAAATGTCCTGTCGAGATTCGAAAACGGTTCGATCGTTTACGGATATAATAATGGCATCTGCGGCGAAGATCTGTCGGCCGATGTTTCGGGAGTGATGATCGACATTGGAGATATCCTGAAAGAATGTGAGGATATGCGGATGTCATCGGCAAGTGCCTTTGATGCGCGCATAGGACAGCTGTCAGATCTGTGGAACATAAAAGGATACAGCGGATATGCCGGGGAAGAGCGGGACTCTCTCCCGAATTCCGGGCAGATTGAAGCAGCGATGGAAGACAGATCCGTCATCGACCTTGGTGCTGTAGGAAAAGGGATATACCTTGATCTTGCTCTTGAAATCCTGGAAGGATCAGGTGCGATGGCAGCTGTCGTCAGTGCAGGGGGAAGCGTTTTGGTTTGGGGTGAAAAGCCTGACGGCTCGGAGTTTAAGGTGGCTGTAAGAGATCCTTTCTCCGACTCTTCAAGGGATGCGTTTGCCACCATAATACTCAGCGGGACTCATTTCATCTCAACTTCCGGAAGCTATGAAAGATATTTTGAATGCGGAGGCGAGCGTTATCACCATATAATCAATCCCCTGACCGGATATCCCGCATGGACGGATGAAGACATGGAAAGAAGATACTACATTCCGCCCGCACTTCGTTCGGGTCCTGCCCCGACTTATGATACGGTCCCGGTTTCCGTAACCGTAATAAGTGACAGCGGATTTTACTCTGACGCCCTTTCCACGGCCTGTTTCGTGCTTGGACCCGATCAGGGCATCGCATTTGCAGAGAAGTATTCATCAGAGGTCATATATGTGATGGATGATGGAACAGTCATCACATCAGGTGGTATAATCTACGATGAAAACATGAAAACATTCCGCATCGCCTGACTTATGAAGAAGGCCAAAGATGTGATCAAGACTGCAGACGTTATGGAGAATTGAAATGACAGAAGAGATCCTGAAGAAAATAAACGATGCAACCCCTCCCGATGAGGAGCTTGACGATATAGCTGATTTTTTCAAGGTGTTCGGCGATAACACGAGGCTGAAGATAATGATAGCCCTTCTTCAGAGTGAGCTCTGTGTGCAGGACATAGCCGATGCGCTTCAGATGACACAGTCGGCGATCTCGCATCAGCTGAAAGTATTAAAGCAGCTCGGTCTTGTGAAGAACAGGAGAGCAGGCAAGACGATCTATTATTCTCTTGCGGACGACCACATCTCAAGCATCCTGTCGATGGGAATAGAGCATATAGAAGAGTAGTTCCGGATCTTATTTTCCGGATTCTTCGGCGATGTTTTCAAGTGCTGCCTCGAGAGCTGCATTTACCGGAGAATAGGACGTGCTCCCGTAATATGTATGATAAAGGGATGTTTCATTCCAGTAATCCTTGAAATAGACATAAGAACTTGTCATTGATATCGAATTGAAATTGCCGCTAGCGAGTACGGTGCTTTCGCCGCCGCTTGTGTACATAAAGGCAAGGTGGGCATTGTCTCCCATCGTCTGGTAATAGATATAGCCGTTATAAACATTAAAACTTTCGACTTTCTCGGTCGTGAGTATCTCTATGGTCCTTTCGCTCAAAGAGTAGCGTCTCAGCTGGTATCCGTCGGTCAGCGCCATGTAGTAGATGTATCCGTTATCTATCACGGGATTCCAGATATTTCCCTCAAGAACAAGAGAAGTGCCGCCGGTCCTGGTGTCATAGCACATCAGGTTGTGATCGCCGACCGTGTTGTTATAGTAGATCAGATTTCCGTAAGCGCAGGCGGGATTGATGCCGAACTGTGCCAGTATCTCCATGTTCTCGCCGTTTGTGTCTACTCCGAGAAAATAGGGCGCGTCGTGGTTGTTGTCCGCAGTGCCTTCGATGAAAAGCCTGTCTCCGATGAGCTGGGCTCTTACGACAACATCCCTGCTGATGGTGTAGCCTTTGTTTCCGTCTATGTGCGACCTGATGAAAGCGTTGGGGATCCTTACGCTTCCGAGTCCCGCGGCACCGGAGCTTCCGGACTGGAAATAGTAAATGTAATTGCCTGCGACATTAATGCTGGATGCGACGGCTGATGATATCTTGCGGCAGTCCGATTCGTCGGAATTCATTGAGTAGAGTGCTCCGCCGTCATACGGATTGGAAAAGTAGACCCTTCCGTCCGACTCGCATACAATGCCGCCGTTATTGATGTTGCCTGCGGTGTTTCCTATGGTTCCTTCGGGATTTGACGGGATCTTCTCGCCTCTTTTGGAAAATATCGTGACAGTCCCGAGAATGAGCAAAAGTACCACTACAGCTGCAAGTACCACCATTGTCATGCTGATATTTTTTTTCTTCTTGTCAGTGGCCATCGGCGCCTTTACCTTTCACGGAAAAATATGCATTACATCTGATATTCATTTTACCCTCAGGCAGTTTTTTTATCAAGGCTCGTATGCCTATAAAACATTGTAAAAACCGCGTTTTGGGGGTAAAATATATTAGTTAAAATTTTGTTTTTTGCGGAGAATGTTATGGAGCTTTCAGAAATAAGAAAACAGCTTGATGAATGCGATGCCGAGATTGTGAAACTCTTCGAAAAGAGAATGTCTCTTTCCGAGGCCGTCGCATCGGTCAAGCTTGAATCCGGAAAAGCCGTTCTGGACAAGGAAAGAGAGGCATCCAAGCTTGCCAGGGTTTCGGAGATGGCAAGCAATGAGATCAATTCCGAGGGCATAAAAGAAGTGTTCAAGCTTCTCATGAGCATGAGCCGCAAGCTTCAGTACAGGATGCTCGAGGAAAACGGAAGGCATATCAACATTCCGTTCATCCCCATCGGAGACATCAGGCAGGGTTCTCCCAGAGTCGTCTTTCAGGGTGATGAGGGAGCATATTCCCAGCTTGCGATGAAGAGATACTTCGGTGATGACGTCTCTTACATTAACGTTCCGACTTTCAGAAGTGCCATGACTGCCATTTCAGAAGGAAGCGCGGATTATGCGGTCCTTCCCATTGAGAATTCAACGGCCGGGATCGTTAATGAGATATACGATCTTCTTGCCGAGTATGAGAATTACATCGTTGCGGAGCAGGTCATAAAGGTGGAGCATTGCCTGATGGGACCTAAGGGAGCGAAACTTTCGGACATTAAGACCGTGTATTCGCATCCCCAGTCTCTCATGCAGTCCCAGAGATTTCTGGAAACTCATGACTGGAAGCAGATATCAATGCCCAATAACGCCTTTGCGGCCAGGAAGGTTGCAGACGATGCGGACTTAAGTCAGGCAGCCATAGCCAGTGAACTTGCAGCGGAGATCTACGGTCTTTCCATTCTGGAAAGAGGTGTCAATTCCGCGGAAAACAATTCGACCAGATTCATCATCGTAACCGGACAAAAGGTCTACAGGGAGGATGCAGGCAAGATAAGCATATGCTTCGAGGTTCCTCACGAGAGCGGATCTTTGTATAACTGTCTGGGTCATTTCATCTTCAACGGACTTAACATTTCCAAGATCGAGTCCAGACCTATCGAAGGACGCACCTGGGAATACAGATTCTTCCTTGACTTTGACGGCAACCTTTCCGATCCTTCCGTAAGATGCGCTCTCACGGGACTGAGGGAAGAAGCCAGATATTTAAGAGTGCTCGGTAACTATTGACCCGGATGATGCCGGAGGGAACGGATGGTACATACATTTGCTGCCATTGATGTGGGAAGCTTTGAGCTGACCATGAAGATATACGAATACGGCGGAAAAAAGCCCATGAAGGAGATCGACTGTCTTGTGACGGGACTTTCGCTTGGTGCGGACACCTATGCGACGGGCAAGATCTCCAAGGAAAAGGTTGAGGAGCTCTGCCATGTTCTTTCCCATTTTGCAAGGGTGATGCACTCCTATAAGGTGGAGCATTACAAGGCATACGGCACCAGTGCCATAAGGGAGACCGAGAATTCCCAGATCCTTCTGGATCTCATTGAGACCAGGACGGGAATACACATAGACACTCTTTCCAATTCCGAGCAAAGATTTCTGGATTACAAATCCATTGCGGGAGCCGGAAATGAATTCTTATCGGCATTGCAGGACAGTGCAGCGATACTCGACATAGGAGGCGGAAGCATCCAGATATCTCTTTTCGACGAGGATTCGCTTGTAAGCACTCAGAACCTCATGCTCGGCGTGCTGAGGATAAGAGAGAGGGTAGAGAGCCTCGGGGCTGACCCCTACAGGATGAGACTTCTCGAGGAGGAACTCATCGATGCCCAGCTCCTTACTTACAAGAAACTCTTTCTGTCAGGCACCGTTAAGAACCTGATAGTGATGGATGATTATATAAGCGGACCTGTTTCGGACAGGGCAGGGAAGCTGGGGCAGGACCATTTGACCCGGAAGGATTTTCTCGAACTGCTCGATGATCTGTCGACAAGGGGCACATTTGAGACGGCGAGGATGGTCGGAGTTCCGGAGGAAAAGGTTCCTCTTATCAGGATCTCGGGCCTTTTGGTGAAGAGCCTGAGCAGCATATTAAAGACAGAGAAGATATATGCTCCCGGTGTCACGCTCTCGGACGGCATGGCTTATGAATTTGCCGAAGAGCATAAGATCATAAAGCCCGAGCATGATTTTGAAAAAGACATTACCGCATGTGCGCTCAATATATCAAGAAGGTATAACGGTTCACGCTCGAGAGCCGAGACTCTCAGGAAGATATCCGGAACCATCTTCGATGCGATGAAGAAGGCCAGCGGACTGACGGGCAGGGACAGACTGTATCTCGACATAGCGTCGATACTTCACGACTGCGGAAAATACATAGCCATGACAGACATCGGAGAAAGATCATATGAGATCATCATGGCTACCGAGATCATCGGACTTTCGCATCATGAAAGAGAGATCGTCGCAAGCATCGTGAGATTCAATCATTCCGATTTCATTTATTCGGGGATGGGTGAAGATAACTGCGGCACACTTGGCAGGGAAGGCTATATCAAGGTTGCAAAGCTTACCGCCATACTAAGACTCGCAAACAGCCTCGACAGAAGCCACAAGCAAAAGCTCAGGGAAGTAAAGGCATCTCTTTCCGGAAACGAACTCCTCCTGAGCGTTGAGACGCCGCAGGGCTTTCTCCTGGAAGAGGCATATTTCCCCGAAGCCTCGGAGTTTTTTGAAGAGATCTATTCCATCAGGCCTGTCATCATCAGAAACTAAAGGAAATGAAAAGTGGCGAAGAAGATTACTGATTTCAGAGATCCCAAGTATTATACAAACAGAGAACTGAGCTGGGTTGAGTTCGACAGAAGGATACTTTCGGAAAGCAGGGACAAGCAGACTCCTCTTTTTGAAAGGCTTAAATTCCTTGCCATCGTATCTTCCAACCTGGATGAATTCGTGATGGTAAGAGTGGGGTCGCTCCTTGACATGCAGGTTGCGGGATATGACAAGCCCGATATCGCGGGAATGACTGTCCCCGAGCAGCTGCAGGCAATAAGCGACAGTGTCCATACCCTTGTGTATGACCAGTATAAGTCCCTGAGGACGGAACTTCTTCCCGAACTTAAGAAGAATGGTCTGGAGCTTGTCAGAAGCCATGAGGAAATGACTGCCGCCGAATGCAGGTTCGCCGATGAGTATTTCCGCACTCTGGTGTATCCCGTACTTACACCGATGGCCGTGGATTCGTCGAGACCTTTCCCTCTGATCATGAACAAGTCTCTCAACATCGGAGCAATGGTCAGAAAAAAGGACGGAGGAAAGGAACTGGAATTTGCGACCGTACAGGTTCCTTCGGTTCTTCCCAGGGTTTTGAGCCTTCCCGGAAACGAAAAGCATAAGAGGATAATACTTCTCGAAGAGATAATAGAGAGAAACATGAAATCGCTGTTTCTCAATTATGACATCGTATGCGCGCATCCTTACAGGATCACCAGAAACGGTGACATGAACATCGATGAGGATGAAGCCGAAGATCTGCTCAAGGAGATCGAAAAGTCCGTGAAGGCCCGCCAGAGAGGAGAGGTCATCAGGCTTGAGATCGAGCAGAGGGCTGACAAGAGGCTTCTTTCTTTCCTGAGAAGGGAACTGAACATAAATGATAATGAGCTTTTTGCTATCGACGGACCGCTTGATCTGACCGCTTTTTTCAAGATCTCTTCGATGCCCGGATTCGAGTCGCTGAAGAATCCTCCGTTTGAGCCTGCACAGGTTCCGGAACTTCCTGCGGGATGCGATGTGTTTGCACAGATCCGTAAAGGAGACATATTGCTGTTCCATCCTTACCAGTCCTTTGAGCCCGTCGTGGACTTTGTCAGGAAGGCTGCACTTGATCCCGATGTGCTTGCGATAAAGCAGACACTTTACAGGGTCAGCGGTAACTCACCGATCATCGCGGCACTTGCACAGGCTGCCGAGAACGGAAAGCAGGTAACGGTCCTGGTAGAGCTGAAGGCCCGTTTTGACGAAGAGCATAACATCGTCTGGGCGAGAATGCTCGAAAAAGCAGGATGCCACGTCATATACGGACTTGTCGGCCTGAAGACGCATTCGAAGATCACGCTCGTCGTCAGAAAAGAGAACGAGGGTATCAGAAGATACGTGCACCTGGGAACGGGCAACTATAACGACGCCACCGCCAGGATATATACGGACATCGGATTCATGACATGCAGGGAGCAGATCGGAGAAGATGCCACGGCAGTCTTCAACATGCTGAGCGGTTATTCGGAGCCCAAGGCATGGAACTCGCTTGTTGTGGCTCCCTTATGGCTCAAGGACAGATTCCTGTATCTGATCGAGCGTGAGGCGGATATCGCAAGGAGCGGCAAGATGGGAAGGATCGTGGCCAAGATGAACTCGCTTTCCGATCCGGACATCATAGAGGCTTTGTACAAGGCTTCGGCAGCAGGCGTTAAGATCGAGCTCATCGTAAGAGGAATATGCTGTCTGAAGACCGGAATAAAGGGAGTCAGTGAGAATATCTCCGTAAGATCCATCACCGGCAACTTCCTCGAACATGCGAGGATCTTCTGGTTCAAGAATGATGAGAATCCGGAAGTGTACTGCGGAAGTGCCGACTGGATGCCGAGGAATCTCGAGAGAAGAGTTGAGATAGTCTTTCCCGTGACTGATGAAGCACTTAAGGCAAGACTCTGGCACATACTTGACACTGAACTTAAGGATAACAGAAGGGCGAACGTATTAAGGCCTCTCGGAACGGAATATTCAAAAGAAGGACTGAGGCAGAAGAAGGCTGTTGATTCGCAGATGATAGCGGCTAAGGAAGCTGCGGATGCCGCGAAGAAAGCAAGCCCGAAGAAGACTTCCGAGAGCAGGGTGTTCATCCCGAAGACCAAGCCCGCAAAGTAAAAACAAAGGGAACGGTTCCGCTGTTTCATCCACTTTTTCTGCGTACGTGCACTGTACAAATATTTCCGTTCACTGTACGCTCGCAGGGCTTTTCTAAAGAATGCCTGTGGGAATCAAAACCCGAATAATATTGAGAAACAGTGGAACCGTCCCCTCGTTCACAAAAGGAAATAAAAGAATGAGAATTGTACTTGCATCTGCATCCCCGAGAAGAAGGGAGATACTCGACCAGCTGGGAATTGAATATGACGTGTGCGTCAGCAGCGCGGATGAGAACACGATCGAGAAGGATCCGAAGAATCTTGTGATGATCCTTTCGGAGCGTAAGGCAATGTCCGTTCTAGGCAAGATTGAGAAGGATGAGGCCTGGACGGGCGAGCTTGCGGATAACGAGACATACTGCGTGATAGGATGCGACACGGTCGTGTATCAGCAGAACGGAAACGGCATTCTGGGAAAGCCGCGCAGCGAGGCTGAGGCGTTCGAGATGCTCTCGTCGCTTCAGGGCGGATATCATGAAGTCTATTCGGGTGTCACCATACTGGTGAGCGGCCTGAAGACTCCGGTTAAAAGAAGTTTCTGGGAACGCACGGTGGTTCATTTTTCCGAGATGAGTGATGAGGAGATCCTCGAATACATCAGGACAAAAGATCCCATGGACAAGGCCGGAGCATATGGCATTCAGGGATTTTGCGCCAGATACATTGAGGGGATCGAAGGAGACTATCTGAATGTCGTGGGACTTCCGGGGAATCACCTGTACAAAGAACTTAAGTCACTCGGAATAGTGTGAGATGGAAATATACTTTGCACCAATGGAGGGGATGACCTCATCTCTTCTCAGAAATCTGCATAATGAGTTTTTCGGCGGATGCGACAAGTATTTTACTCCTTTCATCTCGACCAATGAGAATTACCTCCTCAATCACAAGGAGCAAAGGGATGTGGATCCCGCCAATAACGAAGGACTGAAGCTGGTACCGCAGATCATCACCAATTCCGCTCATCAGAGCGCGGAGTATCTGTACATGATCCATGAAAAGTACGGATATGAAGAGGTCAACATCAACATGGGCTGCCCCTCGGGCTGTGTGGTTTCCAAGGATAAGGGATCCGGAATGCTCAGAAGTCCCGATGCACTTGAGGATTTTATGGCGGATCTTGAAAAAGAGATACACGAAGTAAGGCCGGAGGGAACTTTTCTTCCCGATGTATCGATCAAGACAAGGATCGGGTATTATTCCGAGGATGAGCATAAAAGACTGACAGAAATCTTCATGGCTCATCCCGTAAAGCAGATCATCATTCATCCGAGGTTCAGGAATCAGATGTATAAGGGTGAGGTTCACCTGGATGAGTTCGGATACATGTACGATGCTTTTACAGACGCCGGCATCGGTGTTGTATATAACGGCGACATAAATACGAAGGAAGATTATGACCGCATCGCAGATCGGTTTCCGAAGCTTGACGGAGTGATGATAGGAAGGGGACTTCTGAGGGATCCTTCTCTGGCAAGGCAGATAAAAGGCGGAGAGAAAGCCGGTAACGAGGAATACCTCGGATACATGGAGGCAGTGCTCGACGGATATGCGAAAGTCATCCCTTCGGAAAAGAATGTGCTGGCAAAGGTAAAGGATCTGTGGAATTTTGCAAAGCCTGCTTTTTCGGGAAATGACAAAGGATACAAGGATATGTGCAAGGCGGATTCGCTTGAAAGCTTCAGGGTCTGCATGAGGCAGTTTGTGAGGAATTCCGTTTTGGATTGATGGAAAAATACGGGGGATATGCATATGTATGATGACAAGGTATTGGATGTTTTTTTGAGGGATCAGAAGAAGCTCTTTGATGAGCCTGTTGCGGAAACCAGACAGGAAGCTAATGATTTCCTTGAGGAACTGATGGCAGTAGTGGTCGGTTCCGCCGATGAAGTAAGGGAGTATTTCGAGGAGGAAGGCGTGGATTTTGAAGCGCCCGAGATCGAAGATATCCTTAAGGCGGATGAAGTATTTGAGATAGGTGACGGAAGATACCTGATCGTGGAAGGATGAATCAAGTTGGATAGACAGATCAGATGGGACAGATTGGATAATACAGGGTACTTGTTTCCCTCGATAGCAGGGGAGAACATGACCAGCACATACAGGATCTCGATAATCCTGAATGAGGAGATAGATAAGGCACTCCTTCAGAAAGCGCTGGACATACTTCTTCCCAAGATAGACCTTTTCAATGTCAGGCTCAGGAAAGGTTTCTTCTGGTACTATTTCGAGGAAAACGGAAAGCCCGCACCGAGGGTCGTTGAAGAGACTCTCCCCTGCAGGTTCATAAGGGCAAACAGGAATCATTCGTATCTATTCAGGGTCACATATTACGGGAAGAGGATCAATCTTGAAGTTTTCCATGCACTTACCGACGGAATGGGCGGGATCAATTTCATCAGGGAGCTTGCGTATCAGTATCTGAGGCTGACTCACCCGGATGAACTTAAAGGTGACGGCTTATGTGCCGATACCTCACTCAACAAGGAAGACAGCTTTGTCAGGAATTACAAGAGCGCCAAGCCCAAGGGCTTCGTTGCCAAGAAGGCCTTCCTCATAAAGGGAAAGCATCTTCCCGACGGAAAGCTCGGACTGATGCACCTTACGATGTCCGTGCAGGATCTCAAGAAGGTTACACATGCCAAGGAAGTCTCCATCAATGAGTACATGGTGGCACTGACGGCATATTCGATATACAAGAACGGATTCAGGGGAAGATCTGGAGACAGGCCGATAAGAGTCGCGGTTCCCGTTAACCTCAGGCCTTTCTATGATTCCTATACCACCAAGAATTTCTTTGTCGTGGTATCAGCAGAGATAGGCGACAGGGAAGAAGAATACACTTTTGATGACATCCTTCAGATCTGCAAGACCACGTTAAGGGAGCAGATCAACAAAGAGCATCTCGAGGACCTGTTCAGCTATTCTGTATCCAATCAGATGAATCCTTTCCTGAAGGCCATTCCTCTCGGGATCAAGAATATCGCGATCAAATTCGTATATACGAGATCCGCAACGGCAAATACCACCACGGTGACGAATGTCGGAAACATCAAGATCCTTGACGAATACAGAAAGTTCATCAAGGGCTTTACGGCAAACATCGCAATGAGCATAGGTCAGGACATAAAAGGCACGATCCTTTCCTACGGCGATGATTTCGTTTATACCTTCTCCACGTCACTGGAGGATACCTCAATTGAGAGAACATTTGTCAAGCAGCTGGCTGCGGACGGAATAAGAGTGAGCGTGACAACGAACGGAGTTTTTTATGGCTGAGTGTAAAAAGTGCGGAGTGCACATAACCGATGATACGGACAGATGCCCGTTTTGCAGATGCGTTCTGGAAGATGACGGCATAAAGGGAGAGAATGTCTATCCGGATACCGAAGAAACGGTAAAGTTCTGGAGGATCTTAAGAAAGATCGTTCTCTTTTTATCCATATGCGCTGTCGGAGGAATGATAATAGCCCAGTATATGGGAGCTGACATATTCAACTGGATCGTTGTCGTGTCGCTTATCCTTCTTTTCGTGAACGTGAGCATCTACATGAGCATCACGGGAAAGATAGGATATATGTTCAAGACTCTGTTCCTCACGATGATGGCAGTCATTATCCTGATAGGCATAGATTATTTCACGGGATATAAAAGATGGTCGCTGGACTATACGCTTCCCGCAGGCATTATTTTCCTTAACGGAGGATGCGTCGCTCTCATGATCATCAATCACAGAAACTGGCAGAGCTATATCAGCCTTCAGCTCTTCAATATCTTCTGGAGCATAGTGATAGCACTTCTCCTTAAGTTTGAAGTGATAAGACAGCCCGTGATGGTGGTCATAGCCGTCTCACTGTCGGTGCTTATCTTTACCGGAACGCTCATCTTCGGCGGAAGACGTGCTTCCGATGAACTTAAGAGGAGATTCTTCATCTGATGGCCATTATCAAGCTTCCATGGATAAAAAAATACGAGCGTCTGGATCATGAAGTGACTCCGGAAAACGAGGAGACTGCTTCTGCCCCCGGTGATGATACTGCCGGCTCTCCTTCGGAAAATGAAGATGATATGGATACTCTTTATACCGAGGCTGCTTATTCCGGGGATGAAAAAGAAGAACCGGATGAAACTGACGCAAAAGAGTCCGCGGATGACGCTCAGAACGCGGAGGCAGCAGGCGTATCTTCGAGAGGCAGGGTCCTTTCGAGGATGATATCCTATATCTCCAATGAGTCGATGATGGGCAAGAGCCTCAAGACCGGAGAGCTGAGGAAGAAAATGCAGGAGCCTGCCTGGAATGTTCCTGCTCCGTTTAACATGACGAGCTTTGACCTGGAACATTTTTCCATGAAGATGCTCTCATCCAGGGAAAATCCCGATATTGAACACGTTATCCTCCAGCTTCACGGCGGCGGATACATGGGCTCGATAAGGAATGCATATTACGTTTTTGCAGGGCTTTACAATGAGATAAGCCACGGCATGAATGTCCTGTGTCCTGATTACAGGGTCGCACCCGAAGATCCGTATCCCGCGGCGCTTGAAGATGCGCTTGCATCATATGAATGGCTTCTCGGACACGGATACAAAGCGGAGAACATTATCCTTGCAGGTGACAGTGCAGGAGGAGGTCTTGCCCTGGCACTGTGCATGTATCTGAGAGACAACGGAAAGACTCTTCCCATGGGCATCATCGCCATGAGTCCCTGGGCTGATCTTACCGCATCCGGAGCATCCTATGAGTTCAATTTCGAGAAGGATCCTCTGTACGGAAATACAAAGGAAAGTCTTATATACATAAATGCATATCCGGGAGATAACGATAAGACCGATCCGTACATTTCACCGGTGTTCGGAAGCTTCAGGGATTTCCCTCCGATGCTGATCCAGGTCGGAGCAAATGAAATGCTCCTGTCCGATTCGGAAACGGTTGCCGAAAAGGCACGTGCCGAAGGAGTCAAGGTAAGGCTGCATGTTTATGAGGGCATGTTCCATGATTTCCAGATGGCCTATACCGCAATCCCCGAGTCCAAGAAAGCATGGGCCGAAGCGGGAAAGTTCATAGACATTCTTTTGAACGGAGCACCGTGACGGAAAGAGTGAGTCTGTTCATCATCTGCACATGAGACTTCATCCGGCATGGTATATTGAAAATGCCTTAAAATGCGATATACTTTATATAAGTAACCTGCATGACAGGTTTTTCCCGATGATGCGTCCTGTGACGAGCGTTTTTCCGGGAGAAAGGAGCATATATGAGATGCAGAAGAGTACCTCTTGAAGCTGATGTTCAAAAGTACGAGCCCGGCAAGGGCCTTGAGGACGGATTCGAGCTTTTGAGCGATGTCATCACCAAGCAGTGGTTCGTGACAGCCAAGCTCATCCAGGTCACCCGCGAGGACGGCTCCATAGTATGTCCTTATATTTCTCACAGAAGGGGGAGAACCTTCATAGGTGAGGGAGATTATATCATCCTTGATGATGACGGAACCAAGCATGTGTGCGGCGGTGACAAGATCTTCCAGCGCTATGAAGAGGTTAAGTAAGCCTTGAAAAAACCGCTTCACGTCATCACACGACTCATATTTCATTTAATGGTACTGTTTGTGCTTCTCATGTGCACAAACTCTGTATTTCTTCTTGCCTCGGGAGCATCTGATACTCTGTTGATGCTCCTGTTCATTTTTCTGAATTTTTTCTTCTGGATCTGGCCGCAGGTATTCGGAAAAGACGTTCTGGACGGAAGAGTAAGACAGCTCTGGTACGGTAATGTTCAGCTGCGGATGTTCCTGGAAGCTCTGGCGATCACCATTGTCTATACGATTCTTGAACTGTTTGTATTTCACACGGTCGACGACGGCGTCGTGACTCATCTGGCAGGTGGAGAGGTAGTGGCTTCCTGGACCAGGATACTTTCACATTTTCTTATTGCCACTGTCTTTTTATCCATCACATTCTGGATAGGCATAATTCGCATATATCTGACCAGCGTTCAGCTCGGGATAAAGCTCAGGGTGATCGGAATCTTATGCGGATGGATATTCCCGGTGAACCTGATCGTTCTTGCAATCATGCTTAAGAAGACCGGTGATGAAGTCAGATTCGAGAATGAAAAGGCACTCATGAACCTGGAACGCAAGGATCAGCAGATCTGTGCAACCAAGTATCCTGTCCTGCTCCTTCACGGAGTGTTTTTCAGGGACTTTAAATATCTCGATTACTGGGGAAGGGTTCCCAAGGAACTCATAATGAACGGAGCCAGGATCTTCTATGGCGAACAGCAGTCCGCCGGGTCGGTTTCTTCATGCGGAGATGAGGTGTCGCGCAAGATCCTCGAGATATGCAAGCTTACAGGAGCCGAGAAGGTCAATATCATCGCTCATTCAAAGGGCGGTCTTGATGCAAGGAGCGCAATGTGTGATCCCGAAGTCGCAAGACATGTCGCATCGCTGACTACCATCAACACTCCTCACAGAGGATGCGAGTTCGCGGATTATCTTCTCGGGAAGGCTCCCGAAAAACTTAAGAACACCGTGGCCGGGGCTTATAATTCGGCGCTGAAGAAAGTAGGAGACTACGCTCCCGATTTTATCGGAGCCTGCAGGGATCTGACACATGAAGCATGTGCCGAATTCAATCAGAGAGTTAAGGATCCCGAAGGGGTATATATCCAGAGTTACGGATCACTTCTCAAAAACCACCGCGGCGGAAGATTTCCGCTGAACCTTACTTACGGATTCGTGGGCCTGTTTGACGGAGGAAATGACGGACTTGTCGGTGAAGGTTCTTTTGCATGGGGATCGGATTTCCATCTTTTGACCGCTCCGGGAAAAAGAGGCATCTCTCATGGCGATGTCATCGACCTGAACAGGGAGAACATTCCCGGATATGATGTCAGGGAATTTTACGTACAGCTTGTTGCGGATCTGAAGAAAAAAGGATTTTGACATGTATATTACATTAAAAGGCGGCATTGACCTTGAAAAGACCGAAAGGTCCGGTCAGTGCTTCAGATGGATAAGAGAAAAAGAGGGGACATACCTGATCCCCGCTTTTGGCAATCTGGCAAGGGTACGGGAAGACGGAGACGGAGTAGAGGTCGAATTCCTGTCGAAACGTGCCGATGAAGATGCGTGGATCAGATATTTTGATGCGGATCTGGATTATTCGAAGATCCGCAGGATGCCGGATAAAAACGATGAGTTTTTGATGAATGCCGTGAAAGCAGGCAAGGGCATAAGGATCATAAGACAGGATCCTTTCGAGACTCTGATCTCCTTTATCATATCCCAGAGAAAAAGCATTCCTGCGATCAAGACGAGTGTTCAGAGAATATGCGAGAGCACAGGAAGGAAGATACCCGGAACGGATGTGTATGCTTTTCCAACGCCTGAAGAACTCTTTGCTCTTGATGAGGATGCACTGTCAAAATGCGGGCTCGGATACAGGGCTGCATACATTCATGCGGCTGCAGGGAGCTTTGCTTTCGGAGACATGGATGCGGATGTGCTTAATGGGATGAGTGATGAGCAGCTGATCGAAAGTCTCATGTCATTACACGGAGTCGGACTGAAGGTCGCAAACTGCACGGCGCTTTTCGCTTTTCACAGACTGGATCTTTTCCCGGTCGACGTGTGGATACAGAGGGCCCTGGATACATATTATGACGGGAGCTTTCCGCTTGAAAAATATCATCCCTATAACGGAGTGATGCAGCAATATATCTTCGCGGCAAGGTATGAGCTTAAATGATCGCAAAAGGGCAGGATGCCAGGGACGTCAAGGGTTAGTTTTATTGACTTAATACAGGCCTGAATATATATTTAAATTGATGTTGATTTAAAATATTGGTTTATGAGAGGAGAAATCAAAATGGATTCCAACAACATGAACAATTATCAGCAGTCATATTCCCAGCAGCCTCAGTACCAGCAGACTCCCCAGGCACAGTATCAGCAGCCGTACGGACAGCAGCCCTATGGTCAGCAGCCCTATGGTCAGCAGCCGGTATATAATAACGCCGGTGCTGCTCCTCTGATTCCCGACCAGTACAAGCCCATCCGTGCATGGGGATATGTCGGATACATGTTTCTGTTCTCTATCCCTCTTGTCGGACTGATCATGCTCATTATTTTCTCATTCAGCGATGAGAACATAAACCGCAGGAACTATGCAAGATCATACTGGTGCGTAATGCTTATCGGCCTGATCTTCATTATCGTCCTCAGCATAATCGCTGCTGCTATCGGAGTTTCGATCTACAATATGTTCTGATCTTCGTGCAGAGTATTTCATACCAACCGAACCAAATATGATATCAGTGGCATCTTCTTCGGAAGGTGCCCATTTTTTTATTAAAATTGCCCTAAATTATAGTCTGAAAATTTACTATAATATGTTACTTTTTGCTGATATAATGTTGAAAGTGAGGATTATATACAGTCTTCAAAATAACAGTAACTAGCAGAAAGGGAACGAAAATGAGTAAAATCAAGAAAAGAAATGTCATTGTCGGACAGTCAGGCGGACCTACCGCAGCTATCAATTCCTCTCTTGCAGGTGTGTTCCGTACCGCAAAGGACAGAGGATACGCCAAGGTTTACGGTATGATCCATGGAATCCAGGGCTTTATGGAGGGAAGATATGTTGACCTTTCAGAGCACATCCAGACCGGACTCGATGCCGAACTTTTAAAGAGAACACCTTCTGCATATCTCGGCTCATGCCGTTATAAGCTTCCCAACATCAATGAGGACAGGGAGCTCTATGAGAAGATCTTCAAGATGCTCGATGAGCTTGAGATCGACTGCTTTATCTATATCGGCGGAAACGATTCGATGGATACCATCAAGAAGCTTTCCGATTATGCTATCATTTCCGGTTCCGAGATCCGCTTCGTCGGATGTCCCAAGACCATTGATAATGACCTCGCTCTTACCGACCACACTCCCGGCTACGGCTCTGCAGCTAAGTACATCGGTACTTCCGTAAAAGAGATCATCCGTGACGGATGGAGCCTTGAGACTGCACACGGTCAGGTTGTCATCGTTGAGATCATGGGACGTAACGCAGGATGGCTTACCGGTGCTTCCGTTCTTGCAAAGAGCGAGGACTGCGACGGACCTGATGCAATTTATCTTCCCGAGATTCCTTTCGATGTTAAGGCATTTGTTGACAAATGTAAGGAACTCCTTAAGACCAAGGCTTCCATCGTTATGTGCGTATCCGAAGGTATCAGAACTGCTGAAGGAAAGTACGTTTCAGAGATGACCGACGGTGTTGAATATGTAGATGCATTCGGACATAAGCAGCTCACCGGAACCGCTACCTATCTCTGCAACGTTGTTGCAAAGGAGATTGGATGTAAGACAAGATCCATCGAGCTTTCAACTCTTCAGAGAGCAGCTTCTCACTGCGCATCCAGAATCGATATCCTCGAAGCATATGAGGTCGGCGGTGCCGCAATGAAGGCAGCTGACGAAGGCGATTCCGGAAAGATGGTAGTCTTCAAGAGAATTTCCGATGATCCTTATCAGGCAGGTACCGAGGTTAAGGATGTTCACAAGATCGCTAACGATGAGAGACTGGTTCCCAGAGAGTGGATCACCAAGGAAGGAACTTACGTTACCAGCGAGTTCGTAACCTACGTAAGACCTCTTATTCAGGGCGACGTTGCACCCATCATGGTTGACGGTATTCCCAGACACCTTTACGTCAAGGGCTTCCAGGAACGCCTTTAATTCATCACAGTTATCTCAAAAGGGGTTGTCGCACTGTTAGTGCGGCAACCCCTTTTTTAGTGAGATAACCCCTTTTTGTGTGAGTCAGTAGAAACGTCCCCGTGACTCTTTTTAAAGTGAGAGTTTAAAAAATTCTTGACATGCTTTAAAAGGGAGTGATAATATCAAGCCAGAACTTAAAAATTTAAAGGTTTACTTTAATTTCTATGGAGGGATTATGACAGGGAATAGTATTGGA
>JAIKZQ010000003.1 GCA_024682075.1 Lachnospiraceae bacterium
CATGGTTGATGCTACGGTAAACGTTCAGATCGGTCATACCCCTGACCTGATCAAGAAGGCATCCAAGAACTTCCTGAACAAGAAGCCCGAGTATATCGCAGCTGTGGCAAGAGAAGTACTTGAAGGTAATGTCCGTGAGATCGTAGGTAAGATGCATCTTGAAGAGATGGTCTCAGACCGTCAGAAGTTCGCAACTCTTGTAAAGGAAAATGCAGATCCCGATCTTGAGGCAATGGGTCTTGTGATCACCAGCTTCAACGTTCAGAATTTCGTTGATGACAATCATGTCATTGAGAACCTCGGTGTAGATAACGTTGTACGTATCCAGAAGGCAGCTGCTATCTCAAGAGCAGAGTCCGAAAGAGACATCAAGATCGCACAGGCACAGGCTGATAAGGCTGCAAACGATGAGCAGGTCAAGGCTCAGACCGAGATCGCTACCAAGCAGAACGAACTTGCAATCAAGCAGTCCGAACTGAAGCAGGAAGCTGATACCAAGCAGGCAGCCGCTGATGCAGCTTATGAGATCCAGCAGCAGGAACAGAGGAAGACCATCGAGGTCACCAGAGCAAACGCCGACATCGCACGTCAGGAGAGAGAGACAGAGCTCAAGCAGCGTGAAGCTGACGTTCGTGAGCAGGTCCTCAATGCTGAAGTCAGAAAGAAGGCAGATGCTGAGAAGTATCGTCGTTCTCAGGAAGCAGATGCAGCACTGATCGAGAGACAGCGTGAAGCAGATGCTCGTAAGTACGAGCAGGAGAAGGCAGCCGAGGCTGTAAAGGCTCAGGCAGACGCAAGCATCTATGCTAAGGAGAAGGAAGCAGCCGGTATCGCAGCCGTAGGACGTGCAGAGGCTGAAGCCATCCAGGCAAAGGGTCTTGCAGAAGCTGAGGCAATGGAGAAGAAGGCAGAAGCATACGCTAAGTATAACAATGCCGCTATCACCGAGATGATCATCAAGCAGCTTCCCGCTATCGCAAAAGAGGTTGCAGCTCCCATCGCAGCTATCGAAAAGGTTACCGTCATCGATTCCGGAAGCGGTGATTCAGGCGTCGCAAGCGTCGGTGGTTATACTCCCGCAGTCATGGCTAAGGTCATCGAGGCAGTTAAGGAGACCACAGGCTTTGATCTCATGGATGTCATGAAGGCTCAGACCTATGATGCTAAGGTCAACAAGAACATCAACGTCACCGGACTTGACACGGAGATCGTAAAGCAGGCAACCAATACTGCAGTAGATCCCGAATAAGCATTTCGGATCGAAAACTCATATAGTTTCTAAGTGTGGGGAGATTTATCGCGCCGGGCAGGGAAACCTGCCCGGTGCATTATTTTGTGATAGAATAGTCGTGTACTTTTCACATTTTTGAAGTCCGGAGCAAAGTCATGAAATACACCATCGGAAAATATGAATTTGATGATGAAAAAGAATACGAAAAAGCCCTGAAAGAGGTGGACCTGATCAAATCTCTCGAGCGCAAATATGACCTGAAAGACGAGAAGATATGCCGGAAACTGGTCGAGCTTGGAAGACAGGGAAAACTGCCTTTCTATACTCCGGTGGGGAAGGATTTTCTCAAACTGCTGGAAACAAGGCTGGCCTCTTTTGAAAAAGCTGCAAAGTCCTCCGCAGCAAAGCCCTCTGTAGCAAAGGCTTCAAAATCCGCTTCGGAAAAGTCTCCAAAAACTTCTGCCGTAAAAGGCAGTGATGAAAGCAGAGCCGAAGATAAGACGGGCGATAGCACAAAAGAGCAAAAGCCGGATCGCCGCACAGCGTTCATCTATTGCTATCTTCCCTGGATAGCACTGGCTCTGATAGTTCCTTCCGTTTTTGCATATTCGAGGATGTATCTGAATATTCAGCTTCAAAACCTGGTCTTTGTTTTGGGCGTGATAATCCTCTATGCTTTGTTTGACAGGGTGTCAATGCTGTTCATTGGCGGTTTTATAAAAAGAAAACAGATAGTGAGCGAACTGAAGAAGAATTACCTTCCGGCAAGTATATGCATCCCTAAAAAGATCATGGCCCTGCTGGTTGCGGCCTTTATCATTGCTGTGATCTATACCTTTGCCAAGCCGTTTTTTAGTCCTTCGGCTACAAATGATCAGAAAATTGAATTCAGGGAAGAGATGATAAGATCATGAGAAAACTCATCAGACAATTACTGGTCCTGTTTTTCATCGGATATCTGGCATATACATTTAATTCAACATACTATAAAGGACCCGAGCAGGAACTTGAGCATATAATCATTGAATATGCAAACAAGGGTGATGTCACCGGTGTGGAGATCAGCCTTGATCAGGAGCGCATTATCCATGCCAACAATATCCCCATGAGAGATTCGATCTTCCGCATGGTAAGAGGCGGCGTGGAGGAGATCTCTTTCGGAAAGACCGTATACAACGAAGATAAAACCGTTGCCATGGTCGATTGCACAATAGTAAGACATGGCGATGACGGACCTGTTACAAACAGGAATTATTTCTTCATGTGCTACGATAGAGGAATCGGATGGTCGATCTATGACATTATCGGCCATTCGAACATGGAGCAGATGAGGGATGAATACGAAGAGCAGTTCGGAGAAGATACATGGGGTGATGCCTGGGATGATACCTGGGATGATACATGGGATTACCCCGGGGATGATTCTTCTGATGATGCCCGGGATGAACCCTGGGGCGGAAGTATGAGTGATGATGCAGGAGTGACTGTATTGCCGGATGATGAACAGGCATATGAATCCGGAAATGACATGATATCATCGCTAACGGAAACACAGATCCTCATGGCCGCGCTCGATTATCATAATTCCCATAATCCGGGAAGTGCCTCAATGGTCAGACTGGATGATACGGATGGTAATATCTGGTGCATCCAGATCTATGAAGACATGGGTGACCATATCAGTACCTTTGACTGGTATTACATTGACAGGACAACGCTGAGAGGAAACAATCTTTTCGGTGAGGAGATAGATCTGTCTTCGTTTATGTTTGAATGAACATGCGCACGCAGGTGATCCGCATTATGCAGGTTCAAATAGTGTTATATTATTGTCTTTTATTGCTAAAAAAGACCTGACCCGGACATGATGGCCGGAAGCTATGATACAATTACCGGGAAAAACATCCGGAAGAATAGATCAGGTTTATGAATAAGCTATTTAAAAAAGATCCTTCATTCTACAAAAGAGTCTTTGCAATAACTCTGCCCATTGCGCTGCAGAGTCTCATAACCATCGGTGTCAACATGCTTGATACCATCATGGTTGGAAGCCTTGGAGATGATGCACTTTCCGCAACGTCTCTTGCCAATTCTTTTATCACCGTATATCACATTTTCTGCATGGGTCTCGGCATGGGAGCATCAGTGCTTGTTTCAAGATACTGGGGCATGAAGAAAGCCACTGAGGAAAACTCTGATGCCGAAGGCGGCGAAAAGGCAGTTCATGCGCTTAAGCAGACCGTTGCTCTTATGCTCAGGATCACTCTCGGTCTTGCGGCCTGCTTTGCGTTCGCAACGGCTCTTATTCCCGAACTCATCATGAAGATGTATACCGATGAAGCTGCGATCTCTTCGTTTGGCGTGACATATCTTACATTCTCGATCGTAACTTTCTTTTTCCTCGGTTCATCACTTGTCTGTACCATCGTGCTCAGGAGCGTCGGGCAGGTCAAGCTTCCTCTGATCGTCTCGATCGGAGCCTTTTTCGTAAATCTGTCTGCCAACTACATCCTGATATTCGGAAAGCTCGGCGTTCCTGCTCTCGGTGTTGCCGGTGCCGCGCTCGGAACGCTTGCCGCAAGAGTTTTTGAGGCTCTTGTAATCTGCGGGTATTTCCTCATTGCGGATACCAAGATCGGTTTCAGGGTCAGGGATATGTTCATGAATACCCGTAATATCATTTCCGAGTATTTCCGTGTAAGCATCCCCGTGCTTATCAGTGACGGAATACTGGCCGTCGGAAACAATGCCGTGGCAATGGTCATCGGACATCTCGGAGGAGCCTTTGTGTCGGCAAATGCCATTACTGCCGTTACACAGCAGCTCAGTTCCGTAGTCATAACCGGAGCCAGCCAGGCCGGAGCGATCGTCACGGGTCAGACTCTTGGAGAAGGCGACAGGGAGAAGACCATGGACCAGGGATACATGTTCTTCGGACTGGGACTTTTCCTGGGAACCATTTCAGCACTTTTCATCATGATCTTCAGCGACGCGATCATCTCCACATATAAGAATGTCAGTGATGAAGCCGTGGAGATAGCAGGGCAGCTGATGATCGCAATCAGCATCATAATAGTATTTCAGGGAACCAACAGCATCATGACAAAGGGAGTGCTTCGCGGAGGCGGAGATACCAGGATGCTGATGCTCACCGATAATATCTTCCTCTGGGTGCTTGCGATCCCTCTCGGATTGCTCGGAGGATTTGTTCTGAAAGTATCTCCTTTCTGGATCTATATGTTTCTTAAGTCTGACCAGATAGTCAAGACTGTCTGGGCTTTTCTCAGGCTCAGGAGCGGTAAATGGATCAAGAAGATATCTACCGGAAAAAATTGATATCTTCCCACATATCGGATAAAATGGATATGTATGGGTGAAAAGAGAAATAAGAGCATAGTCCATTCTCCAATGATGAAATTATTCATCATTCTTAGTTGCGTTCTTGTTAATTTTTTCGGAAAACATTTCGCAGTTCAGGCTCAGCTGCCTTTATGGCTTGATTCTTTCGGCACGGTCTTTGCGGCCTATGTCGTCGGACCTGCTGCCGGCGCTATTGTGGGATGCGCCGGCAACGTCATCTATTATCTCTGGGATTCAACATCGATCGCATATGGCATCACAAGTGTGTTCATAGGTGTCAGTCTGGGCATTGCGGCAAGGAAAAAGTATTTCAATACTTTTCTCGGAGCCACATCCGTTGCGGGCTGTGTCACCATCGGTTCGGTTTTTATCTCCGCGATCATCAATATAATCTTTTATGACGGTTATACCGGCAATATCTGGGGTGACGGTGTCATCGATTACCTGACCATGAGAGGACTTCCCAGAGGCCTTAATTCTTTTATCGGTGAAGCTTATCTGGATTTCCTCGATAAGCTTGTCACTGTCCTTGCAATGTATTTCCTCGTCAGGATGGTGAGACATATGAGAAGCGGAAAAAGAGGGTCCGAAGCCGGTAAGGCCGTCACGGTGTTCTTCCTTACGCTGATCCTCGGTGCAGGGCTTATCCTTCCTGCACAGGCAGTAAAGGCAGAGGGCGACGGTGAGGTCACATATATCCAGAGGATATATAATGCGGATAACGGTCTTCCCTGCGGTCATGCCAATGATGTGGTTCAGACTCCCGACGGAATACTCTGGGTCGGAAGTTATGCGGGATTATACAGATACAACGGCATTTCCTTCCGCTTCATGAATGAGTTTCAGAGCGTTAAGAACGTCAACTGTCTGTACGTGGATGATTACGGATTGCTCTGGATAGGAACCAACGACAACGGTGTCGTCCTTACCAACGGAAGCAGGGAGATAAGCGTTCTTCAGACAGCTCAGGGACTTCCTTCGGACTCTGTCAGAACGATCATTCAGAGCACGAACGGCGAGTATTATGTCGGCACCTCCGATTCAATGGCGGTTCTCGGTAATGAGGGCGGCCCTCATGTGCTCAGTGTCATTCCGGAGATACGCTATGCCCAGAGCATCACTGCGGATGATGAAGGCCGCGTCGCTGCTGTTACGGCAGAAGGCAGTCTTTTTGTCCTGGAAAACGGAGAGATAATTTCCGAGTATGACAATTCATCTGGAATTCAGTTTGCATCCTGCACATTCAGTCCGGGAGGACTTCTCTATGCCGGCACAACCGACGGACGGGTAGTGATCTTTTCGCTTTCAAACCGTGCACTTAACAGGACCAGGACCATAAACTGTCCCGGTGTTTCGGAGATCAATGAGATCTGCTTTTGTAATGACGAGATATGGGTCCTTGCCGATAACGGCGTGGGAAAGCTTGAGGATCATAAGTATCAAAAGATTTCAACCGGAGATTTCAATTCATCGGTTGAGAGAATGTGTGCGGATTATCAGGGTAATCTGTGGCTGGCATCAACCAGACACGGGCTCCTTCAGCTTCTGGAATCGTGTTTTTCCAATCTCAATACCGATTACGGACTTGATCCCGCAGTTGTCAACACGACCGCGATAAGGAGAGGTATTCTGTATATCGGTGCGGACAGCGGGATCACGGAAGTGCGGCTGTCTGACGGAAACGTACTTTATGATGATCTGACGGCGATGCTTGCCGGCGTCAGGATCAGATGCATAATGAGAGATTCTGCTGAAAATCTCTGGATCTGCAGTTACGGCAAAGGTTTGATCAGAGTATCCGGCACGGGTGACATTCTTGTCTACGATCAGGATACCTATGGCATCGGCAGAAGAGCACGCACATGCGTTGAGCTTTCCGACGGTTCGATAGCTGTCAGTGCTGACACCGGTCTGTCGATCATCAGAAACGGCAGTGAAGTGACCACAATTCCCTACGGAGATGAGCTTGGTTCATCCCAGATACTGTCTTTTTGCGAGAATTCCGACGGAAGACTGTTCATCGGAACAGACGGAAACGGAATAGTGATCTTTGAAGACGGACAGATCACCGGATATATATCCAAGGAGGACGGACTAGGTTCCGGAGTCATCCTCAGGATGGTTTATGACGAAGAGACTGATTCCATCTTCGTCGTGACGAGCAACAGCCTGAGCATCCTTAAGGGCGATGAGATACTGAGAGTCACGAATTTCCCTTATTCGAACAATTACGATATCGTTCTTGACGATGACGGTGAAGCTTTCGTTCTCGGAAGTGCGGGAATATATGTCGTCAGCAAGGAAGATCTTATCCGTAATTCCGAGATGGATTACATGCTTCTGAATTCCAGGGTGGGACTCAGAGGTGCGCTTACCGCTAATTCATGGAATGAACTTACCGCATCGGGAGACCTGTTCCTTTCGACGGACAGAGGAGTCGTATGCTTTAATCTGGACAATTATAAGCCGGAAAACAGAGATTACCGCATAATGGTCAGTGAGGTGAGACTTGACGGAAAACCGGTTCTTCTTTTGTCGGATGATATCCTGACCATAGACACATCTGTGGGCACGATCGAGTTCATACCCGAGATCGTCAATTACACGCTTGATGATCCCAGGATCTCATATTACCTTGAGGGTGTTGACAGCGGATATAAGACTGTCCTTCAAAGTGAGATCGGAGGTGCGATCTATAACAATATCCCCGCAGGCGAATACAGGTTTCATCTGGCGATAATCGACGAGGAAACTGGTGCCGTCTACGATGAGACGATCTATCCTTTCATCAAGAAAAAGGCCATATATGACAATGACTGGTTTATTTATTACATGATATTTGTCGGCGGTCTCTTCATCGGATGGCTTACCTGGTTCATCACCAGATTCGCCCTTCAGAAGAAGATGGACAGGCAGCAGCAAAAGCTTGCTCTTGCACTCAGGCAGGTTCAGATGGGAAATGAGACCATCATGGCCATTGCAAAGACCGTTGACGCAAAGGATACCCTTACCAGCCAGCATTCGCAGAGAGTTTCCGATTATTCGGTCATAATTGCCAAACATATAGGCTTTTCGGAAGAAGAGGTTGAAAATATCAAGAAGGCCGCGCTGCTTCATGACATAGGCAAGATCGGCATTCCCGATGCGATACTCAACAAGCCCGCAAAGCTTACGGATGCCGAATATCAGATCATGAAGAGGCATGTAACCAAGGGAGCTGAGATATTAAAAGACTTTACTCTTGTTGAACATGCCGCTGAGGGTGCAAAATATCATCATGAGCGCTTTGACGGTACCGGTTATCCCGAGGGACTCAAAGGCAAGAAGATTCCTCTTTACGGAAGGATAATAGCGATAGCTGATGCGTTCGATGCGATGACCGCAAACCGTGTCTACAGACCCAGGATGGATTTTGAAGCGGTAATGGAAGAACTTCGTAAGGGAAGAGGGACCCAGTTTGATCCCGAGCTTCTGGATGTATTCCTGAAGCTGATAGAAGACGGTGATATAGATGTGGAATCTTTGTATTCCGATTTATAAATAATTTTTTATTTGGAGGGAAATATGATCTACAAGTGTAAAAACTGTGGCGGTGACATGGAATTTGATCCTTCGATAGGTACCATGAAATGCCCTTTCTGTGATTCGACCGAATCCGAAGAAGTAAGCACGGGATCAGAGATCAAGGATGGTGATGTTGCAACGGAGGAGACCGTCGATGAACTCGGCTACTCCGCAGCCGGAAATCTTCTTTGCCCCAACTGCGGATGCGAGATAGAGCTCGGCAAATTCGCATCGGCTCTTAAGTGTCCCGCATGTGATTCCAATATCATTGTAGACTCCAGAATGAAGGGTGAATATAAGCCCGAATTCATGACTCCTTTCAAGATCGATGAGAAGAAGGCAAAGGACATGATCAAGCAGAAGTTTGCTTCCATGAAATTTGCTCCCAGGGATCTTGTCAGCGAGGCCAGGCTCAAGAAGATCCAGGGCTGGTATATGCCCACATGGTTCTATGACATGGATACCACCCTTGATTTCAACGCAATCGGAATTCAGGAAAAGAAATACACAAAGGGCAATACCGAATATACCGACATCGATTCCTATGCCGTCAACCGTGTCATCGACGCAAAGTTCAACAAGCTTCCCGTTGATGCAGCAGACGATCTTCCCGATGATATGATGGATCTTCTGGCTCCTTTCGATACCAATGATTCGATGCCTTATGATTCCAGATATCTGTCGGGCTTCTATTCGGAGCAGTATAACCAGCCCGCAAAGGCACTTCAGTCCAGGGCAGAGGCTCAGGTCAATACCTTCGGAAGAAGCATATGCCATGAATCGGCTAAGAGCGGTTCGCACGGAAAATATGACCGCACCGAGAATGAGAACCTGAATGTTCAGTATAACAGCGTGATCCCTCATTACGGTCTGATGCCTGTCTGGAAATATGACTATACCTATAAGGATCAGCCTTATCCCTTCTATATCAACGGTCAGACCGGTAAGATCGTCGGAACCGCCCCCGTTGATTCGAAGAGAGTATGGAGCGCAGCTGCCATAGTTGCTGCAGTGGTCCTCGTGATCGGACTTCTTGCCGCATATTTCCTGAACTTCTCAATGATCGCACCTATCGTTGTCGCAGCCATCGTGGGACTGATCTACGGATTCGCCAATCTTCATCCCGCAGCCGGAGCAGTCACAGTGAACTCCGCTACATATGTTTCGCCCGGTGACCAGAAGATCAAGGTTTCTACCGATACCTATGCCGGCAGACAGACCAAGACAAGGCAGCTTAATAACAACAATTAATTCATCAAATGTCTCCCCGTGCCGAATAGGTACGGGGAGATGTCACAGGAGCAAAATATGTCAATCGATAAGAAATTAAAGGCAGTAGGAGATCATAACCCCTGTATGACATGGAGATTCGGCGCAGATCCCTGGGCGCTTGTCTATGACAGAAGAGTATATCTGTACATGACAGCAGATGCTGCCGAGTATGATGCCGACGGCAAGCTCATTACCAACAATTATTCAAGCATCAACACGATCAATGTCATCTCCTCCGCAGATCTTGTTAACTGGACGGATCACGGATTCATCAGGGCGGCGGGAAATGAAGGCGCGGCAAAGTGGGGCGGTAATTCATGGGCTCCCGCAGCAGCATACAAAAAGATTAACGGAAAGGATAAGTTCTTCCTTTATTTTGCAAACAGCGGAAACGGCATCGCAGTGCTTGAGTCGGATTCTCCGACCGGACCGTTTGTTGATCCCATCGGAAAAGCACTCATCTCAAGAGATACCCCTAACTGTGCATCCGTCACCTGGCTTTTCGACCCTGCAGTCCTTACCGACGATGACGGCAATTCATATCTGTATGTCGGCGGAGGCGTCCCTTCACCCGACAAGGCCTCGGATCCCGGCACTGCCAGAATGGTCAAGCTCGGCGATGACATGATAAGCCTTGACGGAGAGCCTGTAGCGATCGAGGGAGTCAAATTCCTGTTCGAGGATTCCGGCATCAACCGCATAGGAGATAAGTATTATTATTCATATTGTTCGAATTTCAGCATGAAAGAAGACGATGTGAAGGAACTCGGATTCGAGAACGGCGAGATCATCACCATGGAATCCGATGCGCCTCTCGGACAGTTCAAGTTCAGAAAGGGTGTTCTCAAGAATCCCGGTGCATTTTTCGGAATGGGCGGCAATAACCACCATTGCATGTTTGAGTTCAAGGGCAAATTCTATGTCGCATATCATGCAAGGATCCTTGAAGAGGCAATGGGAATGGACGGCGGATACCGCAGTACCAACATTGATTTCATGGGAATAGATGCAGACGGCGGCCCTGCTGTAGCAAAGGGAACGAGAAAAGGCGCAGAGCAGGTTGAAATGCTCGATCCTTACACTAAGGTCAGTGCTGCCACCATGGGAAATGCTGCAGGAATAGATACCGTCAGCCTTGCCAACAAGGACGGCTCGGCACCCGATGTTACATACGGTGAGATGATCCTTACCGGCATTCACACCGGAAGCTGGACGGGTGTTATGGGAGCGGATCTCGGAACCGGCTCACCCAAAGAGATCGCATACGAGGCATGCGGAACAGGCAAGGGAAGCGTGTCGGTGAGGATAGGTGATCCTGAAGGAGAAGAGATCGCTAACATTTCCATAGATGTATCGGGAAGCGGAATAAGCGAATTTTCGGCTCCCGTAAAGGCAGGCCTGACCGGTGTCGTCGATCTTTATTTTGTATTCGAGGGCGAAGGCTATATGCCTGTTTCATGGGTGCTCAGGTGACCCTTTTCCGAAAAAAACAAAAAAGCCAAAAGATTGTTGACAAACGCGGATAAAATGAGTATATTAGCAAAGTGTGTGATGTTTTAGCGCCTCGTGTCTCGCGGTTGATGCATCCCGTCAATGTATCCGGCTAAAGTCACTGGCACTTGATTTTTCGATTGTTGATTATTTTGGAGGTGTTACTTTGGCTAACATTAAGTCTGCTAAGAAGAGAGTACTTGTTGATCGCAGGAATGAAGAGAGAAACAAGGCTATCCGTTCTTCCGCTAAGACCGCTATGAAGAAGGTTTATACCGCAGTTGAGAGTGGTGATAAGAGCAAGGCAGAGGCTGAGCTCAAGGAGGCTACCAAGACTCTTGAGATGGCTTCTTCCAAGGGCGTTTATCACAAGAACAACGTAGCTCATAAGACTTCTAAGATGGCTAAGGCTGTTAACAAGATGGCTTAAGCACGAAACGTGTAACAGGACCCCGGAAGCAATTCCGGGGTTTTTTTATGCCACTGTTAATGATAAAATTGTGCAGTGTGTTTAATTACTCATATGCGCAACCATTGTGGATTCACAGAGTGTGCTTATGCATTATGTCACAGCGGCTGCCCGGATAAGTATGAATTAATTGAGGTTTTCATGGATAAGAGTCTTATTAGGAATTTCTGCATAGTTGCCCATATCGATCACGGCAAATCGACGCTTGCCGACAGGATCATTGAAAAAACAGGCCTTCTGACTGCAAGAGAAATGCAGGAGCAGGTCCTTGATAACATGGATCTTGAGAGAGAAAGAGGCATCACGATAAAGTCCCAGGCTGTCCGTACCGTCTATAAGGCGAATGACGGCAAGGAGTATATTTTTAATCTGATCGATACTCCGGGCCACGTGGACTTCAATTATGAGGTATCCAGGAGCCTTGCCGCTTGTGACGGTGCCATACTTGTGGTGGATGCCGCACAGGGCGTTGAGGCACAGACACTTGCCAATGTGTATCTTGCACTGGATCATGACCTTGATGTTTTCCCTGTCATAAACAAGATCGACCTTCCCAGTGCAGAGCCCCAGAGAGTCAAGGATGAGATTGAGGATGTGATCGGCATAGAGGCTCAGGATGCTCCTCTTATTTCCGCCAAGAACGGAATAGGCATTGATGATGTTCTCGAAGCAATTGTAAACAGGATCCCTGCACCCAAAGGTGATGAAAATGCTCCGCTCTCAGCGCTGATCTTTGATTCTCTTTATGATTCATATAAGGGAGTCATCGTGTTCGTGCGTGTCATGAACGGCACGGTCAAAAAAGGCACCAGTATAAAGATGATGGCAACCGGAGCCTGCGAGGAAGTTGTTGAGGTCGGATACTTCGGAGCAGGACGTTTCATTCCCTGTGATGAACTTTCCGCGGGAATGGTCGGATACATCACCGCATCGATCAAGACATTATCGGAGACTGCCGTGGGAGATACGGTCACCGAAGCGGATAATCCCTGCAGCGAGCCTTTGCCCGGATACAAGAAAGTGCAGCCCGTCGTCTACTGTGGAGTTTATCCCGCAGACAGTGCCAAGTATGAAGATCTTAAGGAGGCTCTTGAAAAGCTTCAGCTTAATGATGCCTCTCTTTTCTATGAGCCCGAGACATCGCTTGCACTTGGATTTGGCTTCAGGTGCGGATTCCTCGGCCTTCTTCACCTTGACATCATTCAGGAGAGGCTTGAAAGAGAGTATGATCTTGATCTGGTCACGACTGCACCTTCGGTTGTGTACAAGGTCTACAAGACCGACGGCACTGTCATCGATCTTACCAATCCCTCAAATCTTCCCGATCCCAGTGAGATTGATTATATGGAGGAGCCTATAGTAAATGCTGAGATCATGGTCACCAAGGATTTCGTCGGATCAATCATGGAATTGTGCCAGCAAAGGCGCGGACGCTATATCAGCATGGAATACATTGAAGCCGGAAGAGCGCTGATCAAGTATGAGCTTCCGTTAAATGAGATAATCTATGATTTCTTCGATGCTCTCAAGTCCAGATCAAGAGGATATGCTTCATTCGATTATGACCTTAAGGGCTACGAGAAGAGCTCACTGGTCAAGCTCGATATCCTGATCAACAAGGAACAGGTGGATGCACTCAGCTTCATAGTACATTCCGATTCCGCTTATGAAAGAGGAAGGAGGATGTGTGAGAAGCTTAAGGATGAGATCCCCAGGCATCTGTTCGAGATCCCCATCCAGGCATGCGTCGGAGGCAGAGTAATTGCAAGAGAGACCGTGAAGGCCATGAGAAAGGATGTCCTGGCAAAGTGCTACGGCGGTGACATCACCCGTAAGAAGAAACTGCTCGAAAAGCAGAAAGAAGGCAAGAAGAGAATGAGACAGGTGGGAAATGTAGAGATCCCTCAGTCCGCATTCATGAGCGTTCTCAAGCTTGACGACGATAACTGACACTCTTGCGATGCAGGATTTTACGGACCGGTATTAAATGGCACGGAGGCAGGATATGGCTGAACTTTACATACACATACCATTTTGTGTCAGAAAATGTCTTTATTGTGATTTTTGTTCTTTCCCGGCCGACAGGGACATGCAGGAAAATTATGTCCGGGCTTTATGTGAAGAATTGGTTTTTTCCGGAGAAGAGAGGTGCAGTGCCTCTCTTTCTTCTGTTTTTATAGGAGGCGGAACGCCTTCTTCGCTTCCTGCCGAACACATTATCACGGTCATGAAATGTGTCAGGGAGCACTTTGATGTCAGTGATGATGCCGAGATCACGATCGAGTGCAATCCCGGGACGGTTGATGCGGATAAGCTGCATGCCTATGCCGAAGCCGGAATAAACCGAATCAGTTTCGGGCTTCAGTCCGCGGATGACGTGGAACTTAAAACGCTGGGAAGGATCCATACATATGATGATTTCCTGAATAGCTACCGCCTGGCAGCTGAGGCGGGTTTTTCCAACATTAATGTGGACCTGATGAGCGGCATTCCGGGGCAGAGTCTGTCAAGCTGGGAGAGCACTCTGAGAAAGACGTGTTCGCTGGATCCCGTGCCCGCCCACATATCGGCATACAGTCTGATCGTGGAAGAGGAGACCCCGTTTGGCGAGATGATGAAGGACGGCAGACTTGATGTCCCTGATGAAGATCTCGACAGGGAAATGTATCACATGACTTCCCGGATACTTTCCGAATACGGGTACTCAAGGTATGAGATATCCAACTATGCACTTGACGGCCACGAGTGCAGGCATAACGTCGGCTACTGGACGGGAGTTCCTTATTACGGTGCGGGACTGGATGCATCCTCTTATTACGGTGATGCCAGATATGCCAATACGGACGATATCATTAGCTATATAAAGGATCCGGTTGTCGGCCATTTTCAGATAGAAAAGCTCGGCATGCAGGATCTCATGAGTGAGTTCATGATACTGGGACTGCGCATGATAAAGGGAGTGAGTGCCGGGGAATTCTCGAAGAGATTTTCCCGTGATCTTTTCGATGTGTACGCATCTCAGATAGAAAAGCATGTAAAAGAAGGACTCCTGGTTACGGAAGACGGAAACGTATTCCTTTCCGAAAGGGGACTGGACCTTGCAAACCATGTCATGCAGTCGTTTATCTGATCATTTCGGCCCTATATCGGTTCAAGCCTTTAAGTTGATAAATTACTGAAAAATTAATATAATAAACTGTATATATTTGAAATATCTTCTACGTACAAAAACATATTAAACTACATTCGAAACGGGGGAAGAATATGAGAAAAAAGAATGTTTTTTTCCTGAAGAATTTTTGTGCGATTGCACTGTTTGCAATGGCACTTATTTTGCTGCCGATCAATGTGCAGGCACTCGAGAGTAATCTTGATGATTATTTTGCTTTCATTTTGGATGACACAGGAAATGTCTGGTCTCTTGGATTCATAGTGGATCTCGGAAATGACGGACAGAGGATATATGCATACAAGTCTGATGAAACAGCAGACTCTCATCTTATGGCTTTTGCACCCGACAGGGTTTCGTCAGCAGGTATAGCATACCGTGAAGCTGTTGATGAGGTTGGCATCTGGCAGCTTCTTACCCGCATAAATTCACCCAAAGGAATAACTGAGATCGTAGCTCCCAATCAGAGGGAAACCTATACTGCGGTATATGTCACCGAAGGCGAAGTTGTAGCTGTTAACGGCATTCGCTTTATAAACAGTTATAAGGTCTATGATGACGGTACCGCGATATTTGCACTGAACAGGGATCTCAGTGACATTTACATCACTCCCGGGATCCTCCTTGATTCGCAGGGAAGATGTGCGGGAATAATCGTAAACGAATCGGTTGCATACGCTGACTGGTTCGATGAGGGAATTTATACGGGCGCCACATCGCCTTCATCCGGCGGTAACGGTTCGGGCACTGAACCTCAGGGACCTCCCGAGCAGGGCGGCAATACCAATCCCGGAGGAAATGCAGGACCGGGCGGAACAGGAACCGATACCGGAACCGAACCTGTCGAGGAAGTAAGACCTACCGATCTTCCTGTCGTTGAGCCCGAACCCATAGTGGAAGAAGATGATGACGATGAAGACGAGGATGAGGACGAAGATGATGAAGATGAAGACGATGAAAGGGGTTCTTCGACTTCTTCAGGTCTGAATACCACAGCCATCATCATCATTGCAGCATCTTCTCTTGCCATACTGATCATCGTGGTGGTGATCATCATTATCATTTCAAAGAGCAAAAAAAATAAGGCAGCTCCGCCTCAAAACGGCCCCGGAGTCATTCCGCCGGCTTCATCCGACGGTCAGAGCTATCAGACACCTGTTCAGACTCCTGCTCAGCCTTATGCCCAGACACCTGCCCAGGCACCTGCCCAGACACCAGTCCAGCCACCTGTCCAGGCACCCGTCCAGACACCCGTTCAGCCGGTGTCCCAGCCGGCATCCGGCAGCCTGTTCCTTGTCTGCACCGGCGGATATCAGGATGGTCAGGAGTTCCCTGTTAACGGAGTGGTGACGATGGGAAGAGATCCGGGCTGCACGATCAGGTATCCCGGTGATTATGCCGGCATCAGCAGGGAACATGCGGTCCTTACCGTAAGGAATGACAAGATCTATCTGATCGATACATCATCAACGGGCGTTTTCCTTGATAAGACTCAGGCAAGGATACCTTCGAATCAGCAGACCGAAATAGCTGTAGGAGATATTTTCTATCTCGGTGAGAGGAAGAACCAGTTCCGGTTAGTCAGAAAATAAATCTTTGGTATAAGGATTCAAGATGAGAAAAACATGTCATAAGTTCAGAAAGTCCGGAATTTGCAGAATATGCTTTGTCATGACGGTGATGGCGTCACTTGTCTTATCAATGATGTCGTTTCCGAACAAAATGACCAGAGTAAGTGCTGCAACCGGCTTTTCGGGATCACCGCTTTCTGTTGCCAAGCAGGGTGTCGTGAGGATAGTCCAGGCGGATAATATAGAAGATCCGGAATACCTGGCTCTCGGATCGGGATTCGGTGTGGGCGTGATTGGTGAAGAAACGGACATTTTCGTGACAAACCGCCATGTCGTGTATAACGAATATACAGGCAGGATCAGTGATTATGTATATATCCTGCTTGACGACGAGGCACTCACCATCGTTACGAGCATGAGCGGATATTCCTTCGAGACCAATCCCGATCATATGATCAGATGCAGTGTTCTCTATCCCACGGATGATGATCCGGAATATCCCGACATAGCAATCTTAAAGGCAGAGCGTCCCGTTCCCGGAAGGCATGCTCTTCAGCTTCAGAGCGCTCAGCTTGCCGATGACGGCATAGCCGTTTATGCGATAGGCTATCCCGGCAGTGCCGATGATATGGGGACTTCTTATAATTCAAGCGGGACACAGGCCATGACTCCGATCCCGGCTTCCATCGAAGCATCTACCATAACCGATGGCATTCTTTCGAGAAAGATGCGTTTCAGTTCTGCCGATGACACCTGGGTCATCCAGCAGACAGCTCAGATCAATCACGGTAATTCCGGCGGTCCTCTTGTCACTGAGGATGGAATCGTCATAGGCATCAATACCTACGGCATGGGCGGTGAACTTTCCGATAACGGACTCAGTGAGTATAAGCTTGCAGTATTCGCAGATTATGCGATAGCCCAGCTGGAAAACCTGGGAATAGAATATAATGTCTTCCCTGAAACGGATGAAGATGATGAAGATGAGGATGATGACGAGGACGAAGATGAGGATGAAGATGTCAGGGATGAAGAAAATGACATCAGTGTTTATCTCTGGATCCTGGTCATTGCACTTGCCGTTCTGCTGGTAGTGTTCATAGTGATCCTGATCGTTGTTCTGGCAAAGAGAAAACGCAGGAAAAAACAAATGATCCAGGGATATCCGCCAAATGGTCCTGTTCCGATGGATCCTCCCCTCGTCCACGACAGCAATACGATCCCTGTGCCTCCTGTCCGGAATTCTTTTGAACCTGTAATGAGCGTTCCAAACGTTCCGATGCAGCCGGCTACATCCGGCACAGGAGAATTCAGGCTTCAGGCGCTCGGCGGAACGATGGCGGGCAGGTCGTTCCCCATACAGGGTGAGATCGCACTCGGACGTGATCCCGCGAGATGTCAGGTCCTTTATCCCGGTTCTACAAAGGGCGTCAGCGGATATCACTGCAGGCTGTATTTTGCGGACAGCAGTCTTATTCTTGAAGACATGGGATCTTCCTTCGGAACCTATTACAAGGGCAGAAGGATCAATCCCGGAGAAAAGATAGCACTTAATCCCGGGGATGTATTCTATCTCGGGCATGAAGCCGAAAGCTTCAGGATAGACTTTATCATGTAAAAACTAATCGCAGGATGAATGATAATTCATACTGACAGGAGGAACATTATGGATTTCAATCAGGATTTCAGGCAATGCCCCAACGGACACTGGTATGATTCTAAATTGTCTACGGCTTGCCCTATATGTTCCGCAGCCTCGGCAGCCCCTTCGGGCGCATTAGAGGATTACGGTGCGACCGAACCTATAATGAACAGCAGCATTAATATCCAGCCGGCGCCTTCATTCGGAGTGGAGAGCTTCGGGACTACCGGCTCTGTTCCCGGCGGTAACGGTTTTGAGGCTCCTCCGGCATTCGGAGTTGAGGATTTTGGAACAACGGCGTCGTCTGCGGCCGGCAACGGATTCCCCCAGACATCTTCGTTTGGTGTTCAGAATTTCGGGACCACAGGCTCTGTTCCCGGAGGAAGCGGATTTGAAAGCTATGGTCCTACCGAGCCCATAATGCCCGGCGGGGGATTTAATGCGGCGCCTGCATCCGGGTTGGAGAGTTACGGAGCTACTGAACCTATAATGAGCGGCTCTGGATTCAACCCTGCTCCTGCATTCGGCGTTGAGAATTTCGGAGCTACAGGCTCTGTTCCCGGTGGAAACGGTTTTGAAAGCTATGGTCCTACCGAACCCATAATGCCCGGCGGAGGATTTAATCCCTCACCTGCCCCCGGCATTGAAAGTTACGGTCCGACAGAACCTATCACAAACAGCGGGTTTGGCGGATTTAATCCGGGCGGGGCTTCAATACCTGATTTTGATCATAACAGCGGAATTGAGAATTTTGATGCCGTCAAACCTGTCGTGAACGGAAGCGCTCAGCCCGTTCAGCCTGTTGTCGGATGGCTTGTCTGCACAGAGGGCCCCGATAAGGGACGCGATTACAGGATCCATGAAGGATACAATAATATCGGACGTTCGCAGCATATGGACATATGCATCGCGGGCGATCCCAAGGTCAGCAGCCAAAAGCATGCACTGATCGCATTTGATCCCGAGGAGAAAGCATTTTTCTTCAGCCCCGGCGAAGGAACGAACCTTCTCAAGTATAACGGCAAGCTTTTGATGATGCCCGAAAAGATAGGCAAAGGTGACATCCTTACGATAGGCGATTCCAAATTCCGTTTTGTCCCCTTTGTAGATGAGGATTTTTCCTGGGAAGTATCGGAGTAAATGATGATTACAGAAAACATCGATTTAAGCACGGCATATGTGATGGAATCCGATCCGGAGTGGTCCTCGGATCTGGTTGTCCTGACCGGCAAACCGGGGGATGATGATCCTTCGGAGGACGGACCCGGAGAAGATGATGTCACTGATGCTGCTCCCGCTGAAAGTGATGCTGCAGCTGATGATGCACAGGATTCACCGGCAGATGAGCATCAGGCTGATGATTCGGATAAAGATTCGGATGAAGATAAGATAACATCTGATGAAGCGGATGATGAGAAAGAATCTTCAGACAAAGAGTCCGATGAAGATGAAAGAGATGAAGTACAGGATGAGGCACCCGTGATCGAAGTCACATCCTCAGGGACGAGTGCGCTGCTTCTTGCAGGTTCTTTCGGTGCGGGAGTTCTCATCACCGCGTTTGTTGCCGTGCTGATCTGTCTGATTCGCGGCAGGAAGAAAAAACTTGAAAAATATGAGCAGACACAGCAGGGGATTCCTCATGAGATGCCTGTTGTCATGCAGATGAATCAGGGGAATGCTTCGCAGGTACCGCCTACGGAAGATTATGCAACGCTTTCGGCAGGCAAGCTTCACAATATCGGTAAACGTTCCGAACAGCAGGACAGCTTCGGAATGCTGAATGTTCCCGGCGGAATCCTTGCGGTTGTTGCCGACGGAATGGGCGGGCTTTCAAACGGTCAGGCTGTCAGCCAGAAGATCGTTTATACCATGATGAATGACGCTAACGGGCATACCGCCGCTCAACTTTCAGGCAATCTCAATCAGATGGTATCTCATGCCAATGCTGAGGTTAATCAGATGCTCGGATACAGGACGGAATATGTCAGCGGCTCCACTCTTGTTTCCGTTCTGGCACGGCCTGATTCTTTCGAAATCATATCCATAGGAGACAGCAGGATCTATCTGTATCGTAACGGATGCATGCTTCAGCTTAACCGTGAGCATGTGTACAGGGCCGAGCTTAATACCCGCGCCATCAACCGCGAGATCGGATTTGCCGAGGCATATTCTCATGATAAGGGCAAGAATGTCACCAGCTTCATCGGAATGGGTGATCTGAAATATGTTGATGAGCCTTTAAGTTCCTTCCCTGCAAAGAAGGGAGACAGGATCATCCTGACTTCGGACGGTGTGTTCAACACGTTATCCGATGATGAGATCGGATCCATCCTCGGAAGATACAATGATCCTAATGAAGCTGCCGCGGCTCTTGAAGCGGCTGTGCTTGCAAGGAATAATCCCAAACAGGATAACTTCACTTCGATATTGCTGTTTTATCAATGATTGATCACGGAGACATCCGCAGATGGGAACAGGAAGCACTTCGGAAAAAAATAACAGTCTGGTACTCCCTATCGGATTCGGACTTGCCGGTGGGCGTTATTCTATCCTGCGCGTGCTCGGCCACGGGGGATTCGGAGTCACTTATCTTTCAAGAGACAATTTTCTGGGCAGGTATGTTGCGATAAAGGAACTCTTTCCCTCGGGAAGTGTCGTAAGGGATCCGGTTACGTTCAGGATAAGTGTTTCACCGGACAGGGAAGAATTCTTTGCACACATCTCGAAACGTTTCAGGGAGGAAGCACAGACCCTGGCTGCATTGAATTCTCATCCCGAGATACTTCAGGTTTATGATATTTTCGATGAACTGGGAACGGTTTATTATTCCATGGAGTATCTCGATGGAGAAGATTTTGGATCGATCACCAAAAAGACCGGACCGGTTTCCTGGGAAAAGGCTGAAAAACCCGTAAAGGACATTGCAAATGCGCTTCGCATACTTCACGGCAAGGGTCTGGTCCACAGGGACATAAGTCCCGACAATATATTTGTGCTTAAAAACGGCAGTGCAAAGCTGATAGACTTTGGGTCGGTCAGAAGACAGAGCGCAGATCATTTTACCACGATCTTCAAGGATTCGTTTGCGCCGGTAGAGCTTTTCCTCTTTGACGGAAAACAGGGCCCCTGGACTGACAGTTATTCTCTTTGTGCTACTTTGTATTATCTCATGAGCGGAAAGGTTCCGGCTAAGGCGCCTGACAGGGCTGCCAAGATCGGACTTGGGGAAAAAGATCCTCTCGTTCCGCTTTCGGATCTTAACATCAAGGCTCCCTCCTATGTGACGGAAGCTGTGATGAAGGGGCTTGCAAGCGGGATCGGTGAGCGCTTCATGAACATGGATGATTTCCTTGCGGCATTTTTCCCCGGTGAGATGATGTCGTCCGGAATCACCGAAAGGCTTACAGATAATCATTCCGCTATGCAGAATGTTCCCGTTCAGGCACCACCCGTGCAGGGAAAAGGCAGGGAAAGCGGAAAGATGCTTTTTTGTGTCAGAGGTCAGTTCAGCGGAAGGACATTTCCGCTTGTCAAAGGACAGACTCTGAGCATGGGACGCGGTCCCGGCAATGACATTTCATATCCTGACGGTCCGGGATTATCAAAAGGGATCAGCAGGAGGCATTGCTCTTTTTATACGGATCCTTCGGGTTGTGTTCTGCTCAGGGATGATAAATCCACCTACGGAACTTTTCTCGGCGGGGTCAGAATGGCATCCGGTATCTGGACCGGTGTAGACGAAGGGCAGGTCATACGCCTCGGAGATGAAGAGTACCGTATTATCCGATAGGAGCGGAAATGGCAGAAAAAAAGTATTACCTGTATTCAGATATTGGAGATCGTCCCGAAAATGAGGATACGGCCTTCGCGGGTGAAGCGGGTTCAAATCTGATAGCTGCTCTTGCCGACGGTTTAGGAGGGCAGGGAGACGGCAGCAAGGCTTCCCGGCTTGTCATAGACAGGATCAGGGAAATAGGTGCGGATGGTACTTTCCCGACAGTTTCTGCGATCGAGGAGGTTTTTGCGTCGGCAAACGAAGCTCTTATTGCCGCCCAGTTGAATGACTTTCACATGAAGACCACGGCGGTTTACCTCTGCGTATGCGATGATAAAGCCATTTGGGCACATATCGGTGATACAAGACTATATCATCTGGTGAACGGGCATCTTCAAGACTATACGATCGATCACAGCGTTGCCCAGCTTGCCGTAACTCTCGGAAGCATTACGAGGGAAGAGATTCCTTCATATCCCGGAAGAAGCAGGCTGGTGAAAGCCATGGGTGTCGAGGGAGATGTTCCCGATGTTCATGAGCAGATACAGCTGCGCAGCGGAAAACATGGATTTCTCATCTGTTCGGACGGACTATGGGAGTATTTGAGCGATTCTGACGTGGAAAGAGCTTTTTCAGACAGTTCTTCTCCCGAAGAATGTATGGAAATGCTTCTTACGATCAGAAACGAGCACGAGGCTCCGGACGGTGAAAATGACAATAATTCAGCGATAATAGTGATGACCGACGTGTCATGACCACGAATAAACCCTAAATCGAAGGAGATTTGATCTGATGGCAGTTTTAATGCGTTGTAACGGATGTATGAGAGAACGTGAGGCTGAGGAGGCCGTCTGCCCCGAGTGCGGATGGAATCACGCTACCAACAGGCAGGGAGAAGGTGCACTTGCTCCCGGAACGGTTCTTCATGCAGGAAAATATATAGTCGGCCGCATGCTCGGACAGGGAGGATTCGGCATTACCTATATCGGTCTTGATCAGACCCTTAACATGAAGGTCGCGATCAAGGAGTATTTTCCCAAATCCTTTGTCTCCAGAGCTGAGGGAAGCACAACCATAAACTGGGTCTCGGATTCTTTTGACCGCGAGGGCGGAAGAGAGAGCTTTATCCGTGAAGCACGTAACATGGCGAAGATCAATCAGATCTCCGGTGTTGCGCAGGTTCGTGACATTTTCTATCAGAATGACACCGCTTACATCGTCATGAATTACGTTGAGGGCGAGACTCTCAAGGCAAAGCTTGACCGTGACGGCATTCTCAGCGAGGAGGAGTGTCTTAAGCTTTTGATCCCTGTCATGAATTCCCTTTCCGAGGCTCATAAGGCCGGAATGATCCATCGTGACATAAGCCCCGATAATATTATGATAGACAAGAACGGCAAGGTATGGCTGATGGACCTGGGTGCCGCAAAGGCGCTTGATAATGTCAATAATGCCCAGTCCACGAGTCTTGTCATAAGACACGGCTTTTCACCCATTGAGCAGTTTGCGGATGCCGGCAAGATAGGCCCCTGGACAGATGTTTATGCGATGAGTGCCACGATGTATTATTGCATGAGCGGCAAGGTCCTTCCGGATTCACTCAACAGGCTCAGCTCGGATAATGTCACATTTCCCGATAAGATGTCTCCCAAACTGGTAGAGGCATTGAAAAAGGGATTTGCATTAAAGCCCGAAGACCGCATTCAGAGCATGGACGAACTTATTGCGGCTCTTGAAGATGTTAAGCCGGCATCCTCACAGACAGCTTCCGGAGCGTCAGGAAAAAGCGGCAAACCAGGCAAGTCCGATGATTCTTCAACCGGCAAATCCGGCGGCAAAAAGAAAACCGGCCTGATAATCGGTCTTGTAGCTCTACTGGCTGCTGCGATAGTTGGCGTGGTATTCGGTGTCATGAATTATGGCGGCAGCGGATCAGGTCATACTGCATCATCGGGGCACGTTGATGATAATGAACCTATAGATGATGATCCTGAAACCGAACCTGAACCCGAACCTGAGGTTCTTGCCGTTGCCGAGTATGGAACTCCCAATGCCAACATAATTAATTCCAGCGGTATATTGATGATCGAAGGACAGTATGAGTATTTTCTGACACCCGATTCATCACTTACCGTTGTTCCCTACGATACTGCCAATCAGACTTTTGTCGTGGACACTGGCACGGAAGTACATGACAGTGTATGCTATCTGTGTAAGGGTGAAAACAGGATATATTTCACCACGGTTGTGGATAATCGCGGATGTGCCGTGGCTTCCATGTCTCCGGATGGCTCGGATGTTACATATCTGGACAAGAATGATGAGGCAAGAGGTTATTATTTCCTGCAGTGTGTGAAGCTGAACGACGGAAGAGAATATCTCTACTATACATGTGAGAAAGAGACCGGCGGCCTTCTTGGCAACCTGTACAGATATGATTTACAGAACAATAAGACGGAGATCCTGGTCACAGATGATGTCTTCTGGTTCAATGTCTATAATGAGAATGTATATTTTACGGATTTTGTCGACGGAAAGTTCACTTTAAAATACATTCCTCTTGACGGCGGTGATGCTGTCACGATCGACGAAACCAAGAAATGTTCCTACGGATTCATAGAAGATGACAAGATGTTCCTTTATTCGAACTATGAGGAGTCACTGGTCATCCTTGATATGCAGGGAAACAATGCTGCGGATACGGACTGGATCTATTCTCTGAGTCTGGATTATTCCAGGGGATTCGGATATGAAGAGGACTGGTTCTATTACGTGAGTGCTTCCGACGGATATCTTCACAGGATCAGGATGAACGGAACCGGTGACACTCTTGTATGCGGCAAGCATACTCCGGATAATGTATGCGTACTGCCGGATGCAATATGGTTTTCCGAGATGATGACGGGCAAATATGATCAGCAGATGCAGCAGATGGTATTCCTTACCAACAGGACAGGAAGCTTTATTTATCCGGCCGGTAAGCCCATGTTCTTCTGGCCCTTCGACCAGACTTATGCAAGGGATTATGATTATGAAGACGATACCCGTCCCGACGGGGGAGTGGTGATCACCGGATACCATGGAACGTCAACCGAGATCAATATACCTGATTATATAGACGGAAAACCTGTCACGGCGATCGGTGACGAAGCATTTAAGGAATCCGCAGTTGAGAAGGTCGGACTTCCGGAATCTCTTACCAGGATCGGACAACATGCATTTTATGACAGTCAGATTTCGTTCATCGGAATGCCCGATGGACTTAAGAGCATCGAATACAGCGCTTTTATGGATTGCGAGCAGCTTACTTCCATAACTCTTCCTTCCACCATGGAGTCGATCGGTGAGCTTGCTTTCTGTCAGACATCGCTCGGAGGTGTGATAAGCATACCTCAGTCCGTCAAGTTTATCGGCCCCGGTGCTTTTGCCGTAAGAAACTGGAATAACTTGACGGGATTTAATGTTGCTTCGGGCAATCAGTGTTATTTCCACAATGAAGCGGGAGCGTTATGCGATTATTATAACGATGGATATATCCTGCTTCAGTATCCTTCCGGCAGACTTGATACGGAAGTTACTCTGGATGCACAGTGCCTGGCAATAGAAAAATTTGCATTTGCACACTGCTATGATCTTACTTCGGTTAATGTGTCAGGCAATCTTATGGCAGTGGCTTATCAGGCATTTTTCAATACGAACGTGACCGCTATTACCGTACCCACGGACTGCTCAGTTAATGAGGATCTCGGAGAGGAGATCACGGTCACCAGATCCGGTAATCTGCCTAAGTAAATAGAAAGTCTGTAAAAAGGTGATGAAATGAGTGTGATCAATCAGTTAACGGTAATCCTGCCCGGAGCCCAGCCGATAGTTGTCGACCTGGGAAGTTACGGGCGCAATTATGTGACTCTCGGAAGAGGCACGATGCACGGAAACGGGCAGCTGGCGAACGATATCCAGATCGATAATGCATATTCGGAGGTCTCACGTGCACAGTGTACCTTCACCATTGATCCTTACGGATACTGGAGCATTGCCGATGATAACAGTACGAACGGACTGTTTTTCAACGGGCAGCAGATCAGTTCCAAAAGGATGGTCGACGGTGACAGGTACTATATAGGATCCGATCCCGATAAAAGGTTCGTGCTGCTGTTTGCGACAAGAGAAGCGGTCAGTTCCGAGTCCGGTTCTTCTTCGGAAGTGTTGAATAATGTAAAGGGCATCTCGCTTCAGGATAAGCCGCAGATAACCATAGGCCGTATCCCGGAATGTGACATAGTTATCAATCATCCTACGGTATCGAGACAGCACTGCATCGTCAGACATGAAGGTGATCAATTTGTGATCTATGATACTTCATCCAATGGTGTGCTGCTGAACTCCGTTCCTGTTCAGAAGAAGGCTGTCCTTAATCCCATGGACAGGATCACGATCGCAGGCACGACTTTCATATTTACCGACGGAACTCTGTATTCATACAATCCCACCGGAGGCGTCAGTGTTTCCGCTGAAAACGTCTGCAAGGTGGTTGGAAAGAGAGGCAAAAAGAAGACCATTACCGATAACGTGAGCTTCACGATCGAGCCCAATAAGTTTGTGGCGATCATCGGAGGATCCGGTGCCGGAAAGACAACGATCCTTGACTGCATATCCGGAATGACGGATCATACGTCCGGTGAGATATTCATAAACGGTGAACCTCTTTCAACGTCCGGCAAGAGTTTAAGAAGCCTGATGGGATATGTTCCCCAGCAGGATATAGTGTATGATTCACTGACACTTGAGAAGATGCTTTTTTATTCTGCAAAGCTCAAGATGTCGCCCGACTCTTCGAAAGAAGAGATAAAGAAGAAGATCGATGAGATCCTTGACATGGTTGAACTGACCGATCACAGGAAGACCATCATCAGCAAACTCTCGGGCGGTCAGAGAAAGAGAGCGAGCATCGCGGTAGAGCTCCTGGCATCTCCCAGACTGTTCTTCCTCGATGAGCCTTCATCCGGACTTGATCCCGGAACAGAGAAGCACCTCATGCTGCTCCTTAAGAAACTGGCCGCATCCGGCAAGACAGTCATCATGGTCACTCATACGGTTCAGAATCTCGATCTCTGCGACGATATCGTATGTATGGGACGCGGGGGAAAGCTCTGCTTCTTTGGACCTCCCGCTGATGCACTGAAATTCTTCGAAAAGCCGGCACTTACCGACATATATGACGATCTGAATCAGAATTCCGAGGCAACAAGCGAAAGATACAAGCAGTATTCGCTTTCCCAGAAGCATGATGAGATCGCTCCTTCAGAAGAAAAGCCTCCCAAGAAAGGCGGAATGAAGGAATCTTTCAGACAGTTCCGCATCATGACAAGCAGATATTTTGCGATAATTCTGAGTAAAAAGCCCAGACTGATCCTGCTCCTTCTTTTACCGGTATTCCTGACACTTCTGGTATGCGTGGCATTCCAGGCGGATGGAAACTTTTACAATTTCCTGATGAGGACTTTTGGAAGTTCTGTGGCAATTGTAAGAGAAAACTACCCTTTTTTGGTCGCAGGTGATACAATGTCATTGATGTTTGCTTTTTCCTGCGCGGCATTCTGGACCGGAATCTTTAATTCGGTGCAGGAAGTCAGTAAGGAGAGAACGATCTTTGAAAGGGAAAGATTCTCCGGCATAAGCGTTTCGGCGTACGTGATGAGCAAGTTCGTGCCCCTGTGTCTTCTGTGTATCATACAGTCGGCGATAATGTATGTGCTCCTGTCGATCATGACCAATACGACCGCAACGATGGACGGTATCGTTCGTTCGGTGACGGCGCTTTCCTTCGGAATGGACACTGACGGAGTTGTTCTCGGAGCAGGGATGATGTGGCTTGAGAATTACCTCACAACATTCCTGTGCACGCTGTCGGCAATGTGTCTCGGACTCATGATATCGACCCTGGTATCCAATGAGATGGCACTGATCCTGTGCCCGATATGTCTGATGCCCCAGATCCTTTTCTCAGGAGTTGCAGGAACACTTACAGGCATCACGAAGACGATATCCAATTTCATAAGCTGCAGATGGAGCTGCCTTGCGTTTTTTATTTCGGCTGACATCAATGAGCTGTATAAATCATGCGAATATGATCAGGGACTTTGGGAACTGACATCCTTTGCTGATGACGGGGGCGCCGGAATCATGGATGCGGCTTATGAATCCACCACGAGATACCTTTTCGGCTGTAACGGTGTCGTGAGTGCGTGGATCGTCCTGTCACTGATGTGTTTGGTCTTTGTTATCGCAGCTATCATAAGCTTGCGTTTTAAAAAGAGCAGAAGCAGATGATTTGAGATAAATAAAAAGGAGAGAAAAAATGAGAAAAAAGTTTATGTCAAAAAGGAGTAAGTCAGCAGTTATCACCTCACTGTTCCTCGGCTTCACCCTTATGCTGGGCGGCTGCGGAGGAGATGCATATTCTACTTATGCATCCGCTTACAACAAGGTCTCGGCTAAGGGCGGCATCAATGCCGACATCGAGGCTACCATTACGCTCGATGATGTTGAGCAGGAGTATGAAGGAAACTTCAAGCTCGACAACACCAGCAATACTCTTTACTATGAGATGACCTGTAACGGTGAGACCACCACTCAGTTCTCTGACGGTGAGTATCTCTATACCGAAAGAGGCGGAGAGAAGATCAAGTATGATCTTAACGACAAGCCCGACGGTGAGCCTCAGGCAAGAGACAATGCCCAGGGCGGAGAAGCTCCTCAGTTTGATGCAGCTGAATTCCTTACCGAGTTCTCAAGCTTTCTTGAGGCAGGTAAGATCAGAGAGCTCGGACTTCTCAATCCCCTTGACAAGGCAGCTGTTACCAACGTTACCGTAAGCGGCAATCAGTATACTCTTGAAGTATCATCCACGATCCTTAAGAGATTCATGAACACCATGGCTACCAACGAGTCCGGATCAGGTGATGCCATTGAGGTTACCGATCTCAGCAACTTCACCTATGTAGCTACCATCGAAAATGGCGTTGTGACCGGAACCCATTATTCAGGCGAGATCACCATCGTTGTTCCCGGATCACTTCTTGCATCCGACGATGATGAAGAGTACACCATCGAGTTCGATATCCAGATCACCTTCAGAAAGCCCGGAACCGAAGTTGATGTTGACATCCCCGATGGAGACGACTACGTTCTTGCACAGTAAATTGAAATGATGAACCGCCCGTGCGGCGGCATAAAGAGACGGCAGAGATAATCTGTTTGAGCGATCGGCCAGATCATCAAAACCGTCTCTTTCTATTATGTTAAGACTATTTTTTGATAAGGACACGGATTCATGGATAGCAAGGTACAGGATGCTCTGAGGATAACGATAGAGGATCAGCAGTCACTGGTCCATCTCGGAAGCCTCGATTCGTTTGACATAACAGCCGGAGGAAAAAAGGCTGCCGGGCTCATGCTTAAGTATTTGGAAAAGCACGATGATAACCTTCTTAAGCAGGCCATAGATCTGTATGAGTCACTGATCCCCAATGAGAATTTCGGCGGCGAATATACCGCGCTTGAATGGATATGCAGATTCTGGCTCGCGCCCGAGGATGCTAAAAAAGGCATTCTTACGGTTCCCCTTGTCAACAGCTTCTGGACCGAGCTTTCCGAAAACGACTATGACAATCTGAGAACTTATCTCCAGTACAAGTATCATTTCGTCGAATATCCTAAAAACGAGGATAACACTGCCAAAAAAGCCAGGATGAGATACCTGGAGGATTTCATATTGTTCGATAATCCCGATCGTGAGAGATGGGAAGATACCAGGCATAATCTGGAAAAAGTGGGCCTTAAGGAAGGCATGAGCGTGGCCGATGTAGGATGCGGTCCCGGTTATTTCACATTCAAATTCTCCGAGATAGTCGGAGAGAGCGGAAAGGTCTATGCAAGTGAGACCAATCCCAGACATCTTGAATTTCTCAGAAAATATGTTGCTGCCAATAAGATCGATAACGTAGAGGTCATCGAGAGTTCATTCAACGGAATAGGACTTCCCGAGGATATCCGTGTCGATGTCGTATATATGTGTTCTCTCTATCACAATGTGTATGCCGCATTCACCGATGCGGAGAGAGAAGTGTTCGTAGGAAGTATCAGAAGGGCTCTCGGCAAGAACGGAAACCGCCTTGTCATAGTGGACAATGACCTCGTGACTGGCATGGATCTTCCATACCATGGTCCCTATATAAATAAGCAGCTGATCATCGGACAGCTCTGGTACTATGGTTTCGAACTGGAGAATACATTCCAGTTCACACCTCAGAGATATGTCCTTGTGTTTAAGATGACCGATATCCCCGAGCAGACTCCCGTAATGGAGAAAACTCCGGAGAACGTTGTTGCAGTCGGTTCTCCGGTTTCAATGGTCAGATACCGCATAATCGGAACATCAACTTCCGGATATACATGCAGGGGCAAGAGAGTCGGACGTATCATGCATGAAGGCTTCACCGAAAATGATGAAGCAAAACTGCAGAAAGCATACGACGGATTTGAGGAACTGTGGCCCAAGGAGAGGATCGGCGACGATTACACCGCACTCATGTGGCTGATCAAATACAGGCTTTCGGGTGAGCAGGAAAGAAGCAACATGACCGAAGATATCTTCACAAGGGATTGGGCTGCCTTTTGGTGCGGTGATGACTTCGCCAATCTGAAGACTTACCTGTATTACAAATTCGACCTTGCTCTCCCTGATGATCCGGATGCCTCGATCGATGTTAACTACGAATATTCCGGAACTGAGTTTTCTATCGCAAAGCTCAATCTCTGGAACGAATATCTTATCTTCGACAATCCCAACAGGAAGCTGTGGGAGCATACCGATGACATGATGAAGTTCTGTGACATAAAGCCCGGCGAGAAGATCGCCGACATCGGATGCGGAGGCGGATATTTTACATGGCAGTTCTCTAAGATGGTCGGAGAAAAGGGCCTTGTGTATGCCACGGAGATCAACGAGGATGCGATGAGTCATCTGATCTCATTTGTGGAGGACAACAAGATCTCCAACATCAAGACCGTCGTCACGAAGATGAACACGACCGGTCTTCGTAAAAACAGCGTTGATACCATCTACATGTGTTCCGCATATCACGCCGTATACATAACCGACATTGAATTCGTCAAGGACGCATTCATTGAAAGCATACATAACGCTCTTAAGAAAGGCGGCAGGCTGATCATAGTGGATAATGCCGTTACCGACAGGGACACTCCTCCTTATTACGGACCCGGCATTAAGCCTGAGCTCATAATCGCACAGCTTATCCATTACGGTTTCCATCTTGTTGACCGCTGGCAGGGAGGACCTCAGCGTTTTGCACTCATTTTTGCCGAGGATGAGGACTATGTGCCACCCAAGAAGGACAAGAACATGAAAAACGGAGGAATGAAGAGTGGAAAGAAGCTCTTACAGCAGGCACTCAGGGTCAGGGACAAGAGAAGCGAGTGAGTCCGGCAATAAGGCTGTTTTTGAACGAAGGATGACTGTCATTGCAACTGTGACGGCATACGGGACAGGATCAGACAGTGACGGTGCGGTGCTGGTTGCAGACAAGATCATTGATTCCCAGATGATGAGACCTTCGCTTGCGGACATAGCTCTTGATACCATTTCCAAGATGGCCAATAACGAGCTTTTGATGATCCATCCCGAGAGGAGAGAGGACAACTCGGTTGATGCCGCAGTTGTGATGATCAGGAAGAATAAAGCCAGATTCTTCATTTCCGGCGTGTCGGCAGCTTATCATTTCTCCGGAGGAAAGCTTCTTCACAGATCGGAATCCGGTGAGGCACCGGCCATAGGCAAGACTCCCAGATTCGACCCCAGACTTGAGAAAGCATTTGATCTCGGCAGGGGAGAGAACATTTTTCTTACCGCAGACAGAGCACTTTCGGAGAGCATATCCGATGATAAGCTCGAACAGATGGCGGCTTCTTTGGCCGGCCCCGAGGAATTCATGGATGCCCTGATAAAGGAAATGGGCCCGGAAAGGTCTTTTTCCGCAGGAATAGCATTTTTACCGCCCCGAAAGCATTTATTCTTTTAACGGATAAAATAAAGGAGTACGTGAATGATCACAGAATCAAGAAAAAAAGAACTGTTAGCGCATGCCGAGGAGACTTTTGCCAAGGTTGAGGAGTTGCAGCGTCTCGGTCTCGTATGCGATGACGGTGACTTTGTTCCTTCGGTTCATTACCCGCCTATAACGCAGTACGATAATTGCGACATAGACGAGTATTTTAAGACCTATACACTTCCTGCAGACGGCATGATGGATATCTATGTGCATATTCCCTTCTGCATCCAGCATTGCACCTTCTGCCATTACCCCGGTCTTACCGGTGAAAGGGTTGAAGAGAAGAAGAAGTATATAGACTATCTCATTCGCGAGATGGACATATACCGTGAGTATCACGGGATCGATAAGATAAAGCCCCGTTCGATCCTTCTCGGCGGCGGCACACCGACATCTCTTACTCCCGAGCTTTTGGAGCATTTCCTTACGGAGTTTGAAAAGAGAGTCGATCTGAGTGCCTGCAAGCAGTACAATGTCGATCTCGGTCCGAATTCCATAAACGGAGAGTCCGGTACCAAAAAGTGCGAGATCATGAAGGCCCACGGCATTACCAGACTTACCATAGGACTTCAGTCTCTTAATGACGATGTGCTGAAGCTCATGAACCGTCCTCATAATTCCGAGGAGGCTATCCAGTCGGTATATAAGGCACTCGAGTACGGATTTGACGTGAACATCGAATTCATCTACGGACATCCCGGTGAGACTATCGACAACTGGATCGAGGACATGGAAAAGGCTGTCGGGCTTCCCATGAATGAGATACAGGTTTACAGACTGAAGGTACAGGCTTACGGAGATTTTCAGGGAATAATCAACAGATTCCACAGGGGATCCGGCTCCGCGGATATTCCTGACTTTAAGTCAACAATGATGATGAAGCAGATCGCGCAGGATATCTTCAATGAGCATGGCTTCAATGAGAGGCTCAGGAGAGTATTTACAAAGAACAAGGCGATCTTCTCGCATTATGCTTACAACCAGTGCTGTAACCAGTTTGACCAGGTCGGATTCGGACTTACAGGCTTCTCAAGTTACCGTGACAGATTCGATATCAACACTCAGAATTTTGAGGAGTATTATGCAGCAATAGATGCAGGAAAGCTTCCCATTAACCGCGGACTTGTAAGGTCTGCGGAGGAGCAGGCAAGATGGGCTATTGTCCTGCCTCTTAAGAACAGGGATGTGCGCAAGACCGAGTTTAAGCAAAGGTCCGGTTATGAATTTGATGATGTGTTCAAGACCAAGGTTTCCCTTCTCAAGGAATACGGACTGCTTGAGGACACCGGAAATATCATCCGTCTGACAGAACTCGGCGGTTTCGTTGCCGACGAGGTATGCGAACAGTTCAACTCGATCCCTTATCTTCCTTTCCCCAGGGAAAGATATGCTGAGGGACCTCTCAATCCTTATCTGAATAATGTTCTTTTTGAATGACCCTTCGTGCGGATGCATTTTTCCTGATGGGTTACCGTAACATGAATAATGTGATTATCCCGCAGTTTTCGTGACTGCGGGATTTTATTTTTCTTGTTATTTTTATGCTGCTATAGTAATATAGATTAGTAATTTTGTTTCTTTTGATGTGATAAATAGCTATGGGGGGATAGCGTGAAATTCGTCAGATGGGAAGATCTTAAAAGCGGTATGAGACTAGCCCGCCCGATATATTCCAAAAGCGGAGTTCTTCTTCACGAACGCGATGCTAAACTGACACCGGGAAGCATCGAATCTGTCAAGAATTTCGGTTTGTTAGGCATATACATACTTGAACCGGCTGAACCTCTTCCTCCTATGTCTGAGGAGGACATAGCTTTCGAAAAGTTCGAGATCAAGACTGTCGCATCTCTTCAGGATGAGATCACCAGATTAATAAATACCAAGAAGCAGAAGAATCTGCAGACCATAGTAAGCCAGATAATACGCCAGTACGGTCACCTTGACGGAAAGGTGCATTTCTACCAGAACCTCAGGAGCAGGGATGATTTCGTATTCAGGCATATGTTTAACACGGCAATTCTCTGTGCGATGATGGCGCGCCGCATGAACATCCCGGTGGATGACAGGCTGATACTTGTCACTGCGGCGCTTGTGCATGATATTGGTAAAGTAGGATCGGCCAATTCCGCGGTATATGGCGGTGAAACCGACAGGGACAAGATCGCAGCGCTGTACAACGAAGCCATTCACGGCTGTGAGATACTCGAAGAGTGTTTCAGTTCTGACGGAACGAGGCTCAAGAGAATCTGTCAGCAGGCTCTGAGAGCTCAAAGAGCAGCGGATCTCGGCGAGGAACTCGAGATCAGGAAGATGGTAAAGGAAGCCAAGATCCTGCAGGTTGCCAGCAAGTATGACGAGATCACCGGAATGAGCCTCACGGGTGAGAGCAAGTCCGAAGTAAAGGCAATCCTTGAGTTCCAGGACAATGATGACATTTACGATCCTGAAGCAGTGAAGGCACTTGTGGAGAGCGTCTACATACTGTTCCCCGGAGTCAGCGTGGAACTCAATACCGGAGAAAAGGCGCTTGTCATCAATGAGAATCCCGATAATCTTCTTAAGCCTACAGTAATCTCATTCCGCAGGAACACGATGATGGTATTGTCGGACAGGGATTACGGTGACATAAGAGTCGTGGACATCATGAAGACTCTGGATAACCGCTATATCATGGATCGGAGTGCAATGCATAGTGCGGGGATAGATGTCCCGGCAGACGGAGCTCTTTAAGAAATCGGTACCAATGTTCCCAGGGAAGGGAGCGAAATATATAAAGGGGTGAAACAAGATGATTGATATTTATGACATTATGCAGAAAGCAAAAAATGCGGGAGCCAGTGACGTGCATATCACTGTCGGCGTGCCTCCCAAGATGAGAGTCAACGGAAGCCTTCTTACCGTTGAGGGGTATGACAGACTTATGCCTCAGGATACTCTGGACGTGGTCATGTCCATTGCAAACGAAGAGCAGAAGCGTAAGTTTGACGAGATCGGTGAGTACGATATGTCCTTCTCAATCCCCGCGCTCGGCCGTTACCGTGTTAACATATTCAAGCAGAGAGGTTCTGCAGGTCTTGCACTCAGACTTGTCGGAACAGAGATCCCCAATCCCGAAAAGCTCGGCGTTCCCAAGGCGGTCATCGATCTTTATGAGAGAAAGAGAGGACTGATCCTCGTTACGGGACCTACCGGATCCGGTAAGTCCACAACTCTTGCATCCATCATTGACAGGATCAATGAGAACCGCGATGCACATATCATCACTCTTGAAGACCCTATCGAGTATCTGCACATGCACAAGAGATCCGTTGTCAACCAGCGTGAGATCGGCATGGACTCGAACTCATATGCTAATGCACTTCGTGCTGCACTCCGTGAAGACCCTGATGTCATTCTCGTCGGTGAGATGAGAGACCTTGAGACCATTTCGACTGCTATTACTGCAGCAGAGACAGGTCACTTGGTCCTTTCAACACTGCATACCATCGGTGCTGCTTCAACCGTCGACCGTGTCATTGACGTATTCCCTCCTCATCAGCAGCAGCAGATCAGGTTCCAGCTTGCGGGCGTTCTCGAAGCCATCATTTCCCAGCAGCTCATTCCTACCTATGACGGCAAGGGAAGAGTCGCTGCATTCGAGGTTCTTCTTGCAAACCACGCTATCAGAAACCTCATCCGTGAAGGAAAGTCACACCAGATCATGGGCGTAATGCAGACCAACAAGGCAATGGGAATGATCACCATGGACGAAGCAATCTGCAACTTCTTCTACGAAGGCAAGATCGACAGGGATCAGGCCATCCACTTTGCACAGGATCCCGATGCAATGGAGATCAAGATCTGATATATTCGCTTACATCAAATGCTCCGGACTTATCTGTCCGGAGCATTTTTTTCTTGACTGAAATTTCATATGGTCCTAATATACTCTTACGTCAAATCAGCGGACAGATCGTCCGAATTTTCCATGAATCATATGCAGCGGAAAGGAAATCATTGGATATTGATGAATTTCTGTCTTTTAACATACCTGAATGCGAAAGGCCGTATGCATTCTGGCTTGTTTCAGTTCCCTGGATAGGGCAGGGACCTGTTCCGTCACTGCTTGAACTTTACGGATCACCTAAGGAAATATTTGAAAAGTCAGACGAAGAACTTCTCAGCTTAAGAGGCAAGGCCGGAAGGAAACTGAATGTGGAGCCTTTGTTAAAGTGCCGCAAAAATGCAGATATTTTTAGGATGTATGATGATCTTGACAGGTCGGGGATGAAGATCTCGTTTGCATGGGATGACGATTATCCCGTCAGGTTAAAACATATCCCTGATCCGCCGACCGCGCTTTTTTATCTCGGAAAACTGCCCCGGGATGAGAAACTTTCGGTAGCGGTGATAGGTTCCAGGCAGTGTTCCGAATACGGAGAAAAACTTGCCTGCGAACTCGGTGAAGCACTCGGTGAAAATGACATTAATGTCATAAGTGGGATGGCGGTCGGCATAGACGGCATAAGCCAGGCCGCGGCACTGGGATCCGGAGGTGAATCCTATGCGGTGCTTGGAAGCGGAGCGGATGTTTGCTATCCGGATTCGAATTATTCGTTATATGAAAAACTGAAAAATCTGGGAGGCGTGATATCGGCCTATCCGCCCGGAACAAGCGCAAGAGCACAGTTTTTTCCACCGAGAAATCGCATAGTAAGCGGGCTTGCGGATGCGGTCGTGGTACTGGAAGCAAGAAGCAGGAGCGGAACACTCATTACCGTAGACATGGCTCTGGAACAGGGAAGGGATATCTATGCCGCACCCGGCAGGCTTGGAGATGAGCTCTCAGCCGGATGCAACGGCCTGATAGGTCACGGAGCACTTGTGTATCTGTCGCCTGAGATCTTCATCAGGGATCTTTTTGAGGATCATGCAGATGCTAACGGTCATGCGATACTGTGCGGATCCGGGATTGCCGGAATTAAGAAAAATGTACTTTCACCGTCAGATGAACGGCACAGGAACTATTCGGGAGAAGAAATGAAATGTCCCCTTCCCGATGAACAGTTCAGGGATGTGTACGAAGAACTCACTCTTTTTCCGAGAAGCGCAGAGGAGATAGACGCTTCGATAACAAGAAAACAAAAGACTTCTCCGGGAGAGACCGGAATTACCCTGATGCTGATGGAACTGTGCATCGGAGGTTTTGCACTTCAGGTAAGTCCCGGACAGTACATCAGAAGATTATGAGGAGACTGCATGTTCAGTGATACATTAACAGCAATGCTTGAGGGCGTGAAAGCCAGGATAATCCATGTCGAGACCGACATATCAAACGGGATGCCGGTTTTTAACATGGTAGGATCGGTCGGAAACGAGATAAGGGAGGCAAAAGACAGGATACGCGCAGCGTTCAAGAATCTTGACATCAGCATTCCTGCTTCGAGGATCACGGTCAATCTTTCGCCCGGTGATCTGAAGAAGGATTCTACGGCCTATGACCTTCCTATCGCGGTTGGGCTTCTGGGAGCAATGAGGATATTCCCGGAAGAAAACACGCAGGGCGTTCTTTTCCTTGGCGAGATAGGATTAAACGGTGAGATAAGGCCGGTGAAGGGCGTTCTGCCCGTGGTCCGGACAGCCGCGTCCGAAGGAATAAAAGAGTGCATCGTGCCCCGTGACAACGCATTCGAAGGCTCAATTGTGCCGGGCATAACAGTAAGGGGAGCATCGGATCTGAATGAAGTAATATCGTATCTGTCAGACAGAGACGAGGATATCCTTCCGTCAGTTTATACCGATCCTTTATCCGTGCTGGAAGACAATAAAGGTTATATTCCCGATTTTGACCAGGTAAGGGGGCAGGAAAGGGCAAAAAGGGCTGCCATGATAAGTGCTTCGGGATTTCACTCACTTCTGATGACGGGGCCTCCCGGAGCCGGTAAGTCCATGATAGCAAGGAGGATACCCGGAATTCTCCCACCTATGAATCTTTCGGAGAGCATGGAACTGACGTCCATATACAGTGTTGCGGGCTGCATGCCTAAGGGAAAAGCACTTGTCAGTACAAGAGCTTTTCAGGCGCCTCACCATTCGATAACAAGACAGGCTCTGATCGGTGGAGGAATGATCCCGAAGCCCGGAATGATCTCGCTTGCACACAGGTCGGTGCTTTTTCTTGACGAGGTTCCGGAATTCAGCAGGGAGGCGATAGAAAGCCTGCGACAGCCCCTTGAGGACAAAAGCGTGCGGATAACAAGACTGATGCATTCGGTCGAGTTTCCCGCAGATTTTCTGCTGATCCTTGCAATGAACCCTTGTCCGTGCGGTTATTATCCGGACAGGGGCAGATGCAGATGCACGGATAATGAGATCAGGAGGTACATAGGCAAGATCTCGGGACCGCTCCTTGACAGGATCGACCTGTGCACTGAGCTGAGAAATGTTGACATATCCGAGATGAGGACGGCTAAATCAGGCCTTGACACAAAGTCAATGTCAGAGAAGGTGATAAGGGCAAGAAATGCTCAAAATGCACGGTACGAAGGCACTTCCATAAGATTTAACGCGGACCTTAAGCCTGAGGAAGTGGAGAAATACTGCCGGCTTGATGCCGAGTGCCTTGAACTGACGGAAAAGCTGTATAAGAATCTGAATCTTTCGGCAAGATCCTATCACAGGATCCTGAGGGTTTCACGCACTATAGCGGACATGGAGGAATCTGAGGAAATAAAAAGGGATCATGTCATGGAGGCGGCATCTTTTCGGCCCGATCTGGATTACTTTAAATGAGGAATATGATAAAATAATTATGTATATTCGGGAGGAAACTAACCATGTCTTACAGAGAAGAAACCAAAGAGATCAGGATCGGAAATGTCTGCATAGGCCATGGCAATCCGGTTGCGATACAGTCTATGACCAATACGCCGACTGCAGATGTGGCAGCAACGGTATCCCAGATCCATGCGCTTGAAAAGGCCGGATGTGAGATTGTCAGATGCACGGTGCCTGATGAGGAGTCTGCAAGGGCGATCGCCGGGATAAAGAAGCAGATTTCTATTCCGCTTGTCGCGGACATTCATTTTGACTATAAGATGGCCATAATGGCAATGGAAAACGGCGCGGATAAGATAAGGATCAATCCGGGTAATATCGGTTCCGCCGATAAGGTCAGGGCTGTGGTGGACTGTGCTAAGGAACGTGACATACCCATAAGGGTCGGAGTCAATTCAGGATCTCTGGAGAAGAACCTCATTGAAAAATACGGCGGTGTTACTGCCGAGGGCATTGTTGAAAGCGCCATCGACAAAGTCAGGCTCATAGAGGACATGGGATATGACAATCTGGTCATAAGCATCAAATCCTCCGATGTGATGATGTGCGTGAAGGCTCATGAACTCATCGCCGGAAAGACTCCTTATCCTCTTCACGTGGGAATAACAGAATCCGGCACCGTGAGAAGCGGAAGCATCAAGTCCTCGGTCGGTCTGGGGCTTATTCTTGGGCAGGGAATAGGAGATACCATAAGGGTGTCCCTTACAGGGGACCCCTGTGAGGAGATAACCGCTGCAAGACTCATCCTTAAGACACTCGGACTGAGAAAAGGCGGAATAGATGTGGTTTCTTGCCCTACCTGCGGCAGGACGAAGATTGACCTGATCTCGCTTGCTCAGGAAGCGGAGAAGATCGCTGAGAATTATCCGTATGACATCAAGATGGCTGTCATGGGATGTGCAGTTAACGGTCCCGGTGAAGCAAAGGAAGCGGATCTGGGTATCGCAGGCGGACTTCATGAAGGACTTATCATAAAACACGGGGAGATCATTAAGAAAGTTCCCGAAGACATGCTTCTTGAAGAACTTAAAAACCAGCTCGACAATTGGGAAAAATGCGAATGAAAAAAAGATCAACGGTTTTGATCAGATTGTTTGTGTTGTTCGGGATATTCGGCATTGTCATTCTGACAATGTCCATTCTGGCGACGTATTATTTCCAGTATTCGTCATATAAGAAGACGAGCATGGAAAGAGTCAAGACTGCGGATCAGTATCTTGAGAAGATGCTTCTTGATGATGCGGAGGACTTCAGGCATTATTGCGAATATTTCCCCGAACATCGAGATGAGATAAGGATAGTTCCCATAGATTTTGATGAATTCATCACTGCAAGGGATGAATTTTTTGAAGCGTTTGCGGACAGATTTCCAGGTGAGAGCTTCGGAACAGACATTGAGCCCTGGGAACTTCCGGATGACCTCAAGGCCCTGTATTATGCATATTATCACAGATACTGGATGCTGACATTTGAGGATGCCACCACAGGACTTAATGTCGCATATACATATTTCCTTCTTGCGGACGAAGATACCAAGCAGCTGATGTACCTGATCGATCCGGTCAGGGAAGGGAATGAAGAAGATCCGGAGAAGCTGAATCTGGGCTGGAATGACATTTATGATGAGCCCCGGTATGCTTCCGTATGGAAGGTATATGAGGCCGGCGTTCCTCTCGATGACGAGCTTGTCATTTTCGATAATGAGTACGGTCATACCTTCGCATATTATTATCCGCTCGTGATAGACGGTGAGAAGATCGGACTGATCGTTTCCGAGATAGATATAGACAGCCTTAACAAGGAGATCCTTGATAACACGATAAAGCTCGGATTTATCATCGCCGCAATATTCATCTTCTGTGAGATGCTTATGCTGGCTCTTGTAAACGTTCTTTATGTATCGAAGATCCATTTCCTGATCGGCAAGATCGGACAGTTCGGATTATCAAGAGACTTAAAGATAGTTGATGACATCAAAAAGAAAAAATTCGTCAACGACGAGATCGGAATGCTCGCGGATGAAACGACATTCATGATGGGAGAGATCTGTTCTCATGAAGATGAGATGGAGAAAGCATCCCGGATGAAATCCGATTTCCTTGCCAACATGAGTCATGAGATAAGGACACCGATGAATGCCGTCATCGGAATGGCGGAACTTGCACAGAGAGAGGATAATGTCGAAAACATCCATGATTTTGTCGGACAGATCAAATCTTCGGGAAGGCTTCTTCTTGCGATCATCAATGACATACTCGATTTTTCCAAGATTGAATCCGGAAAACTCGATCTTATCCCGATCAATTATATTCCTGCATCCCTGTTCAACGATGTATCAAACATCGCCCTGATGAAGCTCGGAGACGGTGCGGTGGAGTTTGATCTTGACATCCCGCCCAATCTGCCGGCATGTCTGTACGGGGACAACATCCGCATAAGACAGATCCTCATCAATCTGGTCGGTAATGCGATCAAGTTCACCCGCAGCGGATGCGTTTCGGTTAAGGTCAGTTTCGAACATGTTTCCGGCAAGAAGATCATGCTTAACGTGGCTGTTGAGGATACCGGAATAGGCATCAAAGAAGAAGACCTTAAGAAGATATTCGAATCCTTCTCACAGGTTGATACTAAGAGAAACCGTTCCGTTGAAGGAACGGGGCTCGGACTCGCGATTTCCAAGAGGCTCGTTGATCTCATGGGCGGAGAGATGAATGTCACGAGCACTTACGGAATGGGAAGTTGTTTTTCCATATCCATCCCCCAGACCGTTGTTGATGAGGAGCCCGGCGTGAGCATCGGGGAGCCCGCAAGATATATCGGCATCTCCTGCTTTGCAGATCCTTATCTTACGGAAAAGTTCAAGAGGGATTCCGAAAGGCTGGGTATCGAGACACATGTCATCGGAGCCGGTGATAATTTTGTAAGTAAGTATTCCAGGATCAAATCATCCAATCCCGGAAAAGAACTGTTTGTTTTCGTCGATGATGAAGGCTTCGGAAGGATTCCCGGTGATTTCCGGGTATCCGAGGATGGTGCACAGATCGTGCTCGTTGCGGGCTATAATCCCCAAAAGGATTCCAAACTGTGCAAGATAGTATCGATCAGAAAGCCTGTATCGACTCTTTCGCTCTCAAGCGTTTATAACAGGGAAAGGAAACATTATTCCGGCCTTGCTGAGGATACGGATGACTTTACCGCACCGGGTGCCAAGGTGCTCATAGTGGATGATAATACCGTTAATCTGACTGTTGCGGAGGGACTGCTCGAGCCTCTTAAGATGTCCGTCATGACGGCAACCAGCGGACGTGATGCCATTGAGCTGACATCCAGGTACTCATATGACATCGTTTTTATGGACCATATGATGCCTGATATGGACGGCATTGAAGCAACTCACAAGATACGTGAGGTGACTCCCGAATACAGGAATATTCCGATAATCGCTCTCACGGCAAATGCAGTAAGCGGCGCTTATGAGATGTTCAGAGAAGAAGGCCTTGACGGATTTGTTGCCAAGCCTATTGAGGTACGTGCTTTCATTTCAACCGTGAAGGAATTCCTTCCTCCCGGGAAGATCGTCTATACGCAGGACGAAGAAGGCACCGATGACGTAACAAACGGTGATGCTTCGGGGGCACTTAATGCAGAGCAGTCTGAGAAAAACGGAAAAACCGATAAGGGAGAACTCGCGATAGACGGTCTTGATACCGCATCTGCACTGAAAATGCTCGGAAGCAGGAAGGTATATCTCGATGTCCTTAGGAAGTACCTGAATGTCATGAAGACAAAATCGGAAACGATCCGGTCCGCATATGATCTTGAAAAGTGGGATGAATACACTATCGAGGTCCATGCCCTTAAGAGCTCGTCGAGACAGATCGGAGCCCTGCAGCTTGCGACTGATGCCGAGACTCTCGAAAATGCCGGAAAGAGCGGCGACATTGATCTGATAAAGTCAAGAACGGATGCACTTCTTCAGGATTATCTCTCATATGAGCCTGTGCTCAGGAAATACTTCGGTGAAGACAAAGCGGATGAAGAGCCTGTTCAAAAGCCGGCTGTATCTTCGGATGAACTGAAGGAAATACTTGCCGTGACGGAAAAAGCGGCAGAAGACCTTGACATGGATGCGCTTGAATCGGTATGTGAAAAGCTTAAGGGGTATTCTTATACCGATGACATCTCGGACAAGGTCGCGGAGATGATAAAGGCGATCGAGGAATATGATACCGAAAGATGTCTTGAACTTAAAGATGAAATAGCTGCTGCAGTTTTGTGATATAATCGATTCACGCCGGTTCGATACCGGAACAACACTTATTTGCACCTGACCGGGTAGGCGAGAGCGCCACGGCAGGGCTACGAAAGAAAGGAACAGAATATGGTCTATTCGTTTACCGATGCTTTCCCTAACCTTAAGCTTAAAGGAAGGGCAGGGGTTCTTCTTGAGGATACCGTTGTGACGAGGGTCACGACTCCTCCGAGTCATGAATTTCTTAACGTGTATCTGGAAAGTGACCATATCATCACCAAAGATCTGATAAGGGAGACTGAGCGCGAGATAGGAAAGCAGGTGCTCAGCAACTCTGATATAAAGGTTCGCATTTTCGAGTCTTTCAAGCTGGCAAGACAGCTTGATCTTAAATCGGTATATGAAGAGTATGCCGATTCGGCACTTTTGGAGATCGAAGAAAGCAGCATAATGTATTTCAACATGATGAGGACTTCAAAGGTTTCCTTTGATTCCAACGAGTTGATGCGTGTTTCTGTTGCTGATATCCCGGTCTATCATTCCAAGGAAAAAGAATTTCTCTCGCTCTTAAACGATGTTTTCATAAAGAGGTTCGGAAGCAATGGTTCCATTGAGATAGATTATCATGAAGTGGAAATTGTTCAGATGGATGAGTCCGCATTCCTTGATGCGATAAGGAAAGCAAGTGAAAATGCGGAAAAAGGCGAGGAAAAATATCTGGGTGCGAAAGCTTCGTCCGATTCTTCATCAGATGGTTCGGGAGAAAAAACCGGTGCTAAAGAAACCAAAGCAGATCATAAGCAGCCTGCATCGGCATCACCCAAACAGGGCTCCAGAAACTTCGAACGTTCCTATTCCGGAAACAGGTCAGGAAACTTCAGGAAAACTCCCAGGATCATGGATGATCCGAATGCCATCTACGGAAGCGTATTTCCCGATGAAAAGACAGTTCCCCTGAATGAGCTTAATGAGGGAATGACCAATGTATCCGTAAAAGGAATGGTGTTTTCGCTGAAGGCCATAGAGTTAAAGGATAGTGACAGGTCCATAATCACATTTAACATAGCCGATTTTACGGATGCCATAAGCTGCAAGATCTATGTTGAGACTTCGGATTCCGCGGTCGTTCAGGAAAAACTCGAGCCCGGAACCTTTGTGAGGCTCACGGGATTTCTCACGGTCAGCAATGGCAAATTTGACAAGGGGGATCTTACTCTCAGCAATGTCAAGGGAATCGTTAAGATCGATGATTTCAGGGTCCCTGTAAAGGATACCGCTGCAAAGAAGAGAGTCGAGCTCAGATGTCATACCAAGATGAGCGACATGGACGGAGTGTCGGAGACCAAGGATATCGTGAAGAAGGCTTTCTCCTGGGGACATCGTGCTGTCGGTATCACCGATAACGGAGTGGTTCAGGGCTTCACGGATGCCAATCATTTATGGGAGGACAATCTCTGGGGCGGCAAAAAGGGTGAGAAAGCAAGACGAAAGGAAGCAGGCGATCCGGATCCCGACAGGCAGGATTTCTTTAAGATCCTGTATGGTGTGGATGCTTATCTTGTTGATGACCTGCATAAGATAGTCACGGGAAATGCGGACCTTCCGCTTATCGAGACCGATTATGTTGTTTACGACATAGAGACCACCGGCCTTTCGCCTGTCAAGAACAAGATCATAGAGTTCGGTGCCGTCAAGGTTTCGGGTGGAAAGATAGTAGACAGGTTCTCTACATTTGTTAATCCTGAGGAACCCATCCCGTATGAGATCACAAAACTTACTTCAATAACGGATGATGATGTAAAGGATGCCGATCCTATAGCTGTCGTGATGCCCAGGTTCCTTGACTTTTGCGAGGGCTGTGTATGGGTTGCACACAATGCCGAATTCGACGTCAACTTCGTGAAGGAGAAGTGCAGGATGCTCGGTACTCCTGCAGATCCCGTATATATCGATACTTTGCCTCTTGCCAGGGTACAGCTTCCCGGAAAGGGCAAGTTTACTCTCGATGCGGTCGCAAAGGATCTGGGCATCGAACTGGGACATCATCACAGGGCTGTGGATGATGCGGAATGTACGGCACTCATTTTCGTTAAGTTCCTTGAACAGCTTTCGGATGAGGGCATGAAAACCCTTGCTGACATTAACGAAAAAGGATCGAACAATACCGAAGCCATATCCAAGCTTCGTCCTTCACGTTGCACTATTTTTGCAAAGAATGAACTTGGAAGGATACATCTGTATACGCTTGTGTCCGAATCGCACATAACCTACTTTAACAGATTTCCCAAGATCCCCAAGTCTCTGGTTGAGAAATACCGGGAGGGACTGATCGTCGGAAGCGGCAATCATAGGGGTGAACTCATGGATGCTCTCATAGAGGGGCATACTGCCGATCAGATAGCAAGTGCCGTCAGGTTTTATGATTATCTCGAGGTGCAGCCACCCTCAGCCTATGAATTCATGATCGAGGATGAACACTATTCGACCATTAATTCCGTTGATGACATCATGGATCTCATAAGGGAAGTCATTACGCTCGGCAAGCAGTTCGGAAAGCCGGTCGTTGCCACGGGCGATGTGTATTTCCTTTCACCGGATGATGCACTTTACAGGGATGTTATCTATGATTCGAAGGGTGAGAACAGGGATAAGATACTGCCGCAGACTCCTCCTTTGTATTTCCGGACAACCGAAGAGATGCTTGAAGATTTTTCTTTCCTCGGCAGCCAGAAAGCAGAAGAGATCGTTGTTACCAATTCCAATATGATAGCGGACATGTGCGAATGCATATCACCCGTAAGACCTGATAAGTGTCCTCCCGTCATTCCCGATTCGGACAACATGCTGAGGGAGATCTGCTATAACCGCGCACATGAGATATACGGTCCGGAGCTTCCGCCCATAGTAACGGAGAGGCTGGAAAGAGAACTTAATTCCATAATAACCAACGGATTCGCAGTCATGTACATAATCGCTCAGAAGCTGGTGTGGAAATCCGTGGAAGACGGATATCTGGTCGGATCCAGAGGATCTGTCGGAAGCTCTTTTGTTGCAACTATGGCGGGAATCACTGAGGTCAATCCTCTTGTGCCTCATTACTATTGCGCAAAATGTCATTTCTATGATTTTGATTCCGAGGAAGTGCTGAAGTTCAGAGGCAAGGCCGGTGTCGACATGCCTGACAGAAACTGTCCGAATTGCGGTGAACCTCTCTGCAAGGAAGGGTTTGACATTCCTTTCGAGACTTTCCTTGGATTCAAGGGTAACAAGGAGCCTGATATCGACCTTAATTTCTCGGGAGAATATCAGGCCAAGGCCCATAAGTATACAGAAGTCATTTTCGGTACCGGTCAGACATTCAGGGCGGGTACGGTCGGAACCGTCGCGGAAAAGACGGCATTCGGATTCCTCAAGAAATACTATGAGAAGAGAGGGATCAGAAGGAGAAATGCTCAGATTGAGTTCCTTCAGAAGGGCTGTGAGGGGGTCAAGCGTTCGACCGGCCAGCATCCCGGAGGAATCGTCGTGCTTCCTAACGGTGAGGACATCAATACCTTCACTCCCGTTCAGCACCCTGCCAATGACATGACCACGGATACGATAACGACACATTTCGATTATCATTCCATAGATCATAACCTGCTCAAGCTTGACATACTCGGACACGATGATCCCACGATGATCAGGATGCTCCAGGATCTGATAGGATTCGATCCGATAAAGGACATACCTCTTGATGACAAGAAGGTCATGACGCTTTTCCAGAATACCGAAGCGCTTGGCATCACTCCCGAAGACATAGGAGGATGCAAGCTCGGATGCCTCGGCATACCCGAATTCGGAACGGATTTCGCAATAAACCTTGTCCTTCAGGCCAAGCCCAAGATGTTCTCGGATCTTGTCAGGATCTCCGGACTTTCGCACGGTACGAATGTGTGGCAGAACAATGCAGAAGTCCTGATTTCCAACGGAACCGCGGATATCTCCACAGCCATCTGTACCCGTGACGACATCATGACATATCTTATCGGAAAGGGAGTTGAATCCGAGGAAGCTTTCAACATCATGGAAGCCGTCAGAAAAGGAAAGGTTGCCGGGAGCCGCAATGCGCAGGGCGAGATCACTTTCAAGGACTGGCCCGAGTGGAAAGCGGACATGGATAAGTGCCAGGTTCCCGACTGGTATGTCTGGTCCTGCGAACGAATAGAGTACATGTTCCCCAGAGCCCACGCCGCGGCTTACGTCATGATGGCGTGGAGGATCGCATACTGCAAGATCTATTATCCTCTTGAGTATTATGCCGCATACTACAGCATAAGGGCCAAGGCGTTCAACTATGAACTCATGTGCAGAGGCAAGGCGGCCCTGGAGGATGAGCTCGACAAGCTTAAGAAGAAAAAGGATAATTCCGAGAAAAACAAGGATGCAGATAAGCTTTCCAACACAGAGGTCGATATGATGTCCGACATGAGGATAGTGCAGGAGATGCATGCCAGGGGCTTCGAGTTCATGCCGATAGACTTAAGTCTCGTCAAGGCCAATCATTTCCAGGTGATCGACGGAAAGATAATGCCGGCTCTTACCAGCATAGTCGGACTCGGTGCATCCGTTGCCGAAGCCATTGCCTACGAAGGTAAAAAAGGACCTTTCATCAGCTGTCAGGATTTCAGGGACAGGACAAGAGCTTCCCAGACGGTCACGGACAAGCTGAAAGAACTGGGCATTCTGGGCGATATTCCCGAGTCGAATCAGATGAGCATTTTTGATATGTTCGGAACCTGATGAATTCTTTTTAAAACTTTTTCTTGCATTTTGTTTTTATGTATTGTAATATAAGCAAGTCGCATTTAGGTGCGACTTGAAAATGGCTGGTTGGTCAAGCGGTTAAGACGCCGCCCTCTCACGGCGGAAACAGGGGTTCGATTCCCCTACCAGCTGCTCGGGAAATGATCCGCATACACGCGTATGCGGATTTTTTTGTTGCATTTTTCTCTGTCATTAATGCAGGCATTATGACGGGGATTTTTGTTATGAACCAGTTTCTTCTAATTAATGTATTTGCATTTTTCATTTTTTTGTTGTATATATCTTTACGTTTGGTTTTTTGAAAAAATGCCGGGAGGAAGAAATGGCTAAGAATCTTGTTATAGTGGAGTCACCTGCAAAGGTTAAGACGATCAAGAAGTTCCTCGGTTCGGGTTACGAAGTCACCGCATCCCAGGGACATGTAAGGGATCTTCCCAAGAGTTCAATGGGTATCGACATCGATAAGGATTTTGAGCCCAAGTATATAACCATAAGAGGAAAAGGAGAGATACTTGCTTCGCTTCGCAAGGAAGTCAAGAAAGCGGATAACATTTATCTTGCGACCGACCCTGACCGCGAGGGAGAAGCCATAAGCTGGCATCTCTATGCTGCCCTTTCCCTGGAAAATAAAAAATGTTACAGGATCACATTCAACGAGATAACCAAGAACGCAGTCAAGGAGTCTCTCAAGCATCCCAGGGAGATCGACATGAACCTGGTGGATGCCCAGCAGGCAAGACGTGTCATTGACCGTATCGTGGGCTACAGCATTTCTCCCGTCATGTGGGCAAAGGTAAAGCGAGGCCTTTCTGCGGGACGTGTCCAGTCGGCAGCACTTCATATGGTCTGCGACAGGGAAAGCGAGATAGATGCATTTGTTCCCGAGGAGTACTGGTCTCTTGATGCCATTCTTAACATAAAAGGCGAGAAGAAGCCTCTTACCGCAAAATACTACGGTGAGGGAAGCGAGAAAGCAAAGCTCTGCTCCAAGGAAGATGCTGACAGGGTCATAGGCGAAGTTGAGAATGAAAAATTCATCGTGACCGATGTCACGACAGGAACAAGGCAGAAGAAGGCCCCTCTTCCTTTCATTACCTCCACTCTTCAGCAGGAAGCCGGCAAGATCCTTAACTTCTCAACATCCAAGACCATGAGCGTGGCTCAGCAGCTCTATGAAGGTGTTGAGATCAAGGGAGAGGGCACCGTGGGTATCATCACATACCTCAGGACCGATTCCACCAGGGTTTCCGATGAAGCCCAGGCACAGGCAGAGAAGTATCTTGCGGAACACTTTGCTCCCGAGTACTCGGCCGGAAAGCCCGAGAACAGAGATACCGGCAAGAGGATCCAGGATGCGCACGAAGCAATCAGGCCCACCCTTCTTACCAGGGATCCCGAATCGATAAAGGGACAGCTCTCCAGGGATCAGTACAAGCTCTATAAGCTTATCTGGCAGAGATTTCTTGCAAGCTGCATGACCCCTGCCGTGTATGAGACACTTTCCATCAGGATCGCTGCCGGAAAGCATATCTTCACGGTTTCATCCAGCAGGCTTACCTTTGACGGATACAGAAAAGTATATATCCAGTCCGATGATACGGAGGATGAAAAGAGTCTTGATTCCGCTGTAAGCGAAAAGTCGGTCCTTAAACTTGATGAGCTTGATCCCAGGCAGCATTTCACCCAGCCTCCCGCTCACTATACCGAGAGCTCGCTCGTTCGTGCGCTTGAAGAGCAGGGGATCGGACGTCCTTCGACATATGCTCCCACGATCACGACTCTCATCAAGAGAAGATATATTACAAAAGAGCAGAAGAATCTCTATGTCACCGATATCGGATATGCGGTAAATGATCTTATGGGACAGGCATTCCCTTCGATTGTGGATGCCAAGTTCACCGCAAATATCGAGAGTCTTCTTGACGGCGTTGAAGAAGGAGACGTCAAGTGGAAGACCATTATCAGGAATTTCTATCCCGACCTCAAGGATTCTGTCGACAAGGCAAATGAGGAACTGGAAAAGGTTGAGATAAGGGATGAGGAGTCCGATGAGACATGCGAGAAGTGCGGACGCAAGATGGTGATCAAGTACGGTCCCAGCGGAAAATTCCTCGCCTGCCCCGGATATCCGGACTGCAAGAACACCAAGCCCTATTATGAGAAGACCGGAACCGTTTGTCCTTCCTGCGGAAATGAGATCGTGATCAAGATAACCCGCAAGGGAAGAAAGTATTACGGGTGCCTCGGTTATCCCGAATGTGAATTCATGAGCTGGGACAAGCCTGCGGGAAAGGCATGCGCAAAGTGCGGCAAGTTCATGGTCATAAAAGGCAAGAAAGCGGTATGCTCGGACAAGAACTGCGGATATTCCGAGAATCTCGAAAATGCCGAATGATAGAAAATTTGATTAATATAACAATAAATTAGCTGACACTTTTTTGAAAATTCAGAAAATTTACGTTGAACTGCCCATTATTATCTGATATAATCTCCTAGCAGGATAATCGAGACATTACCCCTACGGAGGCAGATGGCAGATATGAGTAGTGTACAGCTTCTTGATAAGACCAGAAAAATTGGAAGGCTGCTCCACAACAATAATTCAAGCAAGGTTGTGTTTAATGATATCTGTTCCGTGATGAGGGATATCCTTTCCTCAAGTGTCATTGTCATCAGCCGTAAGGGCAAGCTTCTCGGCCAGGGACTTCTTCCCGGCGAAGAGCCCATTACCGAACTGATAGGCGGAAATGTCGGCGAGTTCATCGACAAGATGCTCAATGAAAGGCTTTTGTCCGTCCTGTCGACCAAAGAGAATGTTAATCTCGACACTCTTGGTTTCGAAAATACCGATACCAGGCTTTACAAAGCCATCGTTACTCCCATAGAGATAGCGGGAGAGCGTCTCGGCACATTGTTTGTTTATCGCCTGGACAGGGAATATGACATAGATGACATCATCCTGCTCGAATACGGCACCACGGTCGTCGGACTTGAGATGCTCAGATCCGTCAGCGAGGAAAGTGCTGAGGAAACAAGGAAGATCGCTGTCGTGAAGTCGGCGATAAGCACTCTTTCTTTTTCGGAGATGGAAGCAATCGTTCATATCTTCGACGAGCTCGAGGGCAATGAGGGCATACTTGTTGCGAGCAAGATCGCAGACAGGGTCGGCATAACCAGATCGGTCATCGTTAACGCACTCAGGAAATTCGAGAGTGCCGGGATCATAGAATCCAGGTCATCGGGCATGAAAGGCACATACATAAAAGTGCTGAATGATTATGTCTTTGATGAGATAGAAGCGCTCAGAGTGTCACAGGGCATAAAGTGATAAGGAAGACCGGCCGATATAAAGATCGGAGAAAACATAATATAACGGATTGACTGCATTCTAAAAGGATTTACTTTCGGGTAGGTCCTTTTTTGTTTCCCGAAACAGTCCGCGGATACAAGATATAGTTTTCGGATCCGGCCGGCACGGATCAACACAAAATCTTGTATTTTACCGCGCTTATCTTAAAAATATATTGTGTTTTTGCTTATTTTCAGTATAATAAATAGATGGTAAGGTTTAAAAGGTGGCCTTTTATGCCTTAAAAAGGAGAGCTTATGGTAGGAACAAGTGCATTTGATTACATCAATGTCCTGGAAAAAGCTGCTGATGCCGCTTGGCTCAGGGATCAGTGCATTGCGAACAACATAGCGAATGTCGACACCCCGGGCTATAAGAGACAGGATGTCGATTTTGAGTCCGTTCTTGAAAGGGAGCTCGGTTACCGCAGGTCCGAGTCCATGGATGAGAAAGTCAGAGATGTCGTACTGAGCAGGCTGAATGTGGGCTCGTATACGGATGCCGCTTCTTTTTCATACAGAACCGACAGGAACAATGTTGACATAGAGAACGAGAATGTCCTGCTTGCCCAGAACCAGCTCAAGTATCAGGGCATCATAAAGGGGATCAATTCCGAATTTGAGAATCTTCAGCGTGTAATGAAGTGATGAAAGGAGCATGCCATGGGAATGTTTACGGCTTTTGACATATCTGCGTCGGGACTTACCGCACAGCGTTACAGAATGGACATCATATCCGAGAACGTGGCCAATGCCAACACCACGAGAACTCAGAACGGTGATCCCTATGTCAGGAAAGTTGTTTACTTTGAGGAAAAGGGCGTCAGGGGAAGTGATTCCTTCTCACATGTCCTTAATACAGTCAGCAAGAACTATGCAGGTAAGGGAGTCAAGGTTGCCAGGGTTCTCGAGGATAACGTCACACCCCAGAACATGGTATATGATCCTTCCCATCCGGATGCTGATGAAAACGGATATGTAATGTATCCCAACGTCAATATCATAACCGAGATGACCAACCTGATTGATGCGAGCCGTTCCTATGAAGCCAATGCGACCGCTTTTGATGCGGCAAAGGCAATGGCTCAGCAGGGACTTAACATCGGACAGGGATGATAAGCCGGCTTATGACCGCTTGATGATGAGGTGAGCAGATGAACGCTTCGCTTGTACATGATCTGACAGGTGCTGTCGATCTTTATAAACTGAATGATTCGGCCAAGGGAGTCAGATCCCTTCAGGGAGAGACTTCCGACGGAACTTTGTTTTCTTCGGTTTTCAATACTGCCGTTGAAAATATCAAGACCACAAATGCGTATCTGTCCGATGCCGAGAATCAGGAGATTCTTTTTGCACTCGGTCAGTCCGACTCGACTCATGACCTTACGGTCGCGCTCGAGAAGGCACAGACAGCATTACAGTACACGGTTGCCATAAGGGATAAACTTATCGAGGCTTACAAGGAACTGATGCAGATGCAGGTCTGACGTGCATGCAAATGCCGCACGGACGTGGGCTGCGAAGAGATAATGCGGAGGCAAGGCAATGCCTGAAAAGCTAAAAGAAATCTTAGAGAAGATAAAAGAGTGGTGGAATAAATTCACCTCCAGACAGAAAGGCATCATCATCGGCCTTACTGTTTTTACCATTGCTATTTTTGCGGTGATAATCTTCTTCGTCTCAAGACCCAAGTACAAGGTTCTCATCACGGCTTCCAGCACTGTTGAAAGCTCCAAGATCATAGCGATCCTTGATGAGAATTCCATAGCGCATATCGAATCCCAGGATGCACTTACCATAAGCGTCGAGGCGTCTCAGTACACCGCTGCCGAACTTGCTCTCGGATCGTCCGGATATGTTCCGGATGATTATTCCCTCGAGGATGCGCTTTCGAGCTCGCTTTCCACAACCACGGGAGATACCGCCAAAAGATTCCAGCTCTATCTGGAGAACAAGCTCCGGGCTGACATACTCAGCATAGAGGGTATCATCGACTGTAAGGTCAATCTCAACATTCCCGAAGATACCGGCACACTCATCTCCAATGAGGAGGAAGCGTCCGCATATATTCAGATCGAACATGACGGAAGCTTCACGGCAGCAAAGGCAGCCAATCTCGCCAAGGCCGTTCAGACATTCCTTCGCAACAGCAATACTGCCAACATAACGATACTTGATTCCGACGGAACCCTTCTTTTTGCGGGCGGTGATGATTATTCATCATCGGGCATTGCCGATTCCATGCAGGAACTCCGCAACCAGGCTGAGGCCATGATAGCCAACCAGGTCAAGAAGGTTCTTCTCGGCACGCCCAATTACAATAATGTCGAGGTCACATCGCATCTCGACATGGACTATTCCAATTACGAAAAGACCGTTAAGGAATACTATGCTAATGAAGGCCGTACTGAGGGCATGCTCTCGCATGAAGAGAATTATGAATCCACATCCGAGAACGGAGTGGGCGGTGTGCCCGGAACCGATTCAAACGGTGAAAATACCACATACGTGACCAGCGATTACGGCACCAGTTCCACATCCACCACCGAGAACGAGAAGGATTATCTCCCCAATGAATCATCCGAGTACAGGATCACTCCTGCGGGAGCCATCAATTATGCGACATCATCCATGTCCATCGCGGCCATCTCTTACAAGGAGATCCGTGAAGAGGAGATCGAAGCACAGGGGCTTCTGGACGGCACCACCTGGGAAGAATATAAGATTGCCAATTCCACCGACAGGAAGCTTGAGGTCGATCCCGATCTGTACCTGATCGCATCCAATGCGACCGGCATTCCCGTTGCTAACATCACGATAGTTGCATACGAATCCCCTATTTTCTATGACAAGGAAAGTGTACATATAAGCTGGACTACGGTCCTTTCCGCTTTCCTGATCGTCCTTATTCTCGGCCTTCTTGCTTTTGTGATCCTCAGGAGCATGGGAACACGTGAAGAGGAGGAGACCACTACCGAGATTTCTGTTGAGGACCTTCTTCAGTCCAATCCCGAGCCTCAGATCGAGAATATTGATGTTGAGAATAAATCCGAGACCAGAAGGATGATAGAAAAGTTTGTTGATGAAAATCCCGAAGCGGCAGCGGCGCTTTTGCGTAACTGGCTGACCGATGAATGGGGCTGATCATAAGGAGATGAACACAGATGGCAGCAACGTCATCAAATGAAATAACCGGACTTCAGAAGGCAGCCATACTTCTGATAACTCTCGGCCCCGAAAGGAGTGCCGGTATCTTCAAGCACCTCAAGGAAGAGGAGATTGAAGAGCTTACACTTGAGATTGCCAATACCAGGACTGTCGGTCCCGATGTCAAGGAAGCGATACTTGAGGAATTCTATGGCGTGTGTCTTGCACAGCAGTATATCGCAGAAGGCGGTATCGGTTATGCAAGAGAACTTCTCGAGAAATCCCTCGGTTCGGAAAAAGCAATGGATGTCATCGGACGTCTCACCGCATCACTTCAGGTCAAGCCTTTCGAATTCATCAGAAAGACCGATCCTTCACAGCTCATCAACTTCATACAGGATGAGCATCCTCAGACCATAGCTCTGATCCTTTCGTATCTGTCTCCCCAGCAGGCCGCACAGATCATATCCGGTCTTGCACCTGACAGGCAGGCGGATGTTGCACGAAGGATCGCTGTCATGGACAGAACGAGCCCCGATGTCATCAAGGAAGTCGAGAACGTCCTCGAACAAAAGCTTGCATCGCTGGTCAATCAGGATTACACGATCATCGGCGGCGTCGATTCCGTTGTCGAGATACTCAACTCCGTGGACCGTGGTACGGAGAAGCACATCATGGAGTCTCTCGAGATCGAGGAGCCGGAACTTGCCGACGAGATCAGAAAGAAGATGTTCGTATTCGAGGATATCCTTCTTCTCGACGACAGATCCATTCAGAGAGTGCTGCGTGATGTTGACAACAATGATCTCAGCATTGCTCTCAAGGCTGCAAATGAACAGGTACAGAATGCTATATTCAATAACCTTTCGAAGCGTCTTGCAACCATGATCAAGGAAGACATGGAATTCATGGGACCTGTACGTATGAAGGATGTTGAAGAGGCTCAGCAGAAGATTGTTAATATTATCCGTAAACTGGAGGATTCCGGCGAGATCGTCATCTCCAGAGGCGGCGGAGATGAGATAGTTGTCTAACCTATATAAAACCTCTTATATGAATATGGGAAGTGACAAGCGAGTCATAGACATGAACGAGCTTGTCAAGAAAAGGATAGATGCACTTGGACTGAAGATGCAGAGACCCGAGAACTCCGGATTTGTCGAAGGCATCAATGCTGACAGTGAAGGCGTTGAGGAACTCGTACAGGGAGTGACGCTTGACGGGGATTTTCCCGAGGGCGAAGGCTTTACCGAAGGGCTTGGCAGACTGAGCGATGCATCTTTGTCAGGCAATGTCATAAAAGGGGATGCGGGCGCGGATCCGGGGGCTCTCATTGATGAGGCCAACGCCGAGGCTGAGAGGATAATCGGCGAGGCAAAGGCATCTGCCAAATTGATTGAATCACAGGCAAGGGATAATGCGGAGAGCGTGACTGCGGAGGCCAGAAATAAAGGCTATCAGGACGGATATTCCGAGGGAAGCACAAGGGCTGCCCAGGAGATCCAGGACATGAGAGAAGCTCTCGACAGAGAAAGGCAGGAACTCGAAGAGCTGTATCAGAAGAAGTTCAATGAGATAGAACCGGAGCTTGTAGAGACGATAACCGATGTGTACGAGCACATTTTAAATACCGATCTCAAGATGCATAAGACGATAGCGGGTCATCTTGTCGCTAATGCTCTCAGGAACATCGAGGGTGCAAGGAGCTTCCTGATACACATCAGCAAGGATAATTTCGATTATGTCAATTCCCGCAAGAAAGCCCTTGAGGAAGCGGCCAAGGTTCCCGGAAGCGTGATAGAGATCATGGAAGACATATCTCTTCCGCCCGATTCATGCATGATTGAAACCGATGGCGGAATATTTGACTGCAGCCTCGGTACCGAGCTTTCGGAACTGTCCACGAAACTGAGACTTCTGTCTTATTCGAAGGATGAAGGCTGAGGACCGTATCTGTCACAGTAAATGCCGGCATGAGCGATCCATAAATCAAAACACTAATAAGGCCGGCTTTCCGGCCTTTGTTCATATGAAGAGCATATGAGGAACTGATTTCCTTATGGTTACTGTCAGAGACGTGGATTATAAGAAATATAATAAGGCGGTTCAGTACACTTTTTTCAAGAAAATGGGAAAAGTGATAAACGTTGTCGGACTGACCATAGAATCTGCCGGCCCTGATGCCAAGCTCGGAGATATCTGCCGCATCATTCCCAAGGGAGATGAGCTTGGAGAATCTTCCGAACAGGAGATCCTTGCAGAAGTGGTCGGATTCAAGGACAAGAAAACGCTTCTCATGCCATACGGCGTCACCGACGGCATCGGACTCGGAAGCATGGTCATCAATACCGGATATCCGCTTATGGTGTCGGCAAGCAGGGATCTTCTGGGCAAGACGCTGAACGCACTTGGCGAGCCGGCTGACGGGTCCGTTATAGAGGGCGAGAGATACTCTGTTGAGAATGCACCGCCCGATCCCATGCAGAGGGCCATAATAGATGAGGTTCTGCCCCTCGGTGTAAAGGCTGTTGACGGCATGATCACACTCGGCAAGGGACAGCGTATCGGGATTTTTGCGGGCTCCGGTGTCGGCAAATCGACTCTTATGGGCATGTTTGCGCGTAATACCAAGGCTGACATAAATGTCATTGCACTCATCGGAGAGCGAGGCAGGGAGGTCAGGGAGTTCATAGAAAGAGACCTCGGCGAGGAGGGCATGAAGCGAAGCGTTGTCGTTGTGGCAACCTCCGACAGACCTGCACTTGAGAGGAAAAAAGCCGCACTCACCGCGACTGCCATAGCCGAATATTTCAGAGACCAGGGTGAGGATGTTCTTCTCATGATGGACTCGCTTACCAGATTCTCGATGGCTCAAAGAGAGATAGGACTTGCCAGCGGTGAACCTCCTGTCACCAGAGGATATCCCCCTTCGGTGTATTCGGAGATGCCCAAGCTTCTTGAGAGAGCGGGCAGAAGCGACAAGGGATCCATCACGGGACTTTACACCGTCCTGGTCGATGGTGATGATTTCAATGAACCCATAACCGATACGGCCAGGAGTATTCTTGACGGCCATATCATGCTCGACAGAAAGCTTGGTCACAAGAATCATTATCCTGCAATAGACGTGCTCATGAGCATTTCAAGATGCATGAGCTCCATATGCGACAAAAAGCATAAGGCCGCGGCGAGCCGGCTCAAGACAGTACTTGCCACTTACAATGAGGCTGAAGATCTGATCAACATAGGCGCATACAAGAGCGGGTCGAATCCCAACATTGATTATGCGATCAGCAAGATAGATGCCGTCAACGAATTCCTTTGTCAGGATACTGACGCAAAATACACTTTTGAGGAGAGCGTTGAGCTGCTTGAACAGTTATTTGCGGATGACACGAAGAAATAACGGGGTAAAAAATGGCCAGATTCCGTTATACAATGCAGAACATCCTTAACATCAAGGAGAAGATGGAAACCCAGGCCAAGCAGCAGTTTGGCGAAGCCAAGAGGCTCCTTGACATTGAGGAAGATGCCCTTGCGGAGCTGTATCGCAGACGCGAGGAAATAGAGAGGCACGCGGTTGAAGTGCTGCAGGGCGATCTGGACATGCACGAGATCGAGGATTCCCAGATGTCGAGGATCATATGCGACCAGAAGATCGCGGACCAGCAGATCAAGGTGAGCAGGGCCGAGGCAGCTCTCGAAAGAGCAAGAGCGGAGCTTGAAGAAGCAGTCAAGGAAAGAAAGACACACGAAAAACTCAAGGAGAAGCAGTTTGACGAATTCATCCGCGAGGAGAACAGGGCGGAGAGCAAATCCATTGATGAACTGACCACTTACACATATGGGCAAAAGGTGACTGAAGATGGCTAAAGAACTTACACCTGAAGAGAAGGCAGCTCAGGAAGAGAAGAAACGCCTTCAGGATGAAAAGAAACAACTGAAAAAGGACCAGGCTGCTCAGAAAAAAGAGGCCAAGAAAAGGGCCAAGGAGATAGCCAAGCAGGAAGAGAAACTCGAAAGCGACGAAGAAGGCGGCGGATTTGTCACATTCATCGCCACTTTGTTCATCGTGCTCTTATGGCTTGCCGTGATAGTTGTGATAATCAAGCTGGATGTCGGAGGATTCGGAAGCTCCGTTCTGGCGCCGGTCCTGAAAAACGTACCTGTGATCAATAAGATCCTGCCCTCATCGACGGCTTCCGAGACCCTTGATCCCACCATGTACGGAGGCTATACGAACCTCAGGGATGCCGTTGAGAGGATCAATGCACTTGAATATGAGCTGGAAATGCTCAGGAGCGCCAATGCGACCAAGGATGAGAGGATAGCGGCACTTGAAGCGGAAGTCACCAGGCTTTCCGAGTTTGAGACCATGCAGGTGGATTTCCAGAGGATCCGTAACGAATTCTATGAAGAGGTGATATATGCCGAAAACGGGCCGGGCCCCGAGGCATATGTTGAATATTTTGAGTCCATAGATCCCACAACGGCCGAATTCCTTTACAAGCAGGTCGTTGAAGACATGCAGATATCCCAGGAAATCCAGGATTATGTTGCAGCATATTCCGCAATGAAGCCCAAGGAGGCTGCGGCTCTGTTCGAACAGATGACCGATAATGAAGGCATACAGCTTGCCGCCAGGATACTCGGTGCCATGAATCCCGAGGACAGGGCTGCAATATTCAATGTGATGGACAAGGAAATTGCTGCCAGGATCACCAAGATCCTCGATCCGGAAAGTTAGACTTAAGTTTTTTCTTCTTTTGTCCGATATAAATCCCAGCAGAGTATACTCTGCATGTACCCCGAGATGGGAGAAAGGAAGGAATTGTCTATGGGCATCACACCTATCATGGATGCCACGGGCCTTACGGATCAGCTCATTCCCGCTGCGGCACCTGTAAAACCGTCGGATAACGGCGGCGTCGATTTCAGGTCGGTATGGAATGATCAGGCTGGAAACAGGAACGCAAATGACCTCAGACCGGATTCTGCATCTGATTCTTTTGACAGGACAGGAAGCGGAAACGATCGAAAGGCAGGCGAGACTGCAGCCGACAGGAGAACAGACAGCCGTAACCGGGATGTCAGATCCGCTAAGCCCGATGAAGCATCGAAGACAGATGTGAAGGGCACGGACAGCCCTGAAGCAGCCGGAAGAGATGAGGCAAAGCCCGCATCGGATACCGGCAATGTGCTCAAGGATGAGGAAATCGTATCCGCACAGGAAACACTTGCTGCAATCGTTTCAGACCTTACGGCAAAGCTTGCGGATATACTTGATATGTCTCCTGAAGAACTGGAGGGTCTTCTTCAGGCAGAAGGAATTACCGGAACTGACCTTCTGAACGTTGAAACTTTTAATTCGCTTGTTATCACCGCTCTTGGAGCAGAGGACCAGATTTCCCTTATTACGAACGAGGAAGATTATGCTGTTTTCGGAGATGCCGTAGAGGCGTTCGACGAAGTCATGGCTTCCGATTCGGGATGCATGGAAATGACGGTTTCCGAGCTTAAAAGTGCTGTTGATGAGCTTGCGGGAGGATCTCCTTTGGATGTGACAGATTCCGCAACGGATGAGATGACAGCAGAAACGGCAGGCGAAAGCACCGATCTGCGCACTGCGGACGAAGCGGATGTTGTCACGAGATTTGTCAGGAATTCCGAGGGCGAACTCGAGCAGGTCGGACCCTATGGAAACGGCGGTATTACCGGCGAGTCCAAGGTTGTCATGAAGGCAAAGGAGAACGGGGAAAACGGAAGAGATTTCGGAGAGCATGAAGGCAGTGAAAACGGAGCCGGACTTCCCGGTCAGGATGCTTCAATGAATGCAGCTCCCGCAAATGAAGCATCAGCACCCGAACAGCCTGTAAGTTATGTCACGAATGCAAATGATATCGCCGATCAGATCCTCGAGAACATGAAGACTGTGACGGACGGCGACTTTACCGACGTTGAGATGCAGCTTCATCCCGCATCACTCGGAATGGTGAGAGTTCACGTGACAAGTGAAGCCGGAGTCATAACCGCTAACTTCATCACCGAAAACGAAGCCGTCAAGGCAGCTGTCGAAAGCCAGATGATCAGGCTGAGCGAACAGTTTGAGGCTCAGGGCATAAGGGTTGAAGCAGTTGAAGTCACCATAGCTTCTCACAGCTTCGAGGGAAATCTTCAGTCCGGAGAAAATGAGGCCCGCGGCGAGAACGGAAGCGGCGCAAAGAGGACCAGAAGGATAGACCTTGGCGATGACGGTGATCTCGACACATCTTCGATGGAAGATGAAGATAGGATCGCAGCCGAGATGATGGCTGCAAACGGCAATAAAGTAGACTATACAGCTTAATGGCTGAGATTTAGGTCGCAGGTGCGACCGGATGGAGGTATATATGGCATCTGTATCTGCAACCGTTAACAACGGTGAGATAGTAACGAGTGCATCCCAGGCATCGCTTTCTTCTGCAAACGCGCAGGGATCATCAAGTCTTGATAAAGATGCATTTCTTCAGCTCCTTGTGGCTCAGATGAAATATCAGGATCCCATGCAGCCCACTTCCAATACCGAGTATATTGCGCAGTATGCACAGTTCTCACAGGTAGAGGCTCTCAACAACATGTCACAGACAATGGAACTTTCAAGATTCAGCTCTTATGTCGGCAAAGAAGTTGTGATTGAAAGCGAGAGCGGAAGCGGAGACAAGAGTCAGGTTCGCGGCCTTGTCGATTATGTCACATTTGAAGGCGGAAAAGCTTATTTCTCGATAGAGGGCGATCTTTATGCCGCTCAGGACATGGTAAGCGTCATCAGTTCCGAGTACACCAATGCCGAGGATATCGCTAAACAGTTCGCAAAAGAGATAAAGGAACTTCCGGGCCTTGATTCGATCAATATCCAGAGCAACGGCAATACCATAACCGGACTTCTGAGCCTTTACAATTCACTCAGCGATTATCAGAGAGGATTCCTTAACGAAGACGACGTCGATAAGATGAACAGTTATGTTTCAAGACTTAACGACCTTCTGATCGCCGCAGCAAATGCCGCAGAAAAGGGAACCGAAAATGCAGCTGCCGAAGCGGGTGAAACGGTCGAAGAGATCGCAGAAGAGATCACTGAAGACATTGCTGAAGAGATCGCCGAAGAAGGGCTGAATGAAACGGAATCTGCCGAACAGACTGATGCATCCGAAGAAGGATCCGCAGAAGATATTTCGGAAACTATCGCATCCGAGGGACTTGTAACTCCCGAAGAAGACGGAGAGTGACGGAAACCCGTTTTCAGACTCAAAAGAAAATGAAAATCACAGTGAAGAATACGGAGGTATTTGCCGATATATGTAATTGAAGGAGGAAGCGCATATGGAAATGAATGTACAGGCTTTATATGCAGCAGGTATTTCCAAGACTCGCACTTCCGCGCCTCCCGCATCCCCGGACAATACCGGAAAAACTTCTTTCGGACAGATCCTTGCCACAAAGCAGGAAGAAAAAAGCAATGTGAAGTTCTCCAAGCACGCAGCTCTGAGAATGAACGACCGGGGGCTTGAAATGTCCGATGAACAGCTCGGAAGACTTTCCAGCGGGACGGACATGGCGGCTGACAAGGGCATAAATGATTCGCTGGTAATGATCGACGATCTTGCATTTATCGTGAATGTCCCTTCAAGAACCGTCATAACGGCATTGGAAGCCGGAAGTGACACAAACGTATTCACCAACATTAACGGAGCGGTTATAGCTTAAGGCCGGACCTGGATGGAGGCCGGGGTACCCGAATGACAGAAGGACCCCTCGCAATTAACCGGAAGCGTTCGCTTCATGCGGCCGATCGGCTGCAACTCTCCAATTTTTCAATATGGAGGAAACTGCCTTATGATGAGATCTCTCTATTCAGGTGTTGCCGGTCTGAAGACACATCAGACCAAGATGGACGTTATCGGTAACAATATCGCTAACGTTAACACCACTGCGTTCAAATCAAGTTCCGTGACATTTGCGGATCTGATGAGCCAGACCACCCAGTCTGCATCAGGCGCAAACGCAACTACCGGCGTCGGCGGTGTCAATGCCCGTCAGATCGGTCTCGGTGTTAAGTCCGGAGCAATTAATGTAAACATCACTTCTCAGGGTTCAGCCCAGTCGACCGGTAATCCTTTTGACATCATGATCACCGGTGACAACTTCTTCGTCGTTTCCGACGGACTTGCCAATTACTTTACAAGAGACGGTTCATTCTATGTCGACGGTGTGGGAAACCTCTGCATGACCTCCACCGGTTATAACGTTATGGGATGGGGCGTTGATCCCACTACCGAGGATATCAAGATGGATACGGTTCAGGCACTCCGCATCATGAGCGCAGAGAACCTCACATATCCTCCCGAGGCTACCACCAGGGGCACCGTTTCCGGAATCCTTGACAAGAACGATACCGACATCAACAGCGAGGACGGTAAGTCTCTTAACCTCAACATCTATGACGCTCTCGGATATGAGTACACCGCAAGGTTCAACCTCAAGTCCACCGATGTCGACGGCGAGTTCTCCGTTGAGCTTGTAAAGCTTCTTGATGCAAAGGGAAATGAGGTTCCCATCGACGGCGCGGGTGACCTTTTCGGAGGCCCCACAACAGTCAAGGATGAGACCGAAGTAGTCTTTAACAACAACGCATATACATGGAACCTGACTTCCACCGATAAGCAGCTTCTTGATAATACCGGAAACGTTCTGATTGATTTTAATACCCTTGTGATCCCTGCAACGGATGATGCCACCCAGGCAGCTCTGGATGATGCTTATGACATCCTTGCAGCCGCTTACGGATTCGAAGGTAACACCGAGGATTTCCTCAATCTTTATCTGAATACGGATCCGACCGATCCCGATCAGAAGACGACCATGTCCGATCTGATCGCAGCCATCAAGACCACCGCGATCGCAGCAGACGGAAGTGTTACAGCCGGAAGTTACAGCCTTATCAATCCTGACGGAGATACCGAGCTCGGAAAGTCCGGTTCTTACAGCTTTACCACTACCGGAAGAAGCCTTACCGGCGGAATCCTTAAGTTCGATACCGACACCGGTCTCTTTGAATCGATCAACGGTTCAACCAAGGGTGACACCACTCTTGCTCTTTCCAAGATCATTGCCAACACAGTGGACAATACATCCAACTACGAGGACATCGCTCTTAACTGGTCCGGCATCTCGATGTTCAACAACAACGGAACATCAACCCTTACCGCTACATACGGTGACAATGACGGACTCGGAACCGGACGTAAGCTTGGCGACATGATCGGTGTTTCCATCCAGAGAGACGGACGCATCTACGCAAGCTATGACAACGGAATGACCAAGCTCCTCGGACAGATCGCTACTGCGAACTTCCCCAATGCTTCAGGTCTTGAGAAGCACGGAGATAACCTCTATCAGTCAACCATGAACTCCGGAACCTTCGACGGCATCGGCGTTGACGTCACCGCATCCGGCGGATACATGTCAACCGGCGTTCTCGAGATGAGTAATGTAGATCTTTCCTCCGAGTTTACCGAGATGATCACCACTCAGCGCGGATTTCAGGCTAACTCACGTATCATCACCGTTTCCGATACACTTCTCGAGGAACTCACAAACCTTAAGAGATAATTTCTGACTCTCATCGGGCAGGCTCTCATGCCTGCCCGATTTTTCTTTTTCGGAGTTTCTTCTTATTAGCGATTTTTTCATATGAAAAAAGACCACAACATATTGTGGTTATGATATAATATCCGAGTGTTCAATCAAAATGGGGAAAGGGGGAAAATCCAGTGATCGAAGTCACTCGTCTGAACGGTTCAAAACTTCTCATAAATCCGCATCTTCTCGAGATGGTAGAGGAAACTCCCGACACCGTTTTAACCCTTACGACAGGGCATAAGATAATAGTAAAAGAAAGTAGACAAGATATCAAAAATCTTGTAAAATCGTATAGAAAAGGTATCATGGCTGACGAATAACGTTAGCCCGATTTTTGTTGAGGGAATTTTCAGGTGGATATAGCATCACTGATCGGATTTTTAATGTGCTTGGGCATGCTCCTGTTCGGTATCATCTCTGCTGCCGGACTGAGCGGTTTTGGCAGTTACATTGATGTTGCTTCGGCGATCATTACGTTCGGCGGAGCTCTTTTTGCCGTAATGTGCTCATACAGCATGGGAGACTTCATAGGAGGACTTAAGAGCTTCACTCTTATTTTCAAGGCTCCCGCGGTCAACACCTCGGATCTCATCAAGAAGATCATAGATCTGTCAAACGTGGCACGTAAGGAAGGACTCCTTTCGCTTGAGGAATCCGCATCCGACATGGATGAGCCTTTTCTCAAGAAGGGCGTGCTTCTTGTTGTCGACGGTACCGATCCCGATCTTGTAAGGGGCATCCTTGAGACCGAGATGGACTGCATCGATTCAAGACATAAGAACACTGCAGGATTCTGGGAGACATTGGGTTCCATGGGACCTGCTTGGGGAATGATCGGTACACTGGTCGGACTCGTCAACATGCTCAACAACATGTCCGATGCTTCTTCAATCGGTCCTTCCATGGCAGTCGCACTCATCACTACACTGTACGGTTCACTGCTTGCCAACTGGATATGCGCTCCCACGGCAGCAAAGCTTAAGGCTGACAATGCCGTAGAGATGATGCAGAAGCAGGTAATGATCGAGGGTCTTTTGTCCATACAGGCCGGCGAGAACCCCAGGGTCATCGAGGAGAAACTTAAGTCATTCCTTTCTCCCAAGGATCGTGACAGTGCAAGTTCCGGCGGAGATGAAGGCGAAGGCTGATCCCGCTTATCATATGTTTGCAATGGTATTGAATATAATATAGTTTGATCGATTAATAGGTTTAGCTATGGGTAAGAAAAAAGAAGATGCCCCACCACCGGGGTCCCCTGCGTGGATGGCTACTTTCTCTGACCTGATGAACCTGCTGCTATGCTTCTTCGTGCTCCTGTTTTCAATGTCGACCATAGATGAAGCAAAGCTGAATGAGATCATTGCTTCCATGAGCAGCTCTTTCAGTGTTTTCAGCGGCGGTGCCACATCCATCGGAGAAGGCATTCTCATAAGCAACGGGGTGAGCCAGCTTAACGATCTGGCAGAATACATAAACAGCACAGGAAGATCCGCGGATTCAGCTGATGACAGCGATCAGATACAGGTATATGACACTCAGTCGGGCGGCAGGGAAGACACCACCATGACTGAGGATCCGGGGCAGATGTCTTATGAACAGGCTGCCGAGGCAGTTGAGGCTGCTAACCTGCAGTCCAACGAGGAACTGGCTGAGCTGATAGGCGAAGCGATCGCGGACAGCAGGATGTCCGATCAGATCGATGTCAGCTTCACGGCACAGTATGTCATGCTTACCATGAAAGGATCGATCCTTTTCGATCCCGGATCGGCTACATTGAATGAAGACTGCAAGCCGGTTCTCGACAGGGTCGCTTCAATTCTTGTCAGATATGCGACCGGTGAGATCGAGATAAACGGACATACCGATAATGTACCGATGAACAGCGCAAGATACCCCTCTAACGAGGAACTTTCAAGCGCAAGAGCTCTTTCGGTTTTCTACTACATTGTCGAGACCAGCAGCATTAATCCTACCCGCATCAAGCATTCGGGATTCGGTGAGAGAGTTCCCATTGCCGACAACTCAACCGAAGCCGGCAGAGCGCGGAACAGGAGAGTTGAGATCAGGATCTACAACAATAACTAATCAGGGGACCAGCTTTCAATGAAGAAAAATCTACTTACAGTCCTTATACTTGCGCTCATGATCGTGAATGTGGCACTTTCCGTCATCACGATGATAAGCATCACCGGAACTAATAAGAAGACCGCTGCACTTGTCGACACCATAGCAACGGTGCTTAATCTCGAACTGGTAAGTGATGAGGAGGATCCCGCACAGAGCATCAGCCTTGCAGATACCGAGATCTACACCATCGCTGATTCCATGACAATTCCTCTTAAGATCGGTGAGAGCGGCAAGCAGGAATACATGATCTGCAGGATCGCACTTTCCATCAATACCAAGGATGAGGACTACAAGACTTACAATTCCGAGACCATAGGCACTTATGAGCCTTATATCAAGCAGGCGATCGAGGGAGTCATTTCATCATATGATTCCGCATATTTAAGCAATCCTGCCAACCGTGACGAGGTCAAGAAGGAAGTTCTCAAGGCCATACAGAATTGGCTGGATTCGAGTGTCGTCTATGATATCTCGATAAGCGACGTGAAGTTCGGATAATATGCCTGGAGGTTTGCCCGGTGGGTGAGATCCTTTCGCAAAACGAAATAGATGCTCTGCTCAATCAGCTCTCTTCAGGTGAACTGGATGTTGAAGCAATATCGAACGCCGAGGAAAAGCCGGTCAAGGATTACGATTTCAGCAGACCGACCAAGTTTTCCAAAGAGCACCTGCGCACGCTTGAGATAATCTTCGAGCACTACGGAAGACTTATCTCCACGAACCTTCCGGTAATACTCCGAAAAAACGCTCAGGTCACTGTGGCCAGTTCCGAAACGGTTACATTCAGCGAGTTCACAAACGCTCTTTCCAATCCCAGTGTTCTCGGTATCGTGGCTTTTGAGCCGATGGGCGGCAACATAATCATAGACCTTGCCACCAACATAGCGTTTGCAATGATCGACAGGATGCTCGGAGGTGAGGGAGAACCGCTGAATTCGACGAGGGAGTTTTCCGACATCGAACTTTCGATAATCCAGAAGATCATGATAATGCTGACCCAGCTTCTCAGGGATCCCTGGAAGAACGTCATGGACATATCACCCGTGCTTAACAGGCTTGAGACCAATCCTCAGTTCGCACAGATCATAGCACCCGGTGAGATGATCGCAGTCGTGACTCTCAACATCAAGATCGGTGACGTTGAGGGATTCATGAACATGTGTCTTCCTTTCATAGCACTCGAGGATGTTATGGACAGACTCAATACCAAGTACTGGTTCTCCACCATGCAGGAGAACAGGGATGAGGATGCCCAGGAAAACATCGAGGCCATGCTGAAGAGGGTTGACATTCCCGTAAAGGCTGTTCTGGGCACCAGCAAGATCACTGTCAACGATTTCATGAATCTTCAGGTCGGAGATTGCATCAGGCTTGATGCAAAGGTCGATTCCGACATGAACATTTATGTAGGCAATATCAAAAAATTCACCGCTCTTCCGGGCGCCAGCGATGACTGCTACGCCGTAAGGGTGACGTCGGTGATTAGAGAGGAGGAGTAACAGATGGATGGAATGCTGTCACAGGATGAGATAAATGCTCTCCTTAGCGGTATGGATCTGTCTGGGGACGAAGCTCCGGATATGAGCAATGTGGATCTTCCCCACACAGATGAGAAGCCACCCACTGACCCGTATCTGGTAGACACACAGCCGGTTTCCGGAGGTGACGAGTTACTCAACGATGTTGAAAGAGATGCGATCGGAGAGGTTGCGAACATCAGCATGGGCTCGTCAGCAACGACGCTTTATTCCCTTGTCAACAGAAAGGTCAACATCACGACACCTGTTGTCACACTTTGTACCTGGCCTGAGATGATCGCGGACTTTGAGAAGCCCTGCGTTTTCATAAGGATCAAGTATACCAAGGGACTTGACGGCACGGACATACTAGTTCTCAAGGAAGGAGACGTTAAGGTCATTACCGACCTGATGATGGGCGGTGACGGAACCAATGTCGACGGCGAACTCGGAGAACTGCATCTTTCGGCAATATCCGAGGCAATGAACCAGATGATGGGATCGTCCGCTACATCACTTTCCACGATGCTCGGCACGATGATCGACATCTCACCGCCGGAAAGTTCACTTCTCGATCTAAGGAGTTTTGAGAACGGAGCCGAGATCTCACCGTTCCTCGGAGGTACTTTCTGCAGGATCCTGTTCAGGATGCAGATCGGAGAGAATCTTGTTGATTCGACCATCATGCAGCTGTACCCGATAGATTTCGCCAAGAAGATCGTTGAGACTTTCATGGGATCGGGGACACCCGAACCTGAACCGGCACCTGCTCCTGCTCCCGCACCTGCACCTGCACCGGCACCTGCACCTTCGCCGATGCCTCAGATGGGACAGCCCATGCAGGATCCTTCCCAGATGGGATATGCACAGCCTCAGATGGGAATGCCCCAGATGGGTTACGCACAGCCTCAGATGGGAATGCCCCAGATGGGTTACGCACAGCCTCAAATGGGAATGCCCCAGATGGGAATGCCTCAGATGGGTTACGGAGCTCCCGTTCAGCCGATGAACATACAGCCCGCTTCATTCCAGAATTTCAGCGGAGACCTGAGCGGAATACAGGGCGGAGAGAACATCGGACTGATCATGGACGTTCCGCTGGAAGTCACTGTCGAGCTTGGCAGGACAACCAAGTCCATTTCCGACATACTGAATTTCGCACCCGGCACGATCATAGAGCTGGACAGAATAGCCGGTGAACCGATAGATGTCCTGGTTAACGGCAAGTTTGTTGCGAAAGGTGAGGTCGTTGTTATCGAAGAGAATTTCGGTATCAGAGTAACGGAGATTATCAAGTAAATTTCTTGATCGGTTAAATAAATTTCGGAGGTTTTGAATTATGGCAAAGAATATCCTTATCTGTGATGATGCTGCATTCATGAGGATGATGATCAAGGACATCCTCAGCAAGAACGGCTACAACGTTGCGGGTGAAGCAGAGAACGGTGCTAAGGCCGTTGAGAAGTACAAGGAGGTAAACCCCGACCTTGTTCTCATGGACATCACCATGCCCGAGATGGATGGCATTCAGGCTCTTAAGGCCATCAAGGCAGCTGATGCCGGCGCCAAGGTCATCATGTGTTCGGCAATGGGCCAGCAGGCAATGGTTATCGAATCCATCCAGGCCGGTGCTAAGGATTTTATAGTCAAGCCTTTCCAGGCAGACAGAGTTCTTGAGGCGGTCAAGAAGGTAATAGGCTGATGCCATGACCCTTCTTTCGACATCCACATTATCCGATATTGCACAGTTTTTTACGGTGCTGATAGTTTTCATCGCCGTGCTCGTGATTACTATGCTGTGCACTAAGTGGATCGGGAATTTTCAGAAGATACAGGGTGCATCCGGAAGTGCCGAGGTGATCGAGACCGTTCGCATTGCCCCGGGCAAATGGATCCAGATTATCCGTATCGGAAAAAAATACAAAGCCATTGCTATATGCAAGGATACCGTCACGTATCTCGGAGAAGTGGATGAGGCTGATCTTAAGACAGATGATACTTCTGAGAAAAAATCCTTTTCCGAGGTTCTTTCTAAAGTTTTTACCGACAAGAATGAATGATTCCGGGGGAGGCTAAGGTTTAATCCGATGGAGGCATTTTTTTCCGCCGTCAAAAACATCATAAGGATATTAGCCTTTACCGGGGTGTTCCTGGTTCTGTGTCTGTACCCCGCTTCCAGGGCACATGCCACAGGCAATAACGGTCTTCAGACCGGAGAGACTGACATCAGCACGGTGATAGATCCGCCCGGAACATATGATGCTCCCGAGGATCTTAACACCATCAATACAGTCAACAGACTTACCATTACATACAATGACGATAACGGTTCTCTTAATTCCTCACTGAGGATTCTGATAACCCTTACTCTCATTGCCATCGCACCGCTTTTACTTATGGTGATGACTTCTTTCACGAGAGTCATCATCGTGTTGCATTTTACGAGAGCGGCGCTCAATACGCAGACCGCACCGCCCAATCAGGTACTTGTTGCGCTGTCGCTCATTCTAACCTTTTTCATAATGCAGCCGACCATTGAAGAGATCAATGTCAATGCCGTCATTCCCTTTGAAGCGGGAACGATCGATCAGGACGAGTTCCTGGAGAAGGCGATGACTCCTTTGAGAAACTTCATGGAGCCGCAGACACAGGTTAAGGATGTGCGGCTTTTTTATGATATAGCCGGGATGGAATGGGACGGCACTCTGGAATCCATTCCCAATTCGATCCTCATTCCGGCTTTCATGATATCCGAGCTGCGAATAGCATTCTGGATAGGGTTCATGATATATATACCGTTCATCATCATCGACATGGTCGTGGCATCGGTGCTGATGAGCATGGGTATGATGATGCTGCCGCCGACGACCATATCAATGCCGTTCAAGATATTGCTTTTCATCCTTGCTGACGGCTGGTCACTCATAATCGGACAGCTGGTTCGAACGTTTTATTAGCGGCGCATCCGTTTGTCACGCAAAATGCAGATTTTCATGGAGGCCTGATCAATGACATCTGAAGCAGCAGTTGAAATGATCCGCAGCGGATTATACATAATCTTAAAATGTGCACTTCCCATACTGCTTGTTTCCATGGCGATCGGACTTGTTGTCAGCATTTTCCAGACGGTCACTTCGATTCAGGAACAGACACTTACCTTTGTACCGAAAGTGCTGGGCATTTTCCTTACGATCATGCTTTTGGGAAACTGGATCATGAACAATGTGGTAGGCTTCACGACAGAACTCTGGAGCAATTTTGTTTATTACGTTCACAAGTAGCGAAGACTGATGATAAATTATTCCTTTACGGTTTATGATCTGGAATACTTTCTCCTGATTCTCGTGAGAGTCTCGTGCTTTGTGTTCATATGTCCTTTTTTCAGCATGAACAACACTCCGAGGCGTGTCAGAACCGCACTGAGCATATTTATCTCGGCACTTATATACAGCAGTGTAACACCTGCCGAAGCGATCGTTACCAATTCTCTTTTGCAGTATGCGATCATAGTTCTGAGCGAGGCGATCGCAGGACTGCTCATCGGACTGAGCGTTAATGTCTGCACGACGGTGTTTAACTTTGCCGGAGGCATAGCCGACATGGAAACAGGACTCAGAATGGTCACTTTGATGGATCCTGCGACCAGGGAACAGGTCAGCATTACCGGCGGAATTTTTAATTATGCTTTTTCGATGATCCTGATCGCCAGCGGAATGTACCGTTATCTGCTCGGCGCACTTGCGGACACATATGTGCTCATTCCCGTCGGCCATGTGACTTTCAACATGAATGGGATCATGAGCACGTTCGTCACGTTTTTGGGAGATTACCTCATCATCGGGTTCAGGATAATACTTCCTATATTTGCGACCATGATGATGCTCAATGCGATACTCGGTGTCATGGCCAAGGTTTCACCCCAGATGAACATGTTCTCGGTCGGAATCCAGCTTAAGGTCATAACCGGACTGAGCATACTGTTTCTGACTGTGGGGATGATGCCTGCAGCAAGTGACATGATCTTTGCAGAGATGAAGAAACTCATGGTCTCGGTCGTGTCCAACCTGATGTAGCCTAAAATAACCTGTGGAGGAATTGTAAATGCTTGAATTTAATCTGCAATTCTTCGCAGATGAAGACAAAACAGAAGAACCTACCCAAAAGAAACTCACCGATGCGAGGGAAGAGGGTCAGGTTGCCAAGAGCAAGGAAGTAAGCAATTGCCTCGGACTTTTCATTTTTTTCCTGGTGATAAGGTTCATGGCGGGCAGCATAGGCAATAAGCTGATAGCGATAATTCAGAATGTTTATCAGCTGATACCGGTAATGACTGTATATCCTTCGGGCAACATGCCGACGCGGGAAGTGTCGATCCTTTTCAGGGAAGGGATAGTCAATGTGGTGACCATCATTCTCCCAATCCTGCTTCTCGGTTATGCCGTGGCTTTTATCGGGGATGTGGCACAGGTTAAGTGGAAACCCACAGCCAAGCCTTTGAAACCCAAGCTGTCCAAGCTTAATCCCGCAAAGGGGCTTAAGAGGATCTTTTCCGGAAGATCTCTGGTGGAGCTTCTCAAGTCGATCCTCAAGCTGATAATCGTTGGTACACTTTGCTACACATACGTAAAAGAAAAAGCCTTTCTGGTACTCACGTTCTATGATCTGCCTCTCATGAAAGCGGTGGCTCTCATAGGAACGACGATAACCGATCTCGGCATAAGGATCTCGGCTGTATATATAGTCATCGCCGCAGCGGATTTCGGATATCAGAAATGGAAATTCCATAAAGACATGAAGATGACCAAGCAGGAGGTCAAGGACGAGTACAAACAGGCCGAAGGAGATCCTCACGTAAAGGCCAAGATCAAGTCCAAGATGATGGAAGCCGCAAGGCGCAGAATGATGCAGGCGGTTCCGCAGGCTGACGTTGTCATCACAAACCCGACTCATTATGCGGTTGCGGTCAAATACGATCCTGCAGAACGCGATGCTCCGTATGTCCTTGCGAAAGGAGAAGGTTACCTTGCCCAGAGGATAAAGGAGATCGCGAAGGAAAACAAAGTAGAGATTGTGGAGAATAAACCGGTCGCAAGAGCTCTTTATCATAATGTCGAGATAGGAGAATCGGTCCCTCCGGAGATGTATCAGGCGATTGCCGAGATACTCGCATTCGTCTATAACCTTCAGGGCAGGATCTGATACCGCCTTGACCTGACGGATATGCAGGCCCGTGCGGAGCCCCAAGGAACGGATATCTGAAGAAAGGAGGATGCCATGTTTAAGGCTATAAGCAAGTTTGACATATTTGTTGCTATGTATCTTGCCGTGGCGATCATCCTCTTCATCATTCCGATCCCGGCGGGATTTCTGGACGTGCTCCTTGCGTTCAACATATCCCTTGCAATGACCGTCATGTTCGGCGCACTTTTCTGCAAGGAAGTCCTGGACATGAGTTTCTTCCCGACGCTCCTGCTCTTTACCACTTTGTTCAGGATCGCCATGAACACGTCCTCAACAAGGCTCATCCTTCGTGACGGATATGCGGGAAACGTCGTTGCGACATTCGGTAATTTCGTCGGAGGCGGAGATCTGATAATAGGAACTATCGTCTTCCTGATCCTTTTGATCATTCAGTTCATGGTCATAAACAAGGGCTCCGAGCGTGTATCGGAAGTTACCGCAAGATTCACCCTTGATGCAATGCCCGGAAAGCAGATGGCTATCGATGCGGATCTCAACACCGGTGCGATAGATGATGCAGAGGCAAAGAGAAGAAGAGACAAGATCCAGAAGGAATCCGCTTTCTATGGTTCCATGGACGGTGCTGTCAAGTACGTAAAAGGAGACGCAACTGCGGGTCTTCTCATAACGGGAGTCAACCTTATCGGCGGAATAGCGCTCGCTGTCCTTAGACGAGGCATGAGCGTGAATGATGCACTGAACTCCTATGCGATACTTACTATAGGTGACGGCCTTGTATCACAGATCCCCTCACTGATGATCTCTCTTTCAACAGGTATTCTGGTCACAAAGGGTGCCGAGGACAGAGACCTGGGTGAGACGATCATAAAGCAGCTGTTCGGACTGCCCAAAGTACTGATAATAGTGGGCGGAATGATGACCATCCTCGGAATCTTTACCGAGCTGAATACGATCCTGTTTGTGGGTATCGGCATTATTTTCGTCATCTCCGGAACAAGGGTCAGCAAGAGCATGCAGACCGCAAGCATTGAGCTTGATGTGAGCAGCGAAGAGGCCGAAGCCGAAGAGATAAGGCAGCCCGAAAACGTTAATTCCCTGCTTCAGGTCGATCCCATAGAGCTTGAGTTCGGTTACGGAATCATTCCCCTGGCGGACGTGAACCAGGGCGGAGACCTGCTCGACCGTGTCGTCATGATCAGGAGACAGATAGCACTTGAACTCGGTACCGTAGTTCCCATCATACGACTGAGAGATAACATCCAGCTTAATCCGAATCAGTATATCATCAAGATCAAGGGCATACAGATAAGTGAGGGCGAGATACTTTTCGATCACTACATGGCCATGAACCCGGGCTATGTTCAGGAGGAGATCACCGGAATACCTACATTCGAGCCTTCCTTCCATCTTCCTGCGATCTGGATCACAGAAGGACAGCGCGAAAAGGCAGAGACTCTCGGATATACGGTTGTAGACCCGCCTTCGATAATCGCGACTCATCTTACCGAGATCATCAGGCAGCACATCGATGAGCTGCTCACCAGACAGGATGTTCAGAACCTTGTCAACAATATCAAGGAGACCAATCCCAATCTTGTTGATGAACTGGTGCCTAAGCTCCTTGGTCTCGGAGACATACAGAAGGTATTGCAGAATCTCCTTCGCGAAGGAGTGTCGATAAGGGATCTGCTCACGATACTGGAAACACTGGCGGATTATGCACCTTCCACGAGGGATACGGACATTCTGACGGAATATGTGAGACAGTCGCTTAAGCGTGCGATATCGGCAAGATATTTTGCTCCGAACGATACCAATTCCGTAGTAACTCTCGATCCCACCATAGAACAGGAACTGATGTCGTGTGTCAAGCAGACTGAGAACGGTTCGTTCATCAACATGGATCCTTCAAGGACTCACCTGATCCTTGAATCCGTGAAAAAAGAGATGCAGAAGCTTGAGAATCTCGGCAAGACACCGATCATCGTTACATCTCCGATCGTAAGGATCTATTTCAGAAAACTAACGGAGGATTACTATAAAGACCTGATCGTCGTTTCATATAACGAGGTTGATTCAAATGTCAATCTGACATCGGTCGGAATGGTTACCGCATAAAATGATAATCAAGAAATTTATCGGTAAAAATGAAGAAGAAGCCACGGCTTTAGCCAAGAAGGACCTGGGTGAAAACCTGGTCATAATGAATGTCAGAAAAGTAAAGGCAAAGCCGCCCTTTGCATTCCTTAAGAGCAAGAGAGTGGAGGTCACCGCCGCGGTTGAGGAAGATGATCCCACAATGGTGCAGATAAGAAGGATCGCAAGAGCCCAGGTCAACGCCGAGGAAAAGGCAAAAGCGGAAAAACAGGCCGCATCAGCCGGAACCGGTAATGCCACTGCAGGTTCTGCATCAGGCAGCCAGGCTGTGCAGAATTCCCAGGCAGGCACTGCGGCACGCCCGCAGCAGACCGGATCCGTCAGCCGGCAGGCTCCTTCGGTCAGGTCTCTTACCGGTGAGGACAAGAGCAGGAGCATAGAGGAGAAACTTGATAATCTCCAGAATATTCTGGAAAAAAGACTCGGTCCCGGTGAAGAATCCTTTCCCGAGAGCACTCCTGAAAGAGTTCCGGAAAAACAGGCTGCATCCGATGCCGCACCTCAGACTGCCAAGGAAGAACCTGACAGGGAGACTTCCAGATTCCTGAGGCTGCTTTATAACACGATGATAGACAACGACATTGATGAAAAGCTTGTGAACGAGCTGATCAGCAATGCGGGAAATGCCGGAAAACCGGGAGCCAAGCTCGATCATTATCTGAGTGCCGTATATCAGAAGATGATCCTGAGATTTGGCAAGGCGGAAGGGATCGCAGAACCCGCCCCCAAAGGACCAGTTGTGATCTTTTTCATCGGACCTACCGGTGTGGGCAAGACAACGACTATTGCGAAGGTTGCAAGCTCGCTTTCCGTTAATGACAAGAGGAAGGTGGCTCTGCTTACCACCGATACATACAGGATTGCTGCTGCAGACCAGTTAAGGACATATGCGAGCATTCTCGAGGTTCCTTTCCGTGTCATTTATTCCGAGGACGAGCTCCTCATAGCAAGTGACGATTTCAAGGACTGCGACTACATACTGGTGGATACCGCGGGTCATTCACATAAGAGCGAGGAGCTGCTTGCCAAGCAGAAGAGCTTCATGGAATGTCTTCCCGAGACGATCACCAAGCAGTGTTTTCTGGTTCTTTCCGCAACTACCAAGTATAAGGATCTCAAGAAGATCGTTGACAATTACCGCACGGTTTCGGAGTTTCAGCTTATCTTCACAAAACTTGACGAGACCTCAACACTTGGCAGTCTGTATAATATAAGGGTGTATTCCGAAAGCTCCATAGCCTTTGTAACCTGCGGGCAGAATGTTCCCGATGACATTGAGACATTTAATGCCCAGCGCATCGTGAAGCAACTATTGGGAGGAGAGTGAAGCTATGGATCAGGCTGAATCGCTCCGTATCATAAAGGCTAACAGGCAGGCCAGACCCCTTGCGAGAGTCATTACCGTGACAAGTGGAAAAGGCGGCGTGGGCAAGTCAAACACCGCCATAAACCTCGCAATCTGGCTGAAAAAGCTGGGGAAGAGAGTCATAATCCTGGATGCGGATTTCGGACTCGCCAACATAGAGATAATGTTCGGCACGGTTCCCAAGCATAATCTGTGCGACCTGATTTATCAGGGCAAGAATATAAAAGACATAATCACGTGGGGCCCGGGCGAAGTCGGATTCATCTCCGGAGGAAGCGGCATCGCCGGCATGTCCAATCTCAGCAACGATTACCTGAATTACATCATTCAGAATCTTTCCGAATTGGACTCCATTGCTGATATAATAATCGTGGATACCGGTGCGGGAATATCCGATGCAGTGCTGGAATTCCTGGTGGCGAGCGGAGAGATACTTCTTATTACCACTCACGAGCCCACCAGCATCACGGATTCATATTCACTGCTCAAGGCACTTGCAAGGCACCCCAGGTTCAATGCATCCGAGACGTCGGTCAGGATGATAGCGAACAGGGTAGGCAAGGATGCGGACGGACAGACACTTTACAAGAAGCTTAATTCCGTGGTGCAGAGATTTTTGAAACTGCCGCTTTCTTATCTCGGATCAGTGCCTTATGACTCGCAGCTGTCGGATGCGGTCATGCAGCAGATGCCGGTCTCGCTTAAGAACCCGGCGGCAAAATCATCACAGGCCTATGAACAGATTGCTAGGGCACTGCTTGATGAAAATGTGGACGGCAAGAAACCGGCCAGAGGAATGGCCGCATTTTTCTCACATATTGTTACCAGAAGATGACGGAGGTTTTGTTTATGCTTAGTAATTTTATTTCGCCGGGCGACAGAGTAGAGCTCACAGCCGTGGACCGCAAGCTTGACGGAAGTGATAAGACGGATAATTCGAGATATTATGAGACCAAGATAGTGGACATCCTTTCCGAGGATTCGATCGAGGTCCAGATGCCTCTTGAGCAGACAAAACTGATCCTGCTTCCCGTTGATGCCGAATTCAACATGATAGTATATACCGGTGCGGGATTGTATCAGTGCTTCGTCAGGGTCATCGACAGGTACAAGTCAAACAATATCTATGTTCTGGTTCTGGAACTTACGAGCAATCTGAGAAAATATCAGCGCAGAGAGTATTACAGATTCAGCTGTGCACTTGAGATGTGCTCCAGAAATCTCGTAGAGGAAGAAGTAAACGCTGTTGCCAACAAGAGTCCGCTTTACCTTCAGCCGAATCTTCCCATCAAGAGGAGCGTCATCGTGGACATTTCCGGCGGCGGACTCAGATTCATGTCGAATCAGAAATACGAGCCCGGAAGCATGCTCTACATCAGCTATAACCTCCTGATCGGCGGTGAACGCAAGAAGTACGAGCTCATAGGAAAGGTCCTTGTTGTGAAGGAACTTGAGAACAGACCCGGTACCTTCGAGCACAGAGTTCAGTACATCAACATGGAGAGAGGCGCAAGAGAAGAGATAATCCGTTTCATCTTCGAAGAAGAGCGCAAGAATCTGAAGAGATAATTGTTTCTTAAATAAAGCATCCGATCTGACTGTTCGGTAACCAGGGGAATGGATATGAAGAAAAAAATACTGGTTGTTGACGACTCTGCACTCATGAGAAGAGTGCTCTGTGATATAATAAACAGCGATGACAGTTTTGAAGTGACGGGCAGAGCAATCAACGGCCTTGAAGCTTTGGAACTTGTGAAGAAAAATACATATGATGCCATCGTTTTGGATGTGAACATGCCCAGAATGAACGGGCTTCAGTTCCTTTCAGAGCTCAGAAAGGCAGGACTCCCTCAAAGGGTCATGATGGCCAGCACCGATACAATGGAAGGTGCACAGACCACCATGGATGCTCTGGAACTCGGAGCACTTGATTTCGTCCACAAGCCCGATCAGGCTAATGCCTGCAGGGAAGGCGGATTCACGAAAGATTTCCTCAGAACTTTAAGAGGCGTTGTTTATTCAAGACTTCCCGTATTTGAGGATAAGGCAAAGGAGCGTCAGAAGAAAACGGACACCCAGCATCTGATGGGACTTCTGGCCAAGTCAAGCGGCAAGATCACCGGATCCAAGATCGTTGCCATTGCCAGCTCCACCGGAGGACCTAAGGCTCTTGCATCGGTCATTCCCTTCCTTCCCGCCAATCTTGATGCGCCTGTTGTGCTGGTACAGCATATGCCCAAGGGCTTCACCGCAACGCTTGCGCAGAGACTCAACTCCACATCCAAGATCGCGGTTTGCGAGGCAGCTGAGGGACAGATTCTGGAAAAGGGACATGTTTATATCGCCGCAGGCGGAATGCACATGAACGTAGTACTGAGCGGCGGTAATTCCTACAGGATCCATTACACCGATGAACCTCAGAGAGAAGGCGTCAAGCCTTGTGCAAACTATATGTATGAGTCACTCATCGATTCCAAGTTCGATCATATCGTATGCTGCGTGCTCACCGGAATGGGAGCCGACGGTACCGAAGGAATCAAGAATCTCAAGGCAAAGCGCAAGGCATATGTGATCTCACAGGACGAAGCAACATCGACCATTTACGGAATGCCCAAGGCAGTCTACACTGCCGGCTTGTCAGATCAGGTTGTCGGTCTTGATAAGGTAGCTGAAGAGATATCACTGAGAATAGGACTATCGTGACTATTCCTTTTGATAACAGAGAATGGAGGAAGAAAATATGGATGTCAGTCAATATCTTGAGATCTTTCTTGATGAGACTAACGAACACTTGCAGAGTCTGAATACACAGATCCTCAACCTCGAGCAGAATCCCGAGGATTCAGACACCATCAATGAGATCTTCCGTGCCGCGCATTCCCTCAAGGGTATGGCGGGAACCATGGGCTATAAGAGAATGCAGAATCTCACCCATGATATGGAGAATGTTTTCTCTGAGGTCAGAGCCGGTAATATCAAGGTCGGTCCCGAGATGATCGATACTCTTTTCCAGTGCCTTGATGCACTTCAAGAGTATACCGACAACATCAAGAATTCTTCCGATGAGGGCACTAATGATAATGAGCCCCTCATCAAGCTTCTCAATGATTATCTTAACGGAAAGGGTGCCGAAAGCGCACCTGCACCCGCTCCCGCAGCTGCAGCAGAGGATGCTAAGGCTTCCGAGGCTCCCGCTGCCGCTTCTGATGTATCCGAAAAATGGAACCAGATAAAGCTTGATGATTCACAGGTGAAAGTCATCGGTGAAGCCATCAAGTCCGGAATGAAGGTTTACGGTCTTAACATCTCCGTCAAGGAGTCCTGTATACTCAAGGCCGCAAGAGCTTTCCTTGTGCTCAAGGCAATTGAGGAAAAGGGCGGAGAGATCATAGTCTCGAATCCCAGCTCACAGGATATCGAAGACGAGAAATTCGAATTTGATTTCACACTCATTGTAATTGCAGAGTGCGGAATAGATGATCTTATCAAGGCTGCATCCGACGTATCAGAGATCGATAAGGTTGTCGGAGACAAGATCGACCTTGACAAGATTCATTTTGAAGATGAAGAATCCCTTCAGCCCGAGCCTGCAACACAGCCTGCACATGAGGTTGTGCCTGAAGCTGCATCACCCGCTGCTTCTGCACCCGCAGCATCAACCCAGGCATCTGCACCCGCTGCAGCTGCTTCAAAGCCTGCTGACAAGAAGCCCGGAAAGCCTGTTGTCAACAGGACTATAAGAGTCGACATAGAGAAACTGGATTCACTCATGAATCTCGTATCCGAGCTGATCATTGCTAAGAACAGCCTTGTTTCCGCATCCGCCGAATCTGTCGGAGCCGGAATGAACAATGATTTCAACGAGAAGATCGAATATCTTGAGAGTGTCACCACCAATCTTCATGAATCCGTCATGAAGGTTCGAATGGTTCCCATTGAGAATACCGTTCAGAAGTTCCCGAGAATGATCAGAGATCTTAACAAGAAGCTCGACAAGAAGATGGAACTGTACATGACCGGTGAAGATACAGAGCTCGACCGTACCGTGGTTGACGAGATCGGTGATCCTCTGATGCACCTGCTCAGAAATTCCGCCGATCACGGCATTGAGTCTGCAGAGATCCGTGCACAGCGCGGCAAGCCCGAGGTTGGTTCCATATTCCTGGATGCATACCAGGAAGGCAATAATGTCATCATCGAAGTAAGGGATGACGGTAACGGAATCGATGTCGAGGCGGTCAAGAACAAGGCAATCGAAAAGGGTGTCATAACTGCCGAGCAGGCAGCTGCAATGGCTGACAAGGATGCCATCAATCTGTTGTTCCATCCCGGATTCTCCACTGCAAAGCAGATCACCGATGTATCCGGAAGAGGCGTCGGACTTGACGTTGTTAAGTCCAAGATCGAAGCACTCAGCGGTGAAGTCAGTGTCAAGTCAGTCCTCGGAGAGGGCTCCACATGGACCATCAGACTTCCTCTTACTCTTGCCATCATCCAGACCCTCATGGTCGTTGTCGGCGGAGAAAAATATGCGATCTCACTCGGATCCATCGAGACGATCGAGACCATTCCCGAAAAGGATATCAAGTTCGTTGAGAATAAAGAGGTCATCAACCTTCGCGGACAGGTCCTTCCTCTTATCAGGCTCAACAAGATCATCGATATCGAATCGAACTCTCCCGAAGACGGAAATCTTACCGTTGTCATCGTGAAGAAGGGCGATAAGATGGCCGGCATCGTTGTTGATGAACTCAGAGGTCAGCAGGAGATCGTCATCAAGTCTCTCGGAAAGTATATCAAGCAGGTCAAGTTTATCAGCGGCGCTACCATTCTCGGAGACGGCGAAGTTGCTCTCATCCTTGATACCAACGCACTTCTTTGATAGCAGAAAGGCAGGTTAATATGGAATTAAGTAACGATCTTAAGAATCTTCCGGCGAGCGGTGACGAGACCAAGATTGTCAGGCAGATCTTCCAGTATATTGTCATTAAGCTCGGTGATGAGAATTTCGGAATAGATATCAATTACATCGATAACATCCTTCGTATGCAGCAGATAACCAGGGTTCCCAAGGTTCCGGCATATCTCAAGGGGGTCATCAACCTGAGAGGTGAGGTTATCCCCGTAATGAGCCTCAGGCTTAAGATGGGACTCGAAGAGGATGTCATTAACAGAGATACCAGGATAATCATCCTGAAGATAGAATCCGAAGGCAGCGTCGGAGTCCTCGTGGATGAGGTCAGGGAAGTCATAAAGCTTTATGAGGACCAGATCGAGTCAACAACGGGCGAAGGCGTTTCACCCGAATCCAGAAGATTCGTCAGTGCCGTGGGACAAAACGGCAGCGAGCTTATCTCCATTCTGGACATTGCAGCAATAAACCTCGATGAAAACTAATCATTTATTACGGAGTGTTGCATATGAGTGATCTTAGCCTTCATGATGTTACGCAGAACTATTATGATGTTTTGAAAGAAATAGGAAACATCGGCGCAGGAAATGCGATGACAGCACTTTCCCAGATGCTCGGATGTAAGGTTGACATGGGAGTTCCCCAGGTAGAACTCCTTGACTTTGCCGAGGTCGGAAATGCTATAGGTGGTGAGGAGCAGATCATGGTAGGTGTTTTCCTCGGAGTTGAGGGAGACATCACCGGTTCCATGCTTTTCCTCGTTGAGCAGAAGAGTGCTAAGTCTCTTATCAATAAAGTGATGATGGGAATGGGAGATCCCGGTGAGGAATTCACCGAAATGGAGCTTTCCGCGATGCAGGAAGTAGGTAACATCATTACGGGTGCTTATCTGAATTCCCTTTCAACACTTACCAATCTTAAGATATTCCCTTCGCCTCCCGCACTTACCGTTGACATGGCCGGAGCGATCCTTTCCGTCCCCGCCATTGAATTCGGCATTTACGGCGATCAGATACTGATGATTCAGTCCAATTTCTTTGATGAGGTCCAGATTGACGGATATTTCATTCTTGTTCCCGATATGGACTCTTATAAAAAGATCCTAACTTCCCTTGGATTACCCGTGTAAAGTCTGTAGCAGTTTGTTTTTGCTTTGTATGTAGGGAGTTGGCTGATGAGCGAAATAATAAAAGTCGGTATGGCTGATCTTAAGACATGCCTGCCTCCTAACGGAATAACGACGCTGGGTCTCGGCTCATGCGTGGGCATTGCACTCAGGGATAAAAATACTAAAGTCGGTGGCCTGGCACATATCATGCTTCCCGATTCCACCGTTATTGCCGGCCAGTCGAATGTTGCGAAGTTCGCTGATACCGGAATAGTGGAACTGATCAGGCAGATGGAGGCGCTCGGCGCCAATAAGCGCAACATCGTTGCGAAGATTGCCGGTGGTGCGATGATGTTTGCCGTAAATAGCAGATCCAGCATGAATGTCGGTGAGAGAAATGTTGAGGCAGTCAAGAAAAAGCTTAAGGAACTGGGAATCCCCATCCTGGCTGAGGACTGCGGACTCAATTTCGGTCGAACCGTAATCTTTTATCCCGAGACCGGAAACTACGTTATAAGGGCTGTTGGAAAGCCGGAGAAGACCATCTGATGAAAAGAAAATTACTTCCTCTTACGCTCATGCTGATCGCGGGTCTTGCCACGGTCATCATCACCTTCATAAGAGGAGACAGCATCATATATAAGCTGGTCAGTCTTCTGGTCGTATTTTTGATATTCTATGTGATCGGCAGCGTCATCGTGATGTTCCTCGATCATTTTGATAAAGTTAATAAAGCCGCAGAAGAAGCCGCTGAGACGGTTTTGGAAAAAGATGCCGACGGAGAGATCCTCGGTTCAAAGGATACCGATCAGGCAAGATCGGATGGACAGGATAACTAACCGACTGATTTATGGATGAATCATCTAGAAAAAAATTACTGGACGATTATGCTGCCAGCCGCAGCGCCGATGTGAGGGAGAAACTGATCATTGAGTATGCTCCTTTAGTTAAGGTTGTTGCCGGAAGGCTCTCCATGTATCTCGGTTACAATGTTGAGTTTGAAGACCTTTGCAGTTACGGCATATTCGGCCTCATAGATGCCATTGATAAATTCGATAATCTGAAAGACGTCAAATTCGAGACGTATGCCTCTCTTCGAATTAGAGGCTCTATCTTAGACCAGATCCGTAAAATGGACTGGATCCCCAGAACTATCAGACAAAAACAGAAAAAGATCGATCAGGTCATGCATGAGATCGAGCAGACCAAGGGACATGTGGCTACGGATGAAGAGATAGCCCAGGCCCTTGGAATTACTGATGATGAATTTTCCGAGTGGCAGTCCCAGATGAAGATCACGGGACTCGTAAGCCTTGATGAGTTTGTTGAATCGGGCGCGGATGTTGCTTCTTCACCTTCTTCACAGACCACCACACATTTTCTGAGTCCCGAAGAAAACATAGACAAGAAGGAACTAACGGAGAAACTGTCCGAAGCTCTTTCGGGACTCTCGGAGAAGGAAAGACAGATCATCACGTTTTATTACTATGAAGAGATGACACTTAAGGAGATCGCCCAGGTTCTGGATGTATCGGAATCCAGGATCTCGCAGCTCCATACCAGAGCTCTTAAGAAGATGAAAGAAAAGCTCGGACCTTACATGGATATCCTTGTGCAAAGCTAATTCCGGAGGTGTTTTATGAGAAACGGATTTTTTAAAATAGTCAAAACCCCCGGGGGCTTCGGCCTTTCCATCTTTGCGCCCAAGGATGGCGGTGAGCCCGTAAGGATTCAGGAACTGGTCAATTATCTTGACATGAACGGCATTAACTATGACCTCGGAAAGGTCAAGGAAATTGCCGCTTCGACTGAGGATGCCGTGCTCGAGCTCGGGACCGGTGAATGCCCAGCAATAAGGGAAAACTACAATTTTACCGTATCGGATGATAATCTCAGGGGCATTGCAAGATTCACCCCCGCATCCGATACCGGAGAGAGAATGACTGCCGATGAGTTCATCAAGGACATGGCATTCAGGATGATCAAGTTCGGCATTCAGGAAGAACTTCTGAGGAAGCTTTTTGCAAGCTCGGGAATATACTGCACCGACATTGTTGTTGCAAAGGGCAAGCCTGCAAGACAGGGCAAGGATGCTACGATAGAGTATTTCTTTAATACGGATGTGCACGCTAAGCCTGCCATGAATGAAGACGGTTCTGTTGACTATTTCCATCTCGGAATAGTCAATAACATAAAGGCCGGAGACAAGCTTGCACAGATCACTCCCGAAGATCCCGGCGAGTCAGGAATGACCATTCAGGGTGCTCCGATCAAGCCACGTGACGTCAAGAAGATGCGTCACAATTTCGGCAAGAACATAAAGCTTTCCGATGACAGACTCACTATCACCAGTGAGATAGACGGAATGGTTGCTCTGACCGACGGAGCCGTTTTTGTTTCGGGTGTATATGCCGTTGAGAATGTAGATAATTCTACCGGAAATATCGATTTTACCGGAAGCGTTCAGGTTAACGGAAATGTTGCAACGAACTTCGAAGTCAAGGCATCCGGTGATGTCATAATATACGGAGTCGTTGAGGGAGCGCATATCGTTGCCGGAGGCAATATCATCATTGCCAGAGGCGTTAACGGAATGAGCAAGGGCTTTCTCGAAGCAGGTAACAACATTATTTCGAAGTTCATTGAAAACAGCAAGGTCAAGGCCGGCGGATATGTGAATACCGAGTCCATCCTTCACAGTGATGTTGTTGCCGGAACGGAGATAGTCGTTACCGGAAAACACGGATTCATCACGGGCGGACATGTCCAGGCTGATTCCAAGGTTGAAGCAAGAACGCTCGGAGCCGTGATGGGATCGCAGACCGTAATAGAAGTCGGAGCCAATCCCGAGCTCAAGAACGAATATAACAAGACCCAGAAAGAGATCGGAGAGATCGTCAAGGCCATCAAGGATGCCCAGCCCATCATCCAGAATTTCATGGAAAAGAAGGCAAAGGGAGCCAGGATGACAGCCGATCAGCTTGCATATGTCAAGCAGACTGCCGAGACTCTTGAAACGAAGAAAAAGGAACTTACGGAAAAGAATGCGAGGATGCAGGAACTGTCACAGATCTTTGATCCGAACAGAAAATCCGAAGTCATTGTCAACGGTGAAGTATATCCCGGCACCATCATCATAATCGGTGATGTGTCCATGACCGTCAAGGACAGTTATAAGTACTGCAGATTCGTCCGCTCACAGGGCGAAGTTAAGATGTCACCACTTTAAGGTAAGCGATATGGCAGGGATTGAGATAGCCCAGATACCCGCATCGATCGACTATGCGAGTTTAAAACATAATGAGGACATGCATTCATCCCTGGTTCAGAGCCAGGCTCTTGATGAGGGTGAAAAGAAGACCGATCTTTCCCGTACGCAGGTCGCAAATACCGAAAAGTCCGAAATGCGCCCCGATGACAACGGCGGCGGTAATTCCGGCGGGTATGCAGGTGACGGAGGAAGGCACCGAAATAATAATCAGGAAGAGAAGAATGCCGACAAGGTTGTGATCAAAGGCTCTTCTTCATCTTTTGACATAAAGATCTGAAAGGAAATCCGTAATGACAATTCTCGAGATTTTGCTACTTGCCGCAGGAGCTCTTCTTATTGCGGCAAGCTTTTTTGTTAAGACAAAAGAAGATGAGGCAGACAGTGACATCAGTGCCCTTGTCAGGGAAGAAGTGAAAAAGAGCATGGAAGCCGAAGCGGAGAACATGCGCAAGCACGTCGATGATGTCGTTGACGAAGCTGTCACATATGCAGATGAGAAGACAGAGCGTGCTTTAGAGAGGCTCTCCAATGAAAAGATCATGGCGGTAAGCGAATATTCCGAAACCGTCCTTGAAGAGATCAATAAGAATCATAAAGAGGTAATGTTCCTCTATGAGATGCTCAATGATAAGCAAAAGAGCCTGAACAACACCGTTTCCGCAGCTTCCGAGGTCACAAAGGAAGCACAGAAGACCACGGAGGAACTGAAGGCTCAGACCGCAAACGCGGAAAGCACCGTGGAAAATGTGAAGTCATCCGAAAAGAAGGAAACCGTGAAGACCTCAGCAGACAGGTCACCTGAACAGCCCGCTGCACCTGTCAAACATTCATCTCAGAAGGCCATCAATTTCTTTTCCGGACTTGAGGCCCAGGAAGCCAAGGCCACGATTGAGAGCGTAAAGGAAGAAAAGCCCAAGACCGTCAGGACCCTCAACTGGGCTGAACTTGCGGTAAATGATGCTAATGAAGCGGAAAAGAAAGAAGCCGCAAAGGAAGGAAGAGAACCCGAGAAGCTTGTTGAAGGTCCCAGGGAAAGACTTAACAGGGAAGTCGTCGAACTTGCCGAATCCGGAATGGATAAAGTTGAGATAGCCAAGAAACTTAAGATGGGCGTTGGGGAAGTCGGACTGATCCTCGACCTTCACAACAGGTGATCAAAATGAGCAGAAAGCAGAAGTATTATTTGAGAGGGATTGGGGTCGGCATTGTCGTATGTGCCCTGATACTTATCATATCGAGGATCAATTCACCGGTTAACATTTCGGATGACGAGATCGTTTCAAGGGCAAGGGCCCTGGGAATGGTGGATCCGGGTGATATGTCGCTGAGTGAAGCGTCCGGACAGGCCGGAACGGAATCGGCGGAGCCCGGCGTAAGCGGAACCGGCAGCGAAGAAAATCCGAACGCTGCGGACGGCTCTGGAAATGCAGAAGGTCCGGGAACTCCGGATGGATCCGGAACGGCTGATGTGGCAGACACTACAGATGATCCGGGTACAGTTGATGTAACAGCAGATCCTGATAGCACATCCGGAGATCCTGATGATTCATCAGCAGATACATCCGGTGATCCTTCCGGTGATGCAAATGCAGATCCTCAGACAGCTGATCCCGCCACAACGGAGGATCATACATCGGATGGAGACGCTCAGAGCAGCACTGATGCTCAGCCCACAGGTGAATATGCAGTTGTGGTCGTTGAAAGAGGAAACAGTTCCGATACCGTTGCACAGAGATGTCAGAATCTCGGCCTTGTAAGCGACTACAGGGATTTTGACAGGTACCTTGTCGATAACGGATATGCGAACCGCATCTGTGTCGGAACGTTCCAGATCCCTTACGGATCCAGTTATGAGTTCATAGCTAAGACCATAACAAATTCATTATGATATTTCCTGTCATGTCCCGGATGATTCCGGGACATTGCATTTATTAAGAAAAATATTGCATTGACGGCATTCTTATGCTAAAATTCGAACGTTGTCACTATTAAACACGCCTGTTTTACCGTAAAGGGTGTGCCCGGAAGGGTCCCGTTGCGGGTTTGAACCACCGACGCTTAGGTTCATTAAAAATCAGGCGGAAGATTAACAATTAAGGAGGATCTAAAATGAGCGTTATTTCTATGAAACAGCTTCTTGAAGCCGGTGTGCACTTCGGTCATCAGACCAGACGTTGGAACCCTAAGATGGCTCCCTACATCTTTACCGAGCGCAACGGCATCCACATCATTGACCTGCAGAAGAGCGTAGGCAAGCTTGACGAGGCTTACAAGGCAGTCAGTGAGATCGTAGCCCAGGGCGGCACCATCCTTTTCGTAGGAACCAAAAAGCAGGCACAGGACGCAGTTAAGACTGAGGCTGAGCGTTGCGGAATGTATTTTGTAAATGAGAGATGGCTCGGCGGAATGCTTACCAACTTCCGTACCATCCAGTCCCGTATCAAGAGACTTCGTGACATCGAGAGAATGTCTGAGGACGGAACATTTGATGTTCTTCCCAAGAAGGAAGTTATCGGACTTCGCAAGGAGTGGGACAAGCTCGAGAAGAATCTCGGCGGAATCAAGGACATGACCAGGATTCCCGATGCTATATTTGTTGTTGATCCCAAGAAGGAGAACATCTGCGTACAGGAAGCCAGATCTCTTGGCATCACTCTTATCGGAATCGGCGATACCAACTGTGATCCCGATGAGCTTGATTACATCATACCCGGAAATGACGACGCAATTCGTGCCGTAAAGCTTATCGTAAGCAAGATGGCAGATGCAGTCATCGAGGCAAGCCAGGGTACTTCCAACACCGATGCAGCTGAAGAAGCTCCCGCAGAGGCATAATCAGTAACCGTTAACCTGTATTTTAAGGAGAAATATTATGGCAGAGATCAGTGCTTCCATGGTAAAGGAGCTGCGTGAGAAGAGCGGCGCCGGCATGATGGATTGTAAGAAGGCTCTTAATGAGACAAACGGCGATATGGATGCCGCTATGGAATTCCTCAGAAAGAACGGAC
>JAIKZQ010000004.1 GCA_024682075.1 Lachnospiraceae bacterium
GGCCCGGGAGTCGATTCGGCGATTACTGTTATATTCATCATTTCATCATGTGTGATCCACTTTTTCTGTTCGACGCAGATGTTCTCGATAATAGAGAGCATCGCATATCCACCGCCGAAGGTAAATAAACCAATCTTGGCGAAGGTCAGGAATAGTTCGATAAGTATTGGCATAATCTCAAAAATCCTTTTACATATATCAACAATTTGGAATAAGCGAGAATAAGAGCCCCTAAGTCGCCATGTTCGACAAATCGTGAGGATCGGGGTGATGGTCACCCCGATAATAAGAGCCCCTAATCACTCGGAAGAATGCTTCCTCGCGAAGGGGCTCTAAATATCGGGGTGACAGGATTCGAACCTGCGACCCCCTGGTCCCAAACCAGGTACTCTAGCCAAGCTGAGCCACACCCCGACAGCAGATAATATTATACCATTTATGGATGCCTGAAACAATAATCCGGAAATATGGGGATGGCCCGCTGTTTCAATGGTTAAACAGCGGGACAGTCCCCTTGTTTACGCCTCACTCCGGAATGTGGTCAAGATTCAGTGTGTCGGAAACGCAATATGCAAATTGATGGTTATAGCAGTAACCATCTATATCTTTCACAAGTGATGCGTCTTCGGTATATTCAAGAAGATAGATGAATGCGCCGAGGGATGCGTATCTTTCGATATAGTCACGGAAATATTCACTGTCCTCATCAGAGGCTGCCATGAAGCTGTCATCTTCCCAGTTGATCGCAGTAAATACACACTCCTGATTGATGCCGCTGATAACGTCCGACCATACGCCTCCGTTTTCACAATATGCATCAAGGAAGGTATCACCGCCGTTTATGATCACTTCAAGCCCCATCGACCTGAGTCCCTCCATGATGACGCTAAGCCCCTCAAGGATTTCTTCAGTGGGATAATTGTAATAAACATCGCAGTTATCTACGAAAAATCCCGAGATGCCCTTATTCTTCAGTTCCGGGGCAAGTTCATCAAGGATGAAACGCTGCCATCTTTCATCGGATACATCGACCCAGACTTCATCTTCCCAGTTTTCGTACTCACCAAGGGCAAGATCCGAATATTCATCATAATAATCCCTGAATTCTTCAACCGATCCGACATTGATGTAACTTAAAACGTCATGACCGTACTGCCACTGATATTCACGGATCTCATCCTCATCGAAATACTGCGCATCGATCACTATCGCATCAAAGTAGCTCAGGGCACTCAGTTCACCGTCATAGCCTATGAATACACCATATTTGTAATATTTTCCGAGATCCCTGATATAATTTTCCTCATCCTGCCATATCTTCTTGAAGATCTCGCAATATTCAAGAAATTCCTCGGGAAGGTTTTCGTATACCACTCTTCTCATCTGGTTAAAGTCACGATTATGGGGGCAGAATCCTCCGCATCTCTTATATACGTCACCTTGTTTATCATAGATGATCAGATAGGAGCATCCTCCATCCATTGTTGTTGCGGGATCGGCTTCCTCGGGATCGAGGTTAAAGAGGTGCTTAAGATCGATTGCCGAAAAAACAGCATCTTTCTGAGCCTCAGTCATTTCAAAAAGCCGGACATCAGTATATGTCCCCGGACCGAATGTAGTATGGTCAAATTCAGCTTCCAGCATCCCGTCATATCTGACCTTCACTATCACAGTGGGAGCAAACTCAAGGAAATCACCCGTAAAATAATCCATTCCGACTAGATATTCATCACTGAGCTTGTTTTCATCATATTTTATATTTTCCGTCTGCACCTGAGAATTCTGCCTTCCGGAATTCTGGCTTCCGGAACCGGCATTACCCGAAGCACTTCCTTCCGTATCCGGGCCGCACCCCGAAACTGCAGATATCATGAAGACTGTGAGCATTATGTAAACGATCAGTTTTTTCATTTTATCATCCTCATAAATACAACAAAAAACCGCCCTACATCAGTATAGACGGTTTTATATCTCCATAGGTCACCATCCCGCATCAAGGTATGCTACCGTGAAATGATCCTGACCTTTGTCATCCACTTCCCAAATAATGTAGCTGGGCTTTCTGCCTTCCTGTCTGGGATATGAAAGCGAACCGGGATTTACGCAGAAGCACTCGGTACCATAGGATACTTCGGGTCTGTGTGTATGCCCGAAAAACACAATGTTACAATCCCTGGCAACGCCTTCCTGCCTTAGATATTCAATGGAAACCGATACCCTGTAATAATGTCCGTGCGTGATCAGGATCTTTCTCCCGAATATATTTTCCTCTATTTCTCTCGGAAGCGCGCTGAAGTAATCATTGTTGCCGGCAACCATGTAAAGAGGGCACCCTACGCTTTCCCTTATGTCCTCTTCTCCATCCTCCACGTCACCGCAATGAATGATGCACATCGCATCGGGGTGGAGTTTTAACACTTTATGCAGATTTTCATTATGTCCGTGAGTATCACTCACAACGATCGCTTTTTTCAATCAAACAACTCCGATCTCATTTTTCTGAGTGCTTTGCCTCTGTGGGATATTTTATTCTTCTCCAGCTCGGGGATCTCAGCCGTCGTGCATCCAAGTTCGGGAACATAGAAGATCGGGTCGTATCCGAATCCGTGCTCTCCTTTTTCTTCATACCCGATCCTGCCTTCAACTGTTTCCCTGACACATTTCTCGGTTCCGTCGGGAAGGACTGCTGCGATCGCACATACGAACCTTGCGGTTCTCTTTTCATCGGGAACTCCTTCAAGACGTTCGATGATATTATTATTCTTCACGGAATAAGGGGTATCTTCTCCGAGGTATCTTGCCGAATAGATCCCGGGTTCTCCACCGAGTGCATCTACCTCGAGGCCCGAATCGTCAGCTAAAACTATTGCCTCGGGAAGTAGTGCGTGAACGGCTCTTGCCTTTATCATTGCATTTTCCTCAAAGGTGCGTCCGTCTTCAACTATATCGGGATCCACACCGGCTTCCTTCATGGACATGATCTCATATCCGGACCCGTCCATGATCTCGCGTATCTCACGCATTTTTCCCATATTGCCCGTGGCAAAGATCAATCTTTTCATTCTTTCATTTCTCCCATCATATTAAAGCTTTCGGTCACTGCAAGATACAGGCCTTCGGAAAGTCTGTCCCTGTAGGAATCATCCACCAACAGACCGCACTCATCAGTATCATCTGCATTTCCAAGCGTGATATATGTCGCAGGGGCACTGATTTCATAGAGAACGCTGCCCTCAGGAGCTTCGAATATTCCGATTGCCCTGTCGGATGCGCTGATCGTGACATTCCTGAGGCAGGCTTCGCTCAGTTCTATGCTTCCGAACCCCGGAATATAGTAAAGCGGATCATACCATGCCCTGATGCCGTGATGTCCCTCTCCGTCTTCGGACACACCTAAACGGATATAAATGTCGGCACCGGTCTCTTCCATGAGTTCGGGAACGGATACCCTGTCTTCCGCAGAAAGTCCGGGGTCTGTCATATAGACTCTTATGCCTTCCTCATAAAGAAGTGCCGAGCACCTTGCAGCCACATCCGCTGCCACGCCTGCTGCCTTTTCACACTCTTCGGGGTCAATGATGACGATATGCTCATACACGGACGACGGATCAACAGCTTCCATGGTGACAGTACTGCCTTCCATGGTAAGTGAATACTCATATATCATCGACATGTCAAATATGAGCAGGACACCCGATCTGTCATACACTACGCCGATCCCTTCAACAAGAGCTCCGTCTCCCGAAATGCGTCCCGCATCTATCGGCACGCCGGAAGATGAAACGGATCCGTAATATGAATCGCTCTCCGTCCTTATGTGGACCAGGAATTTGCGTTCATTGTACATATTCTCGGTAACAATGTCGGAAGCCTGCACATCATCCGGAACCGAAAAAATGACCATCCCTGCCGGGGCAGAATCCCCGGGTGTCAGCGGTATCATCTCCGACATGTCGAAAATGTCCTCATCGCTGACATTGGCATTGGTAATGACCACCGGCTTGGTAAAAGAATAAGCAAGGCAGACTGCCATGCACAGAACCAGCAAAACAGTCCAGATGATGCAGGTATAGATCCTGCGCGGCATCGCAGCATAACCTTCTTCAAGCTGCGGATCTGTGTACTTTACCAAAGGGATGTTCCCTGTACCCGGAGTCATTTACGTGTTCTTCCTTGAAGGTGGCTTGGGCCCCCTGAATTCGTAATAGTAAGTCTTCATCATTCCGTTATAGATCTTGCGGTTCTTGTCAGCCTTTTTTCCGATGCCGTTTTCCACCTTTTCATACGAACTGATGACATAAAGGCTCCAGCTGTCCAGCCCCTTAAACCTGTCTCCGAGATTCCTGTAAAGATCACCTACGGCTTCCCTGTCCATGAGTCTCTCGCCGTAAGGCGGATTGGTTATGATAAATCCGTATTTCTTCGGATGAGACAGTGCCGCTACATCCCTGACCTGGAAATGGATCATCTTTTCAACACCGGCATCAGCGGCATTTTTCCTTGAGATCCTTATCATCTCTTCGTCCAGGTCATAGCCCTGGATATCGGTATCTTTCACTTCCGTCACGGAATCTTTAGCCTCTTCAAATGCATCCTTCCATACCTGAGAAGGGATAACATGCTGCCAGGCCTGCGCCGAGAATGTCCTGTTCATTCCGGGAGCGATGTTTGCTGCCATCATTGCCGCTTCTATCGGAATGGTCCCGCTTCCGCAGAAAGGATCCACAAGAATGCGGTCCCCTCTCCAGGGCGTGAGCATAATAAGACCCGCAGCCAGATTCTCGGCGATCGGAGCTTTGGCGGCAAGTTTTCTGTAGCCTCTTTTATGGAGGGATTCACCTGTGGTATCAAGGCCTATCGTGACCTCATCCTTCATTATGAAGACCCTGAACGGAAATGATTCTCCGTCCTCGGGAAACCACTCCGTGTGATAAACACCCTTCAGTTCCTCGACCATCGCCTTTTTGACAATGGACTGAATGTCTGAAGGAGAGAAAAGCGCTGATTTAACGCTGGATGCTTTTGCGACCCAGAACTTTCCGTTTTCGGGAATGAATTCCTCCCACCTGACAGCCTTGGTTCCCTCAAACAGTTCATCAAATGTACGGGCCGTAAAAGAGGCTGCCTTGATAAGCAGCCTTTCTGCCGTACGTGAACATATGTTGACTCTTGCTACAGCTTCAGCATCGCCTTCAAAAGTCACTCTTCCGTCCGCGACGCTCGTCACATCGTATCCCAAGTCCGTTATTTCTCTTTTAAGTACCGACTCCATGCCGAAGTGACAGGGAGCCATTATCTCAAATATCCTGTTAATGACCGTTTCCTCTTCTTTTTTATTGATCAGTTAAATAGCGATCTGTCGGTGAGCATCATCTGGGTCTTGCAAGGATTGTTCATTATGTCCCTGAAGTCTTCTTCCGGCATCGGACGGTAGAAATAGTATCCCTGGATCATGTCGCATCCCGCATCGGACAAAAACGCAAGCTGCTGCTCTGTCTCCACGCCTTCCGCGATGACATCCGATCCGAATGCATGCGCCATGCTGATGGTGGACCTGATGATCGTCTCCGCCTTCGAGCTCTGACCGATCTTACGTATAAATCCTATGTCAAGCTTGATGGTATCAAATTCATAACTCTCAAGAGTCGAGAGCGATGACATTCCGCTTCCATAATCATCAAGGAGGATCTTGACCTTCTTCTCTTTCATCTTGCTGAGGAAATCAAGCGCGTTCCTCTCAAGGTTGGCATAAGCTGATTCGGTTATCTCGATCTTGGCCGCCCCGGCAGGAAATCTTTCATCGCAGAGCATTTCACCGATCCTGTCCAAAAGCGTCGGATCATAGAAATCGATCCTGGACAGATTAATGGAGACGGGAACGATAGCCTGCCCCTCCTGTGCACTCTGCCTCAGCATGCCGAAAACCGTTTCGGCCATGTACAGATCCACCCTGGAGACTTTGCCCGACGCTTCAAGTGCAGGGATGAACAGGCCGGGCGAGACCATGCCCAGGTCGTGATGTCTCCATCTGATAAGCGACTCCGCAGAAACAACCTTATGGGTAAATGTGTCGACTATCGGCTGATAAAATGCCACCAGTTCCTTCTCTCTGAGTGCTTCACTCAAGTCAGAGATAAGGAGCATCTGGTTGACATAATCAGAACGCATCCTGTCCGTGTATTCGGAATACATGGCCGTGTCGGAGTCCGAGATATTGGACTCGGCCAGCTTGGCCCTGTCTATCATGATGCCGACGGACACCCCGGAATCGGTTATGTGATATATTCCGCAGGTCACATTAAAATCGTACTGTTTATAAGTGCTCTTATAAGTCATCTGGGTGAGCTCCCGCATCCTGCTCGTCTTAAGGAACTCGTTTTTAACTATTGCCACAAAATGATCGCTTTCAAGCCTTCCGATCAGAAGAGGGGCAAATACTTCCTTTATCTTGTCCCTGACCATGAAAATGACCATGTCACCGCTCTCTTCGCCAAAGAGATCGTTAATGGTCTTAAATCCCTGTATGTTTGTGTATATAAGGGAATACCCTATGCTCAGATCCAGGGATCTGATACAATTCTCGGCATCTCTGAGGAACCCCGTCCTGGACAGTATATCCGTCATCCAGTCGCGGTCGATCATCTCGGTAATATCCTGGATTATGCAGATTCCCATGGAATAGTCATACTCAAGAGGCCTTATCCTTATGTCCATGGCACGCCTGATGCCGCCTTTTTCGGAATGTACGGTACGTGAAAATGATCCAAGCGACCTGACTTCCTCATCTATCAGATCCGGATTCATGTGAGCTATAAGAGTCTCCCTCTCATTCTCCACAACAAGCTTTGAAGCGAACTCCTGAATGAAGTTTTGGATGTTTCCGCACTTTGTGACACTAACGTCATATTTATTCAAAAAATCACTGGTGTATTTTGTGAAAGTCTTGCCGGTAGTGGGTTCTACCTCAAACACACAAACATAACCGCCTGTCATAACGGCATTCCAGTCATTTTCACTGATATGCGTGTCAATTTGACCTAAAGTGCCGTTTTCAAGCACCTCTCCACGCCCATGAAATTTTATGACGTCACTGTCAATAATAAAATAACTACCGTCTTCAATCATATAGAACTTCCTGCCCAGGCTGTCGGGCAGAATGACGTCATATATGAGGTCCTTGCCGTCAACGGAAAGCTCTTTGACATAAGAGTAGTGCGGGATTATTGATATGTCAGTCAGTCCCAGTCCGTCGGTAAATCGGACAAAATCAGGATCATCCGCTTCACCGGGATTCTCCGGGAACATATAGACATTTTCAGCGCAGTTAACGCTGCCCGCGCTGAGGGATATAACCAGCCCGGGGAAACCTGTCAGAAGATTCTTTAAACCGATTTTCTTGAAAAACTCGTTTTGGGTAGGTGCGTGACCGCCGCATAAGATGACGACATCGGAATTTCTGACCAGATCAAAGGCCATTGAGGAATTCCTGCCATCCAGGACATTAACATCCCTGACATCCAGCCCTGCCATGCGAAAGGCAGCTTCCATTCTCCCGGCTGTTATGTCATTGGTCTTTTCATCCTCAGGATCAGCGGCAACGACAAGAAGACCGGAATTTTCCATCCAGTACTTCTTAAGATTATCCATGAAACCGTAATCACTTAAAATATGAACCGGTCCGGGATCATTTATGTCTCTGTATTCCACGAAGGAACTGGTCAAAAATAATACCACGACACACCCTCACATGCATCAAAAAAGGCATAGATATATATAATTTATTTTATCACGAAACCACCCGGAAAACTACAGATCAGCTTCATCAAAAAGCTGCATAAGAGATAATGATCCGAAGACTACAAACAGGTCTTCTTTTCCGAAAGGAATATCCAAAGCAGCCTTAAGAGAATCCGCCACGGTTATCCTGTGAGGATCCGGAACAGAAAGGCCGGCACCAAAAAGCTCTTCGCGGACGCTTAACGCTGCCTGAGCAAGCTCCTGTGACGGCAAACCTCTCTTACGATCGGGCAGATCAATGGCTGAAAACGACACTGTTCCGGGGAGCATGATGCGAAGTATCTCCGGATAGTCTTTATCTTTGAAAACGCCCATTATTAAATGGACATTATGTCTACCATCAAGCCATCCGTCCAGGGCCAAAGCCCCCCTCAAAGCCTTGACAGCACCGGGATTGTGAGCTCCGTCCCTTATCACGGCAGGGGAGGTTTTGATCATCTCGAAACGCCCAGGCCAGCTTGCGTTATGTAAACCGTTCAGCATGATATCATATGTTATTTCAGCTTTGGGGAACCTCTTTTTCAGATCGGGGCAAAGTCTTTGAAGCACATGAAGCGCAGTATTCAGATTGGCTGACTGATAAGCACCCGGAAGAGGATTTTCGAATCCGGCCGGAATAAGATCGTCGTCGGATGTGATGCATTCGGCTCCCGCTTTTCCGGCTTCCCTTATCAGAATATCCTCCGGAGAATATATTTTCCCCGCATGTTCCACTTCAGGCATATGTGAGATGATTGCCGGAACGCCTCTTCTCATTATCCCGGCCTTGTTGACTGCGATCTTCTCCGGATCATCCCCCAGAAAGCTCATATGATCCATGCTTATGGGGGCAAATACGGTTGCCAGAGGCTTAGTGAAGACATTCGTCGCGTCTTCCCTTCCGCCCATTCCGCATTCTGCGATCACCACATCAGCTTTTTTCCTGTAAAAAAACAGAAATGCTGCCGCCGTCTCCGCTTCAAACCCTGTAGGCTTTATTGTCATGCCCTCAGCAGCTTTGCTTACCAGGTCAACTGCCTCGGCATAGTCTTCTTCCGTGATATCCGCATCTGCAAGGCGTATCCTTTCAAGATATCTGAACACGGAAGGTGAGGCATATCTTCCCACCTTAAGCGAGCATGCGTTCAGCGCACTTTCGAGGTATGTGCATATGGAACCCTTGCCGTTAGTGCCCGCAACATGAATGACATTAAGCGATTCCTGTGGATCTCCAAGCCTTGAAAGCAATTCCTTTATCACTTCAGTTCCCGGAACAATGCCTGAGGAACCGGTATTTTCTATATAATTTCTTGCTTCTGCGTAATTCATGTGAACATTATAACATTTTCATGCACCTTTGCATCAGTCAAGTGTTTCATATAATCCTTGAAAACGTTCATGCGGCAATGTATCATAATCTCTGTGCATTAAAATGACATGATTTAAGAAAGATCAGAGAGAAAATGCTTGTTTCAACAAAAGGAAGATATGCCCTGAGTGTCATCATTGACCTTGCGGAGCACGATAACGAAGGATACATACCCCTGTCAGACATTGCAGCAAGACAGGGGATCTCAAAAAAATACCTGGAAGCCATTATCAAGGACCTGGTCAAGGAAAAGATGGTCAAGGGCATCAGGGGAAAAGGCGGCGGCTATAAGCTGGCCGTGGATCCCGGCAAATGCACGGCATGGGATGTGATCAAGGCAACCGAGGATAATTTCACTCCCGTTTCCTGCGTCACTGACGACCATGCGGCATGTCCCAACAAAACCGCCTGCAAGACTCTTCCCATGTGGATCATGCTGGACAGGGAGCTGAAGATCTTCTTTGAAAAATACAGGATATCGGATCTGATTTCCGAAGAACCGTTTGAGAAAAGCAATCCGAATACCTGACCAAAACATAATAAAACAAGAATAATAAACCATAATAATACCCCACCGAAGCACGAGCCTCGGTGGGGTATCCTTATTTCTTTTTCTTCTTCTTGGAATTTTTACCGTTCTTACCGTTTTTGTTGTTCATATTATTAGATTTGTTTTTTTCTTCCGGTTGTTCTTTGACATCCTTGTCTTCTTTTCCGGACTCAGTTTTCTTCTCTTCGGTTTTTTTGACTTCAGATCTCTTGGCTTCGACTTTGCCGGTTTCGGATTCTTTCAGACGGCCAAGTACCACTCCCAAAACAATGACCGAGATGGCAGCCAGCATCACGGCAATTCCGATAGCCTGATGAACCTGAAAGCCCTGACCCTCTGTATCAGTTGCGGGCTGATCGACAGTGGCAGCGGCGTCGGCATCCGGAGCGGTATCTGCCGCATCAGTCCCTCCGCCTTCGAATCCGTCAGCCATCTGAACATCGTCGCACATCCTGATCTCGAAATCATCGATCAGGAATTCACCGGATCCTTCGGTCTCAAAATACAAACCTGCCGAGTCAAGGTTCTCCGGAAGTCTTACCGTAGTCTCGACCAGAGTCCAGTCGAATTCAGGTGTGTCGAACGAAACGCTGCCGGCATCCTCAAAGCCTTCAATGCCCATGGTAAGGATCTGGTCTTCCGACTTGATGTAATAAGATATCGTTATTGCATGACCTATGAATCTGGAGATGTCATATCTGAGAGTTGCATCCACTGCATCTCTCCTGACCTGCAGAGCAAATCCGGTAGCTGCATCCGGGGTGTGGTTTTCTTTCATCTTGAGCATTACGGTTGCCTGATGTCCCGCACCGCGGCTTACAAATCCCAGTTCCGACGGAGTCTTGTTGGACCAGCTGCCGTTCACCTGAACAGGCTCGAAATCAAGGAATAAATCCTCCGCTCTTCCGCGAATGGAGTAATCGACCATGTCGAACTCTTCTCTCATGCCGGCCATCACAACCGCATAATAAGCAGATTTTGGTGACAGATCGGTGTTGAACAAAAGAGGCTCGGTTTCTTTTCTCCAGGAAGATGTATCGGTAAGCCCCCACAAGGTGACGGAATTAATGTTTATACCGCTGTCCACTGCATCGAGAAGCATGGTGAAATAGTCATAATAAAATCTTGCCTGTCTGTAATCGCCGGCATCTCCGGGAGTATGCTTTCCTACGTCAAGCTCGGTAACCTGAAGGTTGTTGATCGCCGCCGCATACTTTTCAAGTGCTGCTGCATACTGGGTAAGAGAATCGGTAGCGGTCAGGTGTCCCTGAAGTCCGATTCCGTCGATAAGTCCGTCTCCGTAAATGGTTCCGTCTCCGTCGGGATTGATGACGGGGCTCTGTACCACGCGGTGCCCCTCGTTGAACTGTCTTACGGTCAGGACATCAATGATGGCATCTACCTTTGCGGGGAACCACTCATTATAATCATTGTAATAAAGCTCGGGCTTGATGGATGAAAGATCGCCGTCCGGATCAAGTCCGTACTGCTCTGCATACATGGGAGCGAATTTCTCCTCTGCCTCTCTTGCATAGAGGAAGCTGAAATACAGGAAATCCGGTCCGATGATCTTGTACCAGTAACTTCTTCTGAGTCCGTCATCCTGATTTTCCTCCACGGCCTCGTTCACCACGTCCCATGCATAGATGGTCTCGGCATAACCGTTCGCATAAGTGTATTCCATGACGCTATAGATATAAGTCTTCAGTCTTGCAAGAAGGGTGTCCCTGTCAACAAGGCAGTCCTCATCAAGAGTCACATTATAATCTCTCGTCACGGATCCGTTTGAAGTGGCTTTGAAATCCCTTGCAAAGATGGAAGGATCAACCTGTGAATGCCAAACAAGGCAATGTCCCCTGACAGGCATGTCATGTTCCTTGGCCCAGTCAAGGAGTTCCTCTGCAGCTCTGTCAACAGTAAACAGCCCCTCGACATTAGGATCAAAATTATAAGCAGGTTTGAACTCATTTCCGAAAGTCATCGAATTGAACTGTTCATCGATGAATTCTTCCTTGAATGCATTACCGATCTCTGCAGTCGTGTCACCCCAGTGGCTGATAGCCTGGACCGCAACACCCAGCCTGAACTTGTCGGCATATACCTCCTTGAGGCTCTCAAGCGACATATAGTCGTAATAGCCCTCTGCTCTCACCGTTCCGGGCATGCTGCATCCGCCTGAAAGCAGTGAATTGACTGCAGTCACTATCCCAAGGAATGTAACCGCCGTTTTCTTCAAAATCTTCTTAAACATCATATCCTCCTCTTACCGGTTCCCTGGGATGCACGGTTTCTGAGATCCCTGAGCTGCGTCTCCAGCTTGCTCTTAACCATGCTCCTGTACTCGGGGCGAACCAGAAAATATAAATAAGACTCTAACAGATAACTCTCCGGCATTCCTCTTCCGGCTATCTTGAACTGTCTGAATCCTCTTTCGATATATGAACCGATCTCAGTATCCTTGATGAATGCAGGCCTGTCCATGCACTCGGAGAAAGTTCTCGGATTCTGTATGTTGGGACAGGGGAAGGGAGTTGCGGCATCAAATTCAAGCTGCATCCTTGACTGCTGTGCATAATGCTCGGCGCGCTTCGGACATCCGGGGAAGCATACCTCATTTACAAGGATCTCGCATCTGCCCGCATTGCCGGAATCCTGAATCAGCTTAAGTGCTTCTTCATCGTGATTCAGATCGTAATCAAGGACGACCAGAAAATAGTCTTTGGCAAACTCCTCTTCAAGTTTTGCCTTATCGGTGATCCTCTTTGTAGTGGAGGAGATCATCTTAAATGAAGGATAATTTGCTCTCAGATAATCCTCAAGAGCCGGGGAATTGACGAGCACCTGATTCATCCCGTTATCGGCAAGCCTCATGATCAGATTGCAGTATGTATCGTAGCATTCCTTCTCACCTATAAGTGAATTGGTCCATGTAAATCTGACCGGAATGTTTCTTGAGTTATAGATCTTCAGGATCGATTCGATCTGCGTTTTCTGAGTGATACCTATTACGGCGCGGCCGCCGTTCCAGATTGCTCCGGGGAATGTTCCGTATGATGAGCCGATGGCATATCCTTCGTTAAAATATTCGGGATAATCCTTCATCATGTTCATCAGAAGCTGATTGAGAAGCCTGAAGGCACAGAATCCCGGTATGTGCCAATATATCTTATTATCGGTACCTTCCACTTATTTTTCCTCCGGCATGACAAAAGGCTGCGGCATCGGCTTGTTTACTGTTATGATCTTATTGGCCTTGAGATTATTGAGGACCGTGATCCTGAACAGGCCCTGGTATTCAGGCTTGATCAGATAATTGCTGTATGTCTCGACAAGAGAAAAGATATTGCCGGTACGTCCTTCTATCTTGAAGTTATGAATGTCAAGTTCGTCCGAATACTTTCCGACAACATCTTCAGGCTTTACAAATGTCTTGTAATCCTGGATTGTGTAGAAGCAGTTATGCTCACCGTACTCGCAATGCCACTGCTTGATGGGAATATGATTGTCGGCAGGCAAGTGACGATTCTTGAGAATCAGTCTCTGGTTATCCGCAATGTTCCTGTAATGATTGGACCTTCTGGGACAGTTCGGTGTACAGAGACAGTTGACAAGTACTTCACATCTCGGATGATCATGGATCTTGGCAAGTGCCTCATAATCATTGTTGAAATCGTAATCGAGCACAACGAGATGATACGGCTTTTCGAGTTCCTCGTTTACTTTATCTATATCTTTAATCCTCTTGCACGTAGAGGATACAATCTTCATGTTCGGGTATTTATTTCTGATGTAATTCTCAAGGATAGGAGAAAAAAGAATGACACAGTTCTTCTCATCCTTTGCAAGCTGATCCAGACAGAAGTTGCAATAAGGATCACTGCATTCATGTTCTGTAATGGTCATGTTGGTATATGTAAGTCTGACAGACACGCCATGAGAATTAAGTGACTTTATGACATTAACGATATATTCCGCGGAACACTGGTCATTATATGAAGGGCGGCCCCCGTTCCAAAGAGAAGTCGGAAACTCTCCATAGCAGCTTTCTATTTTGACTCCCTCACGAAACATCTCGGGTTTCTGTTCAAACAGGCTGATCACCAGCATGTTAAGAGGATAGTTTTGTCTGAGTCCGGGAAGATGAAATTTTGCTTCGCCCATTGTAGTTTACTCCGTATATTTTTAAAAAAACAGGGCGACGTTTAGGCGCCGCCCTGCTGTGAATAACTGACTTTAGAGATTATCTCGTTGCGTTAGCTTCATCGATGTAGGTCTGCCATGCGGTCTTGGTTGCCTCAATGACTGAAGAAACATCAGCGCCGCCTGCATAGAGATTGTAGGTGAAGTCAGGACCGATCTGGAGATTGGGAACAAGTTCGCCGATCTCGTAGCCGCCGCTCTTGATGATAAGAACTACAGAGCTGTCAACTGACTCGGTGTCATCAAACTTAGCATAGTAACCAGCCTTAAGTCCGTCAAGGGTCTGGATGAAATCTTCGTATCCGGGTACATCGCCGAAGTAAAGCATGTAAGCGAATGCGCAAGCATATGCCTTATCAGCATCATAGCATGCAGGGATAACATAGAGGTTATCGGATGCATATGAGTGATAGTTGCTTCCTGCGGAAGGTCCAACAGGGAAGGTTGCGAAACCAACTTCGTCATCCATCTGTCTTACGTTGTCAGCTTCCCAAACCTGTCCGGGATAGAATGCGAAGTGTCCGCTGAGCCAGTCTTCCTTGTAGAAGTCCCAAGCTTCGTCGTTTACATAAGAGTTATGAACATCGTACTTATCCATAACTTCCTTACACATGTTGAGGCCTTCAAGAGTGTTAGGATCCTCAAGAGCGATTCTGAACTTTCCGTCCTCATCATAAGCAACGTAGGTTCCGCCGTTAGACATAACGAATCCGGAAATAAGGTCGCCGTAGTTCTCGCCGCATCCCCAGATATCGATGGTTCCATCGTTATCAAGGTCTCTGGTTACGGTGTCAAGCATCTGGATCCAAGCATCCCATGTCCAGGTTCCTGCATCCTGCATCTGATAGATTGAATCAGGATCGATACCTGCATCACGAAGGACTCTCTTGTTGAAGAATATACCAGCTCTAGCCTCTGAGAAGCCGTTGTTAGCTGCGTACATAGCATAGATGCTGTCGCCGTTTGAATAAAGCTCATCGACCTGGTTTCTGGTGAAGATAGGATCGTGATCAAAATCAAGGCAGTCGATGGTAGCAAGGTCATACATGAGACCAGCGCCAAGTGCTGAGGTAGTAGCCTGATCGGGACGAATGGTGAATACATAGTAGTTGTCGTCGCCGTTAGCCATTACGTAATCAGCGAAATCCTGAGGAGCTCCAGCCCAGTCAGAGATAGCCAGCTCTTTAACGGTGAAGTTGTAGGTCTCCATGCACCACTGACGATAGTCGTTACGAGCCTCTTCGTAATCGTTGTTAGGCTCAGCAACTTCGCCTGATGACCACCAGTCACGGATGATGACCTCTACGCCGCCAAGGTCGATGGGGTTGCCGTTAGCATCGGTGATAACCTCATAAGGGCTCTCTTCCTCAACGGGAACGTCAACTTCTCCGCCGCCCTGTCCGTCATCAACAACGGGGTTATCGGGGGTGTCAGGAGTAGCGGGGGTTCCTTCGTCTGATCCGCCGCCGCATCCTGCAAGTCCTGCAACCATTGCTGCGGTTGCACCGACTGCAATAATCTGGTTCAAAAACTTTCTCTTCATAATCCTCCTTTTGACCGAAATCGGTCGGTTTAAAAATATATAATGCCGCTTTATTGCGGATATATATCGGGCTTTCAAAACCCACTGATTATTATATCACAAATACCAGCGGGATGTCCACTTTTTACATCTTGATACCGGTAGATGAAAGGGACTCGACGAATCCTCTCTGAGCGAACAGATAAAGGATGATGAGGGGCAGGACTATCATCAGTGTTCCGGTTGAAAGGATACAGTTAGAATATGCAACCGAAACGGATGTCTGAATTCCGAGCTCTCTCATGATGAATGCACCGAGGGAGTCGACTATCCTTGCAAGCGATGTGGAAACCAGCTTGGTGGTTCCGAGGAACATGCTTGAGTAGAAACCGTCAGTCCACTGCCATACAAATGCAAACAGGAAACATGAAGTGAGAATGGGCTTGGCATCGGGAAGCATGATGACGAAGAATGTCTTAAGAGTTCCGCATCCGTCAACATATGCAGCTTCCTCAAGTTCCTTGGGAATGTTACGGAAGAACTGTCTGATCAGATAGATGTACAGTCCGTTCTTAAGTCCCACACAGCCGGCACTCATCATATAGTACGGCAGGACCGAACCTCTCAGATTTATAGCCTGGCCGGTTATCGCTCGTACCAGACCGAATATGTCGAAAAATCTGAAGTGAAGGTAAAGTGATGTGGATATGACCTGAGGCGGAACGACGATCATCAGGAGCACACATCCGAACAACACATTCTTAAGAGGGAAATCATATCTTGCGAATCCGTATCCGACAAGGGTACATACGATAACCTGAAGAACTGCTATCGTAAGTGAGATGATCATGGAGTTCTTGAAAGCCTCCTTGTAGGACATGATCTCAGCCGACAGCTGATAGTTCTCAGTCGTGAAATGCGCGGGGATATTTACGACAACGGGATCGTAAAGATCTTCCTCGGTCATGAAACTGACTGAGACCTTATTGAGAATGGGCTGTATGATCATGAAGCACATTCCGAACAGAAGGATAAAGCGCACCAGACTGATGCAAAACTGAGTCGCAATCTTCCTTCTCTTGTATACGGACATCTTCGGCTTAGCCTGTGCACCACCCTGAGTGGGCGCACTCATCACCGCAGTATTACTCATAATAATATACCCTCCTGGAAATGATGAAAGAACTGATGGCAAGGAATACCATAGTCAATACGAAATAACTCCAAGCCATAGCCGAAGAAAGACCATAATTGAGCTGCAGGACCATTATGTCGTCAATCTTAGACATGACATCATTGTCGGTTCTCATACTGAAGTCGACAATGGTATAAACCCAGTTAACAAGGAAGATTGAGCTGACCATGGGGAATGTAACCTTCCAAAGGCTCTCCCATGATGTACATCCTTCTATGGATGCTGCTTCGTACATGCTCTTGGGAATGGTCTGAAGTCCCGAGAGGAATACGATGATCTGAATTCCGGAAGCAAGAGCAATGTCGTAGATATTATCAATGAGTACAAATACCTCTTCATACGCTCTGACACCTACACCTGCTGTCTTAAGCACTTCCTCAAGCACTGTAGTGATGCTGACACCTGATAAAGAGTCGGATATATCTGCCTGGATCGCAGCAATGACAGAGTTGTTAGACTCAAGTCCGAGGATAACACCGCTCGAAAGGATGACAGGAAGGAAGAAGATTGCTCTTACGAGTGCTCTTCCGTGGAATTCCTGATTAAGCACCAGTGAAACGAAAAACGAGAAGACCATTATCGCCAGTGAATAAACAATCATCTTGGCAAATCCCTCAAGAAGAAATCTTGAGAAATCGGGGTCAACCTTAAACGCCTTGTCGAGATTGGCAAAGCCCGCCCAAACAAGATCAAACTGACCGGGACCGACCTGCACGTCACAGAATGACATGTAGAATGACTGAGCCATGGGCTTGACCATGAAGAACAAAAATCCCAGGATGAAGGGCATACAGAACATCACGCCTGTTACTGCTCTCTTTTTTTCAAGTCCGCTTACTTTTCCGTTTAATTTCTTTTTCATATCCGGGTCTCCGTTCGCCCTTTATTATTTTACAACCTTATAATCTCTTGCAGGAATTGTTATGCCATCTGCAACATAATCCGTATATCCGTAGTTGACATATACTCTGGTTCCATCAGCATACTCGGTGCAGCTCACAAATGAGGTGATGTTCTCATGACCTGTCATCTGCTGATTGAAGATATGACCAAGCTCGTTATTGTAACGTGTATAGGTCTCAAGCATTCTGTCATGAACTGCCTCGTATGAACTTCCGTAATACATGGGATAGAGAGTCTTCTGAAGAGCCTCTACATCTTCTGCCATCACATTATAGCAAAGGCCTGCACCATACTCGGCACACTCAAGAATGCTGTCGGTCTCTCTTCCGCTTATATTCACGGGCTCACCGGTGTAGGTGATATAACCGTGGATTGCGATCTCAAGGAAAGGAACAGTCTCATCAAGTATCGTATACTCTGATCCTTTAAGATCAACACGGGAGATTACGTTACTGTAAACCGCAGCATAGATGTTGCCGGAATTGATCATGACATTCGTGCCATTGTCCCTGACAGCTCTGAGCTGTGCACTCTGATCCACCAATGACTGTTCTCTGGATACGGGATTCGATCTGGAGAAGTCACTGGACAGATCCGTTCCTATATCCTGGAAGCAGGGACCTGTTGCACCATACTTATTTGATGCCTTATAGAGATTATTCATCATCTCTATTACAAGCTGCTCATGAAGCAGGTAATGTCCGTCAAGTCCGTCTCTTATTCCGTAAGTTACGGTACTGTAAGGATAAAGCTGGCTGAGCTCACGGCTTATGAATCTGGAAGAATCCGCAAAAGCAAAGAATCCGTCGAATATGTCAGAGTTATATGCATACTCTGTAATACCGTCCAGATAGATCTGGCATCCGAGCTCGGAAGCTGTCTGACAGAGCTTCTTAAGATCGCTTGCGGAACCGAGTGCCCAAACGGTATCAATATCCTTAAGTATTGCCTGATTGACACCTCCGTTGCACCATCCGGTAAGCTTGACGATCATATTGTTCATGCCTTCGGAATTCAGTGTCGAAACTATATCCCTTGCCTCATCGTAAGTGGTAAGTTCAAGAGGTCTTGACACAGGAACACCGACTATCTGTCTGACCTTGTCAACGGCACCAACGATCTCAATAACAACAGGAGCCTGGGTGTCAGTCTGAGGCTTCATGTAGTCGCCGTAGTTGGCAAGAAGATAATCTCTGTATCCTTCAGCCATGTCTACATAGCTGCCCGAATCAATGAATGTATATCTCTGTGAGATAACCTCGTCGGGAAGGAATTCCTGATAAACGTAAACCTGGTTATTTGCAATGCTTCCTACGTTGTACTGCTCTCTTTCGAGAACGCCGTACTCGGCATTGACGAAGTTATAACTGTTAAATCTTCCGGCGATATCAGCTTCGATTGCAGCATATGCGGATCCGCCTTCGATCGTGCATATAAATGAGTCATGTCCGTCCGAAATACCGAAAGTATTGAATACGGCATTTGTGTTATGAACCACCGCATCTCTCTGATGGCACATATCCCAGCCATATACATTTGCATAATAAACGTTCTGTGAGATCTTGCCGTTGTTGAAGTTGATCAGAGCACCGCCGCCCTCGGGAACGAACATGAATCCCTCGTCATCCATGCCGCCGGCTCCGAAGAAAGGAAGCACGTCGATGTTGAGGATGGGACGCTCCTTGGGATACAGCATGGAACTGTAAGGCATCTCAACAATAAGAGATCCTCCATCAAGTCTGTAAATAAGATCTACATTGAATATAGGATTGTCATTGGTCACTATGGAAAGATCGAGTTCCTTATCGGCAAGATACATCTCATAGGTATATCCGAGGCCTTCGAAAATGCCCTGAAGCTTTGCCTTGACGGCATCGGTCGCTGTATCTCTGAGGATATAGAGAACATGATCTGCAAGTGCAGGATACTTCTCGAGAAGCTCTTTCTTGTCATACTTCTTTTCGTCGATCTTGTTGATATCGAACTTTTTATAATACTGCTGTATGAAAGAAGTCTGAGTCTGATCGGCAAGTGCCAGAAGTGCCTCAAATTCCTCAGCGGTACATACGGGAGGAATGACGAATTCCTTCTGAGCCTTACCTATGGAGTAATGAACAATGATGGACTCACCGTCGGTCTCAACATCAAAGGTCTGATTCTCAATGCTGTAGGTAAAGTTATTGAGAGGAACCTCTGCACCGATATCATCGGAATAAGTCAGGTTAAGAGTCGAACGGATGTGACCCTTTTCGGAGCTCATCGCGATCGTGTCGGAATCGACATCGTCGGGGATGGCGGTCCAGATCTTGCCTGATGACTTGACAAGCACGGTGAAATATGTGGTGGCAGGATCAAATGTAAACCTGAGCTGATCGTTTTCAAGAACGATCTCCTGTCCGTCACCTATATATCCGTTTACCGGAATGACCTGCTCTTCTTCCTCGACGTTTTTATATGTGAAAGCAAACAGCATCACGCCGCCTATGATGAGCGCAATTATTCCGGGAACGATCAAGCCCCTTAAAGTCTTAAAGACCTCATTTCTTCTTTCTCTTTTTTGTTCTGCACTTCTTTTTCTCATGAATGCTCCGGTCCGATCTTAGTATTTTTGCCTCAAATGCTAAAGCGATCTAATATGAATTGCTACATCCTGAACATGAACTCTCTGTAAAGTGAGTAGAAATATGCAATGCCCTGTGTGATCATACTGAAGAATATGAGAAGCAGGAATATCATGACCAGCATTGCAAACAGCGAGAAGACCATGAACAGTATATTCTTGGCTCCCGAGAACTCATGTATCTGTCCCATTGCCGCGAGCACAAGGATTCCGCACCATACTATCGACAGAGCCGACAAAACGGTATAGAATTCAGCTTCATCATTCGTGACCGCATTGCTCAGGAACATGAGCGGTATCTGCACGAGGGGATAAGGTGTAAGGCTGTAGCAGGTTGCGATATATACCTGACCGAGTCTTCCTTTACCGTCAAACAGTGTCGTGGTCGCCCAGTTTCCTATTACGAAGAGCGCGAGAGGGAAAAGAATACTTGCTATGTAAAGGAAGATGTTCAATTCCTCCCAATATACTCTTACGAACAGGAAGCTTGTATACTTAAGCTTTATGATCCTGATGAAGATCGTAAGAAATAATATGGTATTGGCCGCGGCATATGTTCCTCTCTTCTCATGGGAAAGATCCCAGAATCCGTCAAGAGGGTGGCTGAGACAGTAAAGGGAAAACTTAAGCGAATCCCAGTACTTTGCATTGAAGGTGTTCTTGAACCATCCGCCCACACCGCTCAGTATGTTATTGTTTCCGGTCTTAATTTCTGCCATTTCCTTTTTCCTTAAAGCTCCGATCAAAACCTGTTATTTCTGCGGGCTTCTCTCTTAGCCTTCTCTCTCTCTCTTGCTTCTTGCCTCTGCTTCTTGTGATATTCCTTGATCTCGGCTCTCGTCATGTTATCCTCGGGATCCGGGAATCTGAAGACATCGGATGTTGCAATCTCAATCTGCATGTCTCTGTACTTGTCGATGCTCAGAGGTATCATAAGGAGAAGAACAAGTATAAACACAGTTATAAACAGATGAGACTGAACCCACTCTTTTCGATATTCCTTAAAAGCCTTGGAATAGTTGTCATCATCATACTTGAGCTCGAAATACTCCATAGCTTCCTTGTACTGCTCCTGGCGCAGAAGTGAACGGCCTATTCCGATATAAGCAAGATCATAGTTACCATCCTGGGCAAGAACTCTTCTCCAGGAAGCACCGGATTCTTCGTACATGCCGGCATCAAACTGGTCAACTGCATTATAAATGTCCTGTCCGAACTCAGTAAGAACGAAGTATGTAAGTGAGCAGTCGGTAGTATCCAGAACAAGGAGATCGTAACCGATATGCTCTATGGCAACAGGACGTCTGAAGTATCCATCCATATTACCGTTTCCGCCGAACGCAAAGACCATGCGGCCCTGATCGTCATATCCGAACAGTCTTCCACGGTTTCTGTCAAGACATACGAAAATGTCATTATCAAAAGCCGTGACATCGGAGAAATAGGAAGGTCCCGAGTATCCGCCTGCAGATCCCCAGTAGAGATCTCCGTACACAGGGATGTCACTGTTTCTTACGAGAATGTCATTACCCAGAAGATTAAGTCTTCTGACTGCATCAACGGTTCCGGCATCGAGATCTTCGGGCTCTACTTTACCGGTACATGCATAAATGAAGCCCTCGTAGTCCATATAAATGTTGTCGTATTCAGTAGGAACATCACTCTGCATTCTGTCGAGCTGTTCCTGTGTAGCAAACCTCTTAAAAAGGTAATCATACCAGTTGTATGCTGCCTTGGTAGCTCCGACGAATCCGGAGAATGTTCCGTCAGCCTCATACTTAAGAAGGCCTTTGTTAATGTTATCAGCTATGCAGTAAACTCTCTCCGCACTGTCCACAACGATCTTGTTGGGGAAGAAAACCAGATCCGAAGGAAGTGAAGAATCAACCGGCAGGTCAAACTGCATCAGGTAATTGAGATTACTGTCCACCTTGAGGATTCGGTTATTGTTCTTATCGCAGATAAAGATGTTGCCTTCATCCGATACAGCTATGTCCGTAGGACCGTTAAATGTGGAAGGTCCGGGAGCATACTTGATCGAATCGATTATCTGCACAACCCTGAGTCCCGCTTCGGGATCTTTCTCTATAACCAGAATACGGTTGTTTCCGGTATCACATATATATATGGTCTCACCGTTTACATAGAGTCCGCTGGGAGTCACCATCTTGGTGTCAAGCCCGAGATCGGTGGATGTGAACACACCATAAACGTCGTAAACGTTAGGGCAGTCCTGAACATCCTCCCAGTAATCATAAATGTACGTATAGCTCCTGTGATCGAATGCAGAAGCCTGTGCAGACATGGGAACAGATAATATTCCGATGGCTGCTGCCGCGATCACGGCGCCGATTTTTTTGAATTTTTTAAATCCGGACATTTTCATCATTATCAATCCTTCAATCCAGATGATGCCATGGTTTCGAGTATCTGGCTCTCTGAGAATATGAATATGGCAATAGGTACAACCATCAGTACTACAAGAACTGCTGCAGCCTCGCCCGTTCTGGCGATACCGCCTGCCTGAATCTGCTGCATTGCATAAGGCAGAGTCTTCATTTCCTCGGAATAGATAAGAGTTGAAGCCTTGTTGTTCCAAAGTCCCTGTACCGAGAATATGATCAGCGTCAGCCATGCAGGCTTGACGTTGGGCATTACTATTCTTGAGAAAACGCACCACTCGGTTGCGCCGTCGATCTTAGCTGCTTCGATAAGAGATGTGGGAAGGCCTTCCATGAACTGTTTCATGAGGAAGAGTCCCATAGGTGAAGCAAACGCGGGGATGATGATTGCCCAGTACGTATCGATCATGCCCAGCTTACTCATGATGATGTAGTTGGGAATACCGGTAACATATCCGGTGAACATCATTGCTACGGTGACGATCTTGAAGAAAGTCTTTCCGCCGGGGAACTCATACTTTGCAAGGACAAATGCTGCCATTGAGGCTATGAAGAGGTGTCCTGCAGTTCCCACGAAAGTGATGAACACTGTGTTGAACAGGTATCTCGAGAATGAAACCCATGATTTCGAGAGTGTTACAAACAGATCCGAGAAGTTATCCATTGTGGGATTCTGTGCAAATATCCTCGGAGGGAATTTGTACAGCTCATCCAGAGGCTTGAGTGCTGATTCAACCGCATAAATTATGGGAAAGAACATCACTATTGCCACCAGAAGGAGGAATATGTACAGGAAAATATCTCCCGCTATACTTCTGTTAGGCTTACGACGCTTTATGATCGGCTTATGATAAGTCTCTTCCTCATCGTCCTTGCCCTTTTTCTTTTTTTTCTCAGCCTTTTGGATCAGGGGCTCCTGAGGCGCTGATGAGCTTTCCACAATAGGACTCAGCTCTTCAAGCTGCTCCTCTGCGGCATAGAGATCATTGCCGTCAGCATCGTATGAATCCTGAAAGTTCTCATTCATCATGTCGCTGTTCTCAAAATCAAGATTGTTGTTTTCTGTTGTATTATTGGTCATATTGGACATATCAGGTACCTACCCTGCTCAAGAATGACTGTATTGCTTTGTTGCAGAGTATCATAATCAGGAACAATATAGTTGCTATGGAACATGCATAACCCATTTCGAATCTGGAGAAGCCGTAGTCGAAAAGGTGAGTTACTATCGTTCTTGCGGCATAGTCCGTGGAAGGATATCCGCACAGCGCCATCGTGACATCACACACTCCGAATGCCTGGGTAATGGACATGACCGCACCGAACATAAGCATGGGCTTCATATTGGGAAGAGTGATGAACCAAAGTTCCTGCCATCTGTTCTTGATGCCATCCATGTATCCGGCTTCGTACTGTGACTTATCAACGCCCTGAAGACCTGCAACGAATGAAAGGAATCCGGCACCGAGACTCATCCACAGAATGACCACCATACATATCGGAAGCATGTACTGCGGATTCGTGAAGAAAAGGATCGGCGTATCAATGATTCCGGCATTCATGAGAAATGCATTTACGTGTCCGTAAGCATCGCCTCTGAAGAACACTGAGAAGATTACATAACAGTTGCCGGCGATCGAAGGTGCATAGAATACGACGACTGCTACGCTTCGAACCCATCTGGGAAGCTCGTTTATGAGCCAGGCGAAAAGGAATGAACCTATATATCCCAAAGGACCTGTCAGGATTGCTATCATAAACGTGTTCTTGATCGATATCAGGAAGATATCATCCTCAAGGAACAGCGATATGTAGTTCTGAAGACCTACGAACCTGGGAGCTTCCAGAATGTTGTAGTAAGTGAAACTGAAGAAGATCGATATCACGACCGGCATTACGAAGAACATCGTGAATATGATCGCATAGGGAGCGAGGAAAAGATAGCAGCTCTTGGAGATCCTGGCTTTCTTGACCCCGACCCTGAAATTATGCTTTTTTACTTTGACGTAATCTTTTAAAAATTGTGACATCTGTTAATATTCTCCGTATACAGGAAGTCCGAACTCTCTTCGCTTTCTGTCGATCTCATCATTGATGAGTATCGAGTAGTCTATAATGGTTTCTCTGGTATCCGTCTTCTCGTTTATTACCTTTCTGCAGGCATTTGCGATATGACGTCCGGTGTAATATCCGCCGGGAACCTCTCTGATTCCTACGGTTGAATCCCACTGTTCATTGAGAACCCGAATGTCATTGTAGCTCCATGAAAGCTGTGAGAATGCATCTCTGTTAGCGGTTGCATATCTTGCTGAGGATCCGAGGAGGGCCTCGATCTCTCTACCGAATCTGACCTGTGTATCCGGCTGTGCCCACCACTTCATGAACTCCCAGGAATTAAGCTTGACCTGTTCATCATCCGTGGCGATCATCATCGTACAGTTACCGGTTATGAAATCCGATCTGTCAAGATATTCATTGCCGTTAGCATCGGTACGGACTGTTGCGGGGATTAAAGTGAAATCCCAAAGTCCCTTGATCTCGGGTGCCGATACCATGAGAGTGTTATATACGGAATATGCACATATTCCTATAGGCATCTCTCCGGAACGGAAACGGCTGACGAAATCGTAGATAACGGGAAGTCCGTAGTCGTTGAAGTATCTGAGATAATCATCAAATGCTCTTACTCCGGCTTCTGTATCAACCGTCGTCCTGGTTCCTTCTTCGTTGTACATGTCTCCGCCATACTGGAACAACAGAGTGAAGTACAGTGAAAGGTCAGGAGCATTGGATGCGACTGCCGTTGAAGAAACCGCTGCCGCGCTTGCACCTGCCGCACTTGGAATTCCTACCGAGAGGTTATTACCCTGAATGGTGGGAAGCATCTCGATGAGTTCCTGCCAGGTGTTGGGGGGCTCAAGGCCGAGCTCTTCAAGAACGTCTTTTCTATAGAACATGACGTTGAATGTCTGCTGCTCGGGGACTCCGTATATGCCGTCGCCCAGACGATACTGTTCATATGAACTGGGCGAGTAATGACTCAGAACTTCTTCCCAGCCGTCGAACTGAGTAATGTCTACCGAAGCATTTCTCAGTGCATAGTTTACAGGCTGGTCAGCACCTATCGAAAGAACAACATCAGGACCTCTTCCTGCAAGAACCGCATTCAGCAGTGCCGTAGGATCGACAATCTCCACGTTGACCTTGATGCCCGTCTCCGGAGTAAACGTATCGTCGATCATGGTCTTAAGGATGGTGCCCTGGTCACGGCCGGTGGTAACCCATACCTTGATGGTGTCGGATCTGCTGCCGCCTTCGTAAACATCACCGACCGAGTTGTAGTCAACGACGAACGAAGCGATGAAGCTTCTGACTTCGTGAACGGCCTTGTTCCAGAAATGTGACTTGTCAGGCTTGACAGTTGCGGATGTTCCGGAAATGACGATGTAGTCGATATCCATCTTGGTATCGCTCAGATTGAGCATTGCAGTACCAAGAGCGGTGATATTGTCCTTAAATGATGTGAACTCGTGGGTGATCTTGCCGGGCTTCTCGCAGAATCTCTCGAGCTGCTGAGCGATGGTCTGTGCAGCTGCGATATTGTCAGCCTTCTGGCCGGAGAACTCGACATACTCATCGATCAGTCTGTAGAGTCTTCTGTACTCGAGTTCCATAGCCTCCATGACTTCGGGATAGTTGTCCTGGATTCTGTAGTCTCTGTACTGGTCGGGAGTAGCACCGGTATATACAAGGATCTTTCTGTAGATCTGGTTGAGTCTGTAGGTGCAATCCTCGAGTTCCTCGATGATGGGACCTACGCTTCCGAGAGCTGACTCAAGTCTTATCGTATGTCTTCCGGCAGTAAGATAAATATTGCACTTATTGCCGTCCGCATCTGCAAGATTAATGCAGTTCCAGTCATTATCATAAGGGAATGCCAGAGCCGAAGCCTCAGCAAAAGGAATCTCTCCGTCAATATAGACCGCTCTGCTGGATACCTGACCTCTCTGATAATTCTGACGGCCCTTGATCATTATGTTGTAGTATCCGTCGGCAGGTACCTCGAATTCCCACTCTATCCACTGGCCATAAGCTCTCCAAGCCTCACCGCCGGTGTAATTGAGGACCGTGCTGGTGACACTGTAAGGCTGGGTAGTGGGTGATGCCCTGTCATATTTTGCATAAAGTGAAGATTCCGAACGTCTGACTGAGTCCTCACCCTGGATCACTGCGATGAAATCCGATCCGTCAGCCACTGTGGGAGCTGATGCGATGTATTCATCATAAGTAGGAAGAGGAGTTACGGGCTCAAGTGAAAGAGATCTGATGTACATGGGCTCATTTTCAGCACCGAGAGTGATGGTCTGTGTGCCCTTGTCAAAATAGAATGTATAGGGATCTGTGATGTATCCCATATCATCTCTGAAATATGAAGACTGCCAGTCAAATATCTCAACCTGGGTGGGTCTGATCTGGTTGCCCTGATTGTCAACCCTGATTTCTCCGCCGTCGGTCCATATCCTGCTGAAGGTGAGGTTACCTGCATCGACAAAAGGAAGCTCTCCGTTGATGTAGATGCTTCTCTCTGCCGCAACGCCTCTGGACTCAGGGATAAGGTAGTCCATCTTGAGATAATAGTATCCGCTCTCCGGGACGTTTACATCAAAAGTAACCATGGACTCGGTATCGGTGAACAAAACCTGTGCCTCGTCATGGTAATTGGCAACGACCTGAACATCGCCGCCCTCGGCAGTGAAATCAAAAATATTGATGTCCACTGACTTACCGGGATATGTAGCTCCTTCATGCTCGTGAAGGTAACCTGTATATGTCCCCTCCCTTTCCAGACCGGTTACGTCGGAAGTAAGATCATATCCCTCATACTTTTCACTGTAATTGTCCTTACCACGAAGGTTAAGAAGAACGCATACGCCTGCGAAAGCTCCGCAGAAAACAATAGTGCCTATTAATTTTTTTGTACCGTTTCTCATAGGTTTCATTATATTGTTCTAAGTTTATTAAATCTAGTTAATTTTTGCTTTTTCACAATTGATTTTATGCAAAAAATCGATAGAAAGTCAATTACTAATTGTATCTTTTGTGCATCTTGACAACTGATCTTTTACTTTTCATCATTTGTGCCCGGACTCTTTAGTCTAATTTGCCCATCTTCGTATGTCACGACAAGTCTTCCCGGATTGCCACCTATTCTTTCCAGAATGTCCGCGGGGATCTGAAGGCGTCCTGCCCTGTCCACGACCACGTATTCTTCCTGGGTTTCCTCGTTCCTCCAGTCAACTCCGGATTCCTTGAGCCTGTCGGCAAAGCTTTCCTTGAGTATCCTTTCGGAACTGATACGTCCGTCCCTTATCGCAACAACCCTTCGGACCTTTCTTGAAAGAGCCAGGTCATGGGTTACGACCAGTATGGTCTGACCTGATTCATTCAGTTTCGTGAAGATCTCGAAGATCTGGTCACCGGTCCTTTCATCAACCGAACCTGTCGGCTCATCCGCCAGCAGAAGTCCGGGAGAATTGGCAAGCGCTATGGCTATTGCGATCCTTTGCTGCTCTCCTCCGGAAAGTGTTCCGAGCCTGTCGTTACGGTGATTGATCATCCCGACAAGTTCAAGCAGATGCTCCGCTTTCTGTTTCTTGTGCTTTATTCCGCTGATCCTCATCGGTATGCAGACATTGTCAATCGCCGTCAGGTACGGGAACAGGTTCCTGGCATTGTTCTGCCACACAAATCCGACCGTATCCCTCTTATATCTGACCCTCTCCCGTTCTGTCATGCGGAAGAGATTCTTGCCTCCGACATAAAGCTTTCCGGCACTGGGAATGTCAAGTCCGCCGATCATGTTCAGGAAAGTGGATTTACCCGATCCGGAATTACCGATGAGTGCGGTAAATTCACCTTTTTCGATCTTAAGATCCAGTCCCGACAGAGCAAGGACTTCCGTCTCCTTGGTCTTGTATATCTTAACCAGTCCTTCGGCATCTATCATGTACTCTGTTGGAGGCTTATCCCCTTCTCCGGAATCTTCACCTTCAGCTTCGCTTGCCTGTTCCGGAGTACTCACATCCACGATCTGTGCATCGTTCTGCGCATCGCTATGTGGGTCCCCAGTTTCAGCCTGTGAAGCGTCCGTTTCAGGTGCGGGAACGGTGCTCATTTCCGCTTCTTTTGCGGAATCAGCCCTGTAGGGGGCCGGCGCACTGACTTCCTGCGCTGCGCTCTTTGCAAGCTCGAACGCCTCTGAATCATTCACCTGAGCGGTCATGCCGGACTCTGCGGCAGGGGAGCCTGCGGGTATGCTGTTTTCTAATGTATCATTCTGCCCCATTGCTTCCCTCTATGCGTCCGTTCTTAAGTTCTATCAGCTGGTCACCCGCGCCCATCAGTCCGACGTCATGAGTGGTCATTATGACCGTGACATGCTGCTCTTCGGATATCTGCTTAAAAAGCCTGGTAACCTGCGCCGCCATGCCGGAATCGAGTTCCGCTGTCGGCTCATCCGCAAGAATAAGCTTGGGCCTGTGCGCAAGCGCTCTTGCGATAGCAACTCTCTGCTGCTCACCTCCGGACATCTCCTGAGGCATATGCGTGATCCTGTTTGAAAGTCCGACTAGGGCCAGGACCTCAAGCGCCCTCTTTTCCATATCTTCCTTGCATCCGGCCATTCTCATCGAAAACTCGACATTCTGAATGGCATTCATGGAAGGGATGAGGCTTACCGACTGGAACACGAATCCCAGCTGTTTTCTCCTCATGTTCTCCCTCGCCCTTGCGCTCATTCCGGTACTGCTCTTCCCGTCTATGAGTATCGATCCGGTAGTGGGATCATCCAGGGCACCGATCATGTTCAGGAGAGTGGTCTTGCCCGAACCTGATTTTCCCCTCAGGATACACATTGTGTCGGCTTCTATGTAACAGGTAATTCCTTTTAATACGGATACTTTGCCGCCGGGAGTCTGGAAATCCCTGGTGACATCTTTTATCTCAACAGATGATCCCATATCATTCCTCCCCGAGCTTGAGTGCTCTGATCATGTTCTGCTTCTTGATGATGATGGTAAGGACGAAGATGCTGACTATGAGCATGAGTCCTATCGAGACAAAGAGCTTGACCATGTCGGAAGGCTCTCTGATCATCACGAGAGGCAATACCTGGGCTGCCGAAGAATAAGCAGTCTGGAGCATCGGCACAAACAGTGTATAGGCTATGAGTCCGACGACGGATCCCGCCACGACGGAATACAGTCCGCAGATAGCCTGCTCAATCGAGAGCATTCCGACCATCTCGGATGAATGAAGTCCCATTGCCCTGAGAACTCCCAGCATCATCTCACGGGCCTTGATCGAGAGCACCCAGTAGATGAGATAGCCGGCCGCACAGAGGATGAGCATGACGATGAAGCTCATCGTCAGTATTCCGTTCATGCCCTGCAGAAGCGGATCTTCAACGGTCTTCTCCAGATCCTTGTTCCTGTCCGACATATATGTGAGGGGAGTCCCTGTCTCTTCAACCCATTTGTAGAACTCATCCGCACTCATTCCTTCAGACAGGCCCATCCATACGTAATAAGGCTGAAGTCCGAATTTCTTGCGGATAAACGAGTAATTGGCAACTATCATGTAATTCGAACTTTCCACGATGTTGCCGGAAGCATCTATCTGCCTCTTGACGGGTTCATATCCGGGCCAGTACTCGAAGAATCCGATGATGGTCGCATCGACGGATGTGTTGTTATTGTCATAGAAAGTGATCCTGTCTCCTATCGCCATTCCGAGGCTGTCCCTGAAATTGACCGACAGGAGCACTCCCTTGGGAGCGAGTGCAAGATCGTTGAGGAGCTGTCTGTAAGGAGTGCTGAGAAGCGAATTGTCAACATCGGTTATCGTTCCGAACTCCTTGGTATGGATGCCCATGATGCTGACAACCTCACGTCCGTTCATGCCGCTCTTGATATAACCGTCCTCAAGATACACCCTGGTATATCCGTCCGTGAACTTGGCAAAAGAGGCATAATCCGAATAATCGGGCTCATAGTATTTGAACTCAATGGAAGGATCAAACTGTCTTGACGCCGAGTTGTCATACCATACCTCACGGAATCTGATGTCGGTTCCGTCGATATATGAAGTGTTGGCAAGAGAATTCTCGAGTATGGTCCTTGCGGAGACCGCATCGAACATTCCCAGTGCAACCGTAAGTATTACGAAAAGAGAGATATACTGCTGGGATCTTGCGCTCCTTATGCTCTCGAGCATCGCAGCATATGAAGCAGGTGAAAAGAACTTCTTCCCGAAGAAAAAGACTGCCTTTACTATCAGGGGTCTTAATCTTATCAGTAGCATTCCGGATCCCAGAATGAACAACGATGATGAAAAATAAAGGAGCGGATCAAGAGATTCACCCTTGAGGGCACTCTCCAGAAGGTCATTGGTGTGATGCGAGAAATTGTAATAACCGTAGATCGAAATGCCCAGGAAAAGAACATCGAGATAAAACTTTTCCCAGAGTGCCTTCTTGCCCTTTGCGCCGCCGCGCTTTGCACCCACTATGGTAAGCCTTGAAGCTCCGATCGAGGGCAGCGTCATTATGAGTATGCAGACAAGAGCCGAGACAAGTGCATAGATGAACGCTTCCTGTGTAAATCTTATGTCCAGTTCTCTTCTGATGCCAAATTCAAGGAAAGAGCTCGCACTTCCGAGTCCCCTGCACACAAACATTCCTATGGGGACACCTATGCAGCTTGCGATCACCGCGATGATCACGCTCTGGAGAAGATACAGAATAAATATCTGTCCCGATGAAGCACCTCTGCTCTTATACATGGAGATTTCATTCTCCTCCATGGAATAAAGCTGTCCGGAGATCATGAGAATGAACGCACCGAGCAGGAGCAAAAGAGGAATCTCAAGAAGAAGCAGTGACACGGAGATCCTTCTCCTGGATGACTCATGCTTGTCGAGAACCTCCATATACTTCGGGCGGGTCGTAAGAGCGCCGTATGATCCGCTCAAAAATCTGTCGGTTGCTTCGGAGATCTCGGCAGCTCTGGCTGCTTCAACCGAAAGATAATCAAACTGATCGTAGATGATGCAGTTAATGGGGAACTTGGGTCTTTCCGGATTATTGACGAAGTAATCCATGAACTGGTCAGATCTGACAAAAATGGTATTGGTAAACATTCTGGTATCAGACTGCCAGTAGCTTTCGGAAGGATCCTTGACGTCAAAGACACCCACGACGCGAAGTCTTATGGGATTCTTGACATCGGGAGAAAAAGCAGGGAAAGGGAACACGTCTCCGATTATCATTTCGGATGCGAGGAATGTCTCCTCACTGACTATGACATCAAGAGTATTATCGCTTGAATCCTCATCCTGCCACAAAGAACCGTCAATGATCGTGATATGGTCCTCGAGAGAGGTGAGCATGGCAATCCTGAGGCTGAACTCGTCGCTCTCGCCTCTTGCCATCTCAGGTTCGGTCTCGGTTCCGATAGTCGAATAGTAATAGATCGTTCTGTATTCGGGCACGCCTAAATATCCGTATGCTGAACGGACGCCCTGCTCCTTGGTCGCAAGAGAACTCACATCGCCGTTCTTACCCACCTGAAAGGAGAACTTCATCTGCATGGGCCATTCACCGTTCTCGGTATAGCTCTCTTCAAACTGGTCATCGAGCATGCGGTCGAGAACGGCCGTCCTGTAGATCGGAAAGCTTACCGCCGACGCAAACAGCAGCACGGCTCCGAGCAGGAGGCATGCAAACATCCATTTCTTATTTCTGATTTTCTGCAGTTCCAGAAAAAGCATCAGTAAACTACCACCGTTCCTTCATCAAGTCCCTCGATCACCCAGAAATACTGGATCGAGTCTATCGTCACCGCTCTGGGATTATCTCCGCCGCCGACTATGAATCCTCTTCTGACATACTGTCCGTCCTCGAAGACGGTCACGTAAGCCTGCTTATCGACCATGGTCACGGCCTTCACGGGAACCAGGATGACATTGGTCTCATATTCCGTGTATCCGGTCACCTTATAAGCCTGTCCCTTTGCGGCATCTGCCTCCGCCTGCTGCTGAACCCATTCTTCCCAGGGGTTCGTGGCCGTAACAGCCTGTCCCGAAGGTATCTGCGCGGAAAACTCCGCATTCTCGTCATGTGCTCCGCCGGGAATGACCGTGCCGTTTGAAGGCATCAGATACACCTTATCGGAAGCAAGATCGGGACCGACGGCACCGAATGAAACGCTTGATACGGTAAGAGGGAACGTCACGGTCTCACCGGTAACGGGATCATCGTATTCTCCGTACATTTCCATTCCGTACAAAAGCGTATGCGCATCGTTTTGTGCATAAAGAAATTCCGAAGACACGGCAGCCACGGTCGCAATGCGTTCTCCGCTCCTGAGGACCGCACCGTCACTCAGATCCGTGATATAACCCACGACGCCGTCGCAGGGAGAAGTAAAACAGGTAATGTTATAAGCAGACTGTATCTCCAGTATCTGTTCGGTGACAGACTGGATCTGCCTGTCGAGTGCACTGACCGCATTCTTCAGCTGTTCCTGGACATTTCTGTCAAGATATTCGTTATTGGGATCGTCGGCATTTTCCTGGGCCTGGTCCCTTTTTTCAATAAGCCGCTCCAGCTTGATGGCCAGTTCCTCTAAAGTCACGTTATTCGGCGTGACCGAGACATAAGCGATGACCTCGCCCCTTCGTACTCTCTGTCCTTCAACGACATTTTTCTTCACGAGAGTTACGGTGCCGTATTTTACATCGTTAGTGACATTGGTGATATCGGGATAGCTTAAGTAACCCGTGCCCTCATATCTGACGAAAAAGTCACCTCTTCCGATAGTGACAAGATTCTCGGGTGCCTCTGAGAAAGTATCGACCATTACTTCGTCGCCTTCTTCAAGACCGGATACCACCTCGATAAACATTCCGTTGGAGATGCCCCTGGTTATGTAAACCTTGTCGCCGTTCGTCAGGTTTACATAATATCCGCCGTCATCCCTGTGAACAGCATCCTTGGAAACCGTCAGGACGTTTTCCTGCTTGGCATAAATGATGACGATGGAAACCTTCTGTCCGGCTTTTACATTGCCGTCGGGATCATCAATCTCGAAGACGGAATAAACATCCCTTCCTGATGCCTTGAGAGCATTTATCTCCGTAGCGGAATAGGGAATATATGTCACTTCGTACCGGACACCGTCCACGATCGCATATACTTCCTGTGCGGTAGACATTGTCTTGGCCGATCTGTAAGGTGCAAGTATGTTCAGGCTGGTTCCGTCCGTGACCGCGGCGACATTTGTTCCTTCAGAGACATTCTGTCCCGGAGATGCGTTTGATACGGCAACAACGGTACCGCTCATTCCTGCAACTACTTTTCTCTTTGCCTCATTGGCAAGAAGCCTGAAAAGAAGATCATTGTAATGCTGCAGATCAAGCTCATATATGGCTTCATCGGTATCCATTGTCTGCTGAAGAAGATCTCTTTCAAACATGACCCTCTGGACAATGATCCTGATGGGAGAATCATCCGGGCAGTCGCGAAGCCTGCTGTCAATGAAATAACCGTAATCCTTGAGTTTGAGTTCATTCACGCGCCTGTTCTCGGCATACGTGACAACAAGATCATCGATCGAATCACGGAGTTTTTCTTCCTGTGCAAGGTAATCCTGCATGTCTCCGGCAAAAAGGATATTGCCCCTGTTCACGTGCTGGCCGGGGAAATAGCCTATGTCCGCAGCTTTCATCCCGACACTTGTCGGATACTCCGTGACGACAGGGAACACATTCCCTTCGATCACTTCATAATCATAGACAGTCCTTCTCGTGACACGCTCATTTATGTTGGCAGTTGAAATGGGATCGATCAGTTCGATCTCCTGAACGGCCTGAGGCTCGTTTCCGCAGCCCGCAAGAAGCATCACAAGAGAAAGTCCCAGGCAGGACATGACTTTTAACTTCTTATGAAATTTTCTGACATTCCATTTCATCAGAAATTCACCGCCACCATGTCTCCGGCTTCAAGTCCGGAAATTATCTCTGTCCTGTCGTCGCCTTCAAGCCCCACGACAACTTCCTTATATCTTCTGTATCCGTCATCATCCACCACATATACATATGTGATGTCTCCGGCCCTGTGAACCGCAGCCGCAGGAACGGAAAGCACATTGTCTCTCCTTCCGAGTTCAAGAACGATATTGCCGCTGGTGCCTTCCGCGATCGATACCGTTGCGGCATCATCTCCTGTCAGTATGAACCTGAGAGACGTTCCGTCATCGGAAAGCTCGGGCACAGCCTCATATTCTCCGCCCTGGGAACCGGAAACGCTGATCGTCACCGTCTGACCTTCTTCAAGATAAGAAGCAAGCGAAGGATCCGAGGCATAGAAATACATGTCGTTGGGATCCTTAAGAGTGATGACCGTTCTGCCTATTACGGTCTGGGAGCCTTCAAGGCCTTCCCTGAGATATTCGACTATGCCGTCCATTCCGGCATAGATATTATGATCGACATTGTTGGCTTCAAGATTCTGAAGCTTGAGATTGGCGATCAGAATGCTGTCTTCATACCCCTGAAGAGTGAAGTAATACTTATCTTCTATCTCCTGAAGCTTCTTCTCCAGGTCGTTCCTTGATTCCGGAGACATGGGGTCGCCGTTCATCGCATTATTGAATGTAGCGAGAGTGATTTCATATTCCTTCTGGGCGAGAGTTCTCTCTCTCTGCAGTTCGATCCTCTGGATCTGATAAAGGATCTCTGCCCTTTCCGCCTCGATGTCGGTATTGGTCTCTATGGAAATGAGAAGCTGGCCTCTTCTGACGGTTTCGCCTGCCGCAACATAGACCGTGCTGATCTTGGCTCTTTCTATGTCAAAAGAAAGATCCTGGGTAACAGCGGTCCTGTATCTGCAGGAAACATTCATCGTGGACACGACGTCCGCGTACTCGGCGGGAAGGTTGCCGGCAACCTCGGTGACGCTTTCCTCGTCAAAGAGTATGACCATGTTATCTTCTTCAGCCACTTCCGAGCAGCCGGAAAACACCGAGACCGAACTTATGCAGAATGCAAAAAAGAGTACGCTAAATAAGCGTGCTCTCTTATTGTTTGAACTCATAAAACTCATACTGCCCCCGGCCTTAACAATCAACTTACCTCAACCCCCGAAGAGAGTTTACACATTAAGGTGAGCAGATTCAATAGAAAAAGTATTAAAAGCAAATATCGGGAAAAATAAAGCAATTATTTCTTATCATCCTTTTTCAGTTTCACCAGTTTATATATGAAGATCTCCGTCGGGATGACAACCGCCACGACGCCGAACACTATGATCGCGGCTTTCAGCACACCAGCCATGTTTTCACCGCCCGCATCGTTTCCGCTGCCGTAGCCCGTTCCGGAGTTTCCCGCCAGAGCAGGTACATTTCCGGATGCCGTGGTCGCAACAACCGGAGAAGCATTCTGCCCCGAAGGATCCTGAACCTGTGCAGATCCGGCACTTACCGCAGAACCCGAAGAAGCCGGGAACGCTGTGCCTTCGTTCGTACCGGAAAGTCCGTGAAGTCCCGGGATGATGCCCTCAGTATTTCCGGCAACAAATGCCGTGACCCATGCCAGGGGAGCATTCCAGTTGATGGCACACTCATTGGCGGAATATGCCTCTATATGATCCAGATAGCACTTTGCCGGAGGAATGGTTCCTTTTTTCCATCCCATTCCCCTCACCCAGGGATCCTGCATTCCGCTGTTCGGCCCGCCGACAAGCACTCCTGCGGGAGCCATGGGAAAGCTGTCATCTATCAGGTTAGCCCAGAAGCGGTGATGAGGATACATTGCGCTGTGTGTTCCGTATCCCGTGACATATGAATAATCGTTTGCATTTCTGCCAAGGATATAGTCCATGGCGGATATGGTGGCATTAAGATAGTCTTCATCGTATGTCTTCAGATATGCGCACGCCAGGACGATCGCATTATCGAGAACAAATGAATTCGAACCCCAGAGATATCCGGAGGAAGAATCCGACGAAGATAACGTGCTTGAACCATAAGGAAGCCCGTAACCCTGCCTGTTTTCCATGGAGACAAACACCCCTGCCGCCTCCTCAAGAGAAGCCTGCGCCTGTGCGAGATCCGAAGCGGGAGCGTTGTTCTGTGCAAAAAGCAGCGACAGCGTCCCGAGAGTTGCGGTATGTCCCCAGTCAAAACTGCCGAACGTATCAACGCTCTCACCGCCTGACAGTTCAGTCAGCACTTTGAGATAAAACGGCGATTTCTTCGCATCATCAAGATATCTGTCCTCACCCGTTGTGATGAACAGCTCGCATGCAGCCCAGTAGAACTCGTCCTCTGCATTGTCATCACCGTATGCTCCGCCGCCGGGAGTATCTTCCATGGGAGCATACATCTCCGGATGAGCCTGAGCAGCTTCATATGAGCGCTTTGCGGCCGTGAGGCACTCATCGGCGAAAGCATCATCCATCCCTCGCCACAGTCTCGCACTTTGTGCCGCACACGCAGCCAGATTGAGTGTCGCTGCCGTGGTGGGAGGATAAAGGACTCTGGGCTGGGGATCATCTGCGGGAGCAACGGCAAGTCCGGTCCACTTCTCATCGGTCACCTTATGATAGACCATGCCGTCATATTCACCGCCCGATATCTGCATCCGGAGCATCCATTCCATTTCCCATCTTGCCTCGTCAAGAAGATCGGGATATGTATTGGAATTCTCAGGGATCAAAAGACATCCGTCCAAAAACGCGCTCTCCATCCCGGTGGCCAGCGCAAGTTCATACATATTCTGAAGGATCCACACGGATATTCCACCGTTCACGACATATTTGCCGTGATCACCCGCATCATACCATCCGCCGGTCACTTCAGCTGTTCCGGAAGTGCCGGAATACCCCCACACATTCAGCACGCTTGCGACATCGGAAACATGCCCGGCGCGCCTTGCAAGAGAAGCAGCATCACCTGATGAAATGTACTCGCTCTGTATGTCGATGGCAGATCTGTTCTGATAGAAATAATTGAGCGAATCATACAGCATCGATGAATAATCCGCCGATATCCCGATGCTGAACAATCTCGATTCGGCTCCGTCAGGAGCACTGATCAGGTATTCCCCCTGCTCATCGACTGCGGAAAAATCCAGTATGTGCACGTGATCGCCCGAATCCGGATCATTGCCGAACACGGCCGATTCCCCGTTGTATACGCATTCGTACTGTTCCTTATCTCCAGTGCCCGAACCGGACGAAGTGCTGCGGAAAACAGAGAATGACACCGGGTTGACGGAGTCCGACAAAAGGACCGCCGTCTTTTTCATGCCCGGGATATATCCGATCTGATTAACGAGAATGGCATGCCTTTCAAATGGAGCCTCATGAACATAGTCATGGGAATCATCGGTCTTGTCTACAAGGGACATGTTGTCAAATTCAATGACCGTACCTGCAGGAAAACAGACTCCCTGAGTATACTGTCCGTCTCCGCCCAGGTGAAATGCCCATTCGGCAACATCTATTGATGAGGAAGGCGTGAAATCCAGATCAACAACCTTCCATTCATTTGCATTAATCCAGATCGGATCCCAGGTGGCATCCAGATCATAGCCGTTTGACATGTTATGCCAGACTTCCTGGTCACCGGCCAGATTTCCGATCTTCGTGTAATACTTGCCGGCGACAGATGCCCTGATCTCATAATGCACATGATATGTGTGTCCGGCGACGATCGTCAGCCCCCTGTGGCGGAACTGACAATCCCATCTGTCCTCACCGCCGTTCGAAGCTCCGCCCGGATTCAGGATCGTTATGCGGTAGACGCCGTCTTCTATCTCGAAATCCATCCGTCCGGTAGCAGATTCACATATATGCCAGGGAAGTCCCTTTCCGGAATCAAAATCATTTTCGCCAAGCTGCTCTCCGGCGCTCACATAAAGCGGTGAAGAAAGCACAAGAACAGATGCCGCAACCTGCAAAAACGCGATCGCTGCGGCCAGCACGGCACTCTTTATGCGAACGGCTCTGAATGCTGATCTTTTCTTCATTTCAAGGTCTCCCCAAAGAATTTTCCATAATATGAAATATTACCATAAAACAGCACGGATAGGGCTTCCCCTATCCGCAGCTGATCATGTATGTGGTTTTAAAGAAGTTCATTGGCGGCAAAACGGCACGCTTCCACCATCGGCTTGTATGCAGGTCCGTTCTTTCCGTAATTGATCCTCCAGCTCATCCTGCGAAGACTGATGTCATCAACCGTGGAAAAGAATATCATGAGTTCCTGCAGGCGCTTTCTGTTTTCATCGGAAATATCCGGACAGGAGATCAGAAGCTTTGATCCTGCCTTGACTATCCTGTTCAGAGGACAGTTCTCGGTATACTCCTCGTAGATGCAGACCATGCGTCTTTTGTATACCGTCCTGTCGCGCAGGGAAGCAGACACATCCATCCTTCCCCTGATCGCGCTCTCGACATCAACGCCCTGAACGTAATCTTTGACCAGTCCGCGCTTGACCTGAAGTGTCAGTCCGTCGACCAGTATTTTTGCACATTCATCAAGTGTCATGCTATCGAATTCCTCAATTTTGCTGTCCATTCGGCAACCATTTCGGGTGAATCAAACCAGTACTCCTGAAGCAGAGGCACCATCTCATACTCAACTATGTTGCTGAGTATCTCATCATCGGCGGACTTAAGATTTGAGAAATAGCTGTGTCCGACGCAGAAGCCTGCTCCGAGAGCTGCATCATCGGTTATGGCCTTATTCAGTTCCTTGACGCAGCTTATGAGACTTTCGAACTTGGGAGCACCGAAGGATCTCATGTAATTAATGAATCCGTCAGATTCAAATCCGGGCTGCATGTCAAAGAATACAAATCTTCTTCTGAGTGCGTAGTCGATCATCGCAATGCTTCGGTCAGCGGTGTTCATGAGGCCGATGATGTAGATATTTCTCGGCACGTTGAATTTCTCTCCCGAATAAAGAAGCGAAAGCTCATTTCCTCTCTTGTCGGGCTCAATCAGCATGAAGAGCTCACCGAAGATACGGGATACGTTACCACGGTTGATCTCATCGATGATGAAGAAGTACTTATTATCAGGATCTTCCTGTGCCTTGCGGCAGAATTTATAGAATGCACCGCGCTTGATGTCGAAGCCCATTCCTTTTTCGGAAGGTCTGAAGCCCTCGATGAAGTCCTCGTAGTTGTAGCTCTGGTGGAACTGGATCATCTCAACCCTGTCGGGATCCTTCTCACCGAGTATTGAATATGCAAGTCTCTTTGCGGTGAAAGTCTTACCTACACCGGGAGCGCCTTCGATGATGATGTTCATCTTGTTCTGAACAAGTCTGACAAGCCTGTCATATCCTTCAGGCTGCATGTAGACATCCCTAAGGAATTCCTCTTTTCCGAAGGGAGGATAGTTCAGCATCGCACCGTCTTCATTTCCCTCTTTTTCAAATCCGAAAAGGGCATTCAGCCTGTCGACATAGTCGGTATAAGGAGAAATGTCTGCAAGCACCTTTACCGCGGACTGAAGAGGCACATCCCATGATCCCTGCTGTCCCCAGTTGACAAGCCTGAAATGCTTGTAATCGTCATCGGGTGAATCATCGAAGATATAATCGGAAGTAACGACACCTCTTCCGAGGATGGTATTGTCACCCTTTCTTACGAAAATGACATCTCCGGGCTTGATGCCGTTAACAAACTGCCATGCGGAATAGGAAGAGAACTTGAAGGGCTTGGTCGGATCAATCTTGGCCATCATAGCCCTTCTTAATTCTTCCTGCGAATCATACTGTCTGAGGTCACCGGTAGCACCCCATCTGATCGCCATGATTCCTTTTTTATAGAAAGTATCCCATCTCTCGGAGAACTGTCCCGGAGCATAGAGCCAGTATTTAACCGTCTGGACATCATCATCTGGAAGACCGGTTCCCTTTGAATACTTCTGGCCGACACGGCTCATTCTGCTCTGGTCTTCGGATGCTTCCCATGCCTTGTAAACGAGTTCGGGAATGCTTCCGAAAGGAACCCTGCCGGAATGGATAAGAGCATAGACCCTGTCAAGGATCTCAAAATAGCTTGCCGAAGGGATGTCATCAACGATCTCGGGGAACTGGGCTGCTTCCTCGGGAGGAATGATGCCTGACTTAAGCAGATACCAGATGATCGAATAATCTATGGGAAGGAAAATAGTGGGTGCGATCCAGTAGAGACCCTTGGTGATCTTAATGTTACCGTTACCCTTTACCTTAAGACAGATATCGAAATACTCGCCGAGAGCCTGACGATTCATGGGATTGGGTGCGGCTGCGTAATTCATTGCGCGCTCGAACAGAGTCCAGAGACGGTCTATGTCGTTCATGTCTCTCTGGTCATTGAATCTGTAGAAAGTGGTATCCAGTTCGTTGAGGACCGGAATGGAATCGAAACATGTAGGGATCTCGGCACCGACACCGATGTTGACGGCAAGACCGCTCATGATCTTGATCCTCTGGTCGTCGGGCATCTTAAGTCTGTTGAACAGACCGAATACCGTGAAAGGATCAAGGTCGAAGAGTTCGTTATAAAGTTCAAGGATGGGCATGGCGATATTGGCCTTGGCATAAGTCTTCTTAAGCCTTTCTACCAGCTCCCTCCTGTCATTTTTGTATCTGCCGATCGAATTCGCAAACTCCCTGTAATAGTTGATCCAGTCAAAATTCATCTGTCCCATAAAAAAAGCCTCCCCATGAAATTATGCTGCAGGCACTGCCATCACTGATTTTGCGAAAAAGACGCGCCCGCTTTCGAACTATAATAGTATATCATTATGTGGAAGATTTTCCCATAATAAAAAGAGTTATTCACATAAGATTTATGCACAATTTACAAAATAACCCGGTCAGGACCGACACCCTTTACCCCCGGCCTGCATGTGAAAAGACATCCGTCAAATTCTCCCGAAAGCCCGTCGCCGGAAGTCGTTATGAAAAGCGTTCCAAGGTCTTCACCGCCAAAGCAGCATGAAGTCACGTGTTCGGCAGGCACATCTATGACGTCCAGCAGTTCTCCGGTTCTTCCGCTCCTGTGTTCCACTCTTCTTCCGCCCCAGTATGCTACCCAGAGGTCATCTTCCGAATCTATGCACAGTCCGTCGGTCACTCCGTTTTCGGCCCCGAACAGTTCCCTGCATCCCGAGATCTCACCGGTCTCAGGATCATGATCATAGGCAAAAACGGCATATTTAAGTGAATCCGAGAAAAAGAATGTCTTCCTGTTGCTGCTCCAGGCAAGTCCGTTAGATATCTTAGTATCTGCCTGCCTGATCACAGGCCTGCCTTTTTCCAGCATGTACAGATTGCCCTCGGCAGGATGATCATCCGAAACCGAGGATCCGAACCACAGCCTTCCCGCAGGATCAGCCTTGGCATCATTGCACCTGAGATAAGGCTTGAAAAGACCTTTCAGATTCAGGACGAGCTCAGCCTTGCCACTTTCATACAGATACAATCCATCCGTGGCACACAGGACAAATCCATCCGAATCCTTCACCGGTACAGCGGCTCCGATCTGCTGTCCCAGATCAAAGGATGTCCTTTCGCCCGAAGCATTCATCTGCCACATCTTTCCCGCAGTGATATCCACCCACGACAGCCTTCCCGAACCGGGATCGTAGCAGGGGCCCTCTCCGAGTCCGTACTTTTCATTTCCGAATAATTCAGCCTTATATATCATGTGCACCTCTTTTCCTCATGCCGTGCATCTGACGATTCCCGCGTAAAGTCCCTCAGCACTCATATCAAGATCTCTTCACCCGAATGAACATACTCAAGCTTATCTCCCATGATCTCCTTCATGATCTCATACGCTTCGATGCCGGTACAGTGACAGGTTACGAATCCGGTGGGATACTCTTTCAGTTTATGTGCGATCTCCTTTATCTCCCCGAGCTGTCTGTCCGAATACGGTGTTTTCTTCATAAGATGAAAACCGCTTATTACCACATCGGGAGCAGATCCGTATTTTTCAGTATATGCATCCATGATATTCGGAATGCCCTTGTGCGCGCAGCCTGAGATCAGAACATTTTTACCGCCCTCATGGATCACAAGATAATGCTCATGCCTGAAATCATCCCGTTCAAAGTGCTCTCCTGTTTTCAAAAGAAGACGTCTGTTGGTAAAAGGGATCTCATATTTTTCTTCCTTTACCGTAAAAAGTTCAAGCTCATCATCTATCACGAGATCTCCGTCAACAAGCATCACCTGCTCAAGATCGCATATGCGCTTGTCTATGCCGATGTATCTGTATCTGCCACCGGCCGCATCTTCCCCGTCATCCGCGTAATAATCCATCACTGCGGTTTTCTGCATATATATATCTGCTCGCGGGTTGATCTGCGAAAAAGCAAGTATCCCACCGGAGTGATCATAATGACCGTGGCTTAGTATCACAGTATCGATACCGCCAAGATCTATTCCGAGTTTTCCGGCGTTTTCAATGCTCTCTTCCGAAGGACCAAGATCGATCAGCATCCGGTGTTTAGCCGTTTCCGCGTAAAAAGACAGACCGTGTGCAAAGGCACAGCCGCTCCTGCCCACGGTATTTTCAATGACATTGATTATCTTCATCTGCATTCCTTCCGACAGTGCTATCCGTTAGTTGCATATTGATAATACTTGAAAAAAACAAAATCTGCCACTATGTCCGGCCTCACATCCCGGCCGGCATCATGCTCTGATCAAGCATTCATTAGTGATTTAACATGAATAATTCTTTGTGCTATAATCGACAAAATGCATTAATTAGGAAATAATGTATTTTATCCTTCATGAGCGGGGAGGAATCACGATCAAATGAAAAACTGGAAAACATGGCAGATCATGCTGTTCATAATTCTGTGCGTGTGTCTTAATCTGGGCGGAAAACTTTTTGCCGTCAAATTGGAATTGCCTTTATGGGCCGATTCTTTCGGGACTGCATTATGCGCATATGTTGCAGGACCGGTCTGCGGCGCAATAGTCGGCCTGACCGGCAATCTCGCATACAGCGCAGTAAACCATCTTTCTGCGGCATACTCAATAACCAGCATCGCGCTTGGAATAATCGTAGGAATAGCAAGGCAGAAAAACTGGTTCGACCGCTTTTACGGATTCATGAAAGCAGCTTCCTGGGCAATGGTCACTGCACTTGTCGTTTCGGTTCCGATCGATCTGGTCGCATCTGCAGGATATACCGGCAACAAATGGGGCGACGGGATCGTCGATTATCTTTCGGACAAGAACTGGCCCATCGTTTTATGCTGCCTGCTTGGTCAGCTGGCCATTGAATTTGCCGACAAAGTTCTTACAATAGCATTCCTGTATATTCTCATCCTTTTCAGACGTTTTCAGCTCAACAGTGAAAACACCGCCAAGGTGCACAACTCCGCTGCGGCATTGATCGCTGCCGTCATCTTCCTGTCTTCAGTCCTTACGCTTCTGACGCCCTCTCCGGCCAAAGCAGCTCCGGCATCTGACCCAACCGATTATAACGATTATGTCCAAACAGTGTACAGCAGCAACAACGGTCTGCCCTGCGGTGAAGCCAACGACATAGCCCAGACCAACGACGGTGTTCTCTGGATAGGCACATATGCCGGACTATACCGCTATAACGGACGTGAATTCAGATGGATAGATAATTTCGAATCCGTCAAGAACGTGAACTGCCTTTTCGTTGATGAGGAAGGTCGTCTTTGGATAGGGACCAACGACAACGGCCTGTCCATAGTCATCCGTGAGAAAGTTGTAAATGTCCTGGACCAGTCTGAAGGGCTCCCTTCCAATTCAGTCAGATGCATCACCCACGCAACCGACGGATACTATTACATCGGCACTACGGATGCAATGCAGATCCTGGTGATGAACAACGGAGTCAAGGCAACAAACACTCTTGAAGAAGTATATTATGCAAACAGCATCGCCGCAGACGACGAAGATCATGTTGCGACCGTTGCTTCCGACGGACAGCTGTTTCTGATGAAGGGCGGAGAGATAATCAATTCGCTTAAGCTTTCGTCAAATAATGAAACTTTCAACTGCTGTACCTTTTCACCGTACGGAACACTCATGGTCGGCACCTCGACCAACAATATCTACTGCTACTCCATCGACGATGACAGTTTCAAACTTATCGATGTCATAAAGTGCGATGACGTCAACAGCATCAATAACCTGAACTACATAAGTGACGGAACTCTGTTCATATCTACAGACAGCGGCGTGTCATATATAGACGGCGACGGATATCACCGCATAAACATCAATGAGTTCAACAACTCCATCGACAACATGCTGTATGACTACCAGGGCAATCTGTGGTTCACCTCATCAAGGCTCGGATTGCTGAGACTGGCAAAGTCACCCTTCAAGGACGTATACGGTTCAATCGGAATGGAGCGACGCGTCGTCAACACCATCGTCTCATGGCAGAATTGCTACTATATCGGAACAGATTCAGGCCTGGATGTTGTGGATCACTCATGCAGCCGAGAGATTGAAAATGATCTGACCGAAATGCTGAGTGGCAAGCGTATCCGCTGCATGTGTGTTGACCGCAACGATCATTTATGGGTCTGCACCTACGGCAATGGATTGGTGGAATTCTCGGCAAGCGGTGAATACTGGACATATAACGCAAACAGTGGCAGCTTCGGAAACAAAGCAAGGCTCGTCACTGAACTTTCGGACGGAACCATTCTGGCTGCAGGCGACACAGGCATCAGCTTTATCAGGGATCACGAGATTCAAAAAACCATTCGAAACGAAGACGGCCTGATCAATTCAATGATCCTTACCGTGACAGAAAGAGGCGACGGATCCATACTCGCCGGCACAGACGGTGACGGTCTTGCCATCATAAAGGACGGGGAAGTGACAGAGCTGCTTACTACCGAAAACGGTCTCAGCAGTAATGTCATCCTGCGCACGATCAAGGATCCGAAAACCGAAGGCGTCTTCATCGTCACGAGCAACAGCCTCTGTTACCTGGATCCGAATGGTTCAATAAGAGTATTGGACAAGTTCCCTTACTTCAACAACTATGACATCTGGGCAAAAGACGAGGACACTCTTTTCGTCATGTCCAGTGCAGGTATCTATGTTGTTGAACGCGATGAACTTGTAGGCGGCAGTGACATAGCATGGGAGCTTCTCGATGCAAGAAGAGGTCTCGGCACATCCCTTACAGCCAATTCATGGAATTACTACAATGGCAGGGGCGAACTGTTCCTTCCCTGCGACACCGGCGTTTACAGCATAGATGTTGATAAATACAACAGTGATGTACGTTCATACAGAATGCAGCTTGCATCCGTAAAAGTTGATGGCAATAATATGCCTTTGGACAGAACCGGCGGCATAACCATAGGACAAAACGCAACCAGAATAGAACTTGCTCCGGAGATCCTGAACTATACCATCCAGGAACCGACAGTAGGCTATTATCTCGAAGGATTTGATAACCAGTGGACAATAGTACCGCAGAGCAGCCTCAACAACATAATATATGCCAACCTCCCTGCAGGCAGTTACACATTCCACCTGGCAATACTGGACAGTACGGGCGAACACGTTCTTGAAGAGCGTAAATTTGATCTGATCAAGGAAGGCAAGCTCTATGAGCAGCGCGGATTCATTTTCTATATGCTGCTGATCCTGTCATCATTCATTATCTGGTTCACCTGGATGGTGGTCCAAAGACAGCTCAACCAGCAGCAGATCAAGCTGAACATGGCCAATGAAACAGTCATGGCAATAGCTAACGCAGTCGACGCAAGGGACGTGCGTACTCACCAGCACTCCACCCGTGTTGCGGAATATTCGGTACTTATAGCTGAGGAGATGGATTGTTTCAGCGGAATTCACCGTGAAAAGAAACTGTCCAATCTCAGAAAAGCTGCTCAGATGCACGATATCGGCAAGATCGGAATTCCCGACAGTGTCCTGAATAAAGTCGGAAGACTCGATGATAACGAATATGCGATAATGAAATCGCACGTCATCCGTGGCGCGGAGATCCTTAAAGATTTCACGCTTGTGGAAAACGTCCTTGACGGAACCAAATATCATCACGAAAGATACGACGGTCGCGGTTATCCTGATGGCCTGAAGGGCGAGGAAATTCCTCTCTTTGCAAGAATAATCGGTGTTGCCGATGCTTTTGATGCAATGACATCAAACCGTATATACCGTAATCACATGGACACTGATTATGTCATGAAGGAAATGGAACGCGGCAGAGGCACCCAGTTCGATCCGGATGCACTGGATGCATTCTTACGCCTCATAGAGAAAAAGATAATCGACCTGGATAAACTCTATGCCCAGAAGAGAGCCGAGATCCAGCAGGCAGATCAGGAGCAGCAGGAAGAACTCAAACGACGCGTCGAAGAAGACAGGAAGATCCAGGAAGCGGAAATAAAAAAAGAAGACAACAAGACTTCCGCGAATGATGAAGGAGCCAAGGTATGAAACGCATTTACTTCATTACAGCAATGACATGCATGACCATGCTTGGCATTATGTTCGGAATCTTCAACCTGATGAATGCCAACGGGCCAAGAAATCATCTTACTGTGGGATTCATCTATGACAACGACGAAAGCACGCCGTATACCTATAACTTCTCTCTCGCAAAAGATGCATTGGAAAAAAAGTACGGAGACAAGGTAGACATACTGGTATGCAGCAATGTTCTCGACGAAGAGATGGAAGAACCCGTCAGGGAACTTGCCGAAGCAGGATGTGATATCATTTTCTTCAACGGATACTCCGAGCTGGTACCGCAGCTCGCGCAGGAATATCCGGGGATTCAATTCTGCCAGACATCCTATATGGACATGACCGATGTAAAAGTTCCGGCCAATTATCACACCTTCAAAGGTGAGGCATACCAGGGCAGATATGTCAGCGGCATTGCCGCAGGCATGAAGATAAAGCAAATGATATCCGATGGTGTGATCACGGAGGATCAGGCTGTCATCGGATTTGTAGCAGCTTTCCCCACTTCTGAAGTCATATCCGGCTACACTGCATTCATTCTGGGCGTGCGTTCCATAGTCCCTACAGCTACGATGCGCGTATGCTACACCCATACATGGAGCAGCTACGTTCTCGAAAAAAGTGCGGCTCAACAGCTTATCGAGGATGGCTGTGTTATCATTTCCCAGCACACGGACACCATAGGACCGGCCATTGCTTGTGAAGAAGCTTCATCAAGAGGAACCGTTTATTTTGTCGGATACAATCAGAGCATGTCAGAAGTAGCACCGAAAACATCTCTCATCACATCAAGGATATGCTGGGAGCCCTATGTTCTGGCGGCTGTTGAGGCCGTAAGGACAAATAAGGATATCGAATCAGTGGTTTCAGGAAGGATACACGGAACAGACGTCTCAGCAGGCTTCGGAAACGGATGGGTAGAGATGATCGATATGAACCAGCAGGTGATTGCTCCCGGAACCGAGGACGCAATGAATTCCGCGATCGATCAGTTCATCCGCGGAAACAGCAGCTTTGTTTTCAGGGGCGACTATACGGGCATTAATCCGAACGATCCGTCCGATACCATAAACCTGAGAAACGGCTTTGTTGAAAACGAGAATTCTTCCTTCCCCACATTCAATTACATCCTCACCGATATCATAACGATCGAGGAAATAAGACAATAAGTTTCTGCAGTACTTTCCACAGTACACAAAAATCCCGAAGCCTGATCAATTCATGGCTTCGGGATTTTTTTGAGCAGATCATTTTCGGGAATCATCTTACCAGAAGATCTCGATCACGGGTTCTATCATCATATGATTATGATACAGCCTGAAGTCGGTGATCTTCATCAGTTCCTGCCCGACTGTCATCTTCCCGACTGCGCCGCTTCCGATTATCACTATAAGATCCATGCTGTCAGCTCCTTTACTCAAATCCAAATGCAGTCAGATATACCATGGTGCAAAATAAGAGCATCATGATAAGCGTCACCCATAAAAGCGGAGGCTTTATAATATCAATGATGAATAACTTGAAATACCGTTTCTCTTCGGAATCCTTCTTAGGCCTGTAACGCTTCTTCCCATCGTTTTCACCGATCAGATAAATCCATGGATTATCATATATATCCATCCTGCCGTATTTTATCAGAAATACCGGTGCAAGCGGAACAGCCAGGCAGAACCATACAGCCGATCCTCCGAGATTTATCTGCGAAAAATCGAAACCGTTTATGAGTAGTGCAAATATCACAGGCAGAAAAACAATTCCAAACGTGAGCATCAATGCTCTTGCAACCCTGAGCGGTGCCGTGAATTTCAGCATCACCGGTTCACGTTTGCCCTCTATGTCCATAAAGAAAACGGGAGGTATCACCGGCTTCTTATGTTCTTCTTTTGTCTGAACCAGTCTGTCTCCCTCGCGGATATATCTGCCGCCTTTTGAAGCATATATCTTACGATATGTTACCAAACCGCATCTGTCTTCTTTCTGCTGACTGTATGCTGCAAAGAAGATGATCAGAAGGATCAGCAGAAGACATCCCGAGGCTACATATATCAGATCGGTTTCGGCACCGAGGAGCAGCATGATCAAAGCAATGCTCACGGTTCCGATCGCGGCAGAAAGGATTGCCTTCAGCCACCAGGGAAGGATAATGTATTTCGAATCCTTCTCCGCACGCACGCTGACCCTACCTGTCTGACCGTTTACCGCAGCCAGACATTCGTCAAATGCAAGGTAATATACAGGAAGCAGAACCGGCATCCTGACAACATCATATGCATGAGCATTAACACTTACCGCTTTTGTTTCAAGAGTCCTTTGTATTACAGGCTTATAATCTTCGCCCACTTCATTATCTATACGCCTTATCAGCTCATCATTCGAAATGTCTCCGATCTTCACCTGATGTCCCGCAACATAGGAAAAATCAAACTCTTTAAGGCCATCCGGTTCATAGGGTTCCATCCCATCCAAAAGTCTGTTATCCAGCTTCGCGGAACAATTGATCAGCACCTCATCCACAAAGCCGCCGCACTCGTAAATGCTCCCACCATCAATACGGGAAACATCACATTTAACCGGGCCCTTTACAAGTTCATAGGACAGATAGCAGCCATTAAGATCATCAAGTTTCATACTGATCTTACGGGCCTCCGGTTTTTTCTTATTCTTATCACACCAATCCTTCAGAACGACCCTTGCCTCGGATTCAGTTATCGAGAACGGAATGATCAGTTCAGGTATGTTGTCGGCATTTACAAAGGCTTTTCTCACAAGGGATCTGCCGCAAAATGCACAGTTGGCAACAGCATCGCCCTTGTCAAAAACAAGCTTTGCTCCGCAGCCGGTACATTCGGCCTTCTGAAGCTCAAAGTTTCTTACATCCTTATTAAGTTTGCGTTTTTGTATCTCACGAAAGCCCTTATGATCGCTTTTGGCCTGATCGATCCCTACTGTGCCACCGCAGTAACTGCAATTATATATTTGTTTTTTTATGTCAAAATATGCAGGCGCACCGCAGGTCGGGCAATGTATGTCATACAGTTTTCCGTTTTTCATTTCTTCAACCCGGCCACCACACTCATAGTTTACATGTGTATATTCTTCGGGGCCATCCCTGCTCAGTAATATAATCACTGGTATGATCCATGCCGGCCTTTTCAATATTCCTTACAGAGTAATTGTTTTCCGGATGAACCCTGCACCAGCAACCGATATATCCTTTCGTGCGTGCAATCTCCATAGTCCTGGTCATCAGTTCATGCTGCAAGCCATTACCTCTGAACTGATCGTCAACGCATACAAGGCTGAGATATAAATACTTCCTGCTTGGAAGAACTGCTCCACCCCGCTCAGCCTGCTCATAATGATCATCATCCCGGCCTGCTGACATCACCCCCGCAACTCTTCGTCCGCAAGTGGCAACAAGCACAATACCGTTCTGTCTGTTTATATAATCATAGAACTCTTCTTTATCACTCGGAATATACCAGGAATCCTCCGGCAAGCTTCCGTTACATGCATCCTGTATGGCAAGAATCTCATCTATATAAGAATTCAGCAATTCATCATTTGTCAGTTCGATATATTCAAAATTCAAATTTTACGTCTCCTTATTCATCTTCATTCATTGATATACTGATGTTTAAATGCCTATCATACATTCCAAATATACAGAAAAGATTTTAGCACAAAAAGAAAAGGATAGGCATCAGCCTATCCTTTTTCGAGAGCATTTGTAATACTCTATGCTTTAATAAACAGCTCCCTAAACTCCTTTTTTCCCGGCACCCATGCCTTCTCATATATATGCGTAAAATGATTTTTCACTGTCTGTTCCGATATTCCCAGCATAAATGCTATTCTGCGGTTAGAAAAACCGGACACCTTCAAAAAACCCAGCTCCAATTCACGCCTGGTGAATCCGAAATTCGAGGCAACTTTAAGGTACTGTTCCTTTGTGATGACAGCATCATTCATCTCCCAGGTCCATTTCTTCATTCATTTTACTTTCTGCATTCAGCCTCAGAGGGAAAAGAAAGAATTCAAACACAATTCCGTAGAAACCGGAAAGAAAACAAACCGCAAGATAAGGACCTATATGAGTCGGATCATTGAATCTTCCCAGTATGACGATCGCAGCTGTGATCATGGAAAACAAAGCACCGAATATAACCATTCTCTGGGCCGCCACAACAGCGCCGAGAATATTTTTAAGTTCAAGAAGACTGTATTGTTTTATGCCGACAGAAAATGACCTGATGAAATTTTTCCACTCACCCATGATCAGAAGTCCGGGAATAAAGATCAGCAGAATAAGAATAAGTGACGGTATATCGATAAAGTAGAATATGGAATTGAAATCACCGTTTATAGAAAAAACAGTAAACAGAAAAGTGAAAAGAAACAGGATCAATTCCCCAAGCAAAACCAGCCTGATATTTTTCTTCATAGCAGCCTCCTTCCGGGCATTACATTTGCTGTTCTATGAAAAAAATAGCATACCGGAGAATTGTAAGATATAGTACCTTTTGCAGGAAATGATCATAAAGAAAAATGCTCGCCTCTTCGCCTTTGGCAGTGAGTCGAGAATAGGATTTTCACATAGTATTACCCCGTCTTTACGGTGCTTCGCAGATGTGAAGTCTCCCCTTTATCTTTGCGGGCTTTTTTGTCAAGATACATCAGATCATCCGCCTGATGAAACAATTCGTCCGGATCAAAATCACCCTCACTGTACTTAAGCCCGCAGGCCATCACGCAAAAGACTTCGCCCTGTGTGTTTAATTCTTCGAGTGACTGCTTCCAGGCATCATATATTCTTTCAGCTTCTTTCTCTGTTACATTCACAGCTACCATTGCATATTCGTCGCCACCCATTCTGAAACCGAACACGTTATCAGTTGTCACCGCATGTATACTCTTTGCAGCCTTGATGATCAGTTCATCACCATACTCATGTCCGAAATTATCGTTGATGTACTTCAGATTATTTACATCGAAATTGAACAGTGCAATGGATCCCGGGTTATTGAAACGATTCTCCTTAAGCATCATGTATTTGCCCTTATTGTACAGACCGGTAAGTTTGTCGTGTTCGGCTTCATACTGTGCTTCGCTTGCAGCATTCGATGCATTGATATTCATGATGACAACAGAAAACGCCCACACAAACAGTGCAAGCACTATCATCGAATAAACATTCACCACAATATTTGAAAGAACATCACCATATTCATATGTCAGATAATTAAAGACATAGTACACAGGGAGAAAAAACGCCGGCGGGATCAAAAAGATTTTCGAGTTGATCTGCCGCTTTCTGTCAGTAAGTTCCGAAAGATTCCGGACCACAAGTCTGTATAATATAAATACTGTCCCAATATACACTATATTCAGAAGAATGCTTTGAACATCGGGAGGTATCACATGTTCAGCATCATTTTCCATAACGCTCTCGCCCGACAACGCATAGACCACGGCAAACATAAGGTATAAAAAAATCACCAGTGATATATTGTGAGCTTGCACCCACCGTCCGACCAGCCATGAAAACAGAATTGTCAGTGCGATAAATATAAGGCCGCCGATCATGGATACTGTTAATGCGTTCCAAGTCTCTCCTTCAATAAAAAGCCCACGAATAATTCCAACAATAACAGCTATGACAATCGATAACAGAAATATCGTAATAGGATTGGTCACCAGAGCAATAAAGAAAAACTTGATCTTGCTTTGACCGTCCCTCAAAAAACACATTCTCAATGAAACATAAAACATAATTATGTAGAATATCACGAAAACTATATCGAATATTTTGTTCAGTACACCTAATACATTTGTCATATTATCTCATCCTACAAGTTTTCCGCTGTCCAGCCTTATGATCCGGCTGCCGTATTCAGCTGTATCCATGGAATGGGTTACCTGAAGAATAGTAATTCCCTTCTCCTCATTGATCCGCTTAAAAAGCTCCATTATTTCAATGGTGGACTTACTGTCAAGGTTGCCCGTAGGCTCGTCTGCAAGGAGTATCTCAGGCTCAGAGAGCACCGCTCTGGCAATTGACACTCTCTGCTGCTGTCCACCGGATAACTGTGAAGGAATCTGTTTTCTCTTTTCGGTGAGTCCGGTTATCTCCAGGATCCCCTCAAGTTTCTCCTTATAGTTCGGAACATCCTTATGCGCCATTTTTATGGGAAGAAGAATATTCTCCTCAACTGTCAGATTCTGAATAAGGTTGTAAAACTGGAAAATAAATCCGATTTTTGAAAGTCTAAGAGCCGACATCTCCGCTTCTTTCATGCCGGTCATTTTCTGACCGCAAATATATATATCACCCTCATAACTTGTATCAAGTCCCCCACAAAGGTAAAGAAGAGTTGACTTACCACTTCCCGACGCACCCATAAGCGAGCCGAACTCACCTTTATTTATCTCCAGGGATACATGATCCAAAACTCTATTAAGAGCTTCGCCGCTCCCGAATGTTTTGCTGACATTATCAACCTTTAATACCGTTTCCATTACATATCCCCCTTACTCGTACTTCATTTCCATGGCAGTGTTCATTTTCTTTATACTTTTTACAGGTGACATCGCTGTGATCATGGTAACACCCCAGAGACTTAACAGACTGATAAACATGATCTCATATCTCGGCACTATAATAATTCCCGTATCGGACAATACAAATATACGCTCAACAAGAAGTGTGACAGGTACACATAGGCACGCTGACACAATTACGGATATACCAAAGAGAAGCCCGTTCTCCGTAAGGATCATCCTGATGATATCCCGCTTGGGGCATGCACACGAGTGGAGCATCGCGTACTCCTTCTTTCGGCTCGCAAATCCTATAATCTGATTTCCGGATATGCCAATTAATGTAAGACCGATTGCCGCCGCCATTACGCCGGCTAAGATGAGCGTGACTGTGCCACCGTCTTTATTTAAATCTGCAATATATTCCGCTCTTGTCTTAACAATTTCGCCGCCTATCAAAGAATTCTCGATATCGACTTTTACTTTATCAGGATCATCCGCAGAAATAATAATACAGGATACTTCATCGGTATAAAGCTCGTTGTACAGTTTCTCGTTTAAGATAATCGTTCCCGCCCCGAGAAATCTGTTATACTGCGTAACTGCGACAACAGTAAGAGTCCTTGTTCTGGGAAAGATACCGTTATTGTGAAAAACCACTTCCAGTGTATCCCCGGGCTTAATGTCAAGTATGGCGGCTTTCTGGATATCGATGATCACTTCATTCTCACCTATCTCACTTGGAAGATGGCCGAACTCAAGATACCTGTCTGTCTTTGGCAAAGCCATGACACTAAAATCATTACTCTTGCCGTTTATGGATACTGCATCAAAAACTTCGTAAATATACTCAACTTCATTTACTCCGTCCAATTCATTAAGGTATTCATACTTTGCAGTTCGTAACATCCCCTCCTGAACGACTATATCAGCATCATACGCAGGTCGCTTTACTGTCTCGACAATGGAACTGCCTATAACAAAGATCGCAGCCGATGCAGTAATTGCGGCAACTGCCAGAACGGCATTGCTCGAATTGGGTTTCTTACTTCCTGTTTCAAATGAAGCAAGCTCGGCAACAGGCATTTTGAGTTTTCCAAAATATTTAGAAAGTGCGAGGGTTATCTTCTTTACTATGAACTGTATCGATAAACCACCGCCCAATATCATAAGGAGTATGGACACAATGGATACCGGGAGATTTTTTATGGTAAATGCAAGGCAAAATCCTCCAATAATAAACATAAATCCCAAAATTGTCTTAGCAAAAGAAACCCTGTATTCACCATCCCTGCTGTCGAAAATAATATCTCTTATGGACGTTTTAACAGCTTTAAGAATCTCCTTGAGAGGAACGATGATCTGAATCAGGAGTGCACCCAGCATAACAAGACCGCACTTAACAAAATTAGCATGACCGATATCAGACTTGACTCCTGACATATTGCCAAGCCAGGTCAGTATAAATCTTCTTGAAACGAGATAGATCAGAAATGCGATTATACTACCTGCAATTCCATAGATAATATTTTCCGCAATAAGAATAAACGTTGTCTTTCGCATGGACATACCAATGCTTCGAAGTGTACCGATCACGGACATACGCTCAACAACGATCTTCTCAACAAAACTGATCGTTACGAATATCACAAGGACAAATACAAGAACAAATACAAGATACAAAATGTATGTTATATTCCTGAACAATTCCCGATATGCTTCAGGCATATATGCGGGAGTAACTACGACATTCGGATGATTTTCCGCCATGAACCTTTCAAACTCATCCCTGTCATTGTCATCAACGCCAAGGACGCCGATTGTATATGTATCTTTACCGAGAATCCTGCTGCATTCATCGGCATTTATATATCCCGACATATCACCAAGAAATGATTCGTTATCGTAAATATTTACAACAGTGAGAGATACAGGATTATCTTCATAATCATAAACCGTAAGCTCATCACCGATTTCATATCCGTATTTTTCACTGTATTTTTGGCTTATGGCAACTTCACCTTCGCCGGGTTCGTTTTCCATCTGAAGACATTCAAGACTTCTTGCCTTCTCGGGATCACTGAATGTATAGAGATTTATCGTCTCGGTAATTGCGTAATTATACAGTTCCTCACTTCTTGTAATCTCTCTCTTTTTAACAGTACCTCTGCCTACGAATTCCAAAGGAACCGTTCCTTCAAAAAGTTCACCGGTAACACCACCCGGTCCGAAATAAGCAACAAGATAATCGCCTTCTCCAACATATGCCTTACCGAAATCTTTGAAAACATCACCTATACCGTTGCCAAGATCAAGAGCAAGGAACCCCGCAAAACACGCTACGATCATGCAAAGAAGGATGACGATAAGTCTTCCGGGCTTGGCAAATATATTTTTCATCAAATATGTAAATAACATGACTTACCACCTCCTCACGCGCCTGTCAGGCTCAACGTACATAGGGTCACCCTCTTTGACATCGTATATCTCATAATATTCATCAAAGCAGGCTACAACCGCATTGACTCTGACGCAGTCAGGTGAATGTGGATCCGTCTCCAAAAGTCCTTTGGCATAGGTATCGGATGTAAGGGAACTCCATACATGAGCATAGCTTTCAAATACAATCTTCTGAGAATCGAGATCTCCGGCAATTGCAAGCACGCACTGAAGTCCGCTGATGTCGGCAAAGTTTTCTCCGAGAGTGAGTTTGCCGTCTACATGGGATCCAAGGACGGTAAATGAACTGTAATACTCAATTGCAATCTCCTGTTTTTCTATAAATGCCTCAATATCAGATTCAGGCATGGCATCGGGAGAATAATTGCCATATGCATCAAACAGTACTCCGTCGCTGTCAAATGCATGGGAAATCTCATGACCTAAAATCGAACCGATAGCACCGAGATTCCACGCATAATCTGCATCCGGGTCAAACAGTCTCTCGTTTATTATCGCCGCCGTAATCACAATGGAATTAGCGTCGCTGACATAACATGCGTTAACGGTAATGGGACTCATATAGTCAAAACCGTTATATGTGTTTTCCTCAAAAAGAGTGTCAAAGATTTTCTGCTGAGTGTATGCTGTAAAACTGTAGAGTGTCTGCAATAGCGTATCCTTAAAAAGTCTTCCTTCCTCAGGATTAACTTCCCGTTTTTCACCGCATCCGATAAAGAATGTCATGTTATCAAGTTTTTCCGTAAGATAATCCTTGCCATCATCGCTAAGCCAGTCGGCATTGTTAATGAGCACTCTGTACTCATCAACCATATCGTTACACATCCTTGTGATTATCTCTTTATCCTCATCAGAAAAATATATATCGGCATAAATATCACTGATCATGGCATCCATATATTTGGTGACCACAGTAACTGCCATTTCATCAGGTGTAAATCCGTCTATACCTGTCTGAGTATATTCGCCGGGAAGCAGGGAAGATTGATTATCAAGAAATGATATAAGTGCAATGTCCTTCCACTCACGGATATGATCATCGGTTACAAGAGAATCTATTTCCCATAAAAGTCCGGGATCAGGTATGGCGACTTTGTCAGGGAGTTCTCCGTCATATCCGATAGAATAGAGAAGTTCTTCGTAAGTAAGATTCAAAAGATGTTCCTCGCACTCTTCTCTTGTATAGATATTAAACATCTCAAAATATTCTTTATCACCGCTCAATATGGCAGGGTCTGCACTGCCTGCCAGGTCGTAATATAAATAGATGATATTATTTGCTCTTTCCTTGGCATCATCTATCGAAACGCCGGCAAGATTTAAATATGTATCAAAACCGTCTCTGTATGATACAGCTTTAATGTCGGATTCTTTTATCTCAGAAAAATCCGCAAGGGGACTAAGAGAAAAGAATATAACATTCTCACTCGTATCAAAAATATTGCTTGTGGCACTTCCTGATATAAAAGTCTGAAGTCCGTAATCTTTGGCAAGATCATGCCACATATTTACAAGATCTTCTTTGTTTTCTACGGATTCTATCCTGTTTATAATGCTTTCAACAAATTCCGTATCGGATTCTTCGAAAACAGACTTATCCTCCACAGCCTGATATGTGAGGTTATACAGTTCACGTATCATCTGTTCATTGCTTCCAAGCTCGTATTCTTCACCACTGTCCACAATGTCTCTGATGATTCCCTCAACCTGCTCACTTGTTTCCTCAGAAATAAGTCCAAAGGTGCTGATTATTTGCTGATTATCTTTCAAATCCATATCCATGATTTCGGCGGCATTTATATATCCGTAAAAATCATTGGCGGGAGTAAGTGAATCTATACCGTTTTCACTTTCGGTTACTGCCGCAACCCCGGTACCTGCCATTTCGGCCGGGGAAGCATTACTTCCGCATCCCGTCAGAATAAGGCATCCCGCAAGCAGTAAACAGCCGATTTTTTCAGTTCTTCGCATACTACCAGTTACTCCTCATCTCATCGAAGTTAATTGTTTTAACTACCTTTTTCCAAAGCACGATCAGGATAACAACCAATACTACAGACTCCAGAGAATAAAAGACGATTGCCGTCTTCCCTGCAAAACCCGTCTGAACATATCCGGTTCCGATATTGTCATTCTCCATCACAAATATTGTGTTGCAAAGAAGAGGAAGGAAGTCATATATGGCGTGGGCTATGGCACATCCCCATACATTACGGGTCTTCCAGTAAAGTATGACAAGACACACTCCCCAAAGGCCTGCACTGATTGTTTTGGTAACAGCAGAAGTAAGAAGCAATGAGTCTGAAATATCCGCCCCCATAACATGAACATAACCGAAGAACAAGCTTCCCAAAACTGCAGAAACTGCAAAAACCCATTTCTTATCACGGAATGCATATATAAATCCATCACATATGATCGCTCTGAATGCAAGTTCTTCAAAAAGTCCGACACCCAGACATGCAAATGCCAAAGATATGATCTTTATATACCAGCCTTCAACCAGAGGCGCCTTCTGATACACCGCAACAACAGCTGCAAGCACTGCCAGAATACCGGCAAAAATGATAATTCCGAGTAAATACTTCAGAATATATCCCGTTGTTTTTTCGCAGCTTTTAAATGTTTTTTCTTCGGAGATCAGATACAGGAACATGCACATGGCGAATGCAAGAATATACCTGAATACCCCTGCGGCAAAAATATCATCAGGGTCCATCAGTTTTATTCCGCCCACACCGACTAACTGTGCAATGATCAATGTTATCAGCGGTTTTTTCCTTAAAAATGTCAGTACCTTTGTCATCGAAATAATCCTCCCTCTTTTTATCCCTTTAAGTCACTATTCGGTGATAAATTCAATATATTTTGCGGTAACGAAATCTTTCTTTGCTTTGGGCAGTGTATATGTGCTGCCGTCTGTCATTAATACATTTGCCCCGCTTATTTTTTCAATATATCTGATATTAACCAGAAGCCCCCTTCTCAATTCGACAAATCCGTTCCCAAACTGTTTTGCCACATCCGAAAAATTGATATGAACGCGTTCTGTATTGCCATTCTGGGTATATATAACGGTGTAATGCTTGTCACTTTCTACCCTGACCACTTTCTCGGAATGGAAAACGTGAATGTCTTTATTGGCGTTTATCACTATCGGAACAGAATATTGGGAAGACAGACGAAGGCTCACCCTTGCAAACGCTTTTACTATATCTGCTTCCTCACATGGTTTTACGAGATAATCGACTGCCTGTACCTTGAATGCTTCAATAGCATGATCAGTGCTGGTAGTACAGAATATGATCTGTGTTTCAGGAGATAATTCCTTTACCTCCCTCGCAATGTCAACGCCGTTTTCTTTTTCAAGATAAATATCCTGAAATACTATTGAATAAACATTACCTTTTTTAATACTGTCTATAAGTTCGGTTCCGGTACTGAAATAACGCATCTCCAGATCATCGGTTATATCCATAAGTGAAAATTTTATTTTTTCGGCATCGGCTTTTGTGTCATCACAAATTGCAATAAGCATAAAAAGCCTCCTTTCATGATTTTTTTAACACGGTTTATATTTTTATATTCAATAAGTGCACGAATCATCCAAAATAATGCACGAAATGATTTTGGTGATAAACTTAACCGGCACACATTTATATGATAAAATATCTGACATTGAGAGAAAATATCTATATTTTCGTTCAACGAGGGGATAAACGATCATGACAGAAACCGTCCGTAATTTTACAGTATGGGAAGCGGTACTTCATGCTTTCTTAAATTCTTTTCCGTACATGGTGCTCGCGCTGTATTCTTTTAAAGATCACTGGCGCTTTGGCAAAAAGGTTACCATTTCAGTCTTGACAGTTGCCGTAATATTACAGATGATTCTTGTACCCATATCACTTTTTTCAGGAAAACAGGCTGTCTTTGATATTATTTTATCTGTAATACATGTCGTTTTCTTTTTCTCCGTGGTAAAAGATCATATCGGAAAGCTGATTTTTTCCGTCCTTGTACTGACCAATCTGGGTACACTGGTTGTTGTATGTGCCAAGTGCCTTGAGGGTTTCTTTTTCCCCGAGCTTGCTCTGCTCAAATATCATTATACCAATCAGATATTTACTTTAATTATGCTTATTATTATTGTGCCTGTGGTTTATTTCTTTATTTTCAAGGATATGTCTTCTCCCACTTCCGACACAGACGAGAACTCTGAAAACGCGGACGTAAGCGGATACATGTGGCATTATCTTTGGCTGATTCCGGCAGTCTTTTATCTTATCTGGATGTTTGTTTCATATTCGGGAGGACATTCCATCACGGAAAACCGAATGAATCCCGTCAATGCACTGTACCTGCTGCTTATTGATGCAGGTTCGGTTCTGATTTACAGGATCATCATTAAAACAGTACAGCTTTATGAAAAAAATGCGACTCTTCAGGCGGAAAATCACGTTCTCTCAATCCAGAGAATGCAGTACAACAGTCTTAACGAGCGTCTTGAAAACATGAGACGTACAAGACATGATCTCCGTCATCATACAGCGCTGCTCAAACAAATAAGAGACAACAAAGATTTTGATGCACTTGATGAACTGATCAATTCATATACCGAAAAAAATCTCCTTAACCAGCCCCTTGTATGCTGTGAAAATGAGACGGTAAATGTAATTTTGGCTCTCTATTCGGAAACCGCTTATAACAATGACATTTCCTTTTCCATAAAAGCCAATATACCGAATGACATTTTTGTTTCTAAAGAAGATTTATCCGTGATGTTTGGAAATATACTTGAGAATGCAACAGATGCATGCAAAGAAGTGGAATGTAACAGATTCATCAATTTAAACGCTACATATAAAACAACAGCAAGTGGAACACCGTCCCTCACTCTTATTGTCAAAAACAATTACGCCACGGAACCTTCCGTATCTGATACGGGAGTATTCCATTCAACAAAACATGCCGGCGACGGTATCGGAATCAGTTCTGTAAAGAGAACCGTAAAAAAATACGATGGTGCCTGCACATTTAATCATGAAAACGGTACATTTACCGTCTCTGTTGTTTTGTATGCAACAGGTAACAGTTCGGAAAACATTATTTAACAAAACTAAGAACGAACTCGTTCGAATATGAACCGCATGTACATAAAAAAAACAGAAACGGCTTCATGCCGATTCTGTTTTTTTAGGTCTTTTTTATGAGTTCTCCGGAAAGAACGGTAAATATGTCGATTTTAAAGAAAACTATAACTCAAATTTCGCAGTCACATTTTCAAACTGCTCTTTCAGAATGCTGACGGCTGTCTCCATAGCCTTGTCACGTCCATCCATAAAATCCGAAAGCGTAATCTCAACCCTGACATCAGGTGAAAAGCCTTTATTGTAAATGTCTTCCCCATTTTGAGCGATGCAGCGACATGTGCAGATGCGGTAATTGCCGCCGCTTTCCAGCCTAACCAAGTACGGCTGACCGGACGTTCCCGCCGTGTTACTTCCTACGAAAACGGCATTTGTGTGCATCTTCATAACATCCACAAAATCTTCCGCAGCAGATACCG
>JAIKZQ010000007.1 GCA_024682075.1 Lachnospiraceae bacterium
ACAGGTTCCGACACGTTTGTCAGAAATCGTATCGATCAGGGTCAACACGTCCTGATTCGTCTTTCTCCGTCTGACTACGGATTACCACGTCAAGCTACGTCCTTCTCCATCAAGACAAACTCTTTAACGTCGGGAACAGCAACACATCCCTGATTGAAGGTGAATCGGTAAGCAGCATTACAAGTCTGTCGATACCGTATCCGATGCCGCCCGTAGGAGGCATTCCGATCTCCAGAGCGTTGAGGAAATCCTCATCGGTATGCTCTGCTTCCTCGTCGCCTGCTGCCGCATTGGCATCCTGGGCTGCGAATCTTTCTCTCTGATCGATGGGATCGTTGAGCTCGGAATATGCATTGCACATCTCCCAGGTATTGATGAAGAGCTCGAATCTCTCAACCTTGGTGGGATCAGTGGGCTTCTTTTTCGTAAGAGGCGAGATCTCGATGGGATGATCCATGATGAATGTAGGCTGTACGAGCTCCTTCTCACAGAACTCCTCGAAGAAGAGATTGATGATGTCACCCTTCTTGTGACGGTCCTCGAACTCAACATGATGCTCCTTTGCAAGAGCCTTGGCTGCTTCGTCGCCGTCAACGGTCTCGAAATCGATTCCGGTGTACTTCTTGATGGCCTCGTTCATGGTCATGCGGGCAAAAGGCTGTCCGAGGTCAATCTCGGTTCCCTGATAATTGATCTTCGTTGTTCCGAGAACCTTCTCCGCAACAAACCTAAACATGGACTCGGTGAGTTCCATCATTCCGTAATAATCGGTATATGCCTGATAGAGCTCCATGAGAGTGAACTCGGGGTTGTGTCTGGTGTCGACACCCTCGTTACGATACACTCTTCCGATCTCATATACTCTCTCAAGTCCGCCTACGATAAGTCTCTTGAGGTAGAGCTCAAGGGATATCCTGAGTTTTACATCCTCATCAAGAGCATTGTAATGGGTCTCGAAAGGTCTTGCTGCGGCACCGCCGGCATTTGACACAAGGGTCGGAGTCTCGACTTCCATGAAGTTCCTGCCGTCGAGGAAATTCCTGATTTCCTTGAGGATCCTTGATCTCTTGACGAATGTATCCCTGACCTCGGGATTCATGATGAGGTCGACATATCTCTGTCTGTATCTTGTATCGGTATCGGTAAGTCCGTGGAACTTCTCGGGAAGTATCTGAAGGCTCTTGGACAGGAGGATCATCTTGGTCGCATGGATGGACACTTCTCCGGTCATTGTCCTGAAGACATAGCCATCGACTCCGAATATGTCGCCGATGTCGGATTTCTTGAAATCAGCATAGGATTCTTCACCGAGTGCATCCTGTGATACATAGATCTGCACTCTGCCCTTAAGGTCCTGGATATTGGCAAAAGAAGCCTTGCCCATAACTCTCTTGAACAGCATTCTTCCGGCAACGGATACCGTTATGGGAGATGCATCGAGAAGTGCACGGCGCTTATTGTAAGCTTCCTTCTTAGCCTGGCGGTATGCGGAGATAGTCTCATTGTCCGCGCCTTCTGCAGGCTCTTCGAGAACAGCCTCTTCATAATCCTTAAGGAGCTCTTTTTCATGCTCTTCATAGAGACGGATGGCCTCATCTGTATGATGGGTCTGATCGAACTTCGTGATCACGAAAGGATCCCTGCCCGCAGCCTGGAGGTCCGCAAGCTTCTGCCTTCTGACCTTGATGAGCTGTCCTATGTCTTCCTGAGGAACATTATTTTCTTTCTGCTGATTAACGTCTGCCACTTTGATACCTTAATCCTTCCAAATCTCCAAAATCTTGTACTTAAGAACGCCTGCAGGTGTCTCGATCTTCACGGTTTCACCCTTAGTGCCGTCCTTGAGTGCGCGGCCTACGGGGCTCTCATCCGACAGCATGTTATTGAGGGAATCTGCCTGTGATGAACCTACGATCTTGTACTCAACAACCTTGCCCTGGTCATTCTTGACCTTGACCAGTACACCGGGAATGATCTCTGCGTTCTGGAGAAGCTCTTCGAGCTCTGCGATACGATCCTCGATCTTGCCCTGCTCGTCCTTGGCTGCATCATACTCCGCATTCTCGGAAAGGTCTCCCTGCTCACGTGCTTCCTTGATCTTCTGAGCGATCTCCTGACGGCGGTTCACCTTAAGTTCGTGAAGCTCGTTCTCGTACTGTATGAGGCCTTCTTTTGTAATCTTATTTGTATCTTCCATTGTTAGGTAGGTCCCCCTTTCTGTCCTGAAAAAATAGCTGATGCAATTAATGCATTCACTATTAAGCACTACGTGCAAGTAGCTATTTTATCGGTAAATTGCGCTATTGTCAAGAAAAAGGGCGGTCCGAAGGCCGCCCCTTAAACAGTCAGTTATCCTAAGAGATCCTTGAGCGCCTGCATGCCGGAAACATCCGCTGCAGCCTTGTTGGAATCCTGAATCTGGAGATAGATCTCCTTGCGGTATACCGGCACCTCTCTGGGAGCCGTTATGCCGACTTTGACCTGGTCACCCTTGATCTCGAGGATGGTTACCTCGATATTGTTGCTGATGACCAAAGCCTCGCCTTTTTTACGGGAAAGTGCAAGCATTATGACTGGCCCTCCTTTCTCGATTTAAGAATATCATAGATGGGGAATCTGACGGGATAATCATTGCCTTCGACGATTATCTGGGCACCCTTTCTGGCATCGGGATTGATGACAAGAGGTCCCTGAAGGTTAACGGTCATCTTGGTCAGATCTGTGGGTACGGTCACGGTGACGAGGACCAGAAGATCCTCATCCTTGAAATCTCCGAGAGATGAAAGAAGTTCATCGTTCACCTGAGGATTATATGTCTCGCAGACCATGAAGGGGCTCATTACGGGCATTGCAAAGCCCGGCTCTTCTATGGACTGAAAATATCTGATGCCTGCGTCCGATCCCTTTTCCTCGTCATGCATGAGGGCAAAACGCTTGAGCTCCGGAAATCCTATGATACCATCCTCAAAAGTGATTATCTTCTCGTCATCGATCTCTACTTCTCCGAAAATCCTGGTCTTGATAAGCATATGGTCTCCTTTCCTTACAGATAATTAAGCAGAGTATTCTGCATTATCTTGCTTGTGGCCATGAGCGCTGCTTCGTATGTGGTGCTGGCGCTCTCAAGGTTGATCGCCACCTCGGTGATATCGATGTCCTCGTTCTCGCTCTGAAGGGTCTCAAAGGTGGTCTTCTGGTTCTGAAGCCTTGCCTCGATGAGTGCGAGCTTGGACGATCTGGTACCGTTATTGGTGATCGCAAGGCTGGTGTCATTGAGGAAGCCCTGCATTGAGGTGATGCCCTTCTCGAATCTGTGCTGTGCGATGTCTTTCTGGTAGGTATATGCCTTGTTGGCTGCATCGAGCTGCTTCTGGAGCAGTTCAAGATCGGTCTGGTTCGTGGTCGCCGAGATCTTCTTCTCGATGTCGCTTATGGTGGTCTCGAGGTTAACGACCGCCTGCATCGCATTTACAAGGTCATCGATTTCTCTTCCGATGCCGAGCTTGAAGCATTCGTCGGCGGTTGAGTTGACTCTGATGGTGGTATTGAATCCCACATCATACTCGATCGACTGTCTCTCAAGCGTGGTATCGAGGTAATCTTCATTATACCTTAAAAGAGTGCTTGTGTCTTGTATTAAATTGCCTGCCGTATCCCTTGTCACCTCTATCGAAGCACTGCTGAAAAAGTGCTGGGGCCGGAGATTGTCTGCGGTAAATTCGGTCTTCTGATAGGTGATGAGGATCTGTGACTCATCCTTGTCTCCGGTTGTGGGATCATCCTTGGTAGCCATGAGGTCGTTATAAACATTGGCTCCGAGAAGGATCTCTCCGGTATCTGCAAGATAGATCACGGCATCGTCATCATTTGCAGCCAGAGTGTAGGGATCCGTTGAGGGATCTCCGGGATTTGCTCCGGAGATGACATCCGTTGACTTATAGGGAGTCATGCCGGTAATGGTCTGGATATTGCCCGATGCGTCATAGTACTGGATCATGGGCTGGTTGACGTACTGAGTGTTCCCCGATCCGTCGACATACTCAAGCATGTCGTTCCTGTAATCGCTCACTTCATCGAGATCGTCATAGGAAAGCCTGAAGCGGTAGCAGGTGGACTCGGAGATGTTCTGCTCGACGATGGTGCTGTGATCCGGATCGTCAAAGTTTGCAGCGGTCCAGGATGCGACGTCTCCCATGTCCACATGTGTGACGGTGTCGATATTGGTACGGTTAAGCTGCTCGGTGAGCTGGTATCTCATCTCGGTCTGCTTCTGGAAGGAAAGAGATGTGTCGGTCCTGTATCCGGTGAAAACATATCTTCCCGCATAGTCGGCATCGCCGGTCTTGTAGATCTCGCTTGAGAAAGCCTTGAGTTCCTCGATGATGGTGTTTCTGTCAGAACTGGTAAGGTCGCCGTTAGCGCCCTTGGTGCAGTCATTCTGGCAGGATGTGATTATGGCTGAAAGTGAAGAAAGCGCATCTTCGGTAACCTTGAGCCAGCTCTCCGCATCGGGGATGTTCTTGGAGTAATACTGGGTGACTTCGGTCACGTTAGTGCGCAGACGAAGAGCCCTGATCGCTATGACAGGGTCGTCGGAGGGACGTATGATCTTCTTTTCGGATGAAAGCTGGCTTGTGAGCTTGTCCTCAAGGATCTTGTTGGTATTGATATTGGAGAGGTTATTCCTCTGCATTATCTTGTTGGTTATACGCATATCTGCCTCCTGCGGTCATTCCGCTCTTGGTCAGACATCCTTGTCCGTACAAATGAGGGATCCTTCCCTTCATTCTTTTTCATTATACGCCTGTCTCAAGTATGAGTCTTCTGTATATTTCGTTGAAAACAGAGATCATCTTGGATGCGAGATTGTAGGCATTCTGGAACTTGACGAGATTGACTGCCTCTTCATCCTCATCGACTCCTGATACGGACAGCCTGACGTTTCCTATTGCCTGCTGTACCGTCTCATAGCTCACAACGCCGGTATTGGCAGCTGCGGCACCGAGTGCGACGTCGGAAAGGACTCCTTCCAGGAATGTTGACGGTGTTCCTCCCCTGAATGAAAGAGCATCTTTCTCGCGGGTCATGTCCTGAAGAGCTTCGATTAGGTCGTTCTGCTCGACTCCGTCGCCCTTCCTGAACTTGTTGGTCATGAGTGAGGGATCGTTGACCATTGCCGTGAGGATTGAGAAGTTCTCTGCCGTGAGCTTATAGTAGCTGTCATCCGTCACATCAACGGTTATGGTCTGTCCGTATGTTGATGCCTGGACATCGGGATCCTTGGAGTTGTATGCCCTCAGAAGGGTGTCGGTTCTCCAGCCTGCGGCATTCTGATCTCCGAAGAGGTACTGCTCAGTGTCAGTGGGCTTATTGCCGGTGAACATTATGATTCCGGTATTGTCATCGCCCTCTTTTAAGATGTCGTTGAACTTCTGGGCGAATGTCCTGACCCATTCATTGAGCTGGGACATGTAATAGGGAACGCCCTGGTAATCGAAATTGTCGCCGATCTTCGCCAGTTTTCCGACTCTGTCGCCGGTGACGTGTCTGGCATTGAGCTTCGGGTCATCACTGAGGATGAACTTGTAGGTGTATGTAGCCTTGCCGGCTGAATCTATCTCTACGTTATATGACCAGGACTTGTAGTAATACTCGGTATTTCCGAGATTGATGATGCCGCCCTGATCGGACATGTTGTTCTTGTTAAGATCAGTGAGGAAATCGCGGTCGACCTCAACGGTGACGGTATCGTATTTTTTGTGGGTCTCTGGATCTTCATATCCTTCAACGACCGTCTCGGTGACTTTGCCCTGGAAATACTCGCCGTTGTTGCCGTCTCTCATCTCGATCAGGCCTCTGAGTTCTCCGCCGAGTCTTGAATTGGCGAGGCTGAATCTCTCACCGTTTTCCCAGTAGACATCGTAAAGGCCGTTCACGTCGGTCATGTTGACCTTCTCGTAATCCTCTCTTGCCTTGCAGACAAGGTCGTTATGCTCATTTGCATCAACAAGGCTCTGTCCGCCTGCGATCCTTACTATGAATCTGTATGCTCCGGTCTCCCTGTCGGGATCGTTCTTGTCATAAACGGGAAGCTCTTCGGTCTCGACATCGACTATCATGGAAAGCCTGTCCACAAGGAGGTCTCTTCTGTCCCTGAGCTCGTTGGCCTTCTGTCCGCCCATCTCGATCGTGGTGATCTGCTCGTTGAGGGTCGCGATCTCGCTTGAAATGGAGTTGATGTCGTCTATCTTGATCTTGATCTCAGCATTGACATCCTTCTGAACATTCTGGAGGTTTCCGACGATCTGGTTGAAGTAATCGGTAAGCTGTCCGGCATATCCGACGAACTGGCTCTTTCCGGTCGATGCTCCGGGATCCTTCATGATCTCCTCGAGAGCAGTGATCATGAGCTTGTCATATATCGAGGCGAATCCGCCGTTCGTGCCGCTGTCGTAGAAGTAATCCTCCATCTCTCTCATGTAGTACTGCTTCATGTTGTACTCGCCGAGCTTGGAGTTGTTGTTCCAGTACTTCTGGTCATAGAAGCCGTCTCTGATTCGTTCCACGGAAAGAGTATCGACGCCCGCACCCGCACAGCCGTACGCCTGGAAAGTACGGATGGGGAAAGCAGCCTGGGTGTCGACCGTCTGTCTGCTGTATCCTTCTGTCTGGACGTTGGATATATTGTTAGCGGTGGTATTGAGGTTCGCATTTGCTGCGAGAAGTCCCGAATACGCGATATTCAGTCCGAAAAATTGTGAACTCATGAGAATTCCTCCTGCACTTACACAATTATTATATCGGTAAAAAGAAGGGGAGACTTAAGGTCTCCCCCTCGAAATCTTATGCAAGGCTTGTGATCAGATGTTCCATCATTTCGTCAACAACGTTTATGAATCTTGAGGATGCATTGTATGCACTCTGGTGCTTGATCATGTTGCCAAGTTCCTCATCCGACGAAACGGCTTCAACCTGATCCTTGGCGCTCTCTGCCGCCGAAACGGTCTTGGCCTGGTTCTCATATATGCTGTTATACATATATCCGGAATTGGAAACCTGGGAAACAAGGTCGCTGTAGTAATCATTCAGGTTGACCCTCTTGATCACGTCGGGGTTGAGTCTGTATTTTTCATCCGTGAAGACGTTCTTGAGGGCATTCATGGTCTTTATGTCCTCGGAGCCGTCCGGAAGTCTGAACCCGAGCAGTGAAGGGGTCTGAAGGAGATTCTGGTTGATCCTGGTATTGGTAATGGTATAGAGGCTGTACTTAAGCTCTGCAAGGCTTGAAGGATCTACAAGCCTTCCGAGTGAATCCACCACGCGTCCGCGGTCGTCGTACTGAGGCTGTTCCTCTTCGTTGAACACCCAGTAAGAGCCGCTTGCGAGGTCTGCCTTGCTCCAGCCATCCGTCGTGTTCTTTTCAAACAGCTGCAGGGGAGATCCGTCGGCACTTTCAAGGTAGTTATATCCGTCGTCCTCGTCCTTGTAGATCTTGTACTCTTTTCCGTTATACCATTTGGTGTCCTGAGCCTTGAGCTCGTTATAGAGGGCAAGGTCTGCGGGATCGTAATAATCGGGAGCATCGGGATTCGTGGTCTGCGTTGCGGCCGTAGGTGCAGAGAGGGTTCTTACGCCTGCTGCATCCTCGAGCACGCCGTTGATGCCGGTCATGATGTTGTGAAGGAGCTGGTCGAACTCTGCCTGCACGTTCATGAGCACCGAATCCTTGACCTTGTTATATCGTTCTTCATTTGAAACATCGGTATAATCGGCTCTGTGGTCGCCTCTTGCATACAGAAGGCTTCTGAGCTTGCCGACGTCGGTGCCTGCCTCCGATGAGATCTTCTTCGAAAGGTCGAACACCTTGGCAGATTCGATATGATATACACGGTCACCCTTTTTGCCGTCATTGGTGAAGATCGTGTCGTCGGTCTTCTTGGGGTCTCCGCCCTCAACTACGGTGTAATTGGAATTCTGGGGCCAGTAGGGTGTATAGAAGCCGGTCTGTGAATCTATGTCGATCCATATCTCGTAGCAGAGCGATCCCTTGACGAAATCCTCGCCTTCGATCTGAACAGATACCGCTCCGTACTGGTCTTCGGTATAAGATATATTACAAAGAGACGATAACTTATCAAGGATGAGGTTTCTCTGGTCCCTGAAGTCATTCGCCTTCTCTTGCCCAAGTTCGATTTTCTGGATGGTGGAATTAAGCTCCAGGATCTGCTTGCCGTAGGCATTGATGGTCTTGACGTCCTGAAGCACCTGATAATTGATATTGTCCTGATAGCCCGCAAGATCACTGTAAACGCTCTTTGCGCGCTCAAGGAACTCGGCTGCCTCGCTTACGAGAGCACCCTGGGTAACGGAATTGCAGGGATCCTTGGTCAGCTCCTGGACTGCGGTCCAGAGGTCGGACAGAGATTCCTGGAAAGAAGCACCGTTAAGCTCGCCGAGAAGATCCTCGATCTCATTCAGCGTGTTCTTGGAAACCTCATAGAAGTCCTGTCTTCCAAGCTCGGTGCGGTATGTCTTGTCAAGGAAATAATCCCTGACCTGTTTTGCATTGGAATAATAAACTCCAAGTCCGGTCTGCTGATAAGAAATAGCGCTTCCCGTCTTGGAGATCGTTATGTATCTTCTGTCGTCTAATTCTACCTGCTGTCTGGTGTATCCTTCAGTATCAGCGTTGGTAATGTTGTGCGCAACGGTGTTTAACGCATTGGTGCTGGCCTGAAGTCCCGTGACACCCAGGGAAAGATCACTCCACAGGGACATATCCGTCTCTCCTATTGTTTAGCGTCAAAGCCTGATCTGGTTACTCCCAGCGTGCCTCCGGTATAGCTGTTCCTCGAGTAGTTAGCCGTTTCGGGAGCGGCTTTCATGGAATTGAGGAGCGTGAGCTCGAAATTCACCATCTCAAGGGAGCTCTTCAAAAGCTCGCTGTTCTGATCATTAACCCTTGCCAGCTCATGTACCACGACCGACAGCCTGTCATATACTTCGGACAGTTTCTTCTGTTCTGCCGGCGACTTGTCCAGCAAGCCGATAAGCGTCTTTAACTTTAAGTCATTAACGTCCCTGTTAATCACATTCGCTATGTCGGCAGTTACCTTGGACCTCTGATTGTCGAGGTTCTGCAGCCTGTCGGCATGCGACTGTTCATCTTCCGTGATCTTAGATAGCTGCTCGAGATCTCCGGCAACTATCACCGGGGTTTTTGAGCGCGCCAGTCCGAGAATGATATCATATTCGTCACATTCGTTTGAAAGTACGGTAATAAGATTTTCTACGAGACTAGCCACGCTTTACCCCAATTCCTGATATTTCTTAAGAAGTTTGTCAGCAAAACTCTCGGTGCTGACATTGTAGGTGCCGTCCTGAACTCTGGATCTGACCGAATCCACAAGCTCGGCTCTGACGTCGGGAGTTGCCTTGAGAGCATCCTTAGCAGTCTTCATGTCTTTTCCGATGCTGCTGATGGATACCTTGTCGGTTCCTACGTTTCCTGCCTTTGCCTTGGGGGTATTCGAGACCCTGGCAGTCTGGTACAGGCTCTGGATCTGAGAATAACTCTCTATACGCATTAGGTTTACGCCTCCTTTTTCACGTATTGCAAGGCACCTTTACGCCTTACATCTACTTTATCGGAGCACAATCTTTAAAACTTTATACTTTTTTATCAAAAATATATGCGGTTCATAAAAGGCCATGTGCCCGGCGCACGAATGCGGGAGTCACATGGCCTTGACTTACGGTTATCAGAGCTCGCAGTTTCCGACTGTTCTGGGGAACGGGAGCACGTCGCGGATATTGCCCATTCCGGTCAGATACATGACGCATCTTTCGAATCCGAGTCCGAATCCGGAGTGGCGGGCCGATCCGTAGCGGCGAAGGTCAAGGTAGAATTCGTAATCTTCCTTGTTAAGTCCGAGCTCTTCCATTCTGGCTTCGAGCTTGGCAAGGTCAGCCTCTCTCTCGCTTCCTCCGATGATCTCGCCGATTCCGGGAACGAGGCAGTCCATTGCGGCAACGGTCTTGCCATCGGGATTCTGCTTCATGTAGAAGGCCTTGATCTCCTTGGGATAATCGGTCACGAACACGGGACGCTTGAAGATCTCCTCGGTAAGGTATCTTTCATGCTCTGTCTGAAGATCGCATCCCCAGCTTACCTTGTAGTCGAACTTGTCGTTGTGCTTTTCAAGAAGCTCTATCGCCTCTGTATAGGTGACTCTTCCGAAATCAGAGTTCATCACGTGCTCGAGTCTCTCAAGAAGTCCCTTGTCGATGAACTGGTTGAAGAATGCCATTTCCTCGGGGCAATGCTCGAGAGTGTACTTGATAACGTACTTGAGCATGTCCTCGGCGATCTCCATGTTGTCGGCCAGCTCTGCAAAAGCGATCTCGGGCTCGATCATCCAGAACTCCGCTGCATGGCGGGTGGTGTTGGAATTCTCGGCACGGAAGGTAGGTCCGAATGTGTAGACCTTCTTGAACGCAAATGCGTATGTCTCGACATCAAGCTGTCCGGAAACGGTAAGGTTGGTTGCCTTTCCGAAGAAATCCTTGGAATAATCAACGCTTCCGTCCTCGGTCCTGGGAAGATTGTTAAGATCAAGAGTGGTCACCTGGAACATCTCGCCTGCACCTTCGCAGTCACTTCCGGTGATGATGGGGCTGTGGACATATACGAAGCCTCTCTCCTGGAAGAAGCTGTGGATTGCAAATGCAATCACGGATCTTACCCTGAAGACTGCCTGGAAAGTATTGGTACGGGGTCTTAAGTGAGTCATGGTACGCAGATACTCGAGAGTGTGGCGCTTGGGCTGAAGAGGATAATCGGAAGGTGAAGCTCCCTCGAGAACGACTTCTTTTGCCTGCATCTCGAAAGGCTGCTTTGCATTCGGAGTTGCGACGATCTCGCCCCTTGCAACAACAGCGGTTCCGACACCGAAATGTGCCACTTCATCGAAGCTGGAGATCCCGTCTCCGTACACTACCTGAAGCGTCCTGAAATCTGTTCCGTCGCTGAGCACGATAAAGCCGAAGGTCTTGGAATCTCTGTTGGTGCGGATCCATCCTCCGACAGTGACCTCTTTTCCGACGAATGAGTCGGTATCCTTATATAGATCTCTTATCTCTGTAAGCTTCATATCCTTTACCTCTTTTTCATCAGTTAGGTTGATTTGCTCTGTGAAACCGGATGTTTACTGATTCTGTCTGTAGTGATCCATGAGGAAATCCATGACCTTTTCCTCGAGGAAGTATACCCTGTACTGCTCCTCGGTAAGCTGTTCAAAAAGCTGCTCCTCGGGAACGCCGGCTTCTGCAATGTAATCCTGCATCAGCTGCTGGAATTCGGCTTCATCGGGAAGGATCCCGTTCTCAACCGCTATGACATACAGGGCCGAGTCGCTGAGAAGCTGGGGATAGCTGTACATTGCGATGTAATCCTCGAGAGTCATTCCGTAATAGCTGCAGAGAGTCTCGGGATCCATCTGATAGTAATAGATAGCCATGTTGGTGATGGACTGAAGGGTAAGGCTGTCATATGCATCCTTAAGATCCTGAGGGATGTCCTGGATCTCGGTCACGACATTGGGAAGATTAGTAAGGATCTGGTTCTCAAGATCGCTCTCGGCATATTCCCTGGACTGTTTGTTGAGTTCTTCCCTGCAGAGTTCCCTGAGGTCCTCCTCGGTATTTATTGCTGCCTGGCCGGGCTCGAGATTATCATTTGCGGTTGCGATTATCGAATCGATGGTGATGATGCCCTGAACGGTACATGTAAACACAACGGCCTGTCCTGCAAGTTCGGCGTTCTGGTATGTGTCGGGGAAAGAAAGATCAAGGTCGATTTCCTCACCGGGCATGACTCCTACAAGTCCGTCCTCGAATCCGGGAATGAAGGTGCCCGAACCGATCTCAAGGATGTATCCGGTAGCGGTTCCGCCTTCAAATGCAACACCGTCTCTTTTTCCGCAGAAGTCAAGGCTTACGACGTCGCCGAGTCTTACTTCCCTTCCGGTCTCATAGTAGGAAGGATCGACTGCCTCCGCATAATCGCTGAGGAAATTCACATATGCCATGTCAACGACGTCATCGGTGATCTCGGTCTCACTATAGACCACATCGAGATTCAGGTAATCGCCGACTGCGACATACTGTGTCATGTCATAATCGAAGATGGTGACTACATCGCCGGTCGCAACGGGGTCCATGATCGAAGCATACTGACTTACGGCGCCCTGTCCCGCAGGCTCCTGCTCACCGGTGCTTCCGCAGGCTCCAAACAGCATCACTCCTGCCAGCACAGGTATCATAAATCTGGTTTTGTAATTCTTTCTCATAAAACAAACTCTTTCATAAATTAATATAAATCAGCGTATCAAACGCAATTGTACCACTCATCCGCAAGGTATACAAACAAAATATTGATAACAGAGCCTTTGTTTGTTACAATGCATTTTTGAAAGAGGTGACAACATGAGTACAGGTGCAATAGTAGCAATAATAATTCTGGTAGTAATGATCGGCATTCTGGTCGCTCTTTATTTTGCCGGCAAGAAGATGCAGAAGAGACAGGATGAGAACAATGCCATGCTGCAGGCCAACAAGCAGTATGTATCAATGCTGATCATCGATAAAAAGAGGATGAAGATCAAGGACGCGGGACTTCCCCAGGCTGTCATCGATCAGACTCCGAAGGCACTCAGGGGCTCCAAGATGCCCATAGTAAAGGCCAAGATCGGACCTCAGATCATGTCTCTGATATGTGACGAGAAGATATTCGAGGATGTGCCGGTCAAGAAGGAAGTCAAGGCTGCAGTCAGCGGCATCTATATCCTTGAAGTAAAGGGACTTCACGGCAAGACCACTACCGAGAAGGTAGAGAAGAAGGGACTTCGTGCATGGGTCGACAAGCTTCAGGAAAAAGCCGGAGCAAAGCCCATCAAATAATTTAACTGTGAAAAAAAGCAAGGGGACGGTGGAACCGCCCCCTTGTTTTTGCATTGTTTCTTATCTTCTTTTTCCGTAAAGTGCGTTCATGGTCTCCTCTTCGCGCTCCATACGTATCTGGCGGATGATTGACCTGCGTTGGTTATCGATATGCTCGCCTGCCGCTTCGGCTGCGGCATCGGCGTTTCTCTTTTCTATTGCCGACACGATCTTTCTGTGTTCCTTCACAAGATTGCCATGTCCCGATGAATCCTTGATATATTCGTATCTGTAACGGTACATGGGCAGGGACAGTGAATCTTCAAGGCTTATCAGCCTGTCATTTCCGGTCGCCCTGATTATCACATTATGGAATTCCACATCTGCCTGAGCTATGATCCTGCTGTCATTGGTCTCGACGGCTTTTTCAAACGCTTCTCTTGCCTTATCAAGTTCATCGATCCCCTCGGGAGTGATCCTCTCGCAGGCCAGCTGAACGCACAGAATATCAAGAGCGCGTCTCACCTCGAGAACATCCGACATGTTCTTCTCCGTGATCTGCGACACCATTGCGCCTTTTCTGGGGATCATCGTGACGAGTCCCTCCAGTTCAAGCATTCTGATAGCTTCCCTGATGGGAGTGCGGCTTACTCCCAGCTTGTCGCCGAGATGCACTTCCATAAGCCTCTCTCCTGCGGGCAGTTCCCCGGTGAGAATGGCCTGACGAAGCTTGTTATATACGGAATCTCTTAATGGCAGGAAATCCTCTTCCTTGGCCACGGGCATATTTATGTCCTCCTGATGCGAATAAGCGACCATGTGAATAGGTGATTGCTTGTATACTGTATACAAAGCAAAGCGGATTGTACTGATTTTAGTACAATCCGCTCGATGCTGTCAAGATTCCTTCAGTCATATACGGGAGTGATGAGTCTTGTGACGAATGATTCCGCCTCGCCTGCATATCCCAGTCGTCTGACCTCCGATACCGCCCGTGCTGCTTTCTCTTCGTCTTCGAAAAATCCGTACACGGTCGGACCGCTTCCCGTCATTAGAGTTCCGGATGATCCCATATCGCCAAAGACATCCTTGATCTTCTCAACCTCAGGGCACCTCGGTTCGGTCACATACTCAAGCACGTTACCGAGATACTTCAAAAATCCCGTTCCGCGGCAGGTCCTCATCGTATTTAACATTCCGTCAATATCAGGATGAAGGATCGTATCGAAGATCTCGTCAAGCGCTGTATAGATATTTCCCGTGGAAACTCCGGCTTCGGGCTTGGCCACCGCCAGTATATATCCGGGCAGGGGCTCCAGAAATGTCAGCTTCTCGCCGATGCCCTCGGCAAGCACGGTTCCTCCCTCTATGCAATAAGGAACATCCGCTCCGATCGTGACTCCGATCTCTCTTAATTCTTCATTAGTAAGACCGCATTCATACAGCCTGTTCATTCCCCTGAGGGTTGCAGCGGCATCGGAACTGCCTCCGGCCATTCCCGCAGCTATCGGGATATGCTTTTCGAGGGATATGGATACACCGCCCTTTATGCCGCATCTGTCCATGATCTTCCGGGCAGCTTTGCAGATCAGGTTATCGCCGTCCTCGGGAAGCGGGCTGCCACCCACATCTATGGTGATGCCGGAATCGGTCTTGCTTAATGACAATGCGTCAAAAATATCAACCATCTGCATTATCATCCTTACATCGTGGTATCCGTCAGGTCTTTTGCCTGTAACGTCGAGGCACAGATTGATCTTGGCATATGCGCGTTCAGTTATCATGTGTTCTCCCTTTTATTTCCCTTAATCCCAAAAGTTGCTCCCCGGAAAGGGGAGCAACCTGTATGTGTATTCATGGATGGTGTTACTGTGCGAGATACTGTGAAGGATCCGTTTCGCCGCTCTTCAACTTGTCAAATTTCTCGAGAGCGGCGTCATAGGTCTTCTTTGAGATCTCGGGAAGCTCGCCTCCCCAGGTCTCTTCAGCCTGCGCATAACCCTGCTTGAAGGCATCGATCATCATGTCAAGCTTGTCGGGATCTCCTCCTGTGAGGGCTGTTGCAAACTGTAAAATACGGTCACTGGTCTTCTCGACTCCCCAATACCCGTCTTCTGCTATGTCAGCCTGTGCCTGTGCCTTAGTCTCCGGATCGACCTCATATTCGCCATCCTTGAGGAATGACCAAATATCGGTAGCCTCTCCAAATTTAGTGGCCTGCTGGCCCAGAAGCTTCTCCACGAGACTACGGAGGCTCTCTGTTCTGGCATCTGCTTCAGACTTAAGTTTCTCAACAAGAGCGGTATCGGGCTTGTAGGTCTTGCCTGTCTCAGCAGCCTGATTAGAAGGCTCGTAAACTGCTGCCGCCTCTTCATTTCTGCCGGTGGTGCTTTCTTCAGCTTCCTTTGCCTTTACCTGGGATGTATAAGCTGCATACGCACCGGCTGCCTGAGAGGATGTAACTCCGTTTACATTCATAAACTCTCTCCTTTCGCCCACTTGATGCATCCGCCGGTCACCCGGCCGGACATATCGGGAGCAATGATCATCCATGATTACAATTACTATATCGGCCTGCCCGCCATAGTAATTAAGTTGCTTACGAAAATTCTATCATCCGCTCTTTTTAAATACAATAGTTTAAAGCATGCCGACTTTTTGCATAAGCGCCTCCTGAAGCACCTGTGAGAAATTGATATTCTGCATTATGGCAGCTTCATTCAGCCATTCCGGGATACTTAAAGTTTTTTTCACGGATCTGGTATTGTGAGTGCGTCTGTAATTCATAAGATCAAACTCTATAAGGCATGAAAAACCATCCTCTTCAACCATAAGATCAAAAGGCTTGGATGCTTCAGGAAGTTCTTCCCTCTTCTTCAATCTCTCATCAATGCATAAGCCTATGGCATCTACAGCCATCTTATATGCATCATCCATATCCTCTCCCTGAGTAAGACACTCCGGAAAATCGGGAAATGATATCCAGTATCCGCCCTTATCATCATGATGAAATATCGCAGGATAATAATAATTTTTCATTTCACTCCTCCTCTATGCCGGCTTGTTTAAAAATCGCCCGTTCCAGTCCTTTTTTTAATTCCTTGCTGTGATAAGGCACTATTAAAGTTATATTGTTTTCGGGATTAACCAGTTTTACATGTGAACCGTTTTGAGAAACTATAACAAATCCATGCTTCTTCAATTTTCTTATCATTTCCTTGGACGTCAGTGGCATTGGTCATCTCCTTGCCACATATACTATACGTATTATTACGTATAGTCAAGAAGTAAAAAACTCCGTCCTGCATCAGAGGACGGAGTATAAAACTTCTATACGCAGCCGATTATTTCATTGATATCTTCAATTCCGTGGCGTGTCATATAATCTTCGATGCCCTTTACGCACTCTACAGTGGCATAGGGATTAACGAAATTCATCATTCCGACGCTGACGGCAGTGGCACCTGCCATCATGAATTCTATGGCATCCTCGCCCGTTGCGATGCCTCCCATTCCGATGACCGGGATCTTCACCGCATGCGATGCCTGATAGACCATCCTGACGGCTATTGGCTTGATCGCAGGTCCGCTCATTCCGCCGGTCTTATTGGCCAGCGCAAATCTTCTTCTTTCGATATCGATCTTCATTCCGGTTATGGTATTGATAAGTGATATCGCATCCGCACCGCCGCTCTCGGCAGCCATTGCCATCTCGGCGATGTTCGTGACATTGGGAGTGAGCTTCATTATGACGGGCTTCTTCGTGTGGGCCTTGATCTCTTTGGTAATATTCTCGAGGCAGTTTCTGTCGGTGCCGAAAGCTATCGCGCCTTCCTTTACATTGGGACAGGAGACATTGATCTCCAGCATATCGACTCTGTCTTCATCAGAGAGTCTCTCAGCAACCTCAACATAATCCTCCACGCTTCTTCCGCAGACATTAACTATGACTCTCGTGTCATATTTTGAAAGGAAAGGAAGATCTCTTTCACAGAACACTTCGATGCCGGGATTCTGAAGTCCTATTGCATTGAGCATTCCGCCGTACACTTCACATACTCTTGGAGTGGGATTGCCGGGCCAGGGAACATTTGCAACGCCCTTCGTGACAACCGCTCCGAGTTTGTTCAGATCCACGAACTCCGAATATTCCATTCCGGATCCGAATGTTCCGGAACCTTCCATGACAGGATTCTTAAAAGTGACACCGGCAATGGTGACTTCTGTTTTCATCATATCTCCACCTCCGATGCTTCGAACACGGGACCGTCCGTACAGATCCTTGCATTATTGACATGGGAGTGATGATCCACTTCCTTCGTCTTCACGACACACCCCAGGCATGCTCCGACTCCGCATGCCATCCTCTCTTCGAGAGAAATGAAAGCAGGCTTTTCTCCTGCAAACTCCTTGATCGCACGGAGCATGGGAAGCGGGCCGCATGCACAGACCGCATCGAATTCGATTCTGTTTTCCCTTACGGCATCAAGGACATTTCCCTTTGTGCCGAGGCTTCCGTCCTCGGTTGCGACATAAGTCTCCGAAACAGATGTAAACTCATCGAGCAGGAATGTTCTGTCATCCCTGTATCCCATGACTGATATCACCTTCACGCCTGCTGCATGAAGTTCCTTTGCGAGTTCCAGCATCGGGGGTATGCCTATTCCGCCGCCTAAAAGAAGCACCTTCGAAGAATCGCTTCCCGAGATCCCTGCCAGCTTTTCTATGTCATATCCGTTACCGAGAACTCCGAGGATCGAGGCTTCATCTCCCTCTTCAAGCCTTGAGAATTCGTCCGTTCCCTTGCCTGCAACGCGGTAGACAAGTCTTATGCTCCTCTTATCATCGGACACACCGCAGATACTGATCGGTCTGGGAAGAAGTGCCGATGAATCCTTGGTGAACACTCCAACGAACTGTCCTGCGTGTGCCTCGGATGCAAGAGCGGTCTCGATCCTGAGGTCATATATTCCCGGTGCGATGCAGCTCTGAGAAATGACTTTTCCTGTTACTTTTGCTTTCATGATACTCTCCGTGATATGTCAGGCTCAGGACCGTTTGTCATTCAGCCCTGTATGCGATATTTCCTGACACAATTGTCATTTTTGTCAGACCCTTTAATTTCCATCCGATGAACGGTGTGTTATGGGCCTTGGATGCGAACTCATCCCTGACTATCCATTCTGCATCCGGATCGATCAGAACGATGTCTGCGGGTCCGCCTTCGGCAATATATCCCGCATCGAGATGGTAAACCTGCGAAGGACCATAGGACATCAGCCTTATCAGATCCATCATCGAGATGTAATCTTTTTCCACCAGTTCCGTGATCCCGAGTCCGAGAGCGGTCTCAAGTCCTATTATTCCACTTGGAGCCTGGGTAAGGGGTCTGGATTTTTCTTCACTCGTATGCGGTGCATGATCGGTGGCGATCATGTCTATCGTTCCGTCCTGCAATCCCTTTATGACTGCCTGCCTGTCGGCTTCGGTCCTGAGCGGGGGATTCATCTTGGCGTTGGTTCCGTGGTTGATAACCGCATCTTCGGTAAGAGTGAAATGATGCGGAGTGGCTTCCGCATGTACATTAAGTCCTCTTGCTTTCGCTTCCCTGACAGCTTCAACACCACCCGCGGTGGAAATGTGCTGTATGTCAACGCTGACTCCGGTACCTTCTGCGATCTTAAGATCTCTTTTGATGAGACTGATCTCCGCCTCTGCAGGTGATCCGCCTATTCCGTAATACTCCGATGCTCTTCCGCGGTTAATGCCGTTTTCCGAGATAAGTGCAGGATCTTCTTCATGAAGGCTGACGGGAATGCCGCACTGTGCAGCCTTCAGAAATACCTGTGACAGTATGCCGTGATCCGTGATGGGAAGTCCGTCATCGGTCACTCCGACCGCTCCGGCTTTATGAAGACGTGCAATATCGGAGATCTCCTTGCCCTTCATTCCAAGGGTTGCATTACACGTGACATAGATATGTATGGGTGTTTCGGAGGCCTTCTGCTGCATATACTCGAGGGTCTCAGTATTATCGCATCTGGGATCGGTATTGCCCATCATGACAACAGAGGTATATCCTCCTTTTGCGGCAGCAGCTGCACCGGTCAGTATGTCCTCTTTTTCGGTGAAACCGGGATCCCTGAAATGGACATGCACGTCAACAAGTCCCGGAGCCACGATGAGTCCCCCCGCATCTATCACTTCGTCATCCGGAAGTACTTCCGCACCGCCGCCTGCGATAATGCTTTCTACTTTACCGTCACTGATTATCAGATCCGCTTTCCGGTCCGTTTCCGACTTCGGATCCATCAGTGTTCCGTTCAATATCAGAAGTCTGCCCAAGATTATCCTCCTGTTCTCCGACTGCCTGATCTTCCGTTAATGCATCAGTGGTGTCAGAAAGATCAACTGTCTCTGTGTCCATGGATTCATCCGAGATCTCATCCGTGATCTCATCTTTGCTTTCCCGATCTTCATCCACGCCAAAGGGCCTGTTCTTGCGTTCCATCTCCTTCAGATACTCTGCAGCATCATCGGGAATGTCATCAAGGCTCTCCGAACCGGTGTCGATGTCGAGAGGAGGTTTCTTAAATAAGATATCATAAATCACGGGAACTATAAACAGAGTCATGAGCGTCGCATAAGCCAGTCCGCCGATGATGACTATGCCCATTCCTTTTCCGAGCTGGGAAGAAAGCGAATCACCGATGACCAGACTGCTCTCCGCAAGTATCGTGGTCATTGCGGTCATGAGGATGGGACGCATTCTTGTCTTGCCGGCCACGATAAGCGCATCATGTCTTTCCAGTCCGCCCTTCCTGAGCTGATTGGTATAGTCGACATACACGATTCCGTTATTGACGACCGTACCCATGAGCACGAGGAATCCCATGAGTGCCATCATTGAGATCGGCTCACTCATGAACCTGAGACCGAGGAAGCCTCCGGTGAATGCAAGGGGCACGGTAAAGAGAATGATAAAGGGGCTGAGCAGGCTCTGGAACTGTGCCACCATGATCAGATACACAAGTATCAGAGCAAGTGCCATGACCAGTCCCATCTGCTGGATCATCTGAGTGGTGGTCTCGCTCTCTCCTCCGAGGTCAAGCCTGTATCCGCTGGGAACCTGGTAATTTTCCAGAAGGGGAGTCAGCTGCCTGGAAAGAAGTGCATTGTTGTATCCTTCAGCCACATCAGCCGTAACGGTTATGTAATAGCTCATGTTGAGTCTGTTGATCTCGTTTTGTCCGTCTTCGGTCACAATAGTTGCATACTCGCTGAGCGGCTCATCGCGGGTGATGGCATTTCCGTCTTCGTCCTCGTCATCTATGGTGAAGGTATAATCCATGATGTTCTCGGCATTAAGAGGATCAAGATCCGTGATAACCTCAACATCAAGAGTCTCACCGGCAAGTGTGATGCTCGTAACTACTGACGATGTTGTCAGTTTTCCGTATATCGCCTGATAGATCTGTGCAACCGTGAGTCCGTCATTTATCGCAGCATCCCTGTCTATGTACATATGCAGGATCTGCTTGGCATCCTCATTACCGTTGGAAATGTCAACATAGCCGGGTACGGTTCCGATGATGTCCATGACTTCCCTGCTGATGCGGTTCAGTTCGGATATGTCCTCTCCGAAAATGTCGATGGAAAGTCCGCTTCCGAGAAGCTGGTCCATTGCATCCATTCCGGATGTGATGCTTATCGTGCCTCTGAGTCCCTCGGCTGCCTGATACATCTTCTCGGTTATCGCTCCGACTTCGGCAGCACCCGCCTCATCATTTTCACACAGCACCATGATCGAATAGCTTGTGAACGAATCGGATGTTCCTCCCATCAGGAGCGTCATGTCCGAGCTTCCGCTCATCACGCACACGGAATCAATGCCCTCGATCACGGACATCTTTTCAATGAGCTGATCCATCTGCTCGTAGCATTCTTCCCTTGTCATGCCTTCTTCAAAAGTCACGGAACCCTGTATCTGGCTGGATGAAGCATTCGGGATCATGACTATTCCGGAAGAAAGTGCGATCATGATACTGAAAACAAGCAGTCCCACCGCAATCGCAAGAGGAATGATCTTCACTTTAAGACAGAAGCCCAGTATCCTGCCGTACACTTCCAGAACAGCGTCAAAGATCCTGTGTGACTTGGGTTTTGTCTTTCGAAGGAGCGTGGAACATGCCGCAGGAACAACCGTCATCGATATCAGAAGTGATGACAGGAGTGTATAGATTATCGTGAGAGCAAGGGGAAGCATCAGTTCCCTGATAAGTCCTTCGGTATAGACCATCGGGAAGAATACACAGATCGTGGTAAGAGTCGATGCGGCAACCGCACCGAATACCTGATTGGCACCCTGCACCGAAGCTCTCGGTGCCTCGATACCTCGTCCCCGCAATCGGTATATGTTCTCCATTACGACTATGGAGTTATCAACCAGCATTCCAATACCGAGGCTCATTCCGAAGAGGCTCATCATGTTAAGTGACACGCCGCTGAAATACATTGCTACAAGTGCGGTGAGCACGCTGAGAGGGATGCTTATGGCAACGACGACTGTCGGCAGGAAATCCTTAAGGAACAGTGCAAGGATCAGTATCGCAAGTCCCGCACCGATGAGCATGTTCTGGACAACGACTCTCAGGATCATGGTGATGTATGCGCCCTGGTCCATCATGACAGTAATGTCAAGTCCGGGATACTTCTCCTCAAGGCGCTTCATCTCATTGATACACACGGTCGCAACATCATTGGAGCCGGCCTCACTGCTCTTGAAGATGCTCAATATGACGCCGTCATTTTGATCAAGCTTGGTGAAAGTCACGGCGGAATTATCGATGATGGTTATGTTCGCAACATCACCGAGCAGTACCGTTCCCACACCGTCGATCACGCAGAGAGGAGTGAGTTTCATTTCCTCTATGCTGTTAAATTCATTGCCTATCTTAAGAAGCCATGAATTATCGTCTTTGTCGTCTATGTAACCGACAGGCATGTCAAAATTCTGGGCATAGATCAGCTGTGAAAGAGTCTGAAGAGTAAGCAGTTCATCCGAATTGGCTCTCTTAAGTGCCTCACGTCTCTGAATCTCGAACTGTTCAAGACCTTCATTGAACTGATCGACCGCATCGTTGTAGGATGTCCATCCGTCATTGATCTGATCCTGACCGTCACTGATCTGATCATATCCGTCCATTATCTGGTCATACGCGTCATTGATCTGTTCCTGACCGTTTTCGAGCTGTTCCCTCGCAGATTCCAGCTGCTGCTGTGCGATAGCAAGCTGTGCGCTTGCGGAACCGAACTGTGCAGCCAGATCCATCTTCATCTTCTCAAGCTCGGCATATGAATGGATCCCTGCTGCATCAAGGCCTTCGTTTATCTTTTTAATGCCCTCCTGTATCTGGGACATGCCGTCTTCCATCGTGCTCAGGTTGGTCCTCATCGTGGGCAGGCTTGCATTGAACTGGGCAATCCCTCCCTGAACCTGAGCAAGGGTTGTCTGCAATGCATCAAGCTGATCATGCATATCAATGTAATCAGGATCAGCGTCGGTTCCGCCCGCATCAAGATAATCCTGCATGGCTCCCTGCAGGCCGGATATCTGTGTCTGAAGTCCGCTTTCCTGCGCCTCAAGGCCTTCCAGCTGCTCAGTCGCCTGGTCATACGCTGCTTTCAGCTGATCGTACTGAGTCTTCAGCGCATTGTACTGGGACTTCAATTCTTCAAGTTTATCAAGTGCCTCCTGGATCTTGATGAGTCCTTCGAAAGCTTCGTTCTTCGCCGCCTCGAGCTCTTTTTTCTTTTCATCGAGTTCTCTTCTGGCCTCATCGATCTCTTCTATGGAATCCACCAGGTCATACTGGGATTGGATAAGATCTGCATAGCTGTCAGTGAGCGACTGAAGGTTTTCATTTAAAGTATTCTGTGAATCTATCAGCTGCTGCCTTGCATCATCGAGATCATCCTGATTGGCCATGATGTCCTCAAGTGCATCGTCGAGCTGTGACTCCGCATATGCATAGATCTTCTCATTAAGGATATCAACCTTATCCTGATCAAGTTCTATCTGGACGGTCTTCTCGATCAGTCCGCTGGCACTGACGCTTGCAACGCCGTCCTGTCTCTCAAATGCGGGAACGACCGTTTCCTCGGCAAAGCGTGACAGCTGTTCGATATCCATGCCTTCAAAAGACACGGCAAGGTACTGATTGGCGAGCATGTCCGTGGACAGCTCCATTATGGAAGGAATGCCCACTCCGTCGGGCCAGCCCGCCCTGACAGTATCGATCTGCGTGTATATCTTGACCATGATCGAATCAAGATCCGTTCCGTTTGCAAATTCAAGCTCGACTATTCCGTAATTCTCATAGCTCATGGAATAGATGTTCTTGACTCCGGATATCGTGCCGAGAGCCTGCTCAAGAGGTTTGGATATAGTCTCTTCAACGGATTCCGGGGATTCTCCGGGATAAGTCGTGATGACCAGGACGTAAGGCAGGCTTATATGAGGAAGCAGATCCATCTGCATCCTTATAATGCTGACCACGCCCAGCACGATCATGATGATTATCATGACCAGCACGGTAAACGGTTTTTTAACACTAAGCTTGGACATTTTACCCTCTCACAGACTCACTGATCACATGAGCCGCATACAAAAACTGTTCCTCTGTTACCGAGCTGAAATTGACTACGTATCTGTCACGAGCAAAATCGAAACTATTGTAGCAATAATCAGCAAGCGAATTCAACCTGACGCCTCTTTTCCTGATACTGTCCAGAAACACTTTATCGTCGACATGCTTCTTCGAATGAAGCAGGAAGGTCATTCCGCTTCCGTCGCCTTCAAGATCGAACAGTCCGGAAAGCTCACCGCCCTGGACGATGTCGAATATCGCCTTCTTGCGCTTCCTGTACATGTTTCTGGTCCTGTTGAGATGTCTTTCGTAATAGCCTTCGGAAATAAATGACGCCAGTGTCAGTTGTTCGAGACTCGACACACTGCCCGACTGAAATATGTGTTTTTTCACATATCCGGAATACAATTCATCCGGAAGTATCATGTACGAGATCCTTATCGAAGGAGAAAGAGTCTTGGAAAAAGTATTCATATATATGACTCTTCCCGGATCGGATGCTATGAGCGGAGGAACGGGCCTTCCCTCGAATCTGTACTCCGAATCATAGTCATCCTCGGCGATCCATGCCTGCCCGGCATTTGCCCAATGTATGAGGGATGCTCTCCTTGCCGCACTCATGACACAGCCCATGGGGAACTGATGAGATGGTGACACATGCACCATCTTCACGTTATTTTCCGACAGGGTATCGGTGATCATGCCGTTTTCATCCACGGGGACATGAACGCATTCGTGCGGGCTGCTCTCATAAAGGTTCGAGATATTCTTATATCCCGGATCCTCCAAGGCAACCACTGCATTTCTGCCGATGATATTAAGCAATATGCTGCTGAGATATTCCGTGCCGGGTCCGACTATGATCCTCTCGGGATCGGGCGTAAATCCTCTCGATCTCGACAGATATCCCGCAATGGCCTCTCTGAGGCGCAGCATTCCCCTGGCTTCCGGAGCTTTGATGCACTCCGATCTTTCCTCGGTAAGGATCCTTCTTACTATCTTGGACCACGTATCAAAAGGAAAAGACTCTTCGGGAAGACTTCCCACAGAAAGATTGATGCATTTTGAATGCACTGCTTCTTCCGGCGCATCTGCTTTTCGGTAACCTTTACGATCGGCCGATACTTCATCCGCCTCGCTTTCTTTTGCTTCGGGTAACGATTCGATCTCCTGAGTGAAGGCATCAAGGTCTGAGGATACGAAAAAGCCTCTTTTTTCCCTGCTCTCAATATATCCTTCGGTGACAAGCTGCGCATATGCATTGGCTACCGTGATCTCCGCGACGCCGTTATCAAGCGACATCTGTCTCCTGGAAGGAAGCTTGCTGCCGCTTTTGAGCGCACCGGAGCGGATGTCGTCCCTTAAGCATTCATATATGTACTCATATAGGGGCTTATCACCCTTTTTTTCCAAGTCATAGATTAGCATGTGCTGGTATTATGAAATAAATTCGAAATGGATATATTAATAGTGCCAGAATTGAATTATACTTTGCCACATACTAAAACACAAGTTTAAAATCATTAAAAGATTATGATATTATTGTGAAAGCAAAGGAGTCATTATGAAAAGAGTTGCTTCAATCCAGGATATTTCCTGTATAGGAAAGTGCTCCCTGACCGTTGCACTTCCGATCATCTCGGCTGCAGGCATCGAAACGGCGATAGTTCCAACCGCGGTGCTTTCCACACATACACAGTTCAAAGGTTTCACCTTCCGCGACCTCACGGACGACTTGGAGCCCATCCGGGATCACTGGATAAAGGAAGGATTCAGGTTCGATGCGATCTATACCGGATACCTCGGAAGCCTGAGACAGATAGAGATCGTAAAGAGCTTCTTCAAGGCATTCGCAAAAGAAGGCACCTACAGAATCGTAGACCCCGCAATGGCCGATAACGGAACTCTTTATGTAGGATTTGACAATGCATTCGCGCTTGAAATGGCCGGGCTCTGTGCCGAAGCCGACATTGCCCTTCCCAACATTTCGGAAGCGGTGCTGATGCTCGGAGAAGAATACCCCGGTGAGGACGCATCCGAAGAGATCGTCAGGGATCTTCTTAAGAAGCTTTCCGCAAAAGGCATCAAATTCCCCGTCATCACCGGAGCCACGTTATCGGACGGAAGCTTCGGCTTTATCGGATACGATTCGGCTAAGGATGAATTCATAAGTTACGGCAACGAGAAGGTTCCCACCAAGTCACACGGAACAGGCGATGTCTACGCAAGTGCATTCACCGGCGCTCTCATAAACGGAAAGAGTGTTTATGACGCGCTTGTCATTGCCGCAGACTATACCTCGGCATGCATACGCAATACCTATAACGACCCCGACAGAGTGAGCTATGCAGTCAATTTCGAGCTTGAACTTCCCTATTACCTGAAGCTTCTTGGCAGGATATAACAAAATGCCATCCGGCTGCACATGACCGGATGGCATTCTTTATGTCTGTATCATTTATTCATTTCTTTTACGATCTTTACGATCCTGCTGGTACCGAGCCTTGATGCTCCGAGTTCAAGGAAGCGCTGCGCATCTTCAAGCGTTGAGATACCGCCTGCTGCCTTGATCTTCACTCCGGGTCCCACGTTTTCGGCAAACAGCTTCACATCGTCAAATGTGGCGCCTGCTCCGCCAAATCCCGTTGAAGTCTTGATGAAATCAGCTCCTGCCTCCGTCACAATCCTGCACATCCGGATCTTCTCTTCATCCGTGAGCATGCATGTCTCTATGATGACCTTGAGAATGTGGTCTCCGCATGCCTGCTTTATCAGGGATATCTCCTGCTTTACGTAATCATCTTCGCCGGCCTTGAGTTTACCGATATTGATGACCATGTCAATCTCATCTGCGCCTTTGTCAATGGCATCAAAAGTCTCGAGGACCTTGACCGTGGTGGTCATGTTGCCGCCTGGAAAACCGATCACGGTACATATCTTCATCTTATCCCCGACGTACGCGGCCGCATCCTTGACATAGCAGGGAGGTATGCAGACGGAAGCGGTATGGTATTTGACCGCATCATCGCAAAGTGCCTTAATATCTTCAAAGGTGGCATCCTGATGCAGAAGCGTATGATCGCAGGCAGATAATATTTTCTCGATATCCATGATCTTCCTCCTTAAATGAAAATCCCGTCTTCCTTGCGAAGACGGGATTAATATACCATATATCATCAGTATCAGTCTATTACGTTCTTGACGCCTATTATGTTGGTCATGAAGTAAACCGAGTTGACCTCAAGACCGCGCCTGGGATTGGACTCCTGAACGATCTGTCCGTTTCCTATGTAGAGTGCTACATGCGAGCATCCGCCGGAACCGTAGCAGATGATGTCACCGGGCTGTGCCTCGGCAAGTGTGACCATCCTTCCTGCCGAAGAGAACTGTCCCGAAGGAGTTCTGGAAATGCTGTAACCGAAATCCCTGAAGACATAGCAGGTGAATCCGGAGCAGTCGGTTGCGGCAAGGCTCTGTCCGCCCATGACGTAAGGATTTCCGACAAACTGAAGTGCATAATTGACTATTGCCATTCTGAGTTCCGAAGTGGAGGAATAGTCGGTGCTAAGATCCGGAGCCACGGTAAGGTTCTCGGGAGTCACGACAGGTGTTGCAGCTCCGCCATTCGGTGATGCGGTGGTTGCACGGAGATTTCTCTCCCTCTCTTCTGCCTCTTCAGCCCTGATCTCTTCAAGGGATCTGGCGGTTCTGTACTCCTCGGTAATGGTTATGTAATCTGCCGATACATATCCGACCCTGCCCTCGGCATATTCGATCTTGATCCAGGTCATGCCGTCGTCTTCTTCGTCAAGACCTGCTTCGCTTTCCCTTGCTGCCAGATAGACTCTGGGATCAACGCCGTTTTCCATTATGACGTGATATCTCTCACCTCTGGTGACATAGGTAAGGCACGCAGAATCGATGGATGCTTCCTTACGCACATTGAGCTGGCTGACCAGCACCTCTGCATAATACTCGGTATAATCCTCAAGCCTGTTATAAGCCTCGACTCCGGTAACTACAAAATCGGAAAGGACATATCCTTCTATAGAACCGCTGCGCACGTGGATCCACTGATCGTTATCGTCATCGGGATCTTCATCGTCAGCGACGGACTCATCATATTCATCTATCAGAGAGCCGACGCTTCCGTCATACATGCGTCCGACTATGGTATATTCGGTTCCGGGGCCCGACCTTACATTACAATACTTGGGGTTGGTCTCGAAAAGAGCGATTGAAAGATTAAGATATTCTTCCTCAATGACCTCTTCGGGATCGGTGATCTGTGCGGTCACCGTGGAATTGGAAGAAGCGGTGGTGACAGATGCCGTCGTCATGGAAGAATTGAGCTCTCTTGATGCTCCGCCCGACACAAGGCCCGCAGCCTTTGCATTAACGGGAATAAGCACAGCCAGTGCTGTGCCTGCGAGCAGAACCGATGCATTTTTGAGAGTTCTCTTTAAATTCATGGTTTTTGTCTTTTTATACGAGCAAATCTAATTATATCGAATTTTTTACATTTTGCAACATTTTTGTAACATTTTCGAAACATCCCTTAATAAAGAGCTCCTAAAGTTGCGTTTGAGTCCCGTAAATGATATATTTGCAACAGCATTTTTGGAGGCTCAAAATGACATCTTCACAGATGAGATCTTATCTTAAGAAAAAACGCCGCAAGAGGATATTTGGCATAAGCATATTCCTTGCGGTAATGGCACTTTTGCTCGTACTGGGCTATGCATTCCTTATCAAACCGGCATTTGCCGACGACACACAGGTCGCACAGGCGGATCCGGGCACAAATGCGGATGAGGCACAATCCCCCGATGGAAGCGGCGGAATAACCGGAGAGGCGATTCAGGTCCCCGAACCGGAGCCGGAACCCGAAGAAGAACCGTTTGACGAATTCGACATTCACGTCATGATGGTCGGAGACGACCTGCTCCATATGGGACTGGTCAATCAGGGAACGCTTGCCGACGGGACCAGGAATTACGATTTCCTTTTCAAGGACATTCTTGAATTCATAGATGCGGCAGACATCGCAATAGTCAACCAGGAGTCTCCCATTGGCGGAAATGACAGAGGATTCAGCGGATATCCCGCATTCAATTCTCCTTCGGAAGTTGCCGACGCCATTGCAAAAGCCGGATTCGACGTGGTACTCACCGCAACAAATCACACTTACGACCAGGGACTCGGCGGACTTATCTATTTCCACGATTACTTTAAGGAAAATTATCCCGAGATCAGCGTAGTGGGAACCCACAGCAATCCCAACGAAGATTCGAGAAGTGAGCACTCCGGAACCTACTGGATCGACAAATACGGCGTAAGCCCCAATGACCGTCCCAGATTCGATGACCTTGAGCTGGATCTGATGGACACGACCAATACCGCAGCTTTTGTCATCAGGGAAGTAAACGGGGTCAAGATCTCCATCCTCAATTACACCTATTCCCACAACTGGGCAACATGGGCAAACGGACTTGACGGATATCTGAACAGGCTCTGTTATTACGATCCCGGCACCAGAACGATAGATTTCGACACCATAAACCCCGAGGTGCTCGAGGACATAAAGCTTGCAAGACAGGTCTCGGACATCGTGATCGTATGTCCTCACTGGGGATATGAGTATCAGTTTGATCCCTGTGCTTATCAGAAGGACTTTGCAAGACAGATGATCGATGCCGGAGCAGACGTGATCATCGGAGCCCACCCCCACATAGTCGAGCCTGTCGAGTACATCACGACACCGTCCGGCAATTCCGGACTCTGCTATTATTCACTCGGCAATTTCATCCACTGCCAGGTTCCCAACTATACCAGCTTCGAGGGAATGGCATGGGTCACAATTCATGTTGATAAGGACGGAGCACATGTTGACCTTGAGTCAAGCGGTGCACTTCCCATGGTTGAGTACCAGACTTACGGACCTCTTTACATCCAGGGAGTCTATCCTCTTGAGGATTTCACCGCGGAAATGGCTGCAAATCATGCCAGCAATTTCAGGGGAGGCGGAACGATGAGCCTGGATACCCTGAACCAGTGGTCGAACAATCTGTTCGGACAATATGCACTGACCAGGGAAGACATCCTCGGAAGCGCCGGCTCGAATTAATTATCATCCCGGCAGATTGCCACTCCCTGATCAAAGACATGACATCTGCTCAGAACCGGCATAATAAGACCTGACAACAAAAAAACATCCTGCAGGGCCCGGCTGCCCACGCAGGATGTTTTAAATTGCATATGAAGCGGCTGACTAATTGTTCTCAAGATACTGAACGGCTGCTTCTATCTGGTTATCGATGCCTTCTTCCATATATCTGTCGATATCAAAATCCAGCTCGATGTCCGGTGCGATTCCAACACCGTTTATCGCGGTACCGTTCGGAGTAAGATACTCTTCCGTGGTAAACTTGATGCCCGATGCGTCACTCAGATAGAAGAAATCCTGTACAACGCCCTTTCCGAAGGTATTGGTTCCAAGGGTTATGGCCATTCCGTTATCCCTGAGAGCACCCGTCATGATCTCCGAAGCACTCGCCGTATATCCGTCGGTAAGAATGACTATCCTTCCCTGAAACTCCCTGTTGCCGTCACAGGTATATACTTCAGTTTCGCCCTGTGCATTCCTCGTCGACACTATCGTTCCCTTGCACATTATCTGTCTGGTGATGTTCAGTGCGGCCCTGAGAAGTCCGCCCGTATTGGAGCGAAGGTCGATTATCATGTCCTGCATTCCCTGCCCCTTAAGGGTAGCCAGAGCATCGGCGAACTGGTCTATCGCAATCTCATCGAAATCCTGGATCCAGATATATCCTATCTCATCCGTCACCATATAATATTCTATCTCTATCTTCTGAAGAGTCTGACGTACTGCAGTGATAGTCAGTGTTTCTCCGGTCGAATCCCTGTAAATCGTGATGGATACCGGTGTTCCAACCTCTCCGCGGACAATTTCAGCTATCTCAAATCTGCCAAGTCCCTCAACGCTTTCTCCGTCAACGGCTTTTATGATGTCACCTTCAAGAAATCCCGCTTCCTGTGCGGGGCTGTTTTCATATAAGCCGCTGATATATACATCGCCATCAAGATTTTCCCTGATTATCATGCCGATGCCGCTGAAGTTACCCTCATATTCATCAAACAGGGAAGCCAGTTCATCTGCGGTGTAATACTCGGCATACTTATCTCCCGTGCCTTCCATGAGACCGTGGAGCATACCCTCTCTTACGGCATCCGGATCATATCCGTTCAGAGAATAATTATTCAGGTAGTAGGCAATGGAATCGGCCTTTGCTATAAGTTCGGAATCCGCAATACCTCCGCCGCCCGATAAGTACACCTTTTTGGCTAACATCAAAAGAAGGAACACTCCGGCGCAGATAAAAAGCATCACTGCCATTCCGAATGCAAACCCTTTTACAAACAGATGCTTTTTCCTGCGGGGCCCAGCCGGCCGGCTTTCGGACCCGGCATCAGACTCCTTGATTGATTCTGCAGCCGCTTCCGCTGCTTTTTCTTCATTTATGAGAGCAGCCTCCCCTTCGGAAGACTGCTCCTTGTTTTCTAAGATATCCTGTTCACTCATAATACTTCTTTCAGATCATCTGATCATTTTCCGAGATAAGGCCAGGGCGAAGTATATTCTCCGTTAAGTCTTACTCCGAAATGCAGGTGGTTACCTGTTGATATTCCGGTCGATCCCACGGCAGCGATGGTCTGTCCCATCACGACTCTGTCACCTTTGTTAACATAGAGTGCGGAGCAGTGCTCATATACCGTGTACAGTCCGCCTCCGTGGTCGATCATGATGTAATTGCCCATTGCGGAGGAATATGCTGCAGCTGCGACTTCTCCGTCATACGCGGCATATATATCGGTTCCGTAATTCGCAGCAAAATCAATACCTCTGTGAAATGTGCTGGCTCCGGCAATCGGAGCGTTCCTGTATCCGAAATCAGAAGATACATACTTGTAAGATGCCAGGGGGAAGAGGAACTGTCCGCCGTCATAACGGAGACTGTTTGCAGCAGCAAGTCTTTTTCTTTCTTCCTCTATGGCCTTGAGTGCAGCTTCGATCTCCGCCTCGCGCTGTTCGATCTGCGCCTGATAAGCGGCTATGTCTGCCTGGGTGGCATTGATCTGGAGCTGGTAGCTGTCTATCTCGGTTTTCTTCTCGGAAATGAGAGTTTCCTGATTGGCCTCCTCTATCTCCGCAGCCTTCTTGGCTTCATCGAGTATGGCTTTCTGAAGATCCAGCTGTTCCTTGCACAGGGAAATGTATTCAACATTGGCCCTGTATTCTTCCCAAAGAGCTCTGTCATACTGCACGACTCTTTCGATGTAATCCGCACTGTTCAGAAGATCGCTGATGCTTCTTGCGGAGAGCAGCATGTCTATCATGCTCTTATCGCCCTGCTCATACATCAGTCTCATTCTGACGATCATGGCATCATGCTGCATTGCTTCAGTCTCTTCGGCAAGCGCAAGCTCTGCCTCCGTCTGTGCTATCTCATTTTCCTTGGCGATGATCTGTTCATTGAGCGCAGATATATTGTTCTGCATCTCTGCAAGCTCGGCATCAAGTTCCGAGACATATGCACTCAGATCCGATCTGAGCGATTCAAGACGTCCCCGGCTTGCGGTAAGATCCGTGACCATTCCGGCAAGCTGCTGCCTTTCGGCAGTTGCGGCTTCGATCTCGCGCTGTTTTTCCTCAATGAGGGCATTGGTATATGTCACTGCACGGACCGGACGGGAATAGTGAATACAGGCCGAAGAAACGATCACCGAAGCGACCGACAGGAGTGTCAGTATTCTCTTAACACATTTCTTCTTTATCTTCATTTCGTCCTTTTATGAAAGCATCAAACCTTGAGATACTTGCGGACAGTGATGTAGCTTCCGAGAAATCCCATGCCCACGCCTATTCCGATAGACACTGGAAGGAGCACGCTGAACACCTCCTGGATCGACAGGAAGCTGAGCATCGATGACAGCATCTGGAATCTCGAGGTTATCAGGTTAAGCACATAATCATACAGATAATGGATCAGGTACAGCGGAACAAGTGCTCCGATAAGTCCTATCATGATACCTTCGAGAACAAAAGGAGCTCTTACGAAAAAGTCCGTGGCGCCGATGTACTTCATGATACCTATCTCTTCGGCTCTAACCGATATTCCGACACGTACCGTGTTGCTTATCAGGAAGATGCTGACGGCCAGAAGGATCAGGATGATCGCTGCCGACACATATACGAGCATGAGATTGAATCCCGAAAGTGTTGAGGCGGTGAACTCGGAGTATCTTACGAGCCTTACTTCGGGTTTCGACTGAAGCCAGGTTACAAGCTGATCCTGAAGACTGACGCTTGTGAGGAACACTTCGTAATTGTGCTCACCCTTGAGGGGATTCTCCGGAAATCCTTCCTGGTAATCTTCTCCGAAATAACTGGGACCGAATGTTGCCCAGATCTCTTCGTCGGAATGATAGACGATATCCCTTACCTCGGGTCTCTGCAGAAGTTCCTGTCCGAACGCGTCAACCTGTGCATCGGACACTTCTTCATTAAAGAAAACCGTAATGGAGACGCCCTCCTCAACCGTGTAGAGGATGTGCTGCATGTTGGCGACTATCGAATAGAACATGCTGAGAAGGAAAAGGCATGCGCTTATGGTTGCGACCGAAGCCAGGGAGTACCATCCGTTCTTGAACATGTTGCGGATTCCCTGCCATAAAGTGTACAGAAAGGTTCTAATCTTCATTTACGTATTCCCCTTCCTGCTCATCGCTGATAACTTCACCCAGCTTCATCGCAACGACTCTCTTTTTCATGGAGTTGACGATGGTCGGGCTGTGGGTGACGACTATGACCGTCGTTCCCTGCTCATTTATCTCCGAAAGAAGATCCATGATCTCCCAGGAATTGTTGGGGTCCAGGTTACCGGTAGGCTCATCGGCAAGCAGGATCGAGGGCTTGTTTACCAAAGCCCTTGCGAGTGCGACTCTCTGCTGCTCTCCTCCGGAAAGCTTTCTTACATTAGCCTTGTATTTCCCGGCAAGTCCTACCATTGCGAGGATGCTGGGAACATTCCTCCTCATCTCCCTTGAAGGCACCTCAATGATACGCTGCGCGAACGCAACATTCTCATATACATTTCTGTCCTTCAAAAGTCTGAAGTCCTGGAACACGACTCCGAGGTTCCTTCTGAACCTGGGGATCTGGGAGTGACGGAGTTTTCTGGTATTCTGTCCCGAAACATATACATCTCCGCCTGTGGGAAGGATCTCCCTCAGCAGAAGCTTGATCAGTGTTGACTTTCCCGATCCGCTGTCTCCTACTATGAACACAAACTCACCCTTATCGATGCGGAGCGTTACATTCTTAACGGCGGGATTTCCTTTTTCGGGATAATTCATGCTGACGTCATCAAGGAATATTATTCCGTTTTCCTCAATGAACTCGTCACGCGCGGCTTTTATTCTTTCTCTTCTGGTCATGAAAATAATCCTTAATATTCGTTCTTCTTCATATACTTCATGTACTTGACGACCATGAGTGCGATCTTGAACGTGATGGCATCATCAAACACCCTCAGATCAAGTCCTGTGGTCTTCTGTATCTTGTCCAGCCTGTAGACAAGAGTATTTCTGTGAATAAACAGCTGTCTTGACGTCTCGGAGACATTCAGTGAATTCTCAAAGAACTTGTCAATGGTGGGCAGGATCTCATCATCAAAGTCATCGATATCCTTGCCGTCAAAGATCTCCTTGATGAAAAGTCTGCAAAGAGGAATGGGCAGCTGATAGATAAGTCTTCCGATTCCGAGACCGCTGTATGAAACAACTTCTCTTTCCTCAAAGAAGATCCTTCCGACATCCGCAGCCATTCTGGCTTCCTTGTATGAGCGGCTGACTTCCTTGATCTCAGACGCAATGCTTCCGTATGCGATCTTGATGCCGACGGCTCCCGCCTCGGCAAGTGCATTCCTGAGTCCCGAGGTGGTCTCTTCTATCTCCTGTTCCTGCATGTCAGGCCTGGTCATGGGCTGCTCAAGTTCCATGACAACCACGACATCGGTCTCATCAACAGCCGTCACAAAATCCCTCGGACGTGAGGCACAGAAATTCCTGACAGTCTCAAGAATGTTGATATCCTTGGTGTTGGAACTCTCGGTCAGTATCACGACCCTGGGAATGTCATTGGCGATATGAAGCTTCTTGGATCTGCTGTATATGTCGACAAGCAGCAGATTATCAAGGAGAAGGTTCTTGAAGAAATTATCCTTGTCAAATCTTTCCCTGTAAGCAACGGAAAGGCTCTGAACCTGGAAGGCTGCCATCTTGCCGAGGGTATAGACATCCTCACCGGCACCCGCCACGGCCAGCACATATTCAAGAGACTGGTCATCATAGATCTTAAAATACTGATTACCCTTGATCTCCTGGGAATCCGCACCGGAAGTCGCAAATTCACCGGCATCCTTGGATATGCCGGGAATGTCACCCGTCGAAACGACGGTTCTTCCTTCAGGATCGGTAACGGCAAGGTCCACATGCGCTATTGCCTTCAATCCATCCAATGTTGCCTGAAGTATCTGATTTGAGATCATAAGTTACCCCACAAAAATTACTAAAAATAGTCAATACAATAAATGCATAAACTGTGGATTATGTTAAACCCCACAAAATAATACCACAAAAATGCACAAGATAACAATATTTATATTGTAAATAATTGGCAAAAAATAACACCCCGGCCCGGCCGGGGTGTCAGAAACGTATAAAACCGTCACACAGACATATCAAAATTGCCACCAATCGCAGGATTCACGCTTCTCTCCATTGCCGCAGAGTCCAGAAGCTGTACAACTCCCTGACCCATATCCATGCCGGTATCGATGGCCTTCGCCAGTATTGCAGTGCTGATGTCATTCATCGTGACCGCCTGCTTGAAATCCGACGCCATATTCACAAGTCCCATATCCATATGTACTCCCCGGGAGAAATGCTCATTCCCTTTAAGTAAGTTCATTTTACCACAATAGGGCGTTTGGTACAATCGCTATATGTGGTGGTCATCTCAATGAGATGGTACCATCTCCTATGGTGATCCTGTCTTCCTTGAGCAGCTTGCCCACGGCACGCTTGAACTCATTCTTGCTCATTCCCGTACGTTCCTTAATAAGTTCGGGGTCGCTTCTGTCGTAAAAATCCAGCCTGCCGCCGGCATCTTCGAGCATCTTAAGGATCCTGTCGGCATCCTCGTTTCTCTGAACGTACCCCTTGTCACGAACGGCCAGCTGAAGTCTTCCGTCATCCATGACCTTAGCCACTCTCGCAGTCACCTTCTGTCCCGGAACGAGCTTCTCGGCGGCGCCGAACATCTCTTTTCTGGGGATCAGGGCCGAATACCTGTCATCCACTGCAACGAATGCTCCGAAATTCTCGCTGATCAGATAAAGTGTACCGACAACCGTGTCATCTTTTTTATACGGAGAAGAATCCTCCAGGCTCTTGTACACATCCATCTTCGCACACAGCCTGTCGGACTTGTCGGCATACATCGTCACAAGCACTTCATCGCCTTCGCTTACCTTATATGTCTGCTGTGCGTAGGGCAGGAAAAGATCCTTTTCAAGCCCCCATGACAGGAATGCGCCTATCCTGGTCACCTGCACAACCTTAAGTCTGGCAAGACCTCCGATCATAAGTGCGGGCTCGGACAAAGTCGCTATCTGCCTGTCCTCGGAATCACGATAAACGAAGACTTCAAGCTCACTTCCTATCCTGGTGCCTTCCGGAACCCTGGAAGCAGGAAGCAGCACGCGCTCATCAGCCGATTCTCCGGATCCCTCTTCGGCAAGATAGATACCGAATTCCACTTTTTTGACCACTGTTAACTTTTGCTTATATCCTGTTCTGATCATTTGAATTCCATCACCGCATAGGGTGATCCCTCACTGTTTTCGAGAGAAACAATATATTCTCCGTCAGGTCCCTGAACTACTCTGGGGATCATCGCATCGCCGAGAAAAGCCTGGGCCAGATACATTGCCCTGAAGCCCTTAATCTGCATGCCCTCAGGGAGATATGCCGATGCGATCGATACATATTTTCCATTGTTGACATGATGGTTAGCATCGAGGTGAACCGGCTCAATGATGACCGGGGGCTTCACATCCCCGCCTTCCGGCACATTGATCTTCCTCGTTATCTTGTCCATCTGAAGAGGCTCTTCGGTCTTATACTTCAGGTGCATATCCTCGTTCATCTTGACCGGCCTGTGATCTTCTATGCTGAGAAGTGACCAGATGGAATAACACCTGACGATAATGTCATCTCCGGACTTAATGCCGAAACATCTTTTTCCGACGAATCCCCTGAAATCAACCGGATATGTGAACACACTTACATTTTCACACAAAGATGGGAGTCTGTCTATCTCAACCTGCCAGCTGTTCACCACCCAGAAAAATCCGTTCTCCGTGCAGTAATCAAATCCGATCCCCAGATCCTCCGACTGAAATGTCGAGCAGTCCTGAAACAGATCGATGAGTCCTGCGATGCTCAGCCTCTTTTCCTCATCAACACGGCTGTAACCTATGCGTATTCCGTATTCGTACATCTCTACCTCCGGGCTTTCTTACGTAAAAAATGACATAAAGATCTCAAATGCACATATCGCAAGGAATGAGATCATTCCAAAGTTAACTATCATCGTTGAAAATCTGCGGCCTTCGGGCAGTTTTACGCGTCCCTGCGCAAACTTTATCCTGCCGGTAGCCAGACAGACAATGAAGATCACCAGGCCTGCTATCATCGATCCGATCGAAAATGCCACATAGCCCATGAGAAACACAAAACCGCCAATATTGTTTTCAACATATGCCACGACGTCCGCATAATCCGCATTTTCCGACAGTTCGAGGAACTCTGTGATATCCAGGGCACGGTTCACCAGCACCGCGATCACGCCGCCGATAAAATTGACCGCCATATGATATCCGATGGTGATGTATATGTTCCCCGACTTAAGATATATAAACGCAAGAGCAAATCCAAAAAGCGTCGCATATATGCCCTGCGTTACATTTCCGTGGAAAAGTCCGAACATGAGACCGCTTATGAGAACCGCCGTAAATTCTCCGTATATCCTGAGGCGGTCGCACAGAAGCTTTCTGAAAAGAAGTTCTTCAATGACGGGACCGATGAACACCATCACGACAATGTTGACAGCCATCTCTCCCTCAGTGGCAAGATCCTGGACCTGATTCGTGGCGGCTCTCGCCCAGGGAAGCATGGATTCTATCATTGTCCCGATCATAATGCCTATGAAATTGCCGGCATATACTGCCGCATATACCACAAAGAATCCGCCGATCAGCTGCGCGGGGCCGTACTTTTTTCTTTCCGGCTTCTCGGAAGGGACCCTTTTCATCGAAAGTGCGGTTGCCGGTGCGGCGAACAGATACATCGGAATGATCGAAAAAAGAATGAGCGCCAGATAATTGTCGAGCAGAGAAGGTGCCACGAGCCTGATCACGATTCCGGCAGCGATCTGAAGTGAGTATGTAACGATGGAAAAAAGGGTATAACTGAATCCTATCCTGCTGAAGTTCCTGCGATGGGGCTTCATGTCATACATAGGAGGTGCCGCGTAATAAGGAGGCTGAACGGCATAAGGATCCTGCCCGGCATAGGAAGTCTGCTCAGAGTAAGAGGACTGCCCGGCATAGGGAATCTGTGCCTCGGGCTGAGGCTGAGAGTCTGAAGGCTGCTGTGTAAATTGTCCGGGCTGCATGGGGGATCCGTTATCCATCATGTCTCCTCATGAATGGTTATAAGTAAAGAAAAAAGCCGGGGAGGCGTCCTCGGCTTTCAGCAGGGCTACAAGGACTCGAACCTTGAAAATGACGGAATCAGAATCCGCTGCCTTACCATTTGGCTATAGCCCTATTTGCATTACGAAAACACATTATAATAAATGAATCGGGATTTTGCAAGAACTTTTTTTCATCAGCTTTCCATATCCGCAAGAAGGTGATTAATGAACTGTCCGGCCGTTCTTCCGGACACACCTCCGTGGCTCATCTCCCACTGATCACTCAGAAGGAAAAGCCTGTCATCTTCCATGGCAATGCCGTTCCTGTCGGCAAGTGCCCTGACGATGTCATGATAGAGCTTGCGGTCAGGCTTGTAATATCCTATGGTGACGCCGAACCTGTTGGCGAGCGAAAGCTTCTCTTCCATGGTGTCCGACCTGTGGATGTCCCCGTTCTGCTCCATATCATCCCTGTCGGTCCACATTTCCCTTATGAGATGGCGCCTGTTCGAAGTAGCATAGATAAGGATGTTGGAGGGCTTGGTCTCGAGACCGCCTTCGATCACGGCCTTCAGGAACTTGTATTCGGATTCGTCCTCCTCAAAAGACAGGTCATCCATGTAGATGATGAATTTATAATTACGGTTCTTGACCTGGCTGATAAGCTGGCTCAGATTCCTGAACTGATATTTATATATCTCGATCATCCTGAGGCCGCGGTCATAATACTCATTCACGATGGCCTTGATGCTGGTGGACTTGCCGGTTCCGCTGTCGCCGAAAAGAAGGACATTATTGGCTTTCCTTCCCTCGACAAAACTTTCCGTGTTGCGGATCAGTTTTTCTTTCTGAAGCTCATATCCGTGCAGGTCATCCAGGACAACATGCTCCATGTTGGCAACGGGCTTAAATATGACACTCCCGTCAGGTGCCTCTGCGATTCTGAACGCCTTGTTGAGTCCGAACATTCCGACACCGTAATCGCGGTAAAAGCCGGTGATGATCCCGAAGAACTCGTCGGCATCCGCAGCACCCGCAAGCCTTTCGCTGAGTGCCCTTACCTTCTCACTGACATTTCCGTTATACATGAGCGCGGGCTTTTCGATGGCCTTGTAATCCGTGATGCAGGAGAAGACATCCGTCTGAAGGATCTCCTCAAGCCAGGAAAAATCATAATGGAACAGTTCTATGAATGCGGCAAAGTCATTTTTGGCAAAATGATTGACACTGCCGTCACTTCCGCCTGTTTTCTCGGCAGTCAGAGTGAAAGGATTCTCAGCCGTGACAAGAAGATATGTAAGGTAGTTCTGCCACAGGTTCTTATCAAATGCGTAATCGGTCGATATCTCGAGTATGCGCTTTACCTGTGCGTATACAACGGAAGTGATCTCACCGAGATCATACTCTCCGCTGCGCACTTTCCTGCAGACATGCGAAAGCTGCATCAGAATGGAATCGTCGGCCATTCCGCCATATATCAGTAATCTGGATGTGATGCGATCCATAATGCACTCCTTCGCCTGCAGTTAAGTGCAGGGCAGTCATCATACCTCGAAAAGAAGATCCTCATAAGTGGGAACGGGCCATGATCTCTTGTCCACGAGAGTCTCAAGCTTGTCCACGGGAGTTCTGAGCAGTGCCATTGCGGGAACAACCTTATCCCTGTAAGCTGCTGCCTGATCCTTGCCGTAAGGCATTGCCTTAGCCTCGGCAACAAGGCCTTCAAGTGTCTCGGTAGCCTTGAGGACCTTGGAAAGTTCCGCACTGATCTCGGAAAGGATGGCGATCATCGCTGATGCATCTCCGCCGGCATCCTTAACCGCATTTATGGTCTCCGCAAGAGTCTTCTCATATCTTACGACTGCCGGGATGTACAGCTTTCTGGCCATTCCGGTCATTGCATTTGCTTCAATATTGATGGTCTTGGAATAAGTCTCATATACTATCTCTTCGCGCGATTCAAGCTCGACCCTGGTATAGATACCGAATCTCTCAAAAAGCCTTACGGACTTTTCGGTAGTGAGAGCGGATGCGGCATCCACCATGGTACGGATGTTGGGAAGGCCTCTTTTTGCTGCCTCCTCAACCCATGCGTCCGAATATCCGTCGCCGGAGAAAATGATGCGTGCGTGATCGGTGAGATACTCCTTGATGAGATCATGCACCGCAAGTATCACATCATCGGACTTCTCGATGATATCGGCAGCATCGCAGAAGCTTTCCGCGACGATCGTATTGATTGCGGTATTGGCATCGGCAATGGAATCGGAACTTCCCACCATTCTGAACTCGAACTTGTTGCCGGTAAATGCGAAAGGCGAAGTACGGTTTCTGTCGGTTGCATCCTTCTCGATATCGGACAAAGTGGAAACGCCGGTCTTAAGCTTTCCGCCATGAATCGAGTGATCTGCAGCACCGGTCTCAATAAGCTGTCTTACGACATCCTCAAGCTGTTCGCCCAGGAATACGGATATGATCGCGGGAGGTGCCTCATCCGCTCCGAGTCTGTGCTCATTTCCGACATTTGCGGCACTCTGTCTCAGAAGATCCGCATGCTCATCTACAGCCTTCAGGATGCATGCAAGCACCAGAAGGAACTGGACATTTGCTTCGGGGGTGTATCCGGGATCCAGAAGATTGACACCGGTGTCGGTTGTAAGCGACCAGTTATTGTGCTTGCCGCTTCCGTTTACGCCCTCGTAAGGCTTCTCATTAAGAAGGCAGTGAAGACCTCTGCGCTCCGCAACCTTCTTCATGGTCTCCATTATTATCTGGTTGTGGTCGACTGCTATGTTGGCAGTCTCGTATATGGGAGCAAGCTCATGCTGTGCGGGAGCAGCCTCATTATGCTGGGTCTTGGCAGTAACGCCCAGCTTCCAGAGTTCGAGATTGAGGTCCTTCATGAACGCACCGACTCTTTCCCTGATGGCGCCGAAATAGTGGTCATCCATCTCCTGTCCCTTGTAAGCGGGTGCTCCGAAAAGAGTCCTTCCGGCAAAAACCATGTCGGGACGTCTCAAATACTTGGCCCTGTCCACAAGGAAATATTCCTGTTCGGGTCCGACCGAAGGCGTGACCTTGGTGGACTTGATATCTCCGAAGATCTTAACTATCCTGAGTGCCTGCTCGGATACGGCTTCCATTGAACGTAGAAGAGGAGTCTTCTTGTCAAGAGCCTCACCGGTGTATGAGCAAAATGCCGTGGGAATGCAGAGAATGACTCCGGTCGCATCCTCCTTGAGGAATGCGGGAGAAGTGATGTCCCATACCGTATAACCTCTGGCCTCGAATGTAGCCCTGAGGCCTCCCGAAGGGAACGAAGATGCATCGGGCTCGCCCTTGATGAGCTCTTTTCCCGAGAACTCCATTATCATCCTTCCCATTTCATCGGGATGCGTAACGAAGGAGTCATGCTTTTCTGCCGTAATGCCCGTAAGAGGCTGGAACCAGTGTGTGAAGTGGGTTGCACCGTTCTCCACGGCCCAATCCTTCATCGCTCCGGCAACAACATCCGCAGACTTTCTGGAAAGCTCGCCGCCGTGCTGCATCACTCTTCTTATCTCTTCATAAACCGTCTCGGGAAGTCTTTCCTTCATCTTGCCAAGGGTAAAGACCTTCGAGCCGAATATCTCCTCGATATTTACATTTTCCGATACTGCATTTTCAGACATTAAATTGCTCCTTTTGTAGATTCATTGCCCTGTGCGGGCATATCAGATACAGTTTAAACACTCGGGGACTATTTTTCAATATACAGGTTTTCCCGCAGGTACTCTTTGTTCGCATCAAAATCAATGCCCAGGACCGCCATGGAGTCGATGGTCTCATCCCACCAGGTTCCTTCAAGAGGAAGTCCCGTGCTCTGTCTTTCATATCTGATGATGAAGGGTGCCCTGAGCACGAGCCCGTAACACTCTTTAAGCGTCAGGTTGGTCGTGAGATTCGGACAAAGTGCCTGTATAAGGGAATCCAGATCGTTGAACGCTGCGCCCGGAAGCTTCTTCGCTATCTGCTCCATCACCTTTCGCTGTCTCTCGGTGCGTCCGAAGTCTGTTCCCAGGTATCTGTTCCTGGCATAAGCAAGTGACTGGGGGCCGTTCAAGTGAACCATTCCGCCCTCTGTCTGAGTCAGATAATCATATCCGAACTCCCTGCCGGTCAGTTCATTGTACTCATTGAGATAAGCATTTACCCATGCGATCTCCTCGGCGGAAAGTTCCAGGTCAACTCCTCCGACCGCATCGACGACGCCCGCAAAAGCTTCAAAGTTGACCAGAACATATCTGCTGACGGGAATGTCGAAATTCTTCTCGATGGTCTCCATCAGCAGTTCCGGTCCGCCGAATGCATAAGCCGCATTGAGCCTGTTGGAACCGTGACCGGGTATCTCGACATATACATCTCTCAGGATAGAGGTCGTCAGGATCTTGCCGGTGTTTTTGGAGATCGACACAAGTATCATCGCATCACTTCTGCCGTCCTCACCCGCAAGCCTTGAGTCATTTCCTATGAGCAGGATATTTGTGACGCCCTCTGCTGTAAGAGCCTCCTTATCAAGATCTCCCGCTTCTTCATACGACATGAGCGAATAAGCCTTTTTGGTGATCACAAAGGATATTCCGGCAAGTGCTATAACGACAAGTAATAAACATACCAGTATTGTAATGAAGAATGTCCTTATGGGATGCGACTTGCGGCGCTTCTTTTCCCTGCCTGCAGGAGCTGCCGCCCTGCCAGATCCTCCCGGTGCCCCCGGAGCTCCGCCTTTTCCTCCGCGTCCGCCCTGACCTGCGCTTCCGCCTCTTCCGGGTCTTCCGGGTGCTCCCGGTGCTCCGCCGTTTCCTCCACGGCCGCCCTGTCCTGCGCTTCCGCCTCTTCCGGGTCTTCCGGGTGCTCCCGGTGCTCCGCCGTTTCCTCCGCGTCCGCCCTGACATGCGTTTCCGCCCCGGCCCGCATTTCCTCTCTGATCGTAATTTACATATTCATCTTCATATCGAATAGGCTGAATCACCGGTTCACGCCTGTTTTCGACATCTCTGTCATTTTTCATTGCATCTCCTCAAAATGTCTCCCGCCTCGGGATGTAAATCTCCCTCAAGGATCTTCAGATCCGCCCTGACCATGACGCTTGCATGCGGGCAGGAGTCTGTTTCATTGCCATCCGGATCATACATCTTCACGGCAACCGCTTTAAGATTGCTTCCGTCCGGCTTCATTATCTCTATCTCATCTCCCACAGAAAATTTATTCTTCTGCAGGAAAGTAACGGTGTCTCCCCCGGCAGTCTCCAACGTTCCCAGATAAACCGCCTTGCTCTCATACGATGTTCCGTCATATATCTGTCCTTCGCTTCCGGGATTGCCGTAGAAGAATCCCGTTCCGTACGGTCTGAAAGTAGTCATCGATATCTGATCAAGATACCAGTCCCTGCGTCCTTCGTACTTTTCGGGCGATTCAAAATAATCATCGATCGCGCATCTGTATGACCTGGCAACGGATGCCACATACAGAGGATTCTTCATCCTTCCTTCTACCTTGAGTGAATCGATGCCGGCATTTATCATGTCGGGAAGATGATCTATCATGCACAGGTCCTTCGAGCTGAACACGAATGTGCCTCTCTCGCTTTCCTCTACCGGCATGTACTCCCCGGGCCTTGTCTCCTCGGTGACATGGTATTTCCATCTGCAGGGATGAGTACATGCGCCCCTGTTGGAATCCCTTCCCGTCATGTATGCGGACAGAAGACACCTGCCCGAATAGGATATGCACATGGCACCGTGCACGAATGCCTCAATCTCCATGTCATCGGGGATATTCTCCCTTATCTGCGCTATCTCCCTTAACGACAGTTCCCTTCCTACGACGATCCTTCTTGCGCCCTGTCTGTACCAGAAATTGCATGTTGCGTAATTGGTATTATTGGCCTGGGTTGAAATATGGATCACCGCTTCGGGCCAGTTTTCAAGGCAAATGTCGAACATTCCCGGATCCGCGATAAGGACCGCGTCGGGAGTCTCCTTCATTTTTCCGAGCTCCGCAAAATACTCAGCCGCCTCTTTCAGATCGGCATTATGAGCCAGTATATTGGCGGTGACATATACCTTCACGCCCTGAGAGTGAGCCCTGATGATGCTGTTTTCCATCTCCTCCGGGGAGAAATTTCTCGCCTTGGCACGAAGCGAAAAGAATTCGCCGCCCATATATACTGCATCAGCCCCGTATCTCAGAGCGGCTTCCAATGTATCAGGTCCTCCCGCGGGAAGCAGCAGCTCCGGCTTTTTATTTCTGTTCATAAGCATATCCTCATGAGTCCGGTTTAAGTAAGCATATCTCCGGCTTATCTTCTGACGCTGACGGTAACGCCGTCTGCCATCGGAAGGATCGCGGAATAAAGCAAAGGATGGTCGCTGACCGCGCTCAGGTATTCCCTCATCCTGTCATGTATCGTGCGGTCTCTCCTCCTTACCGCATATCTGGATTCGATCACATCCCCGTCCTGCATGCAGTTGTCAGAGACCAGCATCCCGCCCGGCTTCAGAAGTCTTACGAGTTCGGGAAGGAGCACGATGTACTGCCCCTTTGCGGCATCGAGGAAAATAAGATCATAAGCCTCATCATCCAGTTTCGGAAGAAGTTCCTCGGCATCAGCTCCGTACAGATGGATGCTTCCGAATTCATCCCCCTCACATGAATCGGGTTTTTCTGCAGCATATTTTGCAAAATTCTCCCTGGCCTTTATCAGCCTCGGCTCATAGTTTTCAACGGTCGTTATCCTTGCTCCGGGTGCATATTCATGCATGAGCAGTGCGGAAAAACCAACCGCCGTTCCGATCTCAAGGATGTTCGAAGGCTTTGCGTATCTCACCAGAAATCTCAGGAGTCCCTGCACCGAGGGCCTGATGATGGGTATCCCGTGTTCGAGCGCATCGCTCCTTACTTCATCAAGGTATCCCGGAAGCTGTTCCTGGGTAAGGTCTATGTACTTTTCCGTTCTGCTTATGTTCATTCCCATATAACCTGCAAAGGGCGTCCGAACCGGACGCCCCCAAACTATCTTATGGATTTTCCGCAGTGTCTTCACCGGCCGCATCCGGGTCCGTGCCTTCCAGAGCATCAAGACTCTCGGCCGCCTGCTCGGCGGATTCAAGCAGCATCTCCTGCCTCTGTTCTTCCTCAAGTTCCCTTGCAGCTGTCGCTTCTGACATCTGCCTGAACATATCCTCGGCAGTCTGCTCGGTATTGAACACGTAAGTCCCGCCCTTTACGCCTTCTCTGTATTCCGAGGCATAATACTGAAGCGCGAAGAGGTAAGGATCTCTTGACAGGCCCTCGGATACGAACAGGTCTCCGAGTTCCTTGGCGTTAAAATCAACAGGAACTTCGACCGTCACATCCCTGCCGTAGCCCTCAAGTGCGATAGGTTCCTCTGTAAATACCCTGTATCCGAGGTCGTAACACCTTGTCGCTCCCTTGACCACCAAATATATGATTATGACCCACATCGCTACCCTGAAAACCATATCCAGGACCGACATGGACAAAAAGAATGCCTTTCTCTTGTTCATCTTCCCCGCTGCGCATATCCCGCAGCCTTATACTCCCTGCTATTCAAAATCAAGTGCTTCCGTGATCTTGTAACTTGCATCCTGTATCATCCTGCACAGTGCAAGCTCCGCATCCAGAAACGCATCCACTCTCGGATCCGATGCCCTGAAACCCACCATCTCGGAACGGAACTGATCGTACTCGTTAAGATCGATCTCATCGGACTGCTGAAAATTATAATTCCTCTGTCTGAAATCATCAACCCTGCGCTTCAGCTCGGGATCTTTCTTCAGTTCTTCGAGAGCGGTCCTGTACTCTTTATATATATCCGTTTCCCTTATGGAACTTATGAAGTTGTCAAGAGCCTCATCGATCTGTTCCAAATCCGGCACCTACACTTCTTCGATAATGGGAAGTATCATCGGCTTGCGCTTCAGATTCTTCCATACAAAATCTCCCATCGCATCCTTGACTGCGGTCTTGATCGCATTCCAGTCGGCGCCCTCATCCAGGCATTTCTCAACAGCGGACTGTGCGACCGCGGATGCTTCAGCCAGAAGATCCTCCGATTCCTTGATGTACACGAAGCCTCTTGATACAACATCGGGCCCCGAACACAACTGACCCTCGGAAGATATGGCCATGCAGACAATTATTATACCATCTGCCGCAAGTCTCTGCCTGTCCCTGAGGACCACATTTCCGACATCTCCTATTCCGGAACCGTCCACGAGAATGTCCCCGACGGGAACTTTGCCGTGTACCTCCGCACTGTCCGGGCTCAGTTCCAGGACATCGCCGCTCGACAAAAGCTTTATCCTGTCCTTGGTAAATCCGAGTTCCTTCGCAATCTTGGCCTGCGCTATCAGGTGCTTGTACTCTCCGTGAACGGGCACCGAGAACTTAGGCTGGACAAGGCTGTATATCAGCTTTATCTCTTCCTGACAGGCGTGACCCGATACATGCACATCCTGGAAAACGACATTCACTCCCTTTTGCAGGAGCTGATTGATGATCCTCGTGACCGGCTTCTCGTTTCCGGGAATCGGATGTGAAGAGAAGATAACCGTGTCTCCCGCGCCGATCGTGATCTTCCTGTGGCTTCCGTCCGCCATCCTCGAAAGAGCGGCCATGCTCTCTCCCTGGCTTCCGGTAGTAATGATGACCTGTCTGTCGGCAGGGATTTCCTTCATCTCATCAAGAGTGACAAGAGTATTCTCCGGAATATCTATGCACTCGAGTCTCTGGGCCGTATCGATGATGTTGACCATGCTGCGGCCCTCGACGGCAACCTTCCTGCCGAACTTGTAAGCCGTGTTGATGATCTGGCGGACCCTGTCCACGTTTGATGCGAAAGTCGCAACGAAGATCCTCGACTTCTTATTTTCCTCGAAAAGATCATCGAAGATCGGCGCAAGGGTCTTCTCCGAAGGAGTGAAGCCGGGGCGCTCCGCATTGGTGGAGTCGCACAGAAGTGCCAGCACTCCTTTTTTGCCGATCTCGGCAAATCTCTGAAGATCTATGGCATCGCCGTAAACAGGAGTGTAGTCCACCTTGAAATCACCGGTATGAACAACGCATCCCACCGGCGAATATATAGCAAGCGCAGCGGCATCGACAATGCTGTGATTGGTGCGGATAAACTCCACACGAAAAGCTCCAAGGTTAATGGACTGTCCGAATGATACCGTCTTGCGTCTTACGCTCTCCATGAGCTTCACACCCTGCGCCGAGTGCTCCCTGTCGTACTCTTCGAACTTGTGCTCAATGAGCGCCATGGTGAGCCTTGTGGCATAAACAGGCGCGTTCACCTGTGCCAGGGTATATGCGATCGAACCTATGTGATCTTCGTGACCGTGGGTTATGACAAATCCTTTTAACTTATCGTAATTGTCCTTGAGGTAGGTCACGTCCGGGATCACGAGGTCTATTCCGAGCATGTCATCCTGCGGAAAAGCAAGTCCGCAGTCCACAACGATAATACTGTCTTCGTACTCGAAGGCAGTGATATTCATCCCGATCTGCTCAAGCCCTCCCAAAGGGATTATCTTAAGCCTGGACGTCGGGATCTCTTTATTTGTATTACTCAATTACTGTTTCCTTTCTGCGTTCGAAAAGAAATCAAAAAGCCGGAAGCTCCGGTGATGAGTCCTCACCCGCGCTTTATTCGCGTTCGAGCGAGATGTCATCAAGGAGGTCCTCAAAAACAGGTGCCACGGCGTCGAGCTCGTCATCATCAGATACGATCACGTATCTGCTCTCCTCTTCGCCTTCTTCTGACATGTCCTTGAGGATAAGAGCCTCTCCGTCGCCTTCTTCGAAATCGGTGACCAGGATATAATCACGACCTGAAAGCCTGGTCTGTTCGAGGACGAAGAACTCAACGGGGTCTGCTCCCTCGGGCTTGAAGATTATCTTCTCAAGTTTTCTTCCTTCAATTTCTTCATTCATATTTTCATCAGTGTTCATGGCTTTACTCCATCTTCCACTTTACATGACACATCTGTCATTTCGGGATCACTCATCACTCTTTTTAGGAGAGTAGGTTTCCCTGTTCATATAGCTCTGCAGTATCAGCTGGGCCGCTATCATGTCGACATACTGTTTATGATCCTTCTTCGCAATGCCGGCCTCATCCATTATCTCGTCAGCCTCTACGGTTGTAAGCCTCTCGTCTTCCATTATCACGGGAAGCCCTGTGCGGCGTCTCACGTTCTCGGCGAATTCCTTCGTAAGCGCTGCTCTTTCCCCTTCTTCCCCGGAAGGCATCAGCGGATTGCCGATTATTATGGTCCCCACATCATGCTGAAGTATCAGTTCCTCGATACGGGCATAGGTCTTGCGGAGCTTGTCGGGATGCTCACGCCTTATTATCTCGACGGGAGTCGCTGCAAGAAAAAGCGGGTCGCTGACCGCAACACCTACCGTCTTCGACCCGAAATCAAGACCCATTAACCTTTTCCTGTTCTCAGAATTCTCCATCAATTCCAGCCCTTGCTGGCAATATACTCAAGAAGAAGTTCCTCGACGAGTTCATCACGTTCAACCTTCATGATGAGTGATCTGGCACCCTTATGGCTCGTGATGTAAGTAGGATCTCCGCTCATGATATATCCGACGATCTGATTGACGGGATTGTATCCCTTTTCCTGAAGAGCTTCGTACACTTCCTCAAGAACAGCGGCAGCACCCGAATCATCGGTGGGCACTTCGAAAAACTGAGTATGCGTTTTATCAATAGCCATCAGATCACCTCCCAAGTCTCATACATAGATGATTTTACCCCAAAAACACGCTGATTTCAAGTTTTCCGCCCTTTTTTCACATGCTCCATGCGCATGCATGTCTTCTTAAGTATATGTTGCTAAGTGCTTTCGTAACTGTTAAAATGTCTCACGCACGGCACAGATGCCGCAAAAGAGGACACGCACATGAACAAGTCTATTTTCAACACTTTCCTGATAAAATACGCTGAGATCGGCATCAAAGGGAACAACAGGTATCTCTTTGAGGACGCTCTCGTCTCCCACATAAATGCTGCAATGAAGACCATTCCGGGCAGATACCTGACCAGGAAGACTCCCGGCAGGATATTCCTCGAGTGCAGTGACGACCTCAGTGGCGGAAAATACGATTTCGACACGGTAGTCGGGAAGCTCACCCATATATTCGGCATAGTTCATATCTGTCCCGTCGTGGTTTCCGAGGATGAGGGTGAAGAACTCCTCAGAGAAAAATCGGTCAGATACTGGCGTGACATGTACGGTGATGACGCATCCCATACTTTCAAGGTATTCTGCAGAAGGGGCAAAAAGAGCTATCCCCTTAATTCAATGGAGGTTGCCGCCGACGTAGGCGAGGCGATAATCCATGCTTTTCCGAACGTGAAAGTCGATGTTCACAAGCCCGACAAGCAGCTGAACGTTGAGATCCGCGATAAGGTCTACATCTACTCCGAGTCCATCCCCGGTCCCGGCGGAATGCCCGTCGGAACAGGCGGCAAGGGAATGCTTCTTTTGTCCGGAGGCATAGATTCACCCGTTGCGGGATACATGATCTCCAAGAGAGGCGTCAGCCTTGATGCGGTCTATTTCAACGCACCTCCCTACACTTCCGAGCGTGCGAAGCAGAAGGTGATAGATCTTGCGAAGATCATCTCCGCCTACACAGGCCCCATCAATCTCCACATAATCAACTTCACCGATATCCAGCTCACCATCTATGAGAAGTGTCCTCATGACGAACTGACAATAATCATGCGCCGCTACATGATGCGGATCGCAGAGCATCTTGCGTACGAAAACGGCTGCCAGTGCCTTGTCACCGGAGAAAGCGTCGGGCAGGTGGCATCCCAGACCCTGCATTCACTCGTTTCGACCAACGAAGTCTGCACCCTCCCGGTTCTCAGGCCCCTCATCGCATTCGACAAGCAGGACATAGTGGAGATCTCCGAGAAGATCGATACGTATGAGACCTCGATCCTTCCCTATGAGGACTGCTGTACCATCTTCGTGGCAAAGCACCCCGTGACCCATCCTCTCGTCAATGTCATCAGGAAGCATGAACTGCTGCTCTCCGATGTCATAGGCGACCTTCTTGCCAGGGCATACGAGACGGATGAGATCATTGAGATTGGAAAATAAAAAGACCGGCAGCTGACGCCACCGGTCTTCGGATAAACAACGGGATAAATTATACCTGATACTGCTTAAGGATCTCGAGAACATCCTCAGCTCCGCCCTCGGTGTGGATATTGAGGTCGATGGGCTTGGAAAGATCGAGGCTGAAGATTCCCATGATTGACTTAGCGTCAATTACATATCTTCCGGATACAAGATCGAAATCATACTCGAACTTGGTGATGTCATTTACAAAACTCTTTACCTTGTCAATTGAATTAAGAGAAATCTTTACTGTTTTCATTTTGAGTTACCTCCTTATTTCTCTGAACTTTATACGTTTTTCCCGTTGTTACGATTGTATAATATAGGACCGTCAAAAGATTGTCAATCCTGAAAGGGCCTAAAAGAAAACCAAACTTTTATGAGAAAAAACGCCAAAACTATCGCTTTCCACAGCCTGGGATGCAAGGTAAATGCATACGAGACGGAAATAATGATCCAAGATGCACAATCTGCAGGGTATGAAATTGTGCAGTTTTCACAGATTTCCGACATATATGTCATCAATACATGCACCGTAACAAATATTGCGGACAGAAAAAGCAGACAAATGCTCCACAGAGCAAGGAAGCTCAATCCGGACGCAGTAGTGGTCGCAGTGGGATGTTACGTCCAGACCGGAGGCGAGAAACTGCTGAAAGACCCTCTCGTGGACATATGCATCGGCAACAACCACAAGGGCGAACTGGTAAAGATACTGGACGAATACTTTGAAGAGCAGGGCCAAAAAGCTGCTATGGTGGATGATCTGGCCATACCCTCGGATTATGAGAGAATGACCCTCACGCAGCTTTCGGACAGAGTAAGGACCTTTGTGAAGATACAGGACGGCTGCAATCAGTTCTGCTCCTATTGTGCAATACCTCTTGCAAGAGGCCGCGTCCGCTCTCGAAGCAAAGAGGACATCCTTGATGAGATCAGGGGACTGGTGGACAAAGGATGCAGGGAGATCGTGCTGACCGGGATACATGTCGGATCATACGGGATCGACATGGACGAAAACGGTAATGCATCCGGTGACTACGGCGGAAACAGCAGGCTCATCGATCTTGTCGAAGAGATAGCCGGCATCCCCGGATTAGACCGCCTGAGATTAAGTTCCGTCGAGCCCCGCATCATAACGGATGAAAACGCCCGCAGACTGTCAGAGCTCCCCAATCTGTGCCCTCATTTCCATCTGTCCCTTCAGAGCGGATGTGATGAGACGCTGAAAAGAATGAACAGGCACTACACCACCGATGTGTACTATCATAGCGTGCTTGCCCTCAGGAGATATTTCGACGATCCGGCCATCACGACCGATGTCATCGCGGGATTCCCCGGCGAGACCGAAGAAGAATTCGTCCAGACTGTCGAGTTCCTTAAAAAGGTCGCATTTTCCGACATGCATGTCTTCAAATACTCTCCGAGGAAAAACACGAAAGCCGCGGCAATGAAAGACCAGATACCCGAAGAGGTCAAGAGCAGCCGAAGCGACGTGCTCCTCGACCTTGCCCTGAGCCTGTCCGGCGAATACATGAAACGCCATACAGGGAAGACTTCGGAGATCCTGATAGAAGAAGAAAGATCCATATTCGGAAAAGAATACATGATCGGGCACACCCCCGATTACATCCTCGCCGCTGTTCCTTCGAACGGGCAGGAAGCAGGAGACAAAGTAAAAGTGACTCTCACCGGGATACTGACCGAAGAGATCATGAGCGCAGAGTAAAACGAAAAACAAGGAAAACGAGGGGAGGGAACGAGGGGACGGTTCCGACGTTCACAAAGTGAACAATGGAACCGTCCCCTCGTTCCCCCTCGTCCCCTCGTTTTCCCTCGTTTTTTGTCTCATCGATCATTCAAGCGTGAACTTTGAACTTCCCTCGGATCCGTCAGCATTCTTAAATGCAGCTTCGTACTCGCCCTTGAATCCGGTAACCTCGGCGTATCCCTCGCTGTCGGTGTGAACGGTGTAATCTGTGGTCCACTCTTCTTTGACAAGTCTCTTCAGCTCATCATAAGCAGGCTTTGCAGTTCCGTCCTTCCTGATAAGGCCGGCGGGAGCCCCGAGCCATGCTCCGTCCACGAAATCCCATCCGGTTATCGCCTCCACCTTCGGATGTGCAAAGAGCAGTTCATACATTTCCTTCCACTCTTTACGCTGTCTTTCTTCTCCTTCGGGAGTCGTGGGCCATTCATCCGGCTGATAATCGTTAAGATCAACGATCTCAGGGGGCATCAGTTCACCCGAGATAAGGGTATTTTCCGTAAAATGCAGAGGCAGTCCGAAGAATGAGAATCTCTCGAGAATGTCCTCAAGTTTTTCTTTTCCCATATATCCCTGATGCTGGTGAGTCTGTATTCCGATAGCCGAAACGGGAACCCCTGCATTGAGAAGTCCGTCGATCAATATGCGGTAGCTCTCCGAAAGATTGAAATCATTGATAAGAAGCGTCGCATCGGGATTGGCAGCCTTGGCCGCATCAAATACTTCCTTGCAAAGCTTTATCCTTCCGAGGTCCTTGCATATCCTGGTGACAGCGTTGTCATATCTGTCATACACCTGCATGATGACCACTTCGTTGATGACATCCCACACATCTATGACACCCTTGAACGCGGAGACGTCACGATTGATCCTGTCCAGCTGCTTGCTGAGAATGGTGGCATTGTCATAATTCATCAGCCAGTCTGCACATACGGTGTGCCAGCAGAGAGGATGACCCTTGAGCTTCACTCCGTGCTTTTGGAAATACTTTGCCGTGCGCATATGGTTTTCAAAATTCGTCTGTCCCTCAACATGCTCATAGGTACCCCAGTAAAAATGCATGGTGCCGAAATTGAACAAGTCGAGCCATTTATGCGATATCCCGTTGATGACATCGAACCGCTCTGCGGGAATAGGGCAGCTCGCCCTCTCCTCTTCGGTCATCTCCTCGGGGGGAATGAAATCATTTGCTCCGCTTCCGAAGAGAAACTTATGGTTAACAAGCTTCACACGCACATCCTGATCTGCTGCTGCCTGTCCATTTTCATCGGTGAATCTGATCCGCTGTGTGGCTTTTCTGTGACTAAGATCGCTCATTACCTTTCCTCCGTAATGGGTGTTTTCGGTTACTTTCATGATTATATCATGCAGAGGACTTCAATTATCTCGAGTTATTGCCGTGATTTAGCCTACTTTTTGCTATCGGGGATATATATTTGTGGTAAAATTACGCATATGGTCAAAAGAAACATCGCCGCATGATGACCGTGGCGAAAAACGGAGGGAATCTCAATGAATATCGATCAATTGCAAAAAGACATGATTGCCGCAATGAAGGCCCATGACAAGGAAAGAAAGGATGCGATCTCCTCGGTGATCCAGGCTGTAAAGAAGGTAGCCATCGATGAAGGTCACAGGGACGACATCGGCGAAGAACTTGTAAACCGCGTGATCCAGAAAGAGCTCAAGTCCGTCCAGGAACAGATAGATTCCTGTCCTGCGGACAGAACGGAACTCAGGGCCGAATACCAGTTCCGTTATGACGTAATAGCGGAATATGCTCCCAAGCTGCTCAGCGCCGAAGAAGTGGAAGCGATCCTCAAGGAAAAGTTTGCTGATGTGCTTGCTACCGGCAACAAGGGACAGATCATGAAGACCGTGATGCCCGAGCTCAAGGGAAAAGCGGACGGAAAAGTGATAAACGAAGTGGTTGCAGCGCTCTGCAACTGATAACAAAACGGGCAGTGCAGCGGCACTGCCCGTTTCTCTTACTATCCGTATTTTCCTTATATTTCTTATGTCGGGGCACCGTAAAGCACAAAGTAGATTATCATCGAGAGAATATCTATGAGCAGCACGGCTCCGAATATGATCCCCGCTATCTTAAGTCCTTTCTTTGCCTTTTTCCGGTTTTCTTCTGTAAACAGTTTTTCCTTTATGCTGCCTGCCTTGTCAGCACCTTCCGAAGATTTTTCGGCAGAAGCGGGTGCCTTGTCCAGTATCAACTCGTCAAGCGTGATCCCGAACAGGTCGCTCATTGCCACCAGTTTTTCCATATCGGGAGAAGAATCACCGACTTCCCACTTCGAAACAGTCTGTCGGGACACATTAAGGCGGGATGCAAGTTCCTCCTGGGACAGGCCCTTTTGTTTGCGGAGTTCGTATAATTTGTTATTAAATTCCATTTTCCTGCACCTCCGCTTTTCGATCCTTTCCGGCTCTTATCATCAAAATTGCGATCAGGCAGACGATCACATATGCGACAAATGCGATCACCGATGATTCTATGCCGAATTCTCCTCCGGTTATGGCAAAGGAATCCGTTTTCAGCACATATGTCATGAGAGAGTAATCACTTGCCTGCTCCGATACGGCAAAGAATCCGCCGAGGATCACAATGTTCCAGATCACATGGGTCAGGGCATTGCACCATAAAGTACCGTCTTCGATGCAGATAAGGGAAAACATGATCCCGACTGCCGTTCCCGCGAGGATCACCAGCACACAGCTTCCCACGGAAAAATCCATTCCGATCGTATGCACCACGCCGAAAAGCACTGAGGGGATCAAAATTCCCGCTTTGGTGCCGAATGCTTTCTCAAGCGATCTGAAAATAACTCCCCTGAAAACAATCTCCTCCACGAGCCCGGCGCCCAGGCTGCCATAAACCACACCGGCAGACAGGATAATGAGTTTTTCACTCATATCCATTACGGAAGGCACGTATTCACCCGACACAAAAAGAAGATAAACAGCCGTGACCGTGACAGGGAGCAGTATTGCGATGATCAGCCATTTGATCCTGATCCTAAAGCCCAAGATGCCGAACTCCGAGATCTTCACATGCATCAGCTTTTCATAAAAGAGCTTCACCGCAAAAAAGACCAGTACCGGATACAGGATCCCGGCCAGTGCATTACAGACAGCGGCATGAACTCCTGCCGTTACCAGCAGAGTTGCAAGCAGCCCCGCCAAAATCTGTGACACCAGCAATATGACAATTGCTGCCAGTGAACATCCGATTGCTTTACCTTTACTCATCTTAATGTTTTCCATTTTTCCTCCTTTTGCAAAAACATTTGATGAATAAATCGTAAAGCGATGCCATGTTTTTCACTACCAACTATGCCTTGCAATCTGTCAACGCAGGTTGACAATCCTGTTAAAATCTTTGGCAAAGCACTGTTTTCCGGGCTTTTTCCCATTTTTCACAATTTGTACTGCATGAAATTCCCGTTATGGGTAAAGCCGTATGCCGTATATAATTTCACGCCCATATCCGATGCGGTTATCTGAACCGTACCGCATCCATATGCCCTCGCCTCCTCCACGACCCTGTGGAGAAGTTCTTTGGCGATTCCTTTTCGTCTGTAACGGGGATCTGTATACATGCTGGACAAAAGGCCGATCCTTCCGGAGGGACATCCGAAATAGGGGGGCTTCTCGACAAAGGACATTCCGCTGGTACCTATGATAAGGTCACCGTCAAGAGCCAGCCAGGAAACAAATGTTCCGTCAGACATGTGACGGTCGTAATAATCCCTGAGATGGGGGACCAGATCTATGTCCTCCTTAGCCCCCTCTTCTCTGAGCTGAGTGATGCGCATGTCTATAAAAGTATCAAGATCTTCCTGTGTGAGTCTTCTATAAACTATTTCCACGATTTTCCCCTCCACCCGGTATGATCCTTTAAAAATATGTCTTCACGCCTCAGGACATGGGAGGCTGCTCGGGAGGCTCGGATGTTTGCTGAACAGCCGTATGTGTATCAGGCCGAGCGGGCTGTTGCAGATAAGGATGATCCGGCTGCTGCAGATAAGGATGGTCCGGCTGTTGCAGGTAAAGTTGATCCGGCTGCTGAAGGTAGGGCTGACCGGGTTGCTGGCCATAGGGCTGACCCGGTTGCTGTGCGTAATGCTGGGCAGGCTGCTGACCATAGGGCTGAGCGGGCTGCTGACCATAGGGCTGGGCAGGTTGCTGGCCATAGGGCTGAGCGGGCTGCTGCATCACGGGCTGAGCCCCGGGTCTGGTGCATCCGCAGTTTCCGCAAAAATCATATGCCGAAGCCATTCCGCACCTGGGGCAGTACCATACGGTCCCCAGAGGACGCTGTGCCCCGCACCTGGAGCAGAAATTCATGACATTAGTAGTTCCGCATCCGCAGATCCACTGTCCTGCGACATTCGGCACATACACACCCTGAATGCCACCAGGATAAACAACTATGCAGAAATCATTCTTGGATGAATGCACGACCGTGATGACTGAAAAAACAAACATCACTATGACAAACACGAGCCACAAAAGCATGCTCAGGCCGGTCAGGAGGTCCTGGCCCGTTGCCACGCCTCCGAGGATGATACCGTCATATAATCCATGCACAAGGATCGGGACGATCAGAGCAAGCTCGTTATATTTCGAATAATCCTTGCTGTTTGCAAGAGAAGCCTGCTTGGCCTTGCTGTAGAAATATCCCATGAACACCGCGAAGCTCGCATGTCCGGGTACGGCCGTGAACATTCTCATGACACCTATTCCCCATCCGCTGCTGAGGACATATCCGACATTTTCGATAGCCGCAAAACCGAGCGAGGCGAAAACCGCATAGACAATAGCGTCATAGCTGTAATTGAAGTTCCTGTTCTTCCAGGTGATCAGCCTCAGGACCATGTACTTTCCGAGTTCCTCTATAGGTCCGACGACTATCATTGCCATGAGCACGGATTTCAGAACGGATTCGTACGGGACGATCGCATCAAATATCAGTTCCGCGACAACTTCAACTATCACGGCAGGTATAGCCGTTCCCATGCCCGCGAAGAACAGACCGATCAAAAGCCCCATCGGTTCTTTTTCTTTCTTGTCATTAACATAGATTATTATGAGCAGTACGATAACAGGGATAAGTGCCAGTGCAAATAAAAACATATCTGATCTCCATTATTCAAATCGTTGTTTTATGGGAACTTATGGCATATGGACCGTTCATCTTCTCGTAAACCTGCGGAGGCCGGGGATCACGTCCTCAAGTGCAGATGCGGCAGCTTCCATCTCTTCCTGTGTGGTGAATGCCGACATTGAGATCCTGATGGTTGATTCCAAAAGGCTCTTATCAAGCCCGATCGAGGAAAGCGTTGCGGACGGAGCTCTCTTATGAGTGGAGCATGCGCTTCCGGCAGAGACATATATTCCCTGACCCTCAAGAGAATGCAGAAGCACCTCGGCCCTTACATCCTTTACCGATACCGATATGATATGAGGAGCCGTTTCACAGATCTTCGCCGGATCTTCGGAGACAAGTCCGTTAACGCTTACTCCATCGATCTGCGTGATGCGCTCAATGAACTTCGTCTTGAGGTCATATAGTTTTCTGACATCAGCGTCATAATCCGAATAAAGCATCTTTGCAGCCATTGCCATGCCGGCTATTCCGGGGACGTTTTCGGTTCCGGACCTGATACCTTTCTGCTGGCCGCCACCGTAATTGACCGGAACTATCCTTACACCGTCTGCGACATACAGGAAGCCGCACCCTTTCGGTCCGTGGATCTTGTGTGAGCTCGCGCTCATAAGATCGATCTTCATCCTGCCGGGATTAATCTGTGCCTTCCCGAATCCCTGAACCGCATCCACGTGAAAATAACAATCGGGGCACTTTTCCTTTATGATCCCGCCCGCTTCCGCGACCGGCTGAACCGATCCGATCTCATTATTCGTATGCATTATCGAGACAAGTATGGTATCCGGAGTAAGGGCATCCGACAATTCATCAAGGCTTATCCTTCCGCTCCGGTCTGTTCCGAGATACGTCACGGTGAAGCCCTCATCCTCAAGATGCTTCATGGTATTGAGCACTGCCGGATGCTCCACCTTCGTGGTTATCAGATTTCTGCCCCTTCTTTCCAGGGCATGTGCCGCACCGATGATCGCCATATTGTCGGATTCGGTTCCGCCGGAAGTAAAATATATGTTTTTATCATTGCATGACAAAATGCCCGCAAGGATCTTTGAAGCTTCCCTGACATGTCCCTCGGCAACGACTCCGAGATGATGCATGCTGGAGGGATTGCCGTAATCCACGGTCATCAGCTTTGCCATATGCTCTGCCACTTCGGGGAAAACCCTTGTCGTGGCTGAATTATCAAGATAGATTTCCTGCATCACGAATGCCTTTCATGCGATCAATAAATTCCCACGGCCACCTTGATCAGATATAGGATAAGCAGATGTGCCGGGTAAAAAATATAGAAAAACCACTTGTTTACCTTTGACTTTCTTCCGGCTTTCCCGTCATAGAAGAAGATAAGGATGACAGGCACGAGGAAGATTCCGAGCTGAAACAGGTTATTCAGATTACCGGTTGCCAGTGCGGGAATCACCGTGATAAATAACACCACAAACGCGGCAACGGCACAGAACGAAATCCACTTTGCAACAGGTCTTTCCCTGTACGTGAATGAGAACAGTGCCCACAGGACTGCGAAGACAGGCCAGTCACCGAATATGGACAAAATGCACATGATTATCACAAGGATGACCTTCACGGCTTTGGGAGCCTTGAGCCTGTCCCACATCCACACCGTGATGAACGCAATAAAAAGTGTATAGATCATTCCCGGGCCCATGCCAAAAAGTGTTCCGCTTTCAAACAGACTGAACGGGATCCAGGATATGAGTGCAAAAATACCGAGTCTGATGGCATACTTCTTACGATCCCTCGTATAGTAATAACCTTCCGCAAGAAGAACAGACATTGTAGGACCGGTCAGTCTTCCAATGACATGCATGATCTGTCCGAGCAGCGATTCCGTCGGAACGAATCCCCACGCAATGTGATCGATCAGCATCGCAATTATCAGAAGATACTTGAGCTGATTCCTGTTCATCTTAAAGGATGCGCCGGTTCCGTTACTGCTGCCGGTTTCATTAATGACTTCCGTTTCCGTACTGCTGTTTGTTTCAGCAATCTCTTCGTTCATTTCATAATTCCCCTCATAAAATATTTCAATTCCTTCCGGAAAAGATCTCAAGCTTTGCGATCAGGTCCTCCAGTATGTACCTTGAATCGACATCCGTATAGATCCTGACCTCGGGATTATCTTCCCCCTGTTCCGATGATGTGTCCTGAGCAATGAACGGAGCCTTTGCCACATGGAAATGTCCGCATCCCGGATTAAGTGCCAGGGCAATCGCAGGTGAATCTCCCAGTGACCAGCTCTCTCCCTGTGTCCAGCCTGCCCCGTCCGAATTGTTATAATCCACCAGATTTCGGAACAAATGCTCCCCTATCATACCACAAGGTTTGATCCTGCGCTGTATTTCCGCAATGCCTATCGTCACGGTCGTATATACCGTCGACGGAACTAGCCACAGGTCTGCACCGCTCCGGAGGACAAGATTGGCGGCTGCGATGTCATTACCCGCATTAAACTCCCTGAAAGGCGCCATGCAGGGAGCCTCGCCGTGAGTACCTATCCAGATGACAGTCATCTTCTTTATTATCCCGGGCTCTGCCTGAATCGCCTTTGCAACATTGGTTATCGCACCCTGACAAAGAACAAAAAGAGGCTTATCCTCCTCTTTCATTGCCTCACTCACGATAAAAGCAGAGCCCTCCGATAACTCATCATCCGCATCGAGAGGTCCTCTTTGTCCATGGAAGACAGGCACATCCATATCCATTGCATCAAGGATCGTCTTGATCTCCTCATGACTTTTTTCCATGGATCCCGCTTCGCGGAAATGTTCTGCAACGATTCCCTTTACCACAAGCTTCGGGCTGAGCAGTCCCTGCACTATCGCAAAAGGATCATCCGCTTCACATGCCGCATCGGTATCAATGATCACACGGATCTTCTTATATTCAGGAACATCGAATTCGAATCCCATCTGCATTTCCTCCGGAAATGTCATCTCATCAGGCATCCATACATCCGTTTACTTGAGCATCGCAACTATCCATTCAGGGTCGGGCATTTTTATGTCCTTATTTATGGAGCGGAATTCCATTATTCCCTGAACCGATGCCCAGAATGCGATCGCCATGGTTTCCGCATTACCCTTATGAAAGATGCCATCTTTCTGGCCTTTTTTGATCAGCTTTACCGTCGGTGCCACGGCATCCACGGATTCAGCCAGTTTCCTTGCTTCCTCCGGCATTCCGGGTCTTCGGACCTGAGCCATCAGCACGAACATATAGAAGACCCAGGGCTGTTCTGTCGCAAACGAGAAGATTGTATTAAGAAACATTGTCATATACACATCCGGTGGAACTGTCACGTTCTCTCCAAAAGAGCCCGGCCCCATCGTCCCCATCCTTACAAGTTCCAGCAGGAGTTCTTCCTTGGATGCAAAATAATGAAACATGAGGCCCGTGCTCATCGGAACAGCCTCTGCTATATCCGTTATCTTTGTCTCATGATATCCGCGCTCGACAAAAAGCGTGAGCGCGGTCATGAGTATCGCCTGTTTTCTTTCTTCTTTCTGTTCTTTTCTCGTCATATATATTTTCCCGTATGTAATGCGATCAGATATCTATGGACCTGTGCTGCTTCTTAAGGATCCTCTGAACCGCGAACTTGCCGGAAATGACTGCGATTGGAAGGCCGCCGGGGCTCATCACCCACTGTCCCGCTATATAGAGATCCTTAACGCCCTTCACCACACCTTTAAACCTCATCTGCTTATTACCTGTTGTGGTGACAAAGCCCATGTATGATCCGTGATAAGCATTGCAGTATCTATTGTAAGTCAGAGGTGTCCACGCGTCCAGTAATTCTATCCTGCCTTCAAGCTCGGGGAATTCCCTGACTATCCTGTCCGTGATCTCCTTTGACAGCCTTTCTTTCTCAGCACTGTACTGCTCCTTATCAAGGGACTCCCAGAACAGATAATCTTCATCGGACTGTATGAGATTGGCCTGAATAACTGCCTTTCCCTCGGGAGCAAAGCTCTTGTCATATCCGTAGTTCTTGACCGAGATCCTGTTAAACGATCTCTTTCCGACCTGAAGTGCATCACAGTCGAAGAATATGGTATCTTCTCCGCTGAAGCTGTCATCCACGGCATATGCAACCTGGAATCCCGTTGTGATCGGATAATCCTTCCTTCTGACATAGGCCTCCGCAAGTTCACGTGGCATATACTTTCTGTCGATCAGCTTTCCGAAAAGGAAGTCCGTATCAACCGCGCTGATGACATAGTCGGCCTTTATCACGCTTCCATCCTCCAGCATGATGCCCGAAGCTTTTCCGTTTTCAATCTCAATCTTCTTAACTGAAGCCGAAGTATGAAGCGTGCCGCCGAGTGACTTGAACTTCTCTGCGATCCTCAGTGACATTGCAAGGGAACCTTTCAGAGGGATATTTCCATTTCCGCTTGTCATCGTTGCATAGGACACAAGAAGCGAATATGCGGTATACTCACCGGGAAGATAGTCACTCATCATCTTTCGGATGAGAGGGGACTTGAATCTCATTCCCAGTTCGTTACAGTTGATACCTCCGTACTCCTTCATGACCTTGGGCATGTCAGCCATGCCCTTGCCAAGCTCGATATAATCCCTGATACCCATCATGTCAAAGGGCTTGATCGAAGGGATGTTGCAGCACTCGGCATACCTTACATATTGTATGAACTTCTTTATCTCCGCCTCATCCCCCGGTGATATTTCGATCAGTTCCTTCTCCGTCCTGTCAAGATCATTCCAGAGCGTCACTTCCTTTTCCCCGATCCTGCTTGTATAGAACTTTGAAGTGGAGGCATATTCGGTGTTTTCATCTATGGCTCCGACGTTCTTCCATACCTTCCACAGTCCGGTCTTCGGATCCGTTCCCGTAAGCCAGTGGATGCAGTTATCGATATGATATCCTTTTCTGTTCCATCCCATGCACTCTCCGCCGGGAACTGCGTTCTTCTCATAGATCTCCGTTTCAAATCCTGCCTGAAGTGCATATATTCCTGCTGACAGTCCTGCGATGCCGCCTCCGACGATTATTACCTTTTCCTTATCCTGTGACATTTGTTTTCCTCCATAACCGGAATCTGCCTGCGTTCTTATCCGGGTTCATTTTTTTGTTCTGTTTTGAGATGCATCTTTGAATCGTTATTCATTGAATGTGAATTCAATATAATTCGTCTGAAATGATTTGTCAACAGTTTTGTTGAATTTATATTCAACCAATTTCGGGGATAAAAATAGCGTCCTCCGGACAGTTCCGGAAGACGCCTGGTTTTTCATGCCGGGATGGTTCCTATATAATGCAACACACCTGAAATACAGAGTTCAAAAATATATCACGCCTGCTTTTCAGCCAGCTTGATTGCCTTTTTATAGAAGATCATCGCAAGTGCAGAGACGATCAGGATCAATGCTCCGACTATAATGTTCTGATCGATCTTCGTTCCGAGAGCCACTACAAGGACCACCAGAAGCATCGTTGCAATCATGTTCGGGAACATATAGATCGCCACTCCGGCTCCCTGCTTGATCACTTCAACTTCATTCTCCCAGTCAAGTCTCATATGCTTGATGCCGCATACACATCCCCATGTCGTGGAGAACCCGCACAGGCAAACGCCGAGTATCAGCGAAAGTATCGAAGTCAGCAGAGGGGCTTTTGTAGAAATGCATATGCAGATGATCGCAAATGAGGCAAAAGGAACGGTCATGTACATATTGAACAGCATCTTGCCCTGATAAAGCACCTTTCCGGATATGGGAAGACTTTTGACTATCCAGTAATTCTTACCCTCAAGAGAAGGACTCATCACAGTCGTGGCAACCATTCCGATACAGAAATACACTATGAGAGCGATCGCAGGATACAGCATCTCCTTGGTCACCGGAGCCCCCTCCGTGATCTTATACAGGATAGTGTCCATATCAATAAACAGCACGGCTATTCCAATGATGAGAGCCATGAATTCTCCCATCGATCCGTTGGTCATGTAGATCGTGGAGCCGGTCATTCTCCTGAATTCCTTGAATGCAATGGAATTCAGAACGCTCCTGCTCTTCTGGCCTGTCATGCTGAATTTCCTGGATGCCGCGTGATTCTTCAGCTTGGAATTGATCTCGCGATACGACCTTCCGACAAAAAAGAACAGGATCTCAAACAGGGCAATGCTTATGACGACCAGCAGCAAAATGCTGAGGATGTCGGTTTGTGTGACTGCCAGCTGAAACCACTTCGCTGGAAGATATTTATCCGTAACATTATTAATGGATTCCGAAGCATTTACGAGAGTCTCCTCAACCTTATCTTCTTTTATCATGGATTCTATGAAGAATCTGGACGAAAAGGCCAGGATGACTACGCCGAATGAAAGCACGGTCTGTACAATGTTGGTCTTTCTGAAGCCCGCACTGATCCTGGTGATGATATATCCGGCGAAAGCCGCTGCAAGCATGGGGATTACAGGAAGGATAAAAGTAAGGATCATCCATACCAGCCATGTGACGACTGACGGTGTCACATACAGTTCATACCCGATCAGCATGGCGACCGATATGCTCATATACCACGGCATGCTCTTCAGATACATATACAGGAATTTACATCCCGCTACAGTCTTCGCATCGAAGGGAAGAGACATCAGCATGTCATATTCTTTGAAGTTAAAGAGATATCCGTTTGTCTTGAAAAAAGTAAAGAATACCGCGATCAGGGATATCGTCAGGGCACAGATCGCAGGAATTATCTCCGCAAGCCCGATCCTTCCGTATCCGATGCAGCTGAAAAGACAGTATGCCATCAGCATAAGATACAGAATCGTAAGTCCGACATATGCTCCGATAATGCGTCCTTTTTTCTTTTTATCCTTGCAGTGTCTTAAGACATTCCACGGACTTGTCGAATCCAGAAGCATCTTAAGAAGGATCAGATTCTTATTTTTCATCGTGAACCTCCAGGAAGACTTCTTCCAGAGACTGATTGCCGACGATATCTTCCATCGTGCCGGAATCGATTATCCTGCCGTTTTTGATAATGGCAACCTTGTTGCAGAGCTTCTCGGCAGTTTCAAGAACATGCGTGGAGAAAAAGATAGCAGTGCCTTTTTCACACATCTCATGCATGATCTGCTTAAGAGTGTATGAAGCCTTGGGATCGAGCCCGGCAAAAGGCTCATCCATGACGATCAGCTTAGGTTCATGGATAAGAGCCGAGATTATCGCAAGCTTCTGTTTCATTCCGTGTGAATAAGAACTGACAAGATCACCGAGAGAATCGGTTATCTCAAAGAGTCCGGCGTATTTTTCTATCTCCTCCATGCGCTTTGCAGAGTCTATTCCGAATACATCCGCGATGAAATTGAGATACTGAATGCCGGTAAGATTATCATAAAGATCCGGATTATCCGGTATGTACGCAGTTATCTTCTTACATTCGATCGGTTCGGTCTTTACCGAATGACCGTCTATGAGGATCTCTCCTTCGGTAAAATCAAGCACTCCCACCACGGCACGTATCGTGGTGGATTTACCTGCTCCGTTATGTCCGATGAATCCGTAGATGTCACCGCTCTCGACGGTAAGAGTAACATTATCTGCGGCTTTTTTGCCTTCGCCGTATACCTTTGAATAACCCTTTATTTCAAGAATCGCTTTCTTTTCCATTATCGCTCCCCCTTTGGAGTATGCTTCATTGTGATATCATTATGATATCAGATATTAACACATCCGTCAACAGGGTTTAATGGTGCCCGTATGATACACCTTGGGCAGGAGGGCATAATGTGCGCACGTCACAGGATTTACGGCAATTTGCGGTCATTTATTCGCAAGCCTGAAATAATGTCCGTCCCTGATATGCTTGCCGTCATTGGCAAGTTCGAGGCACGGAAGAGTGCATCTGCCCTCATTCCTGTCGAAGCGGATTATGTTGATGCCGGTGAATTCCATGTGAAAGAGAGCGCACATGTACGGAAACGGGATATTCAGGATATGTCCCATGGCTGCCGCAGAGGATCCGCCGTGCGAAAAAAGTGCGATCGTGCGATGCTCTTTCTCCGCGATGGTGTGTCTGTAATAGAATCCTTCACGGACATAGCCGAGGCTCTCAAGCCACTTATCAAGCTCACTTTCGATCATCTCGACATTCTCAACTACCCTGTTGTTTTTGAAAAAAGGAGTTTCTTTCCAGTCGGGACTGTTGAGGTTGATATCCTGCCTGGCCATCTCATCAACACTGTTCCAGGGATGGCCATCGGAATACAGAGTGCTTCCGTCCGTGCTGCCCCATGTTACTTCATGCATGAAATCAAGAACGTTTATCGGAAGTCCGAGTTCCTTCGACACAGCTGTCGCCGTTTCCATTGCACGCCCCAAGGGGGATGCATATATCGTCTCAATGCCCTCTTCCTTAAGTCTCCGGGCAACAGCCTCAGCCTGAGCCCTCCCCGTTTCGGTCAGGCAGTCCAGTTCATAATTCGGTTCTCCGTGCCTTACAAATATGATCCTCAAAGTCTAAGCTCCTTGTGAAATATGATCTTTCATCATAGTATTCAGTGAAAAGCAATCTGCCTGATAAAACTCAGCGTGAATATGTTCCGCTTACGTATCCGTATCCAAGCACATTTCCGTATAAAGCAGGGCTCCTGGAAGCATCCTTTTTATTGAGCACTCCGGCCCACAACTCATCTCCCCCAAACCAGCTCTCATCGAACTCCGGATACTCGCCGTCATATACAACTCCGGGCCTCCCGGCTAGTGCATAAACGTAGACGGTATATAAATGATCTCCCGAACCCTCGGGCGGATACGGTCCGATGTACTGACCGGGATTCAGACCCTCTTCAAGTTCAGTATCTGTCACCTCCGCATACCAGTGTACCCAGTTGTTCGCACTTTCATCGACCATGTATATGACATAGTACGATGCACCGTCAACCGGATCGAACGATAACTGCGGTGAAAGATTCAGACCCTCGGAAGTATTGGTGATGTCATTCGTCCATCTTCCGGAGGCAATGCTTTCCGATGTTACATTCATCGTTGCATTATTTTTGAAGTCGTCAATGGTCTTGTCATATGTGCCGTTCCTGGACTTATAGACATATGCAACCATCGAATGCGCCGTCATCAGTGCATAGCCCGCTACCAGCACAAGGATCACCAGAATGATATACGCGCCGAACGGTACCTTTTTCTTTTTTACCCAGATAATGGTGAGTATCAGAAACAGCTGATGAAATGCTGCCAGAGGGATAAACAAAGCGAGAGCCGATTCCGTCTCACCGTACCACGCCCATCTGACAAGATAATGGATGTCTCCGCACATGAAAAGGACATATGCCAGCAGATAGATAATGCATGCCGGAGACTTATAGAATTTAAAACGTGATGAGTCCGTATTATTTTCCATATTTCATCTTACCGGAACAAAAACATTGACCAGTACTCTTCCATTTCACGCTTGTTCTTGTATGAATTAAGTGCCATCAGCATGTAGAAGAATTTATCGTACTTCCTGAATTCGGGCATCGGCTGATACTTCTCGTATCCCTGCTTGAAGCTGCTCCATTCTTCCACCTGATGGAAAAGAAAACATAATTCCCACTCAACGGGTCCCACGACATATGCATCGAGATCGACACAGACTCTTATGTCCTCCCCCTTGAACAGGAACTGATCCGCGGACATGTCCACCATTATCAGTGAGTACTTGCTGCTCTTGAAATTCATGTCGCAGAGCTCTTCAAACAGCACTCTCAGCTTTCTGTCGGTCATGGAGTCGGAGTCCCAGTGAAGAGAAAGGCATCTGTCCATGTAGTCGATCGCAGACTCCGTAAAATCACGCACATTCTCAACGCCGTAGATACCGCAGTTCTCGTGGGCTATGCGGTGATTATATCCGATGTATTGACCAAGTCTGTACGCATTATCCTTGCCGTCGGGGAATTCATCACTCTCCAGCGAACGCCCTTCGGAAAACTCATATATCACCGCTTCCTCGTCAGCAGCGACAAGCGTTGCGGGCGGGATATGAGGATTGTCCCTGAGAGCGTCATACACCCTGCCGAGATTCTCAATCTGAGTCTCAAAAGAGAAATCAAAAACATACTTCATCATCAGCCAGAAAGGGGACAGATTATCCCCGAGCATCATGGGTTTTTTAAGAACATACCTGATGCCCTCGTAATCAAAATAATATATCTGGTTTGATGACATTCCGCCTTTTTCAAACTCTATGAGGTTCCTTTTGGCGTATTCCAAGATCTCATTTTCTGTGTCATTCATATTGTCAATCATCCTGCAACCTAGCTCCAGAAATCTTCAAGCCTGTCCTGTTCCCTCACGTAATACGGGCTCTTCGGATCTATGTCGTAGATCTCATAGAAAATGTCAAACTGACCGAAAATATAATTTATCCTGAGCTTTCCGGGAAGATGGCTGTCATCGACATACCAGTCAACAGTCTCATCCGTCAGGTACATCGTTCTCCTTCTTGCAAGTGTCCTGAAGAAAAGATCGTAATCGGGATCATCTCGTTCCGAAAGCATCTGAAGGCAGATCCCCACAGACAGTATGTCGGCGAAAGTCTCATTAAGAACGCCGCTTCCGTCTATGGTCCTTCTGTAGCCTCCGTCCTTGCCGTCAAAGAATGCCCTTATCTGCTCCAGGTGAGCATCATATGCTTCCTGCTCTTCATCACTGAGCCACGGTTCGTAGTATCCCTCATCATCATAGTTTATGCCCAGGGGATCCATGGAATGCGATAGTTCATGTGCTATCAGTGCTCCGACTGTTGCCAGTCTTTCTTCATAAGTGGTCTGACCGCTTGCGGGGATCGAACACAAAAGTCCCGCAGTAAGGACAAAAGAATTGTAGTCGGTATAATAAAATCCGTTCACATCGAGCATGTTCGCATCAAAAAAGCCCCGCAGATCATCCTCACATACATCAAGGCTTCTTCTGAAACGGTCGAATGACACCACAAGTCCCAGATAGTCCTCCATGACATTGCCGGTCAGGGTAAGATCCGACAGATCGTTGCTGTACGCATTGCTTCCCAGATACAGCTTCATCCTCATGAATTTGCCCCTTGCCTGTTCCTGTGCGTGGAGACTCATCCAGTCCGCATCAAACACTATTTCAAGCGCGGCTTTCTTCACATCTTCGAACAAAACCTCCATCTCCTCGATAACTCCGTCCTCAAGATAGAGATTCATGTATTCCTCAGCAAGGACATCCCTTGTATAGTACGTGATCTCGGAATAGACCTGTGTTTCGTAATCATATTCGGGATCATCCTCAAGAGTCCTGATCCCCGATGCCAGATACAGTCCCTTGATCATGTTGATCAGCATGTGATCCCTGAGTGCCGGAACGTTGCCTGCGACGAATAATTCGTTAAGGAAATCGGGGAAGCTTTCATTTGCAAGGAAAAGATCTCCTCCCTGAAGTGCATTGAGCGAATGAAGTATGTCAAATACAGGGACCTTCACATCCTCAAGTTCTTCGGGAGCAAAATAATCATAATAATATGCATTGTACTGAGTTTCCTTGAACTCATCTACGGTATCCGAAATGCTCATCGCATTACCGATCATCTCTGAGATTCTTTCATCCGAATAACCGAGTGCCTCGGTATAAGCAAGAAAGCGGCCGCTCTGAGCCGGATCTCCGCTCCCGTCGACAAATGTCAGTTCATAGGCAAGAAGTCCCGATTCTCCGTCGGGATCGTACCACATTTCATAATCCCCGTACGAATCCGGATAAAGTGAAAACCTGAAAACGGTATCGAAAGCCGCATATATCTCATCGGAATAAAGCTTGTACATGTCATCGAGAGTGCGTGCGTTCTCAACACGGGACAGCAGGCTTTTGATGGCCTCAAGCCTCTCGGGAACATTCTCCGTATCCATCATCTCACGATATATCGTTACAGCCTTGTAGAACCCGTCATCTTCGGGCAGATCCGAAATGTCGGAATTCATCAGCATGTCCCTCATCCTGCCTGACAGCTCCGCCCTGGATTCGTCAACGGAACTGATAATGCCGTCATCAGCCGCGGCACGTGCCTCAAGCCAGTCGTGGTTTACGAATTCATCAAAATCCTCTATGGGTTTTCCGTTATCGTCGATCTTCGCATTTTCCGTTCCGTCTGCTTCTGCGTCCGGAGTGACGGCTTCGGAAGATGTGTCCTCTGCCTGCGAAGATGTATCCGCGACCGGATCCTGCGCACCTCCGCATGCAGTCATTCCCGCAAGCAGTACAGCACTCAGGATGATCGCCATAATGCGGCGTGATATGCCGGACTTCTTGAGTTTCATTTTCTCCCCTTTTTGCTCATACCACTCTGTGTCTGCGGTTCTTCACTTTGTACCTGTACATTCTCTCATCGGCTTCGCTGAGTGCATTATCCAAAGTGATCTCCCTGCAGTCTTCAAACACGACACAGCCTATGCTGGCAGAGATGTTATACTCTTTTCCCGATCCTGCGGAAACCTCGGCAAGAGCGTTCATGAATTCCGTTGCCCTTTCGGCCTCATCTCCCGATGAATACTTTCCGATGCCTATCAGGAAGAATTCATCACCGCCGCTTCGCACGCATATCTCACCCGGCCCTGCCACCGATGCGAGCGTGGAGCTTACTGCCTTTATGCCGAAATCACCTTCACTGTGTCCGAACGTATCATTGATATACTTAAGTCCGTCCATATCGGCAACCGCGACAAACAGAGAATCTCCTTCGGAAGCCGAAGCAAGCATGGATTTATACAGTTCATACATGCCACGGCGGTTGTATAATCCGGTCATCATGTCCTTGATCGATAATGCTTCGAGTCTCTCTTTGGATCGCATCATCTCAAGTGCGTTGTTGATGTAACGGATCCAGCTTCGGAACAGTACATTTATGACCGGCTGATCCTCAAGTTCTCTCTGAAGCACGGCATAACCGATAAGGGCTCCGTCAAAATGGATCGGTGAGAAATAATAAACCGATGCCTTTTCGGATTCTTCATAGAGCTTTGGGAGCATGCAGGATGTATCAAACAGGACCGCATCCTTTGCTCCGCAGAAACTTTCTTCTCCCACCTGAGAGTTCGAGATATAGAGCAGCATCTTCTCGGGATAACCGTAATACATCTCTTCATCCATGTTCTTCCAGTTTTCCTTGAGACACAGATAGAAGTTCCTGTAAGGCTTCAAAAGATCCGCATAATCATTTATCTTTTGTATACATCCTTCGGAGGTCGATGCAGCAGTGAATCCCTCCATGACGTAGCCTTCCATGAATGCGCCTATTCCGGTGGCATGCTCGTTATCCTCGTTTGCGGGATTATAAGAACTGATATACAGATAATCCCGGAAACGTCTCATTGAATACACCGGCGTCACGCGGCATCCGCAGCTCGCTCCCGCATGGAAGTGATCATGCATTTTCCTTGTATAGGGAATTATCTCCGCACCGGGTTCTATGATCTTTCTGATGCTGTCGACCGCGGCAGCACCCATTTCCTTCTCGGCAGGCTCATACGATGCGATGGTCGTGATGTTGATCGCACCTTCATCGGATGCATCGAATCCTACGACCACTATTTCTTCGGGCACCTTTATGCCAAGCTTGGCAAGTCTGTCCACAAGTCCCATTGCCATGCAGTCGCTCGCACAAACGACCGCATCAGGCTTCTCAATTTTGCCCTCAGCTATGTTCCGTGCAAGTTCATCACCGCTGTAATAGTAGAAATCCCCGTATATGATATGTTCGGGAAGGACCTCCAGATCATGCTTTCTGATCTCGTCCAGGAATATCGCAAGCCTTGCTTCGGCTATCTCATTTCCTTTGGTTCCGGTGATCACGCATATCTTCCTGCATCCGTGAACATCTATCACATGGCGGCATGCTTCCCTGAGTATCTCTTCACTGTCGCTTTCTATAAGATCAACGCCTTCGGAAGGAAGCTCCAGTGCGAATTTCGGAAGATCGGGATACTGTGCCAGCCTCTCAAGGAGTCTCTTCTGGATCTTCTCATCCTTATCACCGACCATCGTCACATTATCAAGTATGACGCCGTCGAGTTCGTCGAAATTGGCCAGCTCGAAAATGTTGGCCTCGCCGCGCAGGTAGTTAAGATGAGGGAAAGAAAAATGAACATTCGAAGCAAATACGCACATGTCATAATCATACTTTGCACACTGTGCCTTGGCTCCTTCTATGACCCGGCGAACATGGGTCAGTTCGGGATATGCAACAAACAATCCTATCCTTTTGCGTCTGCTCATAAAGGCCTTCCTTTCAAATGATCGTTCTTTAAACTGACATATATGTCATTTATCGCATCGGTCACGCTTTGTCATCAAACAGGTATACCAGCCAGCTCATGACTGTCATGGCAGCGGTCTCGGTCCTCAGGATCCTGCGTCCGAGAGTGATCGGGGCAAATCCTTTTTCCGACGCACGTGTCACTTCACTTTCATCAAATCCGCCTTCCGGTCCTATGAACACTCCGGTGCTTGCACCCGGAGGGGTTTCCGAAATGATCTTTCTTGTTGCGGCCATATCCCCTGCAAGCTCATAGGGCATAAGTCTCACATCCAGTTTCGATGCATCTTCAAGTGCTTCATCCAGATCCATGACAGGTCCCACAACGGGGATGATGCCTCTCTGGCTCTGCTTTGCGGCAGCTTCGGCTATCTGCTGCCATCGCACGCACTTTGCATCAGCCTTTTTATCATCAAGCTTAACAACACATCTCGATGTTCTGACGGGAATGATCCTCACCGCTCCGAGCTCGACACATTTCTGGATCACGGTCTCCATTTTGTCAGCCTTCGGAAGAGCCTGATAGATCGTGACTTTCACAGGAAGCTCAGTGTCGTCCTCTTTGATGAATCTGATCTCACAGATCACTTCCGAATCGGTGAACTCAAGGATCCCGCACCTGTATTCACGGGGAACTCCCTGACACCTGACGCTGAATTCCTCACCGGGTTTCATGCGCAGGACATTTCTGATGTGATTATAATCATCACCGGTAATGACCAGCCGGTGCTCATCAGTATTAATTTGTGAAGCGTCCGCAAAAAACTGAGTCATATACACCTGCCGCTTTCACACGGTCATCATTTGCGCGAGGCAACAGAGCTCCACTCGCCCTGCCTTGTAATATCAAGAACGGTAAGGCCGGCCTTTTCAATGGCATCCGTCACGATCTTTTCCTTTTCGTTCAGAATGCCCGATGTAATGTATATCCCGCCTTCCTTAAGCATCCCGGGAACACAGGGAGTAACAACCTCAAGTATCTCCGTGATGATGTTGGCGACAACAATGTCGAATGTTCCCCTCCCGGCTCTGTCTTTGATCGCATCATCAGTCACGATGTTTCCGATCTCCAGATCGAACCTGTCCGCTGAAATGCCGTTGCACTGCAGGTTTTCACTGACCGCAGGCTCCGCGCAGGGATCGAGATCCGTTCCGAAAGCATGTCCCGCACCGAACATAAGGCCCAGAATGGCCAGTATGCCGCTGCCGGTACCTATGTCAAGGATCCTGTCGCCATCCTTTACATGCTTACGTATGTTTCGTATGCACAGCTGGGTCGTGGCATGCATTCCCGTTCCGAATGCGGTTCCGGGATCGATGTGAAGGATGTACTTATGTGCATCGTCTTCCGGAACTTCCTCCCACGAGGGAATGACAAGGATGTCATCTACTTCGAATGAGTGAAAATAATTCTTCCAGTTATTCAGCCAGTCTATGTCATCGGTTTCGGACACTTCTATGCTGCCCTCACCGATCTCCATGTACTCTGAGATACCTTCAAGGACTTCTTTTATCTCTGCCGTCACATCTTCCTTTGTCTTGCGAACGATGTTGCCTGCGGTATTCGCTGCTCCTATCGTCATGGTGCCGGGTTCGGGCTCTCCTCCGACAAGAAGCATTCCCTCGTCATCAACCTCAACGAAGAAGTTCAGAAATGCGCTTCCGTCATCCTCACCCGTCTCGGGCGGTATATCCACAAACATCTTCTCCTTGTCGAGCGGCGAAAGAGGAACATTATCCTCTATCTGCGCTCCCTCGAGTCCGATGTCATACAGGTCGCTGATGATGATGTCTTCAGCTTCCGTGGTTGTGCTTATCCTGAACCTGACCCACTTCATTTGTTATCTCCTGATTTTCCTGCGTTCTGATCCCTGAAGCTCACTCTGGATTCAGGCTCTACAGATGATGTGATGAATGCGTTCGATCCGATTATCGCATCGTGTCCGATCACCGTCTCGCCGCCCAGTATCGAGGCTCCCGCATAGATCGTGACCCTGTCCTCAATGGTGGGATGACGCTTCTTTCCGCGCAGGTTCTGTCCGCCTCTTGTGGAGAGTGCACCGATGGTGACACCCTGATAGATCTTCACATAGTCTCCGATGATGGTAGTCTCACCGATGACTATTCCCGTTCCGTGATCGATGAAGAAATATTTGCCGATCGTTGCTCCGGGATGAATGTCTATACCGGTGCGTGAATGCGCATGCTCGGTCATCATTCTGGGGATAAGGGGAACTCCCAGAACAAAAAGCTCATGTGCGATCCTGGCGGTCACTATCGCGCGAAGTCCGGGATAGCACAGGATTATCTCGCTGTGATTGTATGCTGCGGGATCTCCTTCGAAGAATGCCTGAACATCGGTTTCAATGAGTGCCCTGACTTCGGGGAGTCTCATCATGAATTTTCCGGTTATCTCCTCTGCGGCATCGAGTCTCTTCTCATAATTCTCGCCCGCAAGTTCGGGCTTCTGTATCAGTGAGATCGCGATCTGTTTTTTGAGATTATAAATGATGTCCTCGGTCAGCACGGTCAGACGGCTGTTGAGGTTATAGAACTTGTAATTCTTCTCCCTGTAATATCCGGGGAATATCATCTTGATAAGCTTGTCGAGTATCTCACAGACCGTGTCCTTGTCGGGCTGGTCCGTTATGTCGGTCCTGTTGATTATCCTGTCCTCTTTGTAGTCTTCAAGTATGGTCGAGACTATCTTCTCGAGGTCCAGATTCTTATTGATCCTGTCCATCTCCGCTCCTTTGGGAAAACGTTTCTGCATACATAGTCAATTTTAATCTAAAAGCGCCGTATTTACAATATTTTCGCGACTTTTTGGCCCTTCCCCCGCTCCGGAAAATCATGTCTGCCGCTTAAGAAAAACATAATTTTTCAACGTTATTTTTCTGTGATATCATCAACCTTATGAAAAGGATGCTTTTTATCTACAATCCAAGAGCGGGAAGAGGCCGTATCCGTGCCGAACTGGCGGATATCCTGGATATTTTTGCCGCAGGCGGTTACGAGATCACCATTGCCCCTACCAGGAAAAACGGTGATGCCGAAAAGATCGCAGCGGAAAGAGAATCCGACTTCGACATGGTCGTCTGCTGCGGCGGAGACGGCACTCTTGACGAGACCGTGCGCGGGATGATGCAGAATGAGGGCAGGACTCCGCTGGGATATATACCCGCCGGATCGACCAACGATTTCGGAGGCTCTCTGGCGCTTCCCAAGGACATGCTCAAATCCGCACAGATAATCGTGGACGGAACGGACAAGGCCGTGGATGTCGGACTGTTCAACAAGGAAGCCTTCATCTATGTCGCCGCTTTCGGAGCTTTCACTGAAGTCAGTTACAGCACCGATCAGGATATGAAGAATGCCATCGGTCATTCGGCTTACATTCTCGAAGGCATCAAGAGCATGGGCAAGATCAGGCCCTATCACATGAAGATAGAACATGACGGTACCGTGATCGAGGATAATTTCATCTACGGAATGGTCACCAACTCCATCAGTGTCGGAGGAATAAAGGGGATCACAGGCGAGAATGTGGACCTTGCGGACGGTGTCTTCGAAGTAAACCTTGTCAGGGAAGTCACCAACGGAATAGAATTCCAGCAGCTCTTAGGAGCACTGGCTATCGGCAAATACGATTATTCCGACAGGATCGTTTCGTTTTCTTCGGGACACATAAGGATCGAATCAGATGAGGCCGTCGCATGGACGCTGGACGGCGAGGACGGCGGAAAGCACAAAAAGATCGAGATCTTAAACCAGAACCGCGCCATAGACATCAGAGTCGCCAGAGACCTGCTTAGCACAAAATAGAAAAAAAGCCCCTGAAATGGGAGGATGCCGGGTATCTCAGATACCCGGCATTATTATGAAAAAGATTTAAACTATACGAAGGATAAAAAGTTATCTGTTGTTTTCTTGATATTAATATACTTTGTAAAGTTGTATAAATAGTGTTATTGAATTTAACATTCGGAAAACTATTTGTTAACAAATTATGAACGATCAATCCCTCGGCAGTTTCTCGGGTTCGGGATAATCCACCCCGAAAGTCTCCACGGTGACGGTCTTCATGACCTGCGGAGTAAGCGGTCTGTCCATGGGACCGGTCGGTGTCTGTGCGATCTTATCGACAATATCAAGTCCCTCGATAACCTTTCCGAATGCGGCATAATCACCGTCAAGATGAGGAGAATCCTTGTGCATGAGGAAGAACTGGCTTCCCGCGGAATCAAGAGGATATCCCCTTCTTGCCATTGAAAGTACACCGGCGGTGTGCTTCAGGTCATTCTTAAATCCGTTGCTGTTGAACTCTCCCTTGATGCAATATCCGGGGCCGCCCATACCGGTGCCTTCGGGATCCCCTCCCTGGATCATGAAACCGGGTATCACACGGTGAAAAATAGTTCCGTCATAGAATCCTTTTGATATGAGGCTGATAAAATTGTAAACTGATTGAGGAGCGATCTCCGGATAAAGCTCTGCCTTCATCACGGATCCGTCCTCCATTGTTATGGTCACTATGGGATTCTTCGTTTCTGCCATTGTTTTTCCTTTCCGAAGCAAATGATTTATGCATCCTGCGATCATCCGGCGCATGCCTTCGGAGTCACGCAAGGCTAATTATATCACATATCAAAAGGCACTCATGAACGAAAAAAATTTCCTGAAAAAAACGGAATACTTCCGGAACTCTCTGCCCGGAAAGGCTGAAGACGGCGTGCTGTACGTCCTGTCCCCGGAAGCCCTGTCCCTGTGTGATGATCTGCCGGACTTTCCCTATGCACTCTATATCGACACTTCGAAGGAAGACTCTTCGAAGGAAAGCCCCGCATATATGAGCGGCACGAGATACGTACTCGAAGGCTGCGGCGATTTCGACCCGGATGAATTCGATGATGATTATCTGGAAACAGTCTACAGAAGACTGATGAAGATCCCGCTTGATATCCTTGAAACGGACAGGTGCCTGATAAGGGAAACTTCCGTAAGGGACCTTGATGAATTCTATGAGATATATTCCGACCCGGAGATAACCGAATTCCTCGAAGACCTGATGGAACGGAGCGCCGAGGAAGAATACACCGGCAGATACCGCGACCTTATCTACGAGATCTACGGACACGGGATATGGACCGTGATCTTTAAAGAGACCGGGGAAGTGATAGGAAGGGCCGGACTCGACGAAAGAGCGGGCTTTGACGATCCGGAACTGGGATTCATGATCGGAAAAAAATGGCAGAAAAAAGGCTTCGCTCTTGAAGTCTGCGAAGCGATTCTCGGATGGGCTGTTGAAAACGGGATCTGCAAAGTCATGAGCCTGACAGATCCCCTGAACGAAGCATCCGTCAGCCTTTTGAAAAAACTGGGATTCGGCAGAGAAGACGAAGTCATAATAAACGGAGAGAAACTTGACAGGTATGTCATTTATATGCGCTGTCCAGAGCCCTCTTCTCCGCCCTCATCCTGATGAAAAAATTCTTGAGCACGGTGCTGCACTCTTCGGAGAGCACGCCCGTAACTATCTCACAGCTGTGCGTGAATGCGGGATTGTTCAATATGTTCGCCACGGTGCCCGCGCTTCCCGACTTGGGTGACATGCATCCTATCACAACCTTCGGAATGCGTGCCTGGACCGCAGCACCGGCGCACATCTGACAAGGCTCAAGCGTGACATACATGGTGCACTGATCCAGACGCCAGTCCTTAAGATAAGTGCTGGCTTTTTTTATTGCAGTCATCTCTGCGTGGGAAAGAGTCGAATGGTCCGTGTTTCTCCTGTTATATCCTCTTCCGATCACTTTTCCGTCACAGACGATCACGCATCCTATCGGAACCTCGCCCGCCTTTGCTGCTTTTTCGGCAAGCTTAAGGGCCTCTCTCATGTATTTTTCATCTTCGGTAAGCATAAGAATAATTTATCCGCACATTCCGCATTTGTAAATAGGCATAAAAAAGGAAGTGAAATATCCTCATTCCACTTCCTGAGACTTGTCATGATATTCGGTTGCTGCGGTCAGGCTTCGGCACCGGTAAGGAACTTCTCTACAGTGTCGATGGCATCGCCTTCATCACTTCCGTCACATTTGATCAGGAGTTCATCTCCCTCATCAAGAGTGATGCTCATCATTCCCATGATGGACTTGGCATTGACTTTTCTCTCACCTGACTCGATGTAGATGATGCTGTCATATCTGCTCGCCTTCTGGACAAGAAGCGCTACAGGGCTGGCAGACAGATTTTTGGGAAACTTAACATTTACGGTTCTGGTAATCATACTTATTGCTTCCTTTCACACGCTTCATCCCCCAATGCAGCGTCTGCTTTGTAACAAAGCCTATCTTACAAAAACGGCCTACCCCAAACCGTATTTTACATCTTCTTACGGGCTATCTCACTCAGCTTGGCAAGCCTGTGATTGATTCCCGATTTCCCCACCGGCGGATCCATCATCGCTCCGAGTTCCGAAAGCGTTGCATCAGGATTCTCCAGTCTTCCGTAAGCAGCCTCCCTAAGCTGGTCCGGAAGTGAGTCGAGCATTCCGTGTTCCTCCAGATATCTGATATCCTCAAGCTGTCTTGCAGCTGCGGTCACTGTCTTCCTGATATTGGAAGTCTCACAGTTGACCCTCCGGTTCACGGTATTACTGACGTCCTTGTAGATCCTTCGGTTCTCGAAATCCATGTAGGACTTTCTGGCTCCCATGACACTGAGGAGCTCACCGATCATCTCACCTTCCTTGACATACACGACAGTCTCATCGCGCCTCAGGGTCTTGCGGGCACTTATCTCGAAATCGGAGCATGCCCTGACTATCTGATCTGCCTGCGCATCGCTGTCACAGACAAACTCCAGATGATAACCCTTATCGGGATCGCTCAGAGAGCCTGTAGCAAGAAATGCTCCCCTGAGGAAAGCCCTCCTGCAGCAAGGATTCTTAAGTGTAAGATCGTCTACCGGACTTTTAAGGTCGCCAAGGCATTTCACCAGAGCATCGAACTCGGGATCCGTACTCTTTAGCGACTTACCTATATTAAATGTTATTTCAAGTAAAGTAAAGCCTTTTTTTATCAAAGAGCTTCCGGCCTTGTTAAATCCGATGGTCACGCCGCCATCAGCAGACACGCCTATCTGCCCGGCAAGATGCATTATCGCGGATATCTCAGCGATCATGCAGTGTCTCGCCTGAGGGATCACTTCCGCCAGTTCCTCTTTTACGTCAGATGAAAATGACATGTTCGCCTCTCTGCAATCAGTTTGCGTTCACGTCCCTGTGTGAAAGTTTGAATCCTATGTCCTTCCTCGTCTTCATCCTGTCATAAAGCTTCGATGCCAGTGTCACGGACCTGTGTTTGCCGCCCGTGCAGCCTATCGCAATGACCAGGTTGTACTTTCCTTCCTTCACATAGCAGGGCATCAGGAAATTAAGCATGTCCTCAAGCTTGTCCAGAAATTCCCCGGTCTCATCAAACTGACACACATAGTCCCTTACTTCCTTATCGAGACCCGTCTTGTTCTTGAGCTCATCGATGTAAAAAGGATTCGGAAGGAATCTGACATCAAAAACCAGATCGGCATCCGCGGGGATTCCGTATTTGAATCCGAATGACATGATACTGACGTTCAGATTGGAATACTGCTCATTCTTGCGGAAGATACCGTCGAGTTCTTCCTTGAATTCTCTCGTCAGGAGATTGGATGTGTCAATGATGTAAGTGGCCTGCTTCCTTATCGGTGCAAGTTCCACACGCTCTTTTTTGATTCCTTCTTCTATCGTGCCGTCACCGGCAAGAGGGTGGATCCTTCGCGTCTCCTTGTAACGCTTGATCAGCGTCTTGTCGGATGCTTCAAGGAAGAGCACCTCCGTGTCATGACCGTTTTGCTTCAGGCATTTTATTACCTGGGCAAAATTCTTCATCGAACCTGCGGTCCTGATGTCTATGCCGAGTGCGACTTTGCTGTATTCATTTCCGGGCTGTGTGAGCAGTTCGACAAACTGGCTTACCAGTCCGGCAGGCAGATTATCTATGCAGTAGAAGCCGATGTCTTCCAGCATTTTCATGCCGGTTCTCTTGCCGCTCCCGCTCATTCCGGTGATGATGACTATGCGCATATTCCCATCCCCTCAGATATCAGTATCTCTTTTTCTGTCCGAGAACGGTTATCTCCGGTTCAAGACGAACGGAGAAAGTATTGAAGACCTCGCTCCTGACCTTGTTCATGAGGTCGATGATGTCGGTTGCGGTTGCGGTGCCGGCATTGACTATGAAGCCGCAATGCTTTCTCGATACCATTGCGCCGCCGATATGTTCCCCGGCAAGTCCGGTATCCTCGATGAATTTGGCAGCAAATCCTTCCTTGGGATTCTTGAAGATGCATCCCGCATTGGGCAGGTCGAGAGGCTGCTTTTCACGGCGCTCCTTGGCAAACTGATCTATCTTCGCATTGATCTCGTTCTTGTCGCCTTTCTTGAGCTCGAAAACGGCATCCAGCACGACATACTTTCTCTGGCAGAAAATGCTGTTCCTGTATCCGAACTGAAGCTCATGAGGGCGAAGGACTATCTCTTCTCCGGCAGTCGTAAGAGCCCTTACTCTCTTGACTATGTCCGATACCTGACCACCGAATGCTCCGGCATTCTGTCTCACGGCGCCTCCGACGGTTCCGGGAATGCCGCACGCGAATTCCATTCCGGTCAGCCACATCTCCGCTGCCTGTCTTGCCGCTGCCGCAAAAGAAGCACCGCCGCCGCAGGTTACCTCATATCCGGTGACATCTATCTTGGTGAAATCTCCGCCAAGCTTCACGACGACGCCGTTATATCCTTCATCCTCTACCAAGGTATTGGTGCCGTTTCCCAGGATCACATATGGAAGGAACTTTTTTCTCACGCATGTAAGAACGCGCCTGAGTTCCTCCACGGTATGTACCTCAACAAGACATAGTGCTTTTCCGCCTGTTCTGAACGATGTATATTCGGCCATGGACTGATCCGGATGAATATATCTCTCATCCAGATATTCCGAAAGCATCTGTCCAACATCCTGTCCTGTCATAAATGTGCTCCTCTCCGAATCCCCTGAGGGATCCTCCCTCATTTATCTTGGATTTACGATAATATCATTCCTGCACAACCATAGATTCCCGCATCATTGCCCAGCTGCGCAAGCGTGAACTTTGCACCCTTGCAGGGAGGGAATACGAATTTTTCGAACTCGGGCTCCACGAACTTCAAAAGGATGTCTCCTGCCTTGGACACACCGCCGCCGATGACGAACACTTCGGGATTGACCACATCGGCAACGCTCGCAAGACCTTTTCCGAGATATCTTCCGAACTCGGTCGCAATCTCGATTGCGACTTCATCGCCTTCCTTCACGGCATCGAAAACCGCCTTTGCATCGAGAACCTCCGCATTTCTGAGGACCGAAGCCTTATCGTCCGCAGCAAGTCTTTTCCTTGCAAGTCTTGCGATTCCGGTAGCGGATGCGAACTGTTCAAGGCATCCGGTATGACCGCAATTGCACTTATCGGTCTCCTCATCATCAACCCTGATATGACCTATCTCTCCTGCAGCTCCGGTGGCACCCGTTATGAGCTTTCCGCCGATTATGACACCGCCACCGACGCCGGTTCCGAGAGTAACGGCAACGACATTCTTATGTCCTTTTCCGCCGCCCTTTACCATCTCTCCGAATGCAGCGACATTCGCATCATTTCCGGCAACAACCTTTATGCCGTCCAGTTTTTCTTCCATTGCTGTCCTGAGATTGAACACATCCCATCCCAGATTCACTGCGCCTCCGGTCATTACGCCGTCTTCATCGACAGCACCGGGAGCTCCGACTCCGACTCCGAGAACGGCAGCAAAAGTGACACCCTTGTCGGAAATCTTTTTCCTGATGGACTCGCATACATCGCCCACGATATTTGCGCCCTTATTGCTCTTGTCCGTGGGTATTTCCCACTTGTCCAGAAGCTCTCCGCTTTCATCGAAAAGTCCGAGCTTGACTGTGGTTCCGCCGATATCTACACCAAAAACGTATTTCATGATCACTGTTCCTCTCCGTCATTTTCATCCGCACGCTTCTTCACAAGAGATTCCTGAACTCTCTTGTAAAGCTCCTGTGCCGCATTATATCCCATCTGCTTCTGACGATAGTTGACCGCCGCGGTCTCGCATATGACGGCAAGATTTCGTCCGGGCCTGACAGGAATGTTATGGCATACGACCCTGACTCCGAGATACTCCGTGAAGTTCTCTTCAAGTCCGAGCCTGTCATAATCCTTGTCCTTGTTCCAGTCCTCCAGCCTTATTACCAGATCGACCTGCTGTGAATCCTTGACGCTGGATGCACCGAACAGTGCCTTCACATCAACTATTCCGATACCTCTCAGCTCGATGAAATGCTTCGTTATGTCCGGAGCGGTTCCCACAAGAAGAGTGTCCGAAAGCTTCCTGAGCTCCACGGCATCGTCGGTAACAAGTCTGTGTCCGCGCTTTATGAGTTCAAGAGCCGCCTCGGATTTACCGATTCCGCTCTCACCCGTTATCAGAACTCCTTCACCGTAACAGTCGACCAGAACTCCGTGCACGGAGATCATCGGTGCGAGCTGCTCATTGAGCCATCTGATGAGCTCTGCGGTGAATCCGGAAGTAGCCTCGTTGGTAAGCAGAACCGGAATTCCGTATTTTCTCGCAAGCTCCATGAAGATGTCATTCGGCCTGAGGCCTCTGCAGAAGATGATCGCAGGCATCGGGTGCTCGAGGAACTTGTCATAGGCTTCATATTTCTGCTCATCGTCAAGAGCATTCTCCATATAGGAGTACTCGACATATCCTATGACCTGTATACGGGCGGGATCGAAGTATTCGAAATATCCCGCGATCTGAAGAGCCGGCCTGTTGATATCGGGCTGGGTTATGCGAATGCGTGACACGTCGATCTCCGGTGTGAGATTGACCAGATCCATTCTCTCGATAACTTTTGTCAGTTTGACGCTTGCCATCAGATGTTCTCCTTGATCCATTTTTCAAAGGCTGCGGGAGACATTGCGCCCACGTTTGTGGCTGCGGGCTGTCCGTCCTTGAAGATAACAAAGGCGGGAATGCTCATGATCCCGTATTTCTCGGCGATCGCACCGTTGTCGTCAACGTTGCACTTGCAGATCTTCACGACTGCTGCCATGGCTTCCGAAAGGGAGTCAACGACAGGGGACATCATCTTGCAGGGGCCGCACCAGTCGGCATAGAAATCAACCAGAACGGGAAGCTTTGACTCAAGAACTTCACTTTCAAAATCATTAACGGTTACATGCTGTGCCATATTAACTCCTTTCATACAAAACCTGCCTGTTGTCATGCATCTGCATATCTGTAGTTACTTTCAGACCCTGGATATCACATACTTGCATATGGGATTTCCCATGCCGGAAAACTTTTCTTCGTACTCGGTCATAACGTTGCCTTTCATCAGGTTTTCATCGGCATGAAGATCGTATGTGATCACATCAGCCTTCCATCCCGAATCCTCAAGCTGTTCAACCGCCCAGTCAAAAAGCACGCGGTTGTCGGTCTTGAATTCGACGCATCCGTCCGACTTTAATATTTTATCATATCTTGCAAGAAATTCACGAGAAGGAAGTCTTCTTTTTGCATGCCTGTCCTTGGGCCACGGATCCGAGAAATTCAGGTAGATCCGGTCCACCTCACCCGATGCGAAAACAGTGTCTATTATCTCCGCATCCATCCTTATGAATTTCAGGTTATCCTTGGGATCGGCTTCCATCTTCTCGACCGCTCTCAGAAGGACTGCAGAGTACTTCTCGATCCCGATGTAGTTGATGTCCGGATGAAGGAGAGCCATTTCGTGAATGAACCTTCCCTTTCCCATTCCGATCTCTATATGGAGCTCTCCGGGATCAGCAAAGCCCTCTTTCCATTTTCCGGCCAGGTCCTGAAGGCTCTCCTCGGGCACCACATATTCACTATCCGCTATCCTTTCCCTGCATCCGGGAACATTCTTAAGCCTCATTTTTTCTTTCTTATTCCCCTTTCGGAAAACAGGCTGCGCCTTCGCTCTTTCCTATATTGCTTTCTCCAGTTCGGGTGCACCTTGCGGTACCGCCCGTACCATTTGAGAGCACCGTAGATGATAAGTATCCCCGCCGCTATCGACGCACTCACCGCCGCAACGCGGACAATGTTTATGAACACGAAGGGTTTCTTCTGAGGGGCTTCCTCCTCTGCCGGTTCCTCGGGCCTTATGCCGAAGTCATAGTTTTCGGAAGGCTCGCCGAACAGGATCGAGCATTTTCCCAGATATACACCGCCGTAAGAATAGATGATGCGGGCCGCCTCGGTATCCGGAACGTTTTCATAAGTGATGTAGCTGTTCAAGTCGGAAAACTCCACCGTCAGCGGAAGCAGCACCCTGTCATTTTTGTCGAGAGAGAGCATGGGCCTGGAATCTCCCATGATGTCCGTTGTCCCGTAGGAGCCGACCTTGGAACCTATGTCATAAGATGTCTCGTTTTCCGAGGCATTTACCATCGCGAAATTGGAAAAGCCGTAATCAAACAGTGCTATGGCGTCCTCATATCTTCCGTCCTTGTCATCGTTCATGATGACGGCAATGAGTCTTACGCCATCCTTCTCCGCGCCTGCGATAAGACAGTACCCCGCTTCGTCCGTATATCCCGTCCTGGCGCCCAGAAGGTACTCATATTCATACGCACCGCCTTCAGCCATGCGACAGGCGTTGTGCTCTATGATCTCATCCTTCTGGTATTCGGAAGGATAAAGGTGAAGGGTTTTCTGAAGGGAATATTTGCACAGGAGCTCATTATCAAAGAACTCCCTCCCGAGAAGTGCCATGTCATATGCCGTCGTGTAATGGTCCTCGGAGTGAAGACCGACGGGATTCGAAAATGACGTGTCCCTGCAGCCGAGTGATGCCGCCGTGGAGTTCATCATCGCCACAAAAGCTTCCCTCGAGCCTCCGCCCACGTGCTCGGCCAGCGCAAATCCGCACTCTGCGGCTCCTCTAATGAGTATGGCCTGAAGGCACTCGTTGACGCTTAAGGATTCTCCCACATCTATCGCGATGTTCACAGTTCCCGAGGGAACGTCATAGACCGCTTCGCGGGAAAAAACAACCCTGTCATCAAGATCGCACATTTCCGCCGCGAGCATGCTGGTCACGACAGCCGTCATCGCCGCGGGATATGCCCTTTCATGTGCATTTTTGGAGTAGAGCACGGCACCGGTCGAAGATTCCATGAGCACGACCGACGAAGCACCGGTCTCAGGACCTTTCGGCCAGTTGGGAATGCTTGACGTTTCGATGTCCGCATCCGGAGACACGAGCACTACCTGTCCCGATCCCGCACAGGTCACGACCGGCATTGCCATCAGCAAAAAAATCACAAGAGGCAGAGTAAAGACTCTGCCCTTGTAAAATGATGATCTCATTTTGTGTCGTGAAACTGTCCTCATATCGGTCACTAACAAGTCCGGGAGACGTGCCTTACTCAGATGGAATGATTCGAGAAGATCCCGACATCCTCGTCACTTTTGGGCTCGGTGCCCCTGAAGTACACATCCGGAAGAGGTTCCTCTTTATCCTTGTCTTCACCGTCTTCCGAAGAATCCTTATCTTCCGCGGTCTTTCCTCCATCACCGGAACCGGCATCTGCTTTATCTTCCGAAGATGCGCTTTCTTCCGCTTTAGCTTCCGGATCCTTATTTTCACCGGATTCGCTTCCGGTCACATCCTTCATTTCCTCTTCAGGCTCGGGAAGGCCCTTTTCTTTCCTGAAGATATGCATGAACTCCTTGCCGGTAATGGTCTCTTTTTCGATGAGATATCCGGCAAGCTTGTCCATCAGCTCACGGTTTTCGGACAAAAGCTCCTTAGCCTTGTCATAAGCCTTCTTGAGCATTGCAACGACTTCTTCGTCGATCGCCGCAGCGGTCCGGTCGGAGCAGTTAAGAGCGGTGCGGCCTTCAAGGTACTGGCTCTCAACGGTCGCAAAGCCCGCAAGTCCGAATCTGTCGCTCATTCCGAAACGGGTGATCATATTCCTGGCTATGGCCGTGGCCTTCTCTATGTCATTGGCAGCACCAGTGGTGACATTGCCGAACACGATCTCTTCGGCTGCTCTTCCTCCGAGTGCGGAGACTATCATGTTCTCAAGCTCTTCCTTGGAATTGAGGTACTTCTCTTCCTCGGGAACCTGCATCACATATCCCAGGGCTCCCATCGTTCTGGGCACTATGGTGATCTTCTGCACGGGCTCGGAATTCTTCTGGAGTGCAGTAATGAGCGCATGTCCCACCTCATGATAGGATACGATCTTCCTTTCCTCGGTGCTCATGATGCGGTCTTTCTTTTCCTTGCCAACAAGGACCTGCTCAACCGCATTGAAAAGATCCTTTTGGCAGACGTACTCCCTGCCTTCCTTGACGGCATTGATGGCTGCCTCGTTTATCATGTTCGCAAGATCGGAACCCACGGCACCGCTTGTAGCCAGGGCGATCGCATCGAGGTCGACGCTCTCATCCATCTTGACGTTCTTGGCATGAACCTTGAGGATCTCGACTCTTCCCTTGAGATCGGGCTTGTCGACTATGATCCTTCTGTCGAATCTTCCGGGTCTTAAGAGAGCCTTGTCGAGTATCTCGGGGCGGTTTGTCGCGCCGAGTATCAGGATTCCCTTTGACGAATCAAATCCGTCCATTTCGGAAAGGAGCTGGTTGAGAGTCTGTTCTCTCTCCTCATTACCTCCGCCGTACTTGGAATCACGGCTTCTTCCGATGGCATCGATCTCATCTATGAAAATGATGCAGGGAGCATTCTTGGTCGCTTCTTTGAAAAGGTCTCTTACTCTGGATGCACCGACACCGACATACAGCTCGATGAAGTCGGAACCTGTCAGTGAGAAGAAAGGAACATGAGCCTCACCCGCAACTGCCTTTGCAAGAAGGGTCTTACCGGTTCCGGGAGGTCCCACGAGGAGTGCACCTTTCGGAAGTCTTGCACCTATTCCCGAATACTTGCCGGGATTGTGAAGGAAGTCCACGACCTCAACAAGGGATTCCTTGGCCTCATCTTCACCTGCGACATCCTTGAAAGTAATGCCGGTCTCTTTCTGCACATAGACCTTGGCATTGCTCTTTCCTACATTGAGAGGTCCTCCGCCTCCGCCCATCCTTCTCATCAGGAATGAGGCAAGAAGCCATAAGAGCAGCACGGGCAGGACCACGCCGACGAATATCTCGGTAAGGAGACCGGACGACGAGCTTACGACTCTCTGACCGGTAACCCCGTGTGCCTCAAGTCTCTCCATCAGGCTGTCCATCGACTCCATCAGTCTGGTGGTATAGACACGCTCGTTCTGAAGCTGTACATAGTATGCGTACTGCTCAAGCCTGCTGGTATCTGCACCGCCTGCCTCAGCATCGGATTCGGACAGGACCGCCGACATCTTGAGGGTAACGGTAAGTTCGGCATTCTCCGCATCAAGCTCAACGGATTCCACCTTGTCGGCCTCAAGATCGTTGATGAACTCCGTGTATTCCTTGGTCTGGGTCGAACCGTTTCCGCCGAAGAGCATGTTGTAAAACAGGAAGATGACCACGACGGTGCACAGAAGTGCGAGGATCATCATCCATGAATTGTTACGTCCGCCCCCCGGGCGCTTGTTGTTCTGGTTTTGTTGATTATTGTCCAATTCAGATCACCATAAAAAACTATACATTTAAGACATCAGACGAAATCCTTGCCTCTTTCATATTCGGGAGTGCAGGTGAGTCTTATGCCGAGTTTACGGTATACGTTCTCATCTACCCTGGAAAGGATAACGCTTGAATGTGCCTCTGCTCCCCTGAGTCCGGGCAGGCAGTCAAGCGCTGACTTGGCAAGAGGATTGGTCGATGCCGAGCTCGAAAGTGCAATGAGCATCTCGTCGGTATGAAGCCTGGGATTATGAGCTCCCATGTAGCTGGTCTTGAGCGTCTGTATGGGGATGAGTGTCTCCTCGCTCATGACCTTCACTTCGTGGGGGATTCCGGCCAGCACCTTGATCGCATTAAGCAGACATGATGCCGCAGCTCCCAGAAGAGGATTGGTACGTCCCGTCACGATGGTTCCGTCGGGAAGTTCGATGGCGGCAGCAGGCGTTCCGCTCTCGGTCTGTCTCTCCATTGCGGAGACGGCCACTTTTCTGTCCTCGGGAGTGATGCCGGCCTGCTTGAGCAAAAGCTCCTGCTTGTAAAGCTCAGCCTTGGGAGCATCTCCCTTCTTGACCGAAACGGCACTTGCATAATATCTCCTGAGGATCTCCTGACAGGAAGCCTTTCTGCAGGCCTCGTCATCGGTAATGGCATATCCCGCCATGTTGACACCCATGTCGGTAGGGCTCTTGTAAGGACATTCTCCGCTGATTGCTTCGAAAAGAGCACTGAGCACGGGGAAGATCTCCACGTCACGGTTATAATTGACGGTCGTCTCGTTATATGCCTCCAGATGGAAGGGGTCGATCATGTTGACATCGTCAAGATCCGCCGTTGCAGCCTCGTATGCGATGTTCACGGGATGTCTGAGAGGAAGATTCCAGATGGGGAATGTCTCGAACTTGGCATATCCGGCATTCACTCCTCTCTTATGCTCGTGATAGAGCTGTGAAAGGCAGGTTGCCATCTTGCCGCTTCCGGGTCCGGGCGCGGTCACGACGACAAGAGGCCTTGTGGTCTCGATATAATCATTCTTGCCGTATCCGTCATCGGAGACGATGAGCGGGATGTTGGAAGGATATCCGTCGATGGGATAGTGAAGATAACTCTTGAGCTCGTGTGAATCGAGAAGCTGTCTGAAACGATCCGCTGCGGGCTGTCCGGAGTACTTGGTGATGACGATGCTTGAAACCAGGAATCCCAGTTCCCTGAACACCTTGACGAGACGGAGAACATCCTGGTCATATGTTATGCCCAGATCTCCCCTTACCTTGTTCTGCTCGATGGCATCGGCACTTATTACGATGACTATCTCAGCCTGATCCTTGAGCTGTTCGAGCATCAGCAGCTTATTATTGGGTGCAAAGCCGGGCAGGACTCTGGATGCATGATAGTCATCATAGAGTTTTCCTCCGAATTCCAGATAGAGCTTTCCGAATCTGGAAATCCTCTCCCTTATGTGGGCAGACTGAAGCTCAAGATATTTTTTGGAATCAAAACCCTGCTTTTCCATTTTTCCTCCAAAATGCCGCCTGAACGGCACGTATTAATGCATACACCCGGATATGATACCACGATTTAGGGCTTTTCTCTACTTATTATCCGTTTTTTCACGAAGTTTTTCGAAATAGGAAATAATTGACTCCGCCACGTCTTCGGGGATCTCGGGAAGGGCGGAGAGTTCCTCTTTTGTGGCGTTCGATATGTCATATATGGTCTGGAATCTCTTCATCAGAGCCTTTTTCCTGGCAGGACCTATTCCGGGAATGTCATCAAGGAGCGATTTTGTCTGGGTCTTGGACCTCAGCGATTTATGATACTCTATGGCAAATCTGTGCGCCTCGTCCTGGATCCTGGTGATGAGCTTGAATCCTTCGGAATGAATGTCTATCGGAAGCTCCGTGTTGTTGAAATATAGGCCTCTTGTCCTGTGCCTGTCGTCCTTGACCATACCGCAGACAGGTATGTCAAGCCCCAGCGACTCAAGCACTTCAAGCGCTATGTTGACCTGGCCTCTTCCGCCGTCCATTAGCAGAAGGTCGGGAAGATGCGAGAACCTGACCGTCTCCTTCTCATCTCCCGATGACAGAATCCTCTCCTGTTCCTCCAGTGCATGGGTGAAGCGCCTTGTCAGTGCCTCCTTCATGCAGGCATAGTCGTTGGGGCCCTCAACCGATTTTATCCGGAATTTCCTGTAATCGCTCCTCTTGGGCCTTCCGTTCTCAAAGACCACCATCGAAGCCACGTTTTCGAATCCGTTTGTGTTGGATATGTCGAACGCTTCCATTCTGACAAGTGTGTCGGTTTTCAGCAGTTCGCCGATCTCCCGTACCGCCCCGGATGTCCTGGCCTCATCCCTCTTGATCTTCTCCGAGTCATTGTGGAGTATTATGCGCGCATTTTCCTCGCTCATCTCGAGCAGTTTGGCCTTTGTGCCTATCTTCGGGACAACAAGCTGTATCTTGTGCCCGCTCTTTTCTGAAAGCCAGCCTTCTATGAGTTCATGATCCTCGGGATCGTTCCTGACCATTATCTCCCTGGGAATAAAAGGAGTTCCCGAGTAGAACTGCTTGATGAACTCTCCTATGACATTGCCGTCATTTTCCAGAAGCGAGTCAGTCATATGGTAATGCTCGCGTCCCATCAGCCTTCCGTCACGCACAAAGAAGATCTGGATGACTATGTCCTCACCGTCTCTGGCCATGCCAATGACATCTCTGTCAGTTCCGACATTGCCGGTGATCTTCTGTTTCTGGGCGACACTCCTTACGGACTGGACCAGATCCCTGTATCTGGCGGCCTCCTCAAACCTCATATTTTCTGACGCTTCTGTCATTTTGCTTTCAAGGTCCTTAATTATCGGACCGTAATTGCCGCTCAGAAAATCAATCGCCCCGGAAACCTGCTTCAGGTACTCCTCCCTGCTGACATAGCCCTGACAGGGACCCATGCACTGCCCTATATGATAGTTCAGACAGGGCCTTTCAAGCCCAATCTCCTGCGGAAGCTTGCGGTTACAGGTCCTGAGCCTGAAGATCCTGTTGAGCAGCTCGATCGTGTCCTTGACCGCCTGTGCCGAGCTGTAAGGACCGAAATATCTCGACTTGTCCCTCTTCATCGTCCTTGAAAACAGGATCCTGGGATAATCCTCGTATGTGGTGACCTTGATGAAAGGGTAAGTCTTGTCATCTTTTAAAAGAGTGTTGTATTTGGGAGAATGCTCCTTGATGAGATTATTCTCAAGGACGAGAGCCTCGAGCTCGGAATCCGTCACTATGAACTCGAAGTGATCTATCCTGGCAACCATGTTGTCTATGGCCGGACCTCTGCCGATATTGCTCCTGAAATAGGACCTGACGCGGTTACGCAGGTTTACCGCCTTGCCCACATACATGATGGTGTCATTTTCATCGCGCATGATGTATACCCCGGGCTCCGTGGGCAGCTTCTTCAATTCTTCAGAGAAATCCTTCATATATCAGCTCTTGCCATATCCGGCGACCGGGTATAAAATCAGTGGGCAATGTAGAGAACAAAACCACGTGTTGTGTGTTAACAGTCATGAGAACAAAAGACGACATTGAAAAAGAAATAAGAACGGCCGGAGGCGACATCCTTGATTCCGAGATGTTCACAAGAGGATTCGGACAGTCCCATCATTTCAGGTCGAATGTCAGCGATCATTCTCTTCATGTGACCAAGACAGCGCTCCGAATGGCGGGCATGTTCAAGTCGGTGGACAGGGATGCCCTGATCAAGGCATGCCTGTGTCATGACATAGGACTGATAGGCAACCGCAAGTACGTCTACACGACGGGAAGGATGTGCATCACTCAGCACCCAATCGATTCCGCGGCAAGGGCCGAGCAGATAATAGGCGAGCTGAGCGACACCGAAAAGGACGTGATCCTGCACCATATGTACCCTCTTGTCCTGAAAGCGCCTCACACCAGGGAGGGCGTGCTCATATGCATAGCGGACAAATACTGTGCGCTTTATGAGCCTTTCACGGTAAGAAGCTCTTCCGAGAAGCTCCACGAGAGGCTAAGGCTGCACGTAAAAACCATGGCATGATGCCCGGCCCGCATCCCGGGCGGTTTTTTATTCGCCTGTATCCTCGGGAACCGGCCCGGAGGAATTCTTTGAAGACTTCTTTACCGGAAAACCGGCAGTGTTATGCTTTCTGTATTCGCGGACTTTGTTGAACTTCTTCTCGACAACTGCCGCTTCCTTCTCATTCACGCACCTGAGTGTCTTTACTATGAACACTCCCTCGGGATCATGGCAGGGGTGCATGATGATCTTGCCTTTTATCAGTCCGTGCTCCTCGCATTCTCCGAGACAATAGTACTTCCTGTCTCCCATCGAGAACCATCTTATCCTGCGCTTTGCTTTTTTGCCGCACAGATAGCATTTCGTCGAAAGCGTCTCTTTGTACCTGAACGCAGCATCCCTGTCCTTAAAGACCCTGGATATCCATTTTTCGTAGGTGGGAAACTGTGCGGTTATCTCCGATGCCTTGTCAGCGGGAGGAAAAGTAATGTCATAGGATATGAATTTTATGACATCTGTGTCTTTTTCAAGGATTTTCCTGAGCACCTGGGCGGTATAATACGCATCACTGAACGCCCTGTGGAAAGGAATATCCTTTTCGATACCGAAATGATCCACGGCGTATTCAAGATTTCTCCTGGTTCCCTTGTCCTCGTTGCCAAGGAGCATGAAAAGCTTCTGGGCGTCTATATATGCGACAGGGCCGTTTCCTATTAGCGGAAGGCCGAAATATTTCAGGTTCTGCTGGAAAACATTAATGTCACCGGGGCCCCATGTGACGAACACCGGGTCCGGTCCGCACCATTCAAAAAACCTCCGGGAAACATTCTCGAAGGTATCACCCTTTTCAAGCTCCTCCATCTGAAGATGAACGAGCTTGCTGGTAAAATTATGCATTTTTTTGTAGACCCTGGGTTTTATCAGCTCGCTGAATTCAGAGACCAGAAGTCCGTCCTCACCGTATTTAACCGCCCCGATCTCTATGATCTCAAAAGGCATCACGGCGGATGCGGGATCTGACTTTGTGGAGCTCTGATTCCACTCAAGGTCGATCACGATCATGTTCATTTCTCTTTTTGAAGCCAGGGCTCCTTGCCCTTCAGATCCGCCCTCACCGTGACCGGATAATGGGACTTAAGCCAGTTGGTACAAAGTGTGATCCACTCGGCAGTGTCCGGATAAGCCTCGGCACCGTATCTGCTGAGAGACAGCTCATTTGCAAGTGACAGTCCGTGCCACCCCTGTGCAAAAATATGAAGCTCGGCAGGTATGTTCTTCTCCCTGAGAGCCGTGACATACAGAAGCGAATTCTCCGCCGGAACCGTATTATCAAGGCATGTGTGCCATATGAACGCAGGCGGTGTGTCGGCACTCACTGCTTTTTCCAGAGACATCTTCCTGCGAAGCGCTTTATTATCCCCGCAGAGATTGTCAAAAGATCCCTCATGCGCATATTTGCCCGATGAGATCACCGGATAACACAGTATCTGTCCGTTCGGACGAAGTATCTCAGCCGTTCCCTTAAGACCGATCGCCTGCGCTATCTTCGGGTCATTCCAGAAGCAGGCATAGCTTGCTGCCAGATGTCCTCCCGCGGAGAATCCCATGATCAGGACGGATTTCTTATCGACCTTCCACTTCGAAGCGTTCCTGCGCACGATCCTGAAACAGGAAGCAGCCTCGGTAAGTGCCACCGGGTATTTTGCCGGGGCACAGGAATAGTACAGGATACCGACATTGTAACCTTCCGCCATTAGCTTATATGCTATGGGCTCTGCCTCTCTCGGGGAGGTATATGCATATGCTCCTCCGGGGCAGATGATGATCATCGGTCTTTTCTTTACCGCAAGTTCTTCGGCCGGTTCCTGAATGAAAGTCTCAAACCTTGCATATTCAAGAGAACCGGAACATTCCATTTTATATATCTCGTGGATCATATTCCCTCGCGCTTTCAGGACAGCATCAGCATTATGACATTACTGTCATATCAATATGCTCTTCCCCAGTAAACCATCTTCTGTGCAGGCTTTCCGCAGCATACGCAGACATCGGAAAGAGTCTCCTGCTCGAAAGGAATGCATCTGCTGGTAACGGAGAGGTCAGCCTTTATCTGCTCTTCGCACTCCTTGCATCCGCACCACATTGCCTTTACGAATCCCGACTTCTCGGTGAATACTTTCTTGAATTCGTCATAGGATGCAGCGGTATAGGTATGAGCATCCCTGTGAGCCCTTGCTCTTTCAAGCATTTCCTTCTGCATGGTCTCGAGCAGCTCGGGAACCTTCGCAGAGACCTCATCAATGGATACTACGATCTTCTCTCTTGTGTCTCTTCTTACAAGGACGCACTTTCCTGCCTCGATATCCTTGGGACCGATCTCAAGGCGGAGAGGATATCCTCTCATCTCGGCTTCGGAGAACTTCCATCCGGGAGTCTTATCGGTATCATCAACCTTCACGCGCGCTACCTTTGAAAGTGTCTCCTTAAGCTCGTAAGCCTTGTCGAGAACCCCTTCCTTCTTCTGCTGGATGGGAATGATGCAGAGCTGGACGGGTGCGACACGGGGAGGAAGAACAAGTCCTTCATTGTCTCCGTGGACCATGATGATGGCTCCGATGAGTCTTGTGGTGACGCCCCAGGAAGTCTGATATACATACTTCAGGGTGTTATCCTTGTCGGTAAACTGGATGTCGAATGCCTTGGCAAATCCGTTGCCGAAATTGTGGCTGGTTCCGGACTGAAGAGCTTTTCCGTCATGCATGAGTGCCTCGACGGTGTAGGTGGCCTCAGCTCCGGCGAACTTCTCCTTCTCGGTCTTCTGACCCTTGACGACGGGGATCGCAAGGAAGTCCTCAAGGAAATCCGCATAGACATTCAGCATCTGAACGGTGCGCTGCTCGGCATCCTCTGCGGTCGCATGTGCGGTATGGCCTTCCTGCCAGAGGAATTCCCTCGAACGAAGGAAAGGTCTGGTCTCTTTTTCCCAGCGGACAACGGAGCACCACTGATTGTAAACCTTGGGAAGGTCCCTGTATGAATGAACATCATTCTTGTAGAAATCGCAGAAAAGGGTCTCGGATGTGGGACGAACGCACATTCTCTCCTGAAGGGGCTCAAGACCTCCGTGTGTTACCCATGCAACTTCCGGAGCAAAGCCCTCGACATGATCCTTCTCCTTCTCGAGAAGGGACTCGGGAATGAACATGGGCATGTATACGTTGCGAACTCCGGTAGCCTTGAATCTCTTGTCGAGCTCAGCCTGGATATTTTCCCATATAGCATATCCGTCGGGCTTGATGGCCATACATCCCTTGACGGATGTGTACTCGATCAGCTCAGCCTTGCGGACGATGTCCGTATACCACTGGGCGAAATCCTCGTCCATTGAAGTGATCTCTTCAACCATTTTCTTGTCTGCCATAATCTTAACCTCTTGATAATATGATTTTGCGCCTGAGCGCTTTTAATACTCTATGCATTCTTCAAATACGCCCATATGCCGGCCGTATGTCAGAATCCGTGGTGACCTCCGCCACCGGAATGGCCTCCGCCGCCGGAATGGCCGCCGCCACCGCGGGAACCTCCGCCGCCACCGCCGCTGCTTTCGGAAACGGGTGAATATGTTCTGCTCTCACCTGTCTTGCAGACAGTCGGAGTGGTGAACCTGAGAGTCTTGTATGCGCCGGAAAGCATCTCGGCGCTGCCTGTATTCTGGATCTTCGATGCTTTGCTCACGATCAGGAAATTGATCAGGAAAGACACCAGGAGTCCGAGGAAAACGGAACATACATATCTCATGGGACGAAGGATCTTATGTCCGCCGAGTATGGCATTCATCTGATCGAATGCCTTGGATGCGCAGGTGTAATAATCGCCTCTCGTCGCATAGGTATATATGTTGCCGGTTATGTCGTATGCATAGCCGTCAGTTATGATGTCATGCATGTCTCCGTCGGAGTAAATGGAGATCTCTCTTTCATCCATGTCGATGATGAGCATCGTTGCATCTTCGTGATCATCGAAGATGCTGTAGAACATCTCCTCCGAATAGTCCATGATGTCATGGTAATCATTGATATCGGTGGTGACGAATGCAACGCTTCCGTACTGCGTCAGGGGAGACATGTCCTCTGCGAGCTTCTTGATCTCACTGTCACTCAGAAGATCCGCCGCATCACAGATAACGAGCCTGTTCCCGGTATCCCGGTTTCTCTTGTCCACCTCATAATCATCGTAGTAAAGGGCGTTCTCGGCCAGAACGGATGCCGGGAATGCAAATACCGCAAAGAGTACGGCGAATACTGCAAAGAGTACTTTTGATGCGTTTAAAAATGTATTCTTTCTCATGATTCGTCACCTCCTCTTTTGTCAAACTGAGGAAGTTTTCTCGTGGCCAGCTCATTATGTCCTTTTATGATATCCCAGAACGAAAGGAGCACCGAGGCGATGCAGATGAGCGCCGAGATATAATAATACGAGTCAAAATGAGGAGCTGCGATCAGGACACCGAGTGCTAGCACGGCACCGATGAGCGGCTTCAGGCAGAGCTTGAACTTCTCGGAAGCAGGTGCCTTGGAACAGACAACGGTCTGAGTGCCGACGATCTTCTTGCTCTTCTTGTTCTTGAAGCTGTTGATGAGCGGCGTTATGACACACACGCAGATGATAACGCCGATCGGTCCGGCACAAAGGCTCATGAGGAAACAGACAACGATAAGGACCGTGTATATCCAGTTGGATTCACTCCCCGTCTTCGTCTTAACCTGTCTGACGGGCTGCGGCTGCGGAGGCGGCGTAGGCTGATTCGGGCCCAGGTTCGCCATCTGCTCCTGTTTCATCTTGTCTTTCCTGTAATTAAGGCCTATGTCATCAAGACTGTTTTCACGGATATAGATCTTATTTTTCTGCGAGCAAAGTATGATCATGCTCGTGATTGCAAATATGAATGCCACGAATACCACGTAAATGGGCCTTAGTATCGGCAGCAGTGAAAACAGGAGTGCAAGAGGGATCGCACATATGAGCGATGAGATGACATACTTCCTGTAATCAACCGGAACGTCCGTTGCCACTTCACCTGTCTGTCCGTTCACCACGGCATAACTGATACGATCCTTATGTCTGCATGAAAGGAACCATACGGGGAAATATCCGAGTTCGGACGAAGTCTGCTCGGGAGTAAGGTTGGAGCTGCTGTCCTTTTTCAGGGTGATGCTCCTTACGGAAGGATCCTTCGCAACCTGGTTATAGATCTCGCTGGTAACGATGTTCCTGCACTGTCTTTCGTAAAGAGAAGGCTCTGTGTCCGCCGCATCGGCATAAAAACCGCTCATGTATGAAGTGTTGAAAGGCACGGCAGTACTGAAATCAAAAGGTGCGATGGCCTCACTGAACGTATCGGAAAATTGCGAGGATGCATCATATGAAAGCCCCTTGTACTGGGCATCGACGTTGAAGCTGATGTCGAAATGCTCATGGATGATGTAATCTCCGCTCCTGTGATCCTTCTGCCCTTTTAGCACGGCAGGTCTGTGCTCCTGGAAATCATAGATCCAGTAAGGCATGTAGATACCGCGAAGCTTTTCTATCGTCGAATCTTCCTTCATGTAGTCAGGAGCATAAAGGGCCTTGCTGACGGCTTTCTTGTACAGCTCAGCACTCTGATCCTTCGTTATGCGGAAAGGAATGATGTATTCCGGTGCCCTTTCTTTGGCGACCCTGCTCGACAAAACGGTCGAAGCTCCGCAATAGCTGCAGAAGGTGGCAACAGTATTGTCATTCGCAAGGATCTCACCGCCGCACTCCTTACAGGTGTAGATGGTGGTCGTGTACTCACTGTATCCGCTCTCGGAAGATTCATCCGCCTCGGATTCGGTATAAGTATGCTCCTCGGCATCATCCTTCTGTATCACGGCATCGGGTGAAAGGTCCGTGTCACAGAAATCGCAATGTAGCAGCTGCTTTCCCGGGTCAAAATTGATATTGGCCCCGCAGTTGGGACATACAAACATCTCGCTCCCTCCTTTTTTTCTTCAAAAAATCCCCTCAAACACAAATATAAGGCGGCCCCGCATGCATACGGAGCCGCCTGGAACATACGATCACTTACGGAACTTGTTAACGGCCTTGGATGCGATCATCACCTCGCCATGCTCCCTCAGCACTTCGTCACATCCGGGACCCGCACCATAGAGCTGGGAAAACTCCAGAGCCTGAACGCAGCTTCTGCTGAAGCGGTCATATGAGGCTCCTCCTCTTCCGATGTGCAGGAAGTACTCCTCTCCCATCTTGTATAACGTGGAATCGAGGCGTATGCCCCTGGGAAGTCCCTGGGCATATTCTATGAAATCGGACAGATAAGTGAACATGAACACTGCTTCGTTCACATCCATCGCGGGCTGCTCGCTTCCCTTTGCGGGATCTGCGGCATTCATCGGTGCGACGGGAGCAGGAAGTGACAATCCTCCCTGACCGAGTCCGGGAAGTGCTCCAAGCGCACCCGTGCTGCCTCCGGATTCCTTCACATGCTCAAGAAGCTGCTTGAGAGTGTCTATGAATCCGCTTATCTTGTCCGCATCCGCAAGAGCGGGATCTTTCTCGGAAAAAGTAAGGACCATCCCCTGCTCGGGAACCATCATTATCTGCATCTCAAAGGCGATCTTCGGAGGATGATATCCCACCTCGGTTTTGGCCTGCTCGATTATCTCTCTCAGAAGCCTCTGCGCATTCTCGCTCCTGGAGATGAAATCACTGTAATCAACTTTATAATATGCTAACTCATCCTTCGAGATATAGCATTTGATTGTCTTATCATCTATTCTCTCTATTTTCATGGCAGTACCTCGCATTCCCCCGGTACCAATCATAAGAAAACCATTTATTTGAAGTTAATTTTATCATAATTCGTCAATTTTGTATAGACTGTGGGCATTCTGCCAGGTCTGCTCGATCACCTTTTCAAAGGGGATATTCTTGATCTGAGCTATCGCATCGGCGACAAGAGGAAGATACCCCGAATAGTTCCTCTCACCCCTGTGGGGGACAGGTGCAAGATAAGGACAGTCCGTCTCGAGAACTATTGCCGACAAAGGTATGTATTGCACGGCCTCAATGAGCTTTCTGGCATTCTTGAAGGTCACGACGCCGCCGATCCCGAAGTAGAATCCCATGTTCAGAAATTCTCTGGCACTTTCCCTTGTGTAGGAATAGCAGTGGATCACTCCTCCTATCTCGGAAGCTTTATGTTCCTTCATGATATTTATCGTATCATTTGCCGCATCTCTTGAGTGCACGACAATGGGCTTTCTGAGACTTCTTGCCAGATCCATCTGATTCACAAAATGCATTGCCTGCACATCCTTCGGGTCATCGTCCCAGTGATAATCAAGTCCGATCTCTCCGATGGCGACGCATTTTTCCTCATCGCGGGCAGAACTGACCAGCCACTCCCAGGTTTCGTCATTTATCTCGCTGCATTTCCCGGGGATCACGCCCAGGGCGCAGTACATCCAGTCGTATTTCTTCGAAAGTTCAAGAGCGGTCTTCGAACTTTCGATCCCCGCTCCTATATCACACACCTTCGCCACGCCGTGCATGGCAAGCGAAGACAGTATCTCTTCCCTGTCCTCATCAAAAGCCTCATCATCATAATGTGCATGCGTGTCAAAAATCGGTGTCATCTGCGCCTCTCAAAAATAATCATAAAATCAAAAAGCAAAAAGAAAAGGCCACAAACCCGCTTCAAAGCAAGCCTGCGACCTCACGTGCACCGCCAGGGGCTCGAACCCTGGACACCCTGATTAAGAGTCAGGTGCTCTACCAACTGAGCTAGCGGTGCTTTTTAGTGCAACAATGGGATATTATCACCTAACAAAACAAAAATCAACAAGAAATTTAAATTTTTTTGAAAAAATCGAAAAACCGCTTCTACTCTGTTTTCCGCTTTTTCTTCAGGCCGCGGGTGATCCTGTCACCGGCCAGGATGAACAGATACGAATATCCGAGTGATGCGCACAGCAAAATAAACTCAAACCATCCCACGACATAACGGCTTTTGGCTTCCCAGAAAAGAGAGAACAGCACACCTCCCGTCAGTGCTATGAGGATCAGCATCATGTCATCCGGTCTCTTGCCATTTTTGATAAAGCCCTGCACGGCAAAAACGATCATGAACACAGCTCCCCCGAGGTAGGCAAATCTCTGGAGCACTCCCAGAAAACGCATGAGATGCTGCTGCCTTATATTGCCGGAATCACTTTGCCCCGTGGACTGAGCATAAAAAGGATCCGCATTTTCTCCGAACGCGATATGATCCAGTGCTCCGTATGTGGGATCCGCCCATTGTGTCACAAGCTTCCTTCGGTAAAAATCGATCATCATCCCGGGATCGTCCGCAAACTGACGGAGCCTTTCCCTGATATATGCCCTGGACTCGGCTTCGGCTCCCTCGGCTCCTCCGAAATCATCGAAGATCATCCAGTTATAACTGTTGAACCATCCGGGACCGGCATATGAGTTCTCCTGCATTCCCATTGCTATCCAGGCGATATAGGGAATTCCGTTGATCTTCTCTCCGGCAAGCGATTCATAGCAGGATCTCTGCACACGCGAAGGGACTATCATTACGAGGACGACCGTCAGCATCAGTATCAGGGCTCTTTTCCATTTTTCCGTGCGGACTCCGTCCAGAAGGTAGAAGATCAGCAGCGCGATGCATCCGACAAGAGTGTTTTCCCTGACCAGCACACCCAGTGAAAGAACGGCCAGCACCGCAATATGAAGCCACACCTTTCCGGTCTTAAGATATCGGACCGCACAGTAAAACGCGATCATGAGTGAGGCCAGCTGCGTCATGTCGCCGTAGCGGAACAGGACCAGTATCTGCAGGGAAAAGTTAAACACTGCAAAGATCATCCACAGGCTTTCCGCCACAAAGGAGATCTTCTCTGTTTTTTCATCGGGCATTCCGGAACCGTCCCCAAGCACCTTGCCGCGAAAATCCTTTCCGCATATGACCATCCTGATGAATGCCGCACCGAACCACACGGTCAGAAGGAGCATCAGGGCATTATAGTAATAATATCCCTGCTCATTTCCATCGCCAAAGATCCTGAAAAAAAGCCTGTTCATCGATATCACGCCCAGCATGTTGGGGAAGCGGTACACATAACCCCCTTCCTGAATCACGGCATACTGACCCTTATCGATCGCGGAAGCTGCAGAGTAACAAACCGCAGAGTCCTCCTTAAGAAGCTGTGGATCCGAATGCGAAATAAAGCGGAAAACAGAGACTGCAAGAACCACCATCAGGGTGACCCTGATGACATTTGATGCAAGGATCGTTTTTTTGAAACGAATGAAGCGACAGACAGCAGTGCCTGCCACGATGAGAACAATGCTGATCAGCACGTCCCAAAGGACATGTTCGTTATGAAAGATCTGCGGAGAATCAAAGTTCACTCCGACATTTACCATGGTGTAGAAATACACGAAACGTGCAAAATACAGCGCGGCCAGAGCTACCGGAACAGTATAATATTTCTCTATGAAACTGAAAATCTTTTTCACGAAAAGCACTGTCTCAGTTCCTTCTTCCGGGTTTTGACATCTTCTGCTCATACATCCTGGCATCGCTTATCTTCAGATAATCCTCAAATCTTCCGAAGGAATCGCACTCCGTGATATATGCTCCGATGCTATAGTCCAGCTTATAATCGCGCCTGTTGGACTTATTGAACTCGTCCACGAACGCTCTCATTCGATCGCAAAACCTGTTCAGGCTTGCTTCGGAATAATCGGGGGCAAAAATGTAGAATTCATCCCCTCCGGCACGTCCTGCTATCTCACCGGATTCACAGCTTTTCTTTATGCAGTCGGAAAGCGCCCTTATTGCGCGGTCTCCTTCATAGTGACCGAATTTATCATTTATCTGCTTAAGTTTGTCCATGTCAATGACCATGGTACAAACAGTCTTCTTCTCGGTGAAGCCGGTTATGGCCTTACGGGTCTTATCGTCAAATCCGCGCCTGTTCAAAAGTCCGGTGAGGCCGTCCGTGACACTAAGACCCTCAAGTTTCTCTATCAGTTTATTGATCTTGTCACTTTTCCTCATACCGTCAAGAGTAAGCCCCAGGGTATGAAGCCAGACATTGTGGAACTCATTGAAGATATCCTTCCCCGCCATTTCCACGGCCGAATAGCCGAATATCTTCTCACCGTAATGAACCACCATCAGATAGTAGATGTGGCATCTGTCCGAATTCGAATCGGGGATAAGACAGGAACTGTCAAAAGAATGCCTGCTTTCGGTATATTCCTTGTTCTTATCTATCCACATGATAGGCCTAAATTTCCCTGTAGGCAAAGTATACTCGCTGTCAAACGAGGGTCTGCCGGAGCTGTCTGTATGAACCATCATAAAGAACGCGGTATATTCACCGAAATTCACCGAATCCTCGGCAAATATGGCCTCGATCTTACGAACGCTGTCAGCCTTGTTGAGCTTGACCATAGCCGACTCCGACTCGTAAATGGCCGTGCCCATCATCCTTTTTTCTTCCTGAACCCTGTCCACGGTCTCAAGCACGTGCTGGTATTCAAGAGGCTCGCACCCGCACGACTGCGAAAAATAAGCCTTGGGCGAAACCTTAAGATCATGTCCCGACACATCCTTATCATCTGAAGCATCTATCAAAAGCCTGAGTGCTTTTCGGGCAATTTCTTTGCGCTCTCGGGAGACGGATGAAAGATGCGGGAGGAATTCCCTGCTCTCGGGAGTTCCGTCATAACCGGATACCGCAATATCTTCGGGAACCTTTATCCCGATCTGTCTGAATGCATTGATGAGAGATATTGCCATATAGTCATTAGCACAGACTATAGCCTCGGGGCGTTCCGGAAGCGACAGAAAATAATGCGCAGCTTCCTTGCCCTTGTCATACCAGAAGTCACCCTCGAACATTCCGACGCCGTCCTCGGGAAGTCCGTGGTCCCTCATGACCGAACGAAACTCTTCAAGTCTCACCTGCGCATCCGGATGAGTAAGATATCCTGACATGAATCCGATCCTGGTGAAATGATGATGATCGATGAAATGTTCAACCATCGCCCTCAGACCGCCGGCATCATCGAATTCTATGTTGTGGAACCCGTCAATGTGGCTGCTTATCGAAATGACCGGACATTTAGCCTTTCTGAGTTTTCTCTCGACCGTGTCGGACATTCCGTTCACGTTATAGCCTTCGCCGTCAAAAACAATTCCGTCGAACTGATCGAGATCCACATAATCTATAAAAGCGGATTCGTTATCCTCAGCCACGGAATTAATGTTGCGCAGCTTGCCATAGGCATTAAAGTACACCAGATCCACGTCCAGTTCTTCGGCAACAATATTAAAAGCCCTGCACAAGCCTGTCTTATATCTGCTCGTGAGACTGCTTCCGAATATGGCAATTGTTTTACGCTGATTCATGTTACGTGGTACCTCTTTTACGTTCTTGACGGGATCCGGCCTTACGCATCATCCTCTTTTTTTAGGATATGCACCCTCAATGTCTACCGGTGCGGATAATTCAACCTGATTTGCATTTCTGGCGATTTGTATCTCGTATTCGCCGGTGTAGTGAACATATGCCTTGCACTCATCATTCCAGTGAGCAAAATCCCTGGATGTAAGTTCGAAAGTGACGGTCTCACTCTCGCCGGGCTTAAGGAGCTTTGTCTTGGCAAATCCCTTGAGTTCCCTCACAGGTCTGGGAAGAGCGCACTTATTTACGCCAACGTAAAGCTGGACAACTTCCCTTCCTGCCTTTTTGCCGGTATTGGTAACCTTGACGGATACGGTAATTCCGCCCGTCTTCCTGTCTCCTATGAATCCCTTTGCATCCAGTTTCAGATCCGAATAAGCGAATGAAGTATATGAAAGTCCATATCCGAACGGGAAGAGAACCGGCATCTTCTTCGAAGCATAATACCTGTATCCGACAAACTCTCCCTCGCTGTATTTTACGATATCATCACATCCGAAGTAATACAGATATGAAGGATTGTCCTCAAGCCTTGCAGGGAAGGTCTCGGGAAGTCTTCCGGAAGGATTGATATCACCGAAGAGCACATCCCTTACGACCTCGCCGGAAGCCTCGCCTCCGAGATAAGTCTCAAGAATGCCTTTGACGGATCCGATCCAGGGCATCTCAACGGGTGCACCGTTCTGAAGGATGACCACAACATTGCTGTTGACCTTTGCAACCGCATCAATGAGCGCATTATGGGAATCAGGCATCTTCATGTCTATGCGGTCTGCGCCTTCGGATTCGAGAGCCTCGGGAAGGCCTGCAAAAATGACACAAACGTCAGCTTTCTTGGCAGCTTTGACAGCCTCATCTATGAGCTTCTGATTGGGCTTATAATCCGCATGGCCTATCCTGGTCTTCCAGAATTCCGGATCGGTAAGCTGCTTGGCCTTGGGGCCGGGGCCGTATCCCTTTACATATGACACATTTGTCATATCCTTCATTGCTTCGACGGCACTGACGGATCTGCTGGTCTTTACATGGGAACTTCCGCCGCCCTGATACCTGGGATTCTTTGCAAAGTCTCCGATAAGCAGTACATTTTTCTTTTTGCTTATGGGAAGAATATTACCGTTATTCTTAAGAAGCACTACGCAGCTTTCGAAGAGACGCCTTACAACCTCATGGTCCTTATCGAGATCAGCCTTGACATCCTTATGTGAAGCAAGGGTTCCGTAGACATGCTTGAGGATGTTCACACATGCCTCGTCGAGTTTCTTCTCATCGAGTGTGCCCTTCTTCACAGCCTTGACGATATCCTTGTCGGTCTCATGCTGCTGCCACATGGTAAGGTCGCATCCGGCCTCGATCGCACCGGGCCTGTTATGGGTTGCGCCCCAGTCGCTGACGACCATTCCGTCGAAGCCCCATTCTTTTCTGAGGATGTCGGTGAGGTACTTCTTCTGCTCGGTCATATGGATTCCATTGACCTTATTGTAAGCTGCCATGACAGACTTGGGCTTCGCCTTCCTGACAACGGTCTCAAATGCGGGAAGATAGATCTGTCTTGCGGTGTTATCATCCATTTCACTGGAGGCTGTGAGTCTGTCGGTTTCCTGGGAATTAGCCAGATAGTGCTTAAGACATGCGGACACGCCGGTGCTCTGAAGACCGTTTACATATGCAGCGCCGAGTTCTCCCGCAAGGCAGGGATCCTCGGACATATACTCAAAGTTTCTTCCGCAAAGGGGGCTTCTCTTCATGTTGACGCCGGGTCCGAGAACCATCTGCACATCGTTGGCCTGAGCCTCGTTGCCGAGAGTCTTTGCTGCTTCATAGATAAGCTCCCTGTCCCAGCTTGCAGCCATTGCGCATTCTGCGGGGAAGCTTACAGCTTCTATTGAATCATTGACACTCGCATGCATGTCATTGGCCTGTTTTCTGAGGCCGTGAGGGCCATCGCACATCCACTCCCTGGGAACACCGAGCTTCTTGTACTCCACGGTCTCCCACATTCCGTCACCGCTCGTAAGCTGTGCCTTCTGCTTAAGAGTCATCTTAGAGACTATCTCCCTGATCTCTTTTTCGGTCATGCGCTTTTGTTTAGTAGAAGCCATAGGTATTCCTCCCGTGATTGACACATATTTTCAAAAAGTGTATTATTGGAAAGTCGTTTCAGACGTACCCATATGTAATATTTTTACAAAAATCGGCCACTTCCGCAATAAATTATTTATGAAAGTTTTATTTAGATATTGCGACGGTCACGGGGGTATGTCAGCATATAACAAAACGGCGTGTGGCTCAGCTTGGTAGAGCGCTACGTTCGGGAAACAGTGCTAGACGTACATTATCAATTTTATATCTTTAACTACGGCGCGTGGCTCAGCTTGGTAGAGCGCGGCGTTCGGGACGCCGAGGTCGCAGGTTCAAATCCTGTCGCGCCGATTTTTATCCCGTCTGTCTAAAATTTGTCTAAAGTATTTTCGTTTATCCAACACTTATTACTCAATCACAGGATGCTCTCTATGAATTATGTTATATTGTGCCGTTAATCTTCGGTATAGTCCTTCATCGGAACTATACCGTTCATCTTCTCAGATATTTCTATCTTTGCTTCCTTTTCCTTGACCTTAGCGTAATACTTTAAAGTGGTATCGATTTCCTTGTGTCCGACCCATTTCTGAATACTCTTAATATCCATACCTTCATGTACAAGAATAGAAATACAAGAAGTTCTAAGACCATGAAACGTTACATCCTGAGGCAATTCGGGATTATTACGAATAATCTTTGCAAATGCTTTAGTAGGATAATCCGGATAAAACAATTTTCCATCTGGATGTTTAAAAACATATTCATTATCGTTATATTCACGACCAAAAAGGTTTCGATTATCATCTTCTCTTTTTTTGAGATTTCTGAACATCTCAACCTGTTCATCTGTCAAAGGATATGTTCTTTTACTTGTTATCGTTTTAGTAGCATCGGCACGAGTGACTTTCGTTCCTTTGGTAACCGTATGGCGTATTCCCATTTCCTTCTTAATTAAGTCTATTGAAGACCATCTCAACCCCAGTACTTCTTCTCGTCTTAAGCCAAAATATAAAGCAAGATAAAATAATTCATATAAAGGATGATCCTTGATTTTATTCAGAAATATCTGAACCTCATCATAAGAAAAGAAAGCTTCATCTTTGTTATTATCTTTTGCATATTCCACTATTAAAGACTTGTTTAATGCCACACCGTCTGAAGGATTTTCTGATAGAATACCTTCCTTAACAGCCTTTTCCAGTATTTCATGGAATAATACTTTTACGCTCTTAACTGTCTTATGCTGAAGATGTTGTTCCTCAAACAAAGCGTCATAAAACGCCGCAACCTTTTTCTTATTTATCTCTCTAACCTTGGTGTCGCCAAAAAAGGTCTTCATATTCTGCACCCTATAGAAGTAAGAAGAAAATGTCGTGTCAGCAATATTTCGCCTTTTTTCTTCAAGGAAACGGTCTAAATAATCGGTTAAGAGAATATTTCTATCAACCGGTGACAACCCTCTTATATAAAGAAGTTTTTCTCTATAAGCCGTTGCTTTTTCAATATTCTCAGGGACATCTGCCAGATTTGTATTGACCCATTCCGGCTTAGAAACCGGTTTGCCGTTCTCTATAACAGATGAGGAAATGACTGCATACAGCTTTCCGTGTTTTCCCTGTATACCTGTAGCTCTTTTTCCTTCTTTTCTTGGCCTAGCCATACCTTATACCCCCTCTCCTATTTTTTCGTTTTCATCTTTCTTTTCAGAATCGATACCCGTGAAGTCCATATCAGGATATAAGAACTGAGCGAGATACAATTTAGGAATGCGATATTTACCCGCTATAACCACAGAACGGATTTTGTGGCTGGCAAGGTATCCATATACCGTATTGCGTCCTGCTTTAAGGATCACCTGAAGATCTTCAGGGGTTAAAACATCTTTGTACTCTGGAAAAATCTCTGCGTAACTCATCTCTTCTCCTCCTCTTTTCAACCAATAACGAAATATGATAAAATGATACGTGCTTGTAAAGCACCTTTTTGTACTTTGAAGTATATCACTTTATTTCGTGCTTTTCAAGTACATTTTTGTACTTTTATGTATTATTTGTTCTCATAACGTTCATTTTTGTGCTTTAAAGATTCCATTTACCGTGATAAAATAACATC
>JAIKZQ010000001.1 GCA_024682075.1 Lachnospiraceae bacterium
TCTCTTCTTCCATGCGGAAACGGGTATTCTGAAGGAGGATGACATCGCCTTCGCTCATAGCGTTAACAGCAGCTGTGGTAGCTTCGCCGGTAACGGTGTAATCAGCGATGAACTTAACTTCCTTTCCAAGTTTCTCGGAAAGAGCCTTTGCAACGGGTGCAAGAGATTCCTTCTCGTTGGGTCCCTCCTTAACCTTTCCAAGGTGAGAGCAAAGAATGACCTTTCCTCCGTCATTCATGAGCTTCTTGATGGTGGGAAGAGCTGCTACGATACGTGTCTCGTCGGTGATCTCACCGCTCTTGAGAGGTACGTTAAAATCGCATCTGACGAGTACTCTTCTGCCCTTTGCATTAAAGTCGTCAACTGATTTCTTGTTTAATGCCATGATTATTCTCCTTAAATGTTTTTGTTAAAAAAGGACCCGGCCCTTGCCGGACCGGGCCCTGACTTTATATTCGACTCAGACCTTCAAAGATTACTTGTTAAGAAGGCTTCCGAAGTGCTTGATGGTACGAACCATCTGGCTGGTGTATGAGTTCTCGTTGTCATACCATGAAACAACCTGTACCTGGGTGGTTCCGTTGTCAAGAGGAAGAACCATGGTCTGGGTTGCATCGAAGAGTGAACCATATGTCATTCCTACGATGTCGCTGGAAACGATCTCATCAACATTGTATCCGAAGCTCTCGTTTGAAGCAGCCTTCATAGCGTCGTTGATCTGCTCCTTGGTAACGTTTCCTTCAACAACTGCGGTAAGGATGGTGGTTGATCCGGTAGGGGTAGGAACACGCTGTGCAGCGCCGATGAGCTTTCCGTTGAGCTCAGGGATAACAAGGCCGATAGCCTTTGCAGCGCCGGTAGAGTTGGGAACAATGTTGCAAGCAGCTGCACGAGAACGTCTCTTGTCGCCCTTTCTCTGAGGTCCGTCAAGGGTCATCTGATCGCCGGTGTAAGCGTGGATGGTGCACATGATACCGGACTTGATGGTAGCAAGATCGTTAAGAGCCTTAGCCATAGGAGCAAGGCAGTTGGTGGTGCAGGATGCTGCAGAGATGATCTTGTCATCAGCGGTAAGTGACTGATGGTTAACATTGTATACGATGGTAGGAAGATCGTTTCCTGCGGGTGCGGAGATGATGACATGCTTAGCGCCTGCATCGATGTGAGCCTGAGCCTTGTCCTTGCTGGTGTAGAAACCGGTGCACTCAAGAACAACGTCAACTCCGAGCTGTCCCCAAGGAAGATCAGCAGCCTTAGCCTCAGCATAGATGGTGATCTTCTTGCCGTCTACAGTGATGCTGTTCTCATCGAAGGAAACCTTGTCTGCAAGAGCATACTTTCCCTGAGTTGAGTCATACTTAAGAAGATGAGCGAGCATCTCGGGAGAAGTAAGATCGTTGATAGCTACGATCTCGAATCCCTCAGCACCAAACATCTGTCTGAAAGCAAGACGACCGATACGTCCAAAACCATTGATAGCAACTTTTACTGCCATTTTTAATTCCTCCTAGAAATTATATTGGTTTTTAACTGACAAAAAACTTTGTCAAATTTTTATCAGCAACGAAAATTATTTTACAAGTTTCACGCCTATAATTCAAGTAAAAACGCTTAAAAAATCAGCATTTCGCAATAACGTTTGTTATCGGTTTACATAAGCAAAATGCCTTACTGTCTCTTGCCACAAGCCGAGCAGAAAATGGAATCGGGCTCGAGATTTGCGCCGCACTGCTTACATCTGGGAACAGGTGTGGGTCTCATCTTCTTCTCGTCATTCTTGACGGGGAACTTGTATCCGCACATGTTACAGAAACGGCTCTCAAGAACAACTTCGTTCTCGCAATCGGGACAAGCCTTGAGGCCCTTTGCAGCAAGCTCGGTAGCAACGATCCTGTCAATCTTCTCCTTGACGGACTTGATCCTGGTGATCTGATCGGTGAACAGAGAAGGTCTCGGAAGCTCTCTTGGTCTGCCTGACATGGGCTGCTGGCATACTTCCTTGAAGAATTTCTGTCCAAGTTCGTTATACGCCTCGTTCAGCTGCTTCTTAAGCTCTTCCTTGTTGATGTTGACAGCTTCGGGAGCTTCTTCTTCCTTACCTTCGGGCTCGTCGGAGCTCTCTGCAGGTGCGGATGCTACGGGCTTATCGGGAACGACGGTGCCCTCCACTTCCTTCTTTTCTTCCTCTACTGCCTTTTCAAGATCCAATTTCTCTTCCATAATACCCTCCCTGAAAAAAATGTTTGGAAACTCTGTCCCGGCACAGATCCCCCAACCCGGTCGCGACAGCAAAAAAATTATACCATCTGAAGAGTTTTTAGAAAAGGAATGTAATTGTAGAATATGAATGGTAAAATATCAGCATATTTACTTATGACTTGTAGTTGGAGGATATGCCATGCCCATTATATGCGATTGTCATATGCATTCTCACCACTCGACCGATTCCGAGGCGACAATGGAATCAATGGTCGAAGCAGCTCTTGCAAAAGGACTTGAGACCATTTGCTTCACCGAACACCAGGATTTTGTCTACCCGCCGATCCCGGAAAAAGACGGACCGGATCCTTTCATGCTCAACGCAGACTCATATCTGTATGAGCTTCTCAGCCTTCGCGAAAAATATAAGGACCGCATCAGGATCGAATTCGGTGTCGAGCTCGGTCTTCAGCTCTGCTGCTTAAAGGAAAATCTGATCTTCGGCAGGGAGCACGAATATGACTTCATCATCGGCTCCATCCATCTTATCGACGGCCAGGACCCCTACTATCCGGACACGTTCGAGGGCAGGACGGATACGGAAGTCTACAGACGCTATTTTGAATGCATGCTGGAAAACATCAGGAAGTTCCACAACTTTGACGTGCTTGGACATCTGGATTATGTTCTCAGATACGGTCCCGGCGGAAAAAGAGATTATAAATATTCCGAATACGGCGATATCCTTGATGAAATATTCGGATTCCTGATTGAAAACGAGAAGGGAATAGAACTTAATACGGGCGGGATAAAGAAAGGAATGAAAGAATTCCATCCCTGCATGGAAGCTTTAAAGCGTTACCGCGAGCTCGGGGGCGAGATCATCACGATAGGTTCGGATGCCCACAAGCCCGAGAATGTTGCGGATCACTTTGACAGAGTTCCGGACGTATTAAAGGAAGCCGGCTTCAAATACTACTGTATCTACGAAAACCGCCTTCCCGAATATCACAAGCTTTAAATGTGCGAAAGGGACGGTCCCTTTTTGCACCCTTTTGCAGTCACTTGTCTTTTTTGATCTTGCGTATGATCACAATGGAGGAAACGACAGCCAGAACTACCAGAGTTGCGACTCCGAGGACGGCAAAGATGCCGGGCTCACTGCTCATGGGCTCGGGATCCATCGCAACATCCGCGATGATCACATTTGCAAAGTTCTTTAAAAATTCGAAGTTCATACGAAAATACCTCCGCTTTGTAATGCGAGACCTGTCAGCCAGGATGCCAGATTAGCAGCAAGTGCCAGAAGCACCGGATGCCTGAAACTGTATTTCTCGCCTGTTCCCATGTAATGATAGATGCAGCTTTCCGTTATGACCACAAGGATCTCCGCGGGAAGCTGTATTATTATGCGGTTACCGAACGGAAAATACCTCACGGCAAGGGTATAGTAGAGCATCACCAAAGGATTTGTCAAAGTATTGACCAGTGCTACGATGACAAACTCAGTCTTCTTCCTTGCACCAAGCAAAAGAGCGATCAGCTCTTCTATGACGATCGTCAGGATCAGTGCAAAAAGAAATACTTTTACAAGGCTCAAAAAATCACTCATTTATTACCTTTAATTCTTCGCCGGATACCGTAAACCTTATATTTCTCCCGGCATATTCAAGACCGTATACCCTCTCCGGATCGTCCTGATATGAGGGTCTGGGATCGAGTGAGAGGATCTCTTCAAGCCCCTTCGCCTGTCTTTCGTCAAATCCATTCAGCACTTCTTCCGGTATGGTGACACTAAGTCTGTGTTCAAGATTTTCTTTTTTCTGTGCAAATCCTCCCCTTGCATCCGGATAAGAATCCGCATAAGGAAGATATGGCTTGATGTCATAGACCTCTGTCCCGTCCATCATGTCCGCACCTGATATGAGCATATGGCACCTTCCGTTTTCGTCCGTGCAGATCTCTTCTATCTTCACGCACGAAAGTCCCATATGATTGGGCCTGAAAGGCGACCTTGTGGCAAACACGCCCTTGTATTCGTTGCCTCCCAGCCTGGGGGGCCTGACCTTTGCGCGAAACTCCGCATCTTCAGGTACATCGAATCGCCAGATCACCCATATGCGGTCATATTCCTCAAGGCCTTCAAATGCACGGGGATCCGAATACTTTTCCTCAAAAACTATACGTCCGAAAAGATCCGGTGCAAGCCCGCTCTGACGCGGAACACCGAATTTTTCACCCATATCCGATTCGTACCTGGCTATAACTTCCATATGATCACTTGATGATGGTACCGCCGCCGTAGATATATGTGCCTTCCTCGTCATAAAAAACAAGTGCCTGTCCGGGGGCAGCCCCGCGAACATTTTTGTCAAACGTAACACTTACTTTTCCGTCCGGAAAAGCCTTAAGGATCCCCGTCTCTCCCGGATGATTGTATCTGATCTTGGCCTTCACGCGGATCCCTTCAAGAGCTTCTTTTTCTTCAAGCCCCATCCAGCACACATCCTCAGCCCGGACTTCAGTTATAAGAAGATTCTCGTCTGAGCCGAGTGTCACCCTGTTTGTTGCGGGATCTATGTCCGTGACATATATCCTCTCGCCCGCGGCAACACCAAGTCCTCTTCTCTGCCCGACGGTATAATGCGTAATGCCCTTGTGAACGGCAATGAATTCTCCCGAGGGAGTAACGAAATCACCCGGAGGAGGTACCTTTACACCGGGCTCTTTATCGATGAAAGCTGCATAATCCCCGTTCGGCACAAAGCATATCTCCTGAGAATCCTTCTTGTGGGCAACGGGAAGCCCCGCACGCTCCGCAATTGAACGCACCTCACTCTTTTCATATTCGCCTATCGGCAAAAGAGTATGCGAGAGCTGTTCCTGGGTCAGTGCATACAGAGCATAAGTCTGATCCTTGGCAGCGGTCTTTGATGCCGATATCGATAGCCTGCCGTTTTCAAGCATTGCGATCCTGGCATAATGACCCGTGGCAAGATAGTCCGCCCCGATATCGCGTGCCTTTTTCAGAAGTGCTTCCCACTTTACATGCCTGTTGCATTCGATGCACGGATTGGGAGTCATTCCGCGGACGTACTGGGCAGCAAAATGATCTATCACGGCTTTTTGGAATTCTTCCCTGAAATCCATGACGTAATAAGGGATGTCCAGAACCTCCGCAACCCTTCTTGCATCATCTACCGCGGAAAGGCCGCAGCATCCTCCGTTATCGGATACATCGGATGCATTTTCCGGTCTCCATATCTGCATCGTGACGCCGATGACATTATATCCTTGTTCTTTCAGCAGATAGGCGCAGACTGAAGAGTCCACGCCTCCGCTCATTCCCACGACTACGGTTTTATTCATTGTGTTAGTGCAAAGCTTTTATCTTCCGCTTCTCAGCTTTCTGACGATCTCTTCGAGCTTACAGGCAGCGGTATCTATCTCCTCTTCCGTATTGCGATCCGACAAAGTAAATCTCATAGATCCCTTTGATTCATCTGCGGCTCTTCCTATGGCCTTAAGCACATGTGACGGTTCCCTGGCTCCCGATGCACATGCGGAACCGCTTGATGCGCATATTCCTTCACGGTCCAGCATTATCAGGGCTGATTCTCCCTCGATACCTTTTACACACACTGAAATGTTTCCTGGAAGCCTCTTTGAGTGGTCACCCTCCGTAATAGGTCCGTTTATCAATATGTCGGGGATCTGTCCTATCTTTGCAAAGAATCTGTCACGAAGTTCGGTCTCTTTGGCGATTTTTGCATCAATTCCTGCAAAAGCAGCTTCTGCCGCGGCTCCGAATCCCACAATCCCCGGGATATTCTCGGTGCCGGCCCTTCTTCCGCTTTCCTGCATACCGCCTCTGACAAAAGGCGAGATCTTCACTCCGTCCTTTATGAACAGCAGCCCGACTCCTTTGGGTCCTCCCAGTTTATGTGCGCTTGCAGAGAGCATGTCGACGCACCCCGCAATGTCAGTAAGATCTATCTGTCCGTAAGCCTGAACGGCATCGGTATGTATGAGTATATCCCTGCGAATGCGCCTTACCATATCAGCTATCTCACGGACAGGCTCAATAGTCCCTATCTCATTATTGGCAGTCATAACGGACACGAGAAAAGTATCCGGTCTTATGCTCTCTGCAACCTGCTCCGGTGTGATGAATCCGTCACTGTCGGGCTTAAGACATGTTACGCTGACGCCAAGAGATTCAAGATATTCCGCACTCCTTAGAATCGCATGATGTTCTATCTGAGTCGTGATGATATGTCCTGCCGATGAGTTACTTTTCCTGAAATGGTCATAGGCCCCGATGAATGCCCAGTTATCCGATTCGCTTCCGCCGGATGTGAAAAAGATATCCGAAGGCGAAGCACCTATCAGGGCTGCACATTCTTTTCTGGCAGTGAAAACGGCTTTCTTGGATCTCCTTGCGATCTCATAGACAGCCGAAGCGTTGCCGTACTCCTCCTTCAGAAAAGGCAGCATGGCATCCACGACACTCTCCAGGGGTTTTGTTGTTGCGGCATTATCAAGATAGATCATTTACTTTCAGCTGCCTGCTTCGATCCGTTCTTAAGCACAAACGCAATGCCTACCATGATGGCCAGTCCGACGATCAGAGGAACCACAGGGTTCTTGGCATATCCGGCGATGCAGTAGCAGATGCAGGACACGAATGCACATGAAAGCGCATAAGGAAGCTGTGTCGAGACATGATTGAGATGATTACACTGAGCTCCGGCGGAACTCATGATGGTAGTATCCGAAATGGGCGAGCAATGGTCTCCGCAGACAGCGCCGGCCATGCAGGCACTCATGGAGATGATCATCATGGTATAGTCGCTTCCCTCAAAAACGCTCACGACGATGGGGATAAGGATTCCGAATGTTCCCCAGGATGTGCCGGTCGCAAATGAAAGGAACACTGCGATCAGGAATATTATCGCGGGAAGAAGGCTCATGAATCCCGCAGCGGAACCGTTAACAAGTTCAGCAACAAACTCCTTGGCGCCGAGCGAATCGGTCATGGCCTTAAGAGACCATGCGAAAGTCAGTATGAGGATCGGTGCAACCATTGACTTAAATCCCTCAGGGATGCACTCCATGCATTCCTTGAAAGTAAGAACTTTTCTGACAAGATAAAGGATCAGCGTGATCACAAGTCCGAAGAAAGAACCGATCACAAGGCCCACAGATGCATCCGAATTAGCGAACGAATCGATGAATGATTCTCCTTCAAAAAAGCCTCCGGTATAGATCATTCCGATGACGCAGCAGATGACAAGAGCTACAACGGGTATGACGAGATCCATGACTTTGCCCTTTGAACTGACCTTTTCATCCGAGGCATCGGCATAAGGTCTGTCGGGCGTGGTGAAAAGATCATCATTCCGGATCGCGTTCTTCTCATGAACAGCCATGGGACCGAAATCAGCCTTTGATACGGAAAGTGCGATCATCATGGCGATGGTAAGAAGCGCATAGAAATTGTAAGGGATCGTCGAAACAAAAAGAGCAATGCCGTTCTCTTCACCGGGAACAAATCCGGAAACTGCGGCTGCCCAGGATGAAACAGGAGCGATTATGCATATGGGTGCGGCTGTGGCGTCAATGAGATACGCAAGCTTTGCCCTGGAGATCTTGTGCTTGTCGGTTACGGGTCTCATGACGGAACCGACCGTAAGACAGTTAAAATAGTCATCAATGAAGATGAGCACGCCGAGGAAAACCGTTGCAAGCTGTGCGCCGACTCTTGTCTTGATATGGCCGGAAGCCCATTCACCGAACGCAGCGCTTCCACCCGCACGGTTCATGAGTGATACCAGGATTCCGAGGATCACCAGGAAAACAAGTATTCCGACATTGTACGAGTCCGCAAGAACGGAAATTATGCCGTCACTGAATACGTGATTGACCGTTCCCTCAAAACTGTATCCCGAGTACAGAAGTCCGCCGGCAATTATTCCGATGAACAGTGAACTGTAGACCTCCTTGGTAATAAGGGCCAGAACGATAGCAATAAGAGGCGGGACCAGAGCCCAGAATGACATCTGAACCGAGGTCTCATCGGTCACAAATGCCGCAACGAGCATTATGCCCACAACAACCGTAAGTGCAACGATATTGATCGTTTTTGAAAGATCGCTTCTCTTGTTTTCCATAACAGTCTCCTTTATGAAGCATTGATGCCTTATGGCACACGCGATTATTATAGCACATCACATGCATCAAAACGCATATGCCGGCACGAAAAAAAGAGGACAGGATAGCCTGTCCTCTGCGAATGCATGATTATCATTTTGCGATGACTGTTCCGTCTTCTCCGGAATATACGGGAACCGACGCTTCGGATGAACGGTACTGACCGAGTATGTCATCCTTTTTGGAAAAAGAGACTGCTTTTTCAACATCGAGTCCGGTAATGTCGCTGGTCTTGCCGATCAGTGAAAAATCATCGTCCTTATTGAATGTAAGTGATATGTCCTCAAGTCCGAGAAGTCTCTCACGCTTTGCGGAGTTTTCTGCCTGTTCGGCATTTTCCTTCACCGGCGCAGCACTGACCGCATTTTCTTCCTTAGGCGCTGTCTGCTCACCGATCCCGGAAAGAGAATCTCTCAGTCTTAAGGTTGAGATGTCATTATATATTTGTGAATGGTCAAAACCGCCAGCTATTCTCATGTGATGACCTCCGTGTCATTCCTAACCGCTTACGATTTATATATCGGATCGAACCGGGCGTTTATGAATGATAAAGAGATAAAGAAAAAAAATTATTTCTTTCCTATGAAACCTTTGAGCTCATCCATGAAAGAATCTACATCCTTGAATTCTCTGTAAACAGAGGCAAATCTTACATATGCAACGGCATCGAGATCCTTGAGCTTCTTCATCACGATCTCTCCGATGACGCGGGAAGGGATCTCCTTATCCTCAAGCGTGCTGATCTCGTTCTCCACCTCATCAACAAGCTGTGTGATCTGGGTGGCACTGACGGGACGCTTATGGCAGGCCCTGAGCACACCGGATTCTATCTTGGCACGATCATACTGCTCTCTGTTATTATCCTTCTTGATGATGATAAGAGGGATGGTTTCCACCTTCTCATAGGTGGTAAACCGCTTGTTGCAATTATCACAGATCCTGCGCCTTCTGATGGAATAATTGTCATCAGCAGGTCTCGAATCAATGACTCTTGTATCATCGCTACCGCAATACGGACACTTCATATCCTGCACCTCTACATAAAATAAGTCAGACTCCCTGATAACTGTTCCAGTTGGAAGCTGCTTTTTCCCATTTAGCGGGATCTTCCGCAAGTTTATCATTCATCCATGACACGGCATCCATCACTCCGTCCTCGTCAAAGGAAAACTTTTCGGATTCCTTGACCTCTGCCGGGGTGGTGATGTAATTGAAAGGTCCGGGCCATATCTCACACATCAGGGAAGAAGATTCTCTCTCCTCTCCCGAATCGTCGATGAATTTCTCCGTTATTTTCTTAAGTCTGTATCTTAATCCGCCGCACGATCCCGAATAATCAGATTTTTTCAGGAAACCCATAGGCAGGATGTCTTCTCTTCTGATCATGGGCACCTCTGAGCGATCATCGCAGGATCATTCGTCGTTCTTTTTCCTGAGGAATGAAGGAACTTCCATGTGGACGTCCTTAACTCTGCTCTTAAGTCCCGTGGTCTCTCCGGCAGAGGAGAAGTTCGTGGGATTCACTGTCCTGACGGAGCTGACATTTCTCTCAGTAATGGAAGGAGAAGGAGCCGGTGCGGGAGAAGGTGAAGAAGAAGCAGAAAATCCGACACTGTCGGGTGAAGGAATATGTCCTGTTCCGAATCTGCTGCTTGCAGTGGATACACTGCGGGGGACAAATCCGCCATGAACGGATGCGTTGTCATCTATTCCGGTTGCAATGATGGTAACGCTGATCTTCTCACCGTAGGAATCATCGCCTCTCATGCCGAGGAAGAACTCAACTCTCTCACCGACAAGTTCCTGAAGATATGCTTCAACTTCCTGAATATCTCCGGCAGTAACATTGCCGACGACATTTGCGATGATGGCAGTTGCGGAATTGATCTTGGAATCAAGAAGCTTGGACTCAACGGCAGCCTTAACTGCGGCAGCAGCTCTGCCTTCGCCCTCAGCCTCACCGATGCCGATAAGAGCTGTGCCCTTATCTTTCATTGCTTTCTTGATATCAGCGAAGTCGAGATTGAGGATTCCGTCCTCATTGATTATGTCCGTGATACCCCTGACAGACTGCTTGACCACTTCATCGGCAAGCCTGAACATGTCCTTGATGGGGGTTGATTTGCTGGCAAGATTGAAAAGCTTGTCATTGGGAATGATAAGAATGGTGTCGAGATCATCTCTTATCTTGGAAATGCCGATCTCGGCGTTCTCTCTTCTGACTGCTCTCTCAATGGAGAAAGGAGTGGTCATGACACCGACGGTAAGGATCCCCATTTCCCTTGCCTCGTGTGCGATGACGGGAGCCGCACCTGTACCGGTACCACCGCCCATGCCGCATACGATGAATATCATGTTGGCATCCTTGATGTGATCTCTTATCTCATCAATGCTCTCCTGAGCAGCTCTCTCACCGATCTCGGGATCGGCACCTGCGCCAAGTCCCTGGGTCTCCTTCTCACCGAGTGGAACCTTAACGGGAGCAAGCGAAAGCTCCAGATCCTGAAGGTCTGTATTCATAGCCACGAACTCAACGCCCGTGACACTGTCTTCAATCATTCTGTCGACAACATTGTTGCCGGCACCGCCGACACCCACGACGATAATCCTGGCTTTTCCGTTGGGCTTTGTGGACTCTTTTATCTCATACAAGGTTTTGTCCTCCTACATAAGTGTCAACATTCTGTTTTATAATAGATGAATAATGCAAGTTTTTCAACCAAATTTTCAATATCTTGTGTTTTTTAGTCCGTTTTATCGGGCGTAAACACATAAATGCCCTCCTGGCTGTACTCCTCCATGTCGAGCACGCCGCTAAGGGTTCCTATCCTTTCAAGGAACGTTCCGAGCAGCATTACCTTATCCTCGATGCCCTGTTCATCCCTGCCGAGATCCACTCTCGCATTACCGAAATATACGGTAACTTCACCGTTTTCGTGAAAATGGATCCTGTCTGCGGAAAGTTCATATTTTGCCAGGAGCTTGGTAAGGTCCAGTGTCCTTGCAAAGATGTCTGTATCGTCCGATGAAAGCGGCTTTCCTACCTGTATTCCGGAGAAGCTGATCCCGGTGACCTGCGGAATGCCCCTTGTGAGCACATCCGAACTCTCGACGACCGTTCCGTCCTTGTCAAAATAAATATACCTGTCAAGATACCTCACGTATCCCGCAAGTGCTTTCTCAAACACCCTGATCCTAATCGAATCGGAGGCTATTACCTCAACGGTTATCGCATCGACGAACGGAACATCGGTGATCTTCCTGTTCTTGTACTTGATCGCAAGCACGACGGAATTATCACCAAGAGGTCCGGTCATGACTATGTCCGCGATCTCCTGATTCGTGTAATGAGTGTTACCGTCCACATAAATCTTGGCCGGATCGACCCTGTAGATCTCAAGGAAATATGCAATTCCCATCACGCAGGCAAAAACCAGAAGGAAAACGAGCACAGGAACCATTATCCTGCGAAGTCCCGTGCCTCTTTCCCGGCTCAATGCTCCCTGCTTTCCGCTCTCGTTGCCCTGTCAACATTCAGGACAAGTCCTACCTCAATGAGAAGGAAAAGAGCTGAAGATCCGCCGTAACTGATGAACGGAAGAGAAACACCGGTATTGGGGATTGAGCCCGTAACAACGGCGATGTTGAGCAATATCTGTATGGCGAAATGCGCCATGACTCCGGACACCACCAGGAATGAGAATCTGTCTCTTGCATTCTTTGCGATGATGAGCATCCTGTATATCATGAGTGCAAACATTATCATCAGTGATATGGCACCCACTATTCCGAGTTCCTCACAGATGACGGCAAATATCATGTCGTTCTGGGGCTCGGGAAGGACCGATATCTTCTGGACGCTCTGTCCGAGTCCTCTTCCGAACCATCCTCCGTTACCGATCGCATACAAGCCCTGAAGCATCTGGTGTGCGGAGGTTTCAGCGGAGTTTTCCGGATGAAGCCATGACGAGATACGTGTAAGTCTGAAATTGCCGTTCGATGCGGCATCGCTCGATGCAACATATGCAACGACTCCGCCGGCCGCGGCCAGTCCCAGCATTATGAACAATATGTATTTCTTGATATCCTGCGAAGCCACAAAACACATGACAAACGCGATCATGAACACGATAAGTGCGGAACTGAGGTTATCGGTTATTGCATATATAAGAATCGATGCAACCCCCGAAAGCCCCATGCACATAAGGAAACCCTTCCAGGATGAAATGACCGCATTTCCCAATGCATTGATCATCGCTGCAAGGAAAAGGATCATGAACAGCTTCGTTATCTCTGCGGGCTGAAGGTTTAATCCGATGAAAGGAACCTGTATCCATCTTCTCGCTCCGTGAGATTCGAATCCGAAAGGAATGACCATAAAGACAACTCCGATTGCCACCGAATAAAGGATCTTCTTGACATGAGGGATCTCAGGGATCTTTTTAAGGGGCAAAAAGATCGTGACCGCCATACAGAGAAGTCCGAGAAGGTCTGCGGTTATCTGCTTTTTGAAATAATAATTCGATCTGCCGAAATCTCTCAAAGCAACATAAGAAGATGCCGAATAGACCATGAGAAGTCCGAAGCCCACCAAAAACAGAACTATGAAGACGAGATTCATGTCAACATTTGTCTCCGCATAGCTGCTGATGGTATCGGCCGCGTTCTTAAAGTTTCCTTTAATGACATCACCCGTATTATTCGGTTTTTGGTTTCTGTTTGCTGCCATAAAAGACTCTTAACCTTCAATCACTGATACTTCTAATCGGAGGAATTAACTCCGTCACTGTCAAGATTGCCGTTGACCGGTATGGAATCATCCAATATGTTTGACGTCTGGTTGGCCAGCTCGCCCGTGTTCGGATCATACTGGGTTCCGTCAGGCCCTACTCTGTTGCCCGTCGCAGGGTCTATCGGATACGACATCCATCTGGGATATACATTTGCGGTTTCTCCCGTGGAATCCGTGACCGTGGTCATCTCTATCTGCTCGTAAGGATCCTCATTGCCGGAACCGCTCTGAGCAGTGTCATCACCCTGGGTATATCTCAGAGTGTTCTCGAGCTGCCTTGCTTCAAGATAAGCAAGCTCCTCATCCGACAAGGGCTCTGTCATGTAAATGCCCATGTAAGGAAGCACTTCCTGAAGAATGTCCCTGCACAGAAGGCATGCATATTTAACGTTATCCTGCTTCGCAAAATTAGGTCTGTCGATCACGACGTAAATGGCGATCTGAGGATCATCCGCAGGTGCAAAGCCCATGAATGAGATGACGATCTGACCTGTCTCACGTGGAATGGTCTGAGCCGTTCCGGTCTTGCCGCCGATCGCATATCCGAAAGGTCTTGCGTTTCTTCCGCTTCGTCTGGATCCGCCCTCTTCCATTACCGTGGCTCTGCAGTACTGTCTCATTCTCTCGGAAACGGATTCCGAAACAGTCTGTCTCAGCACTCTGGGCTCGATGTTCTGTATGATGGCTCCCGTGGAATCGGTGATGTGGCTTACCATATGGGGCTCATAATAGTATCCGCCGTTTATGAGAGAACAAAAGCCGGTGATCATCTGTATCATCGTGGCATTAAAGTTCTGTCCGAACGAATTGGTGGCAAGGTCAACGGGCCCCATTGTCGCGGGAGTATAAACCAGAGAATCCGTTCTTGCTTCGCCTGCAAGATCGATGTTCGTCTTAAGTCCCAGATTGAATATCCTCTGGTACCTGCACATGTTCTCGGTTCCAAGCGCCTGTGCGATCTTCATCAGTGCGACATTACAGCTCCATGCTATGGAATCCTGAACCGTGACGACTCCGTCTCCGCCGGATTCATAGGTATGGCACTTGATGTTATAGTTTGCGACGGGAAGGATTCCGTTACAGGTATATACCTCGTCTCCCGTAATAGCTCCGCAGTCAAGTGCAGCGGCAACCGTGAAGGGCTTTGCGGTGGAACCGGGTTCGTAAGTATAGCTGATGCACTGATTCTTCCAGAGATTGTAGAGATTGACGTTGATCTGTTCCTGGGTCATCTCTTCGAGCATCTCACGGGTGATGACTTCACCCGTCTTTCTGTATTCGATGTATCCGCCGGCATTCACGATCGCTTCATAATACTTGCATCCGATAAGCGGATCGGTATTCATGTAATCTGCGGGGTTGTATCCGGGAAAATCGGCCATTGCAAGGATCTCGCCCGAATTGCAGTCCATGATGATGCAGCCGAGATTTTCGGCACCGTTACCCTGGCGGTAATTATCCCTGTATGTCTCGTTGAATTCATTAAGTTTTTCTTCTACGATCCTCTGTATAGTGGAATCGATCGTAGTGTGAATCGTGTATCCGTCAACAGCCGGCTTGATCGTTCTTTCGAGAGTGGCATCTTCGTTCTGATATCCGTACTCCCTGCCGTCCGTTCCGGTCAGTATGGATTCGTAGTACTCCTCGAGACCGTACATTCCGCCGGAATTGGTGCTGCCGGTGGTATAGCCGAGGAATGTGGAGCACATGGTCCCCATCGGATAGACCCTTCTGTACTCCTCTTCAAACGTCACGCCCCTGATATACGAATTGTTTTCCTGCATGGTGAGGAATTCGCTTATCTCGCCGTAAGTAAGTCTCTTTGCAAGGATCCTGTAATGGCTTGACTCATTGTTCACGACAAAGGATCTGAGCTCCGCAATGTCGATGCTCGGGAAGCAGGCACCAAGTGCATTCAAAGTGGGCTCGAGGTATCTGTTATCTTCATAAGTCATCATGACGGAAGCATCGACGATCAGGTTATAGACCTTCTCACTGGTCGCAAGAATTGTACCCTTACAGTCAACAATATCCCCTCTTCTGAAGGGGATTATCACAGAGTCATATCTTTGATTGGACAGTACTATCCTTTGATACTCCTCACCGTGCTCGTTCACTATCCTGACCAGCCTGACCGACAGCAGTACCAGGAGTATCATCATTGCAGCAAACAACGTACTCAGCTTGCCCATTCTTATCTGCTTGGCTGAGTACGTTCCTTTTGCGGATCTCTTGTTTGTTTCTTTTTCGGTTTTTTTATTTGATGCCATTTAAATCAGTTTCCGTATCTTCTCATGTAATCGCTCGTCTCTCCGGAGTAATAACAGATCTGACCTTCACTGGCATATGTCATGCCAAGCTCTCCTCTTGCAACAGCCTCGATCTCGGCAAGATCTACGCCGGCCATGATGCGGTTATACTCTGCATCGTTGTGAGAGATCATCGAGCTGAGTTCGGATCTCTTGGCTGTGACGGAACGGTTCATCTCTGTAAGCTCACTGCGAAGCCTCACATATGATACCATCACATAGGCACATATAGCAAAGGAAACAAGAGCAAGCATTGCGGAAGCGAACACAGGAAGAGAAAATCTCCTTCTTGAGACCTTTCTCTTAACAGCCTTATGCTCAACGGGACGAACATAAGGTCTCTGTACGGGAGCTTCCTTTCTTACTGCGCTTCCCTGTATGAAATCTGAATAATTGGTGCGAATTGCCATTTCCTTATCCCCTCTCTTTTTTGCGAAGAATCCATTCTTCAAAGAGCCTTTCTTTATCTTTTGTACCCATGATGCAGCGGTCAGCTGTGTTCAAATACCCTTAACTTTGCGCTCCTGGATCTGGGATTTTCTTCGATCTCCTCTTCCGTGGGAGCTACCGGTTTTCTTGTTATGACTTTTCCCTTTGATATCCTGCCGCATACACACTTGGGAAAATTCGGCGGGCAGATGCAGGGATTTTCAAATCTTCTGAATGCGTTTTTTACTATCCTGTCTTCCAGTGAATGGAAGGTTATGATGCAGAGCCTTCCGCCGGGATTCAGAAAATCGACCATCTCATCGAGCGATCCCTCAAGCACATCCAGCTCTTCGTTGCAGGCGATCCTCAGTGCCTGGAATGTCTGCCTGGAAGGATGGCCTGAAGCCCTGAACTTGGCGGGTATCGAATCTCTTATGATGTCGTTCAGTTCAAAGGTGGTCTCGATCCTCTTGTTCGAGCGGGCCTTTACTATGTTCGATGCTATCTGCGGTGCGAATCTTTCTTCTCCGTAATCCCTTAATATCCTTCTGATCTCCTCTTCGGGATATTCGTTGACGATCACTGCCGCCGACAGATCTTTTCTCGTGTCCATCCTCATGTCCAGAGGAGCATCGGTGTTGTAGGAAAAACCTCTTTCGCCGTTATCGAACTGCCAGGAACTGACTCCCAGGTCGAGCAGGATTCCGTCTACTCCGCTTATTCCCATCTCTTTCAGGATCCCTACGGCGTTACGGTAATTGGTCCGGATGATGCTCACCTTATCTTCATAAGGCTTAAGTCTTGCTGTTGCCGCCTCGATCGCATCTGCGTCCTGATCCACTCCGTAGAGATGACCGGTGTCAAGTTTCGAGGCGATTATGGAGGAGTGGCCCGCTCCGCCGAGAGTACCGTCCAGGTATGCACCGTCGGGGCGGACCATCATGTAATCTATTGTTTCATTTAACAGTACCGAGATATGTTTGAATTCCATCTGTTAAATAATGATTCCCTTTTCGAAAAGACTCTGGGCAGCTTCTTCAGGATTGATATCCTCATTCTGTGCGTTCCACTTGGCCGTATCCCAGATCTCGGCTCGTCCGTCTGCTGTTCCTACTATCGTTATGTCCTTGGTAAGACCCGCATATGCAATCAGCGTCGAGGGAACCAGTATCCTTCCGTGATCATCAACCTCCACGGTCGAAGCACCGGCGCCGAAGAATCTTCTGAGTTCACGGACCGTCCTGTCCGCACCGGATAATCTCTTTAACTTATCTTCGAATTCGTCCCAGTCATCGTTGGAATAAATGACAAGACATCCGTCCAGACCTTTGGAGATGACAAAAGAATCTCCCAAAACTGCAGTGAATTTGGAAGGTACTGACATGCGCCCTTTTGCGTCTATGCTTCGGTTGTATTCGCCTATCAGGCCCGTCATTACGGCATTTCCTCTTTCAGGATTCCTTCCCACAATTTAGGGTAATTCTTCCCACTTCTTCCCACGAACAAGTAAATAATAACGAAATAATGCGCATTATGCAAGGTTTTTCTTAAAAAATTTAATAATTTGTTTGGGTAAAAAATGACAAAAAAATACCCCCAAAATCTACATTTCGGGGGTTAGATTTAACAAAGAATACAAGATTTAGTTTTCGGTGGGATTTTGTGGGCAAAAATCAATAGATTTCAGTTTTCCCTGCGACATCAGATACCTGATCACCACGTCGGCGATAATGCTACCGACCAGCATTACAAGTGCAAGAACCTGAGATACGGCAAGGGTTGTACCCGGTATGAAAAGCGTGTCGGTACGTATTCCCTCGATCCAGAACCTGCCAAGTCCGTATCCGGCCATGTATAAAAGAGCTATCTCTCCGTAGAATCTTCTCAATTTGCTTTGGCCAAAGCAGACCAGCAGCACCACCACTCCGATGTTCCAGAGGCTTTCATAAAGGAACGTGGGATGAACCTGGATAAAGTTCTCGCCTTCGCCTATATGAGCCATGAGCCCTTCACTGATGTCACGTGTTCTCACCGCAGAGATCGGAAGCCTCATGGCAAGGACATTATCGGTATATTCGCCGAACACTTCCCTGTTGAAGAAATTGCCCCATCTGCCTATCGCCTGACCCAGGATGAGTCCGGGAACGCAGGTATCAAGCAGTCTCAGTCCGCTCAGCTTCTTGACGCGGCAGTAAATGAACACCGTCAGGAATGCGGCTATCACTCCGCCGTATATCGCAAGTCCTCCCTGTCTGATATTGAAGACCTGAATGAAGTCATTTTTGTAGTAATCCCAGGAAAAGATCACATAATAGATCCTGGCTCCAAGGACTCCGAAAAACACTCCGTAATAGAAGAAATCCCAGATTATCTCCTTGCTCCATCCCTCGCGCTTGGCGATCCACGCAGCAAGCGAGCCGCCTGCGAACATTCCGAGGACCACGGCAATGGCATAGAGCTTGATCTCAAAGCCGAACACATTAATGCCCTGTGGAACATTATGAAGATACAGATGTAAATGTGGAAATGATATATCGGTAGGATTCATCATACATTAAACCTGAAGAGGATCACATCTCCGTCCTGAACCACATATTCCTTGCCTTCAATGCGGACAATGCCCTTTTCCTTGGCAGCCGCGATGGAACCGTTATCGAGAAGATCCTGGAAATTGATGACTTCCGCCTTGATGAAGCCTCTCTCAAAATCAGTATGGATCTTGCCGGCAGCCTGAGGAGCCTTGGTTCCCTTCTTGATCGTCCATGCGCGGCACTCATCCTCTCCCGCCGTCAGGAAGCTCATGAGTCCGAGAAGGTCATAGCTTGCTCTTACAAGCTTTTCAAGACCGGATTCTTTAAGTCCGAGTGCATCAAGGAATTCCTTCTTTTCTTCCTCATCAAGTTCGGAGATCTCCTCTTCGGTCCTTGCCGAGATGACAAACACTTCGGAGCCTTCCTTTGCAGCGAACTCACGGACCTTCTTAACCTGTTCATTGGAAGCACCGTCATCGGCAAGATCACCGTCTTCCACGTTTGCGGCATAGATCACGGGCTTGTCGGTAAGAAGATTGAACTCCTTGCGGTACTTGATCTCATCTTCATCGTCGGTAACAAGGCTTCTTGCCGCGTTATTAGCTTCAAGATGAGCCTTAAATCTTTCAAGCAGGTCCAGTTCCTTTGCGGCGGTCTTGTCCATTCTCGCGGTCTTGGCGACCTTTGCGATGCGCTTTTCAAGGACTTCGAGATCCGCAAATATAAGTTCAAGATTGATGGTCTCGATATCTCTTATGGAATCCACGCTTCCGTCCACATGAATGACATTGTCATCGTCAAAGCATCTTACCACGTGAACGATCGCATCAACCTCACGGATATTGGCGAGGAACTGGTTGCCGAGTCCTTCTCCCTTTGACGCACCCTTTACAAGGCCTGCGATGTCAACGAACTCTATGGTCGCGGGTGTGACTTTCTTCGTATTATAGAGCTGTCCGAGTTTTTCAATCCTCTCATCGGGGACTGCGACAACTCCGACATTGGGATCTATTGTACAGAAAGGAAAGTTCGCAGCCTGCGCCCCTGCCTTTGTTATCGAATTAAAAAGTGTGCTCTTTCCCACGTTGGGAAGACCGACGATTCCCAGTTTCATTTTTATATCTCCTTAAAATTCCGATATGCACGGATAATTCATTATGTCCCCGTTTAACCCCGGCAGGTTTTTCCACGGCGTTAAAAGAAGCCCCAAATCAGCAATGAGACATTTTACACTAATGGGGGCTTCTTTTCAATGATATGAAGATTTCAATAAAATGCAATGAGCTTATACCGGCAGTGGCACTTCGCCCTTGATAATTTCGGCAAGAGTGGCATCAATACTTTTCCAGTCTTCCTCGGTACATGATCCAAAATCCTTCACCAGCATGCTGTATTTTTCTCCAGCAGCACAGTTTCGTACATTCATAACGCCTATCGATGTATCTGCATAAAGATTGCCTGTTTCATCTCTATATACCCGATTTACACGGATATCCGGCTCATGTATCTCATAAATGTTCCTGGGAGGAAATACAAAAGGAAGTAATTGTTCAACGCGAGACAGTCCTTCATCAATACTATCGGGTTTATTGTCCTCACCACCGGTAATATCAGACCAAAAGTCACCATTCTTTAACACTGCGAAATATAGTGAAATTCCCGTCGGTAGTATAATAAGGCCATTCCCATCCAAGCCTTTCTCAAAAGTAATGCTCTCCTTCGACTTGGCATCGATAAAATCTGTATAGCAAAAATTCTTTACCCCCAGCCATTTGCAAATAGTATTCAGGTATTGCTCTGTGATCTCACGAATTGTTCCGGATGATAACGATTTACCATCCCAACACTCCACAAGAACATCCAAATGGGATACATTCACAAGATCATCAGGTTTAAAGCCATTTCGGGACGCCAAAAGCTTTCCAAAGTCTATCCACTGCAAAGTACACTGATGCTTATTGCTATGGGCACTCATGTACCAGTCCGAAGTGATCTTTTCGGGATAGGATTCACGCAAGGAGCGCATATCCCACACACACGGTTTGATAAAAGGAAGACCCGAAACAAACCTGTATCCCCAGGGATCAGATTCACCGCCGCACGCACTAATGATATCTTTGATATGCTGATACGAAATCTCTGCATACAGCCAGCCGGTCGGATTAAATTCATATGTATATTTACATTTAGCAGGATTAAAGAATCCGACAGCCTCCCATCCTCTTCCCCGTATAAACTCTTCCGTATCTTCATCCAAGCTGTTTAATCTTCCGATAACATCTTCATTCTCTGCCCATTCATATAAAGCAGCGATTCCCGTTCCTGTCCCTTTATATAACGATGCAAGGAAATCGGGATCGGTCCATTCAACATTATCAAAAGCCTTCCTCGGCAAAGAAAGAAAATATCCCAGAAATTTTGCAAACCGCTTACGTAAAACTTTGTCATCGGAAACCATAAGTCCTGCAAACCAATCGCAGAAACAATGATAGTATTCCAATGCATCATCATTCTTAAAACAACAAGGCTTCGTCCAATGAACTCCGGTCCGAAGCAGCACAGCGGTGCCTAAATCTGTGAATTTACCAACCAGATGCTCTTCAAAGAAAAGGCCATAACTGCTATCGCTCAGCTTAAACACCGCAGAAGAAGCTTCACCTCCCATTGTGGCATCAACGGGAAATCTGACATCGCACCCGCCAAGACAGATAGTATGGAAGTCGATTGTATTTCTCACCGCATCTCTTATGAAATCTCCCAACTCCTTACGGTCATATAACATCAAAAAATGACAGACAAAGTATATACAATCCGCATCAAAGCCAGGTTCACCGGCAAGAACGTAAAGCAGACACAAAAGTTCTCCCCATTCCAAACCATTCAAGGCAGTACCAAGTTCATCACGGGTACCGGCGAATAAGAACCGTCTCTTATCCTCATCCGCACACTTACATCTGCCGTAAAAACCGGGGAACAATCCGGAAATCCTGACAAAAACAGAATCATTGATCATGCATAAAGTATGCTTAATCTCAGGTAATTCTTCCAGAATAAACGGAACGTACAGAAGATCATCATGCTTTCCTTTAAGTACAGATAGTAATTCACTTCTGTCCTCAGTCAACCCGAAATACCATCTATTATCGTGCCGGCGCAAAATGCCCTGAAAAATATCCTTAAAATCATCAATATTATATTTCACGCCGGAATCTGACAGTTTTAAACCTACAGGAAGCTGTTGGTTCTCCTCCACCGGATAGAAAGTAAAATTAGGAAACACGCCAAAATAATCTGTTATCACACCGGGATGCCCCGGGCAAAGTTCAATGCCGGTGAACTTATCGCTGATCGAGTCAAACTCATCGGTTGAAACGCATGCCGCATCAGAACTCAGATCAATATAATCCATTCCTTCAACAAAAAATGTTTCATCCATAAACAATGACGCCTCCTGCATTGCTCAATTACTTAAGCACACTGATAACAGATTTTAGAATTTTTATTTTAACTTATCAAAATAATCATCTACAGGATTCAGTTTCCCGAACAGATCCGAACGTGAGTAGGCAGCGCCCAAAACACATACCTGATAGAAGTATTTTTTTATTTTTGACACGTTTTCGTCGTTTAAAAATGTCTTAAGATAGTCAGATGCATTAACACTATCTTTCTTCATTTTAAGCAGATATTCCGTAAAATACATACTGCATTTTTCCTGTATGGTTGCCTGCTTAGGTTCCTCAAGCATTAACAGAAACTCCAGCAAGCCCAGAACTGCCTCGTTCGCGGCTTTTTCCCACGCATCATCATCATATGCAGCTAAATTGGGATCAATCTGTAATTCATCGCCAAATACATCAATGCCGGAAATTTTACATAATTCTTCACGAAGCTCCGAAACACAAGGAACATATGCGCCACTGCACTGTTTAACAGCATCCCTCCAAAGTTTTTCGATTGACTGAAGAACCATATTATCAGCATTAACGCCGCACGCTTCGCTTACTATAGAATAGAAAACATCATCACGAAGTTTCAGCTCATCAAAACATTCCAGTTCTTTGTCCATAATCTTTCTTTACCTCCTGCATGATTCATTTTGTTGATTTTTCTTTTGAAGAATTTACTGTCTCGTAATACGTACGGTTGCCCTGGCATCTTCACCTGTACCGGTGATGCTCACGATATCTATCCGATATCCGAAATCAGCTCCGGTATCGAACACTCCTCCGTCGAAAAACTGCGAATAATCGGCCATTGTGAAAGAGCTGCCTGCCATGAAGAAATCGGAAGCATTGAGCCTTGTCCTTCCCGATCCGAGCCTTGTAAAGGTATTGACTCCTCCCGCCTGAATGAGTTCAAGCTCAAACCTTCCGTTTTCCTTGTAGTCATTTCCGTAATGGACCGTTCCGATGGGACACACTTCCGCATTCTCAGTAAACTGATTAACATAATCCCTTGCTTCCATACGGGCATCCACATGGTAGATCCTTACTCCCACGACATTTCCCAGTCCGAAATCGGGTGCGTCATAAATATGTGTCCCGACATTGGCAAACAGATCCACCAGCATATATTCGCCGAAAGGATTGTCAAGATCATCACCCGCTGCAGGAATGACTATAGCATCACCCGATGATGACATGGGAGCTATCTCATACTCCACCGATTCTCCGGGTGCAAGATCCCTCACTGTGATCGGATCTATCCAGCCTACCGAATATTTTGAAAATGCATTCCAGTCACCGTCGTTTCCGTCCTGCATGTCATATCCGCCGAGGGCATCTATCCCACTGTAGGTAACATCATAGTAGTCTATGAGTCCCAGATTGTGGCTGAACTCATGGATTATCGTGTTGTCTTTAAACTGATCACTATGGCAGTAAACCACCGTGTTAAAAGCGGGAAGCACATCATATTCGGGGTAAAAGGACTCGTTCGGGCCATATGTCTCCGACATGCAGACAGCTCCGCCGAAGCTTATGATTTCAAAGCCGTCCTCCCCGGACATATCTCCTGCGTTAATTAAGAGCACCGAATCAAAATAATGATCATTATCGAGGTCAAATTGGGACCAGTCCTGATCGGGATATGTGGCTAAAAGCCATTCATAAATCTGCCAATACATGTATTCTCCTGTCTGATGCTTCATTTCGGAGAAAGGATATTCGCAGGGGTACCAGTCGGTCATATATGTGGTGACGTTGAACTTCCCGTAAGAAGCTATGTCCATATATTCGCTCAGGGAAAATCTGTTGTTCAGCCTTCCAGTGTAGTCAGTCACATTTCCGCTCATATCGGAAACACGTCCGAGCTGCTCGCAGAACTCTTCATACCGGGCATCGGTTGCCCTGTCTCTTTCATCAGACCATGAGAAAGGAATGCAGAGAATATTCAGATCTCCCAAAGCATTTGCAGAATCGTGCGGCCGAAGATCATGCTGGGTCTCGGCATCCCGTACGATATCTATGACATTGACAGAAACATCATGCGTGATCCCGCACAGTGTGACATCAAGGGTCATCCCCTCTTCTATGATTGCAGTTTGTTTATCAACAACATTTCCCGACGAATCGCGAAGCTCACCAACGGAATAATCTTCTCGGTAGGAAATCTCATATCCGTAATGCATGGGATCCCATACAAAGAAGCGGTCTAAAGGCTGTTCAATATAATCTTCGTAGATGTCGGAAACTGCGATAAGATCGAAGGTGTATATCATTCTGTCAGGATCGAACATGCCCTCTTTTTCATATTCGTATTTGTCGCCCTCGACATAGCATCCGTAATTCATGGGATTAAGCATGATCTCCCTGAAGGGTGCCATCTCGGTCTCCGGCCTGTAGATCATGGTGAGCTTCGAGATCACATAATACCCATCCATTTTGTAATCATCGGGCTCATAATACGGATTGGCCGTTCCCATTCCGAAAAAGTAAGGCTCAAGATCATAAAAGAAACCATCGCAGCGCTCTTCACGATAGTCCTCAATGCACACTCCGCTGCCTCTCTGATATGCCATGTTTTCCATCGAGCCCGGATGCATGTTGAGTGTCAGGTCGCAGGCTCCGAATCTACTGAAAAAGTTGGCTTCATTGGAGTTTTCAATGACAAAAGGGTCAAGGGAATATATACGTCCGATGCTGTCAAGGCTGACCATCCTTCCCCTTTCATTAAACCTGATCGATTCGTTTGAGACTTCGATATCAAATCCCCAGAAACGCATTTCGCCACCGTCAGGTGTTGCCGAGGAAAAATAAACCGTTCCGTCGCCCGTATAATCAATGCTGTCCGGAATGATATTGGAAACGATCTCATATTCCGAAAGTTCTTCCCGGAGAGGAGAATGCATATAATCCCACCCTCCGCGGCAATACTCGATAGGGAAAAAATCCGCAATTCCGTCACCGTCACTATCTATGGGACCATTGTTTTCGTATTCCGGTTCAAGCGGTTCGTCATCAACCACCTCAGACTGATAGTCTTCAAGCCATTCATATTCATCGGTGTATTCCGCATCAGCCGGAGAAGTATCGTTTGCGCAGGCAGTGAGCATAAGGCAGAGAATCGTTGCAACTGCGGTTATCCGTCTGGTCTTAAACAGTTCTTTTAATTTCACTTTTTCTCTCCTTTTCAGAAAAGAATTTTAGTTAATTTTGGGGATTATCTTGGACTTTCTTCAAAATATTTGAGCCCGAATACGTACGCATTAAATTAGCACAATCGGGCTCTTTTATCAAATTACTGTAATGGCAGTCCCACTGTCATTTGTGTGAACGAAAGAACCGTCCCTCCGTTCACCTCCGTTCACATCAAGACTCAGTTCTTTGCCGGGGCGGATGAAGACGAGAACCTCATTAAGAGCGGCGCTGACATAATGATCGCCTTTGTCGAGGATCTCCGTGTCACAGTCCTCGCAGCTTCTGAATCTTACAAGTTTCATCTTCTCGGGCAGATACACATATCTGCCTGTTTTGTTCTGTTCGTAGACGGGAGCTATCATGATGCTGTCTCCCACAAGAAGCTGGTCCTCTACTTCACGGCATCTGTCATCATTCCTATACTCGAACCACAGAGGCTTCATGTACATGTCATAGGTTTCGACAGCCTTGATAAACTCGGAATATATGTAAGGAATGAGGGCATATCTGAGTTTGATGAGATTTCTGAAATCCTCCGTTTTATCGAACCTGTACAGTTCCTGATCTCTTGTTCCGAGTGCGGAGTGATTTCTGAAAAGAGGCGTGAAAATCCCGAACTCTATCCATCTCATCATCAGGTCTTCGGTGGTGTTTCCGCCAAATCCTCCTATATCCGCTCCGGAGAAAAGAAAACCGTTCATCCCAAGTGCAGGCATCATCTGAATGTTCATGAGCAGATGGCTCCATCTCGAAGTGTTGTCTCCTGTCCATACTCCGCCATATCTGTGCATTCCGGTATAGGATGCCCTTGAGAACATCAGGATCTCTTTGCCGGGTGCGATCTTTTCAAAGCTTTCCGAGGCAGACCTTGTCATATAGAATCCGTAGAGATTATGCACCCTGTCATGCCTTACTTTGCGGCCGTTAAAATCATGATAAAACCTTCTGTAATCCTCCGGATTATTTGCAATGGATCCCACGACATCCTTAAAATCGAAGAATCCCCAGATGTCGAGTTCTTTCTTTTCAAAATCCCTTACCTGCTCAAAGACTTCCTTCAGATGATCCTCGGTATAGAAGATCGCAGGTTCATTCATGTCATTCCAGAATCCTTCAATCCCCGCATCGGTAAGTACCTTATATTTTTTTCCGAACCACCTGCGGGCATCATCGTTCAGGAAATCCGGGAAATGCACTTTTCCTGGCCAGACCGCAGCAACGAGATCCTCGCCGTTTTCTTTTTTGCAGAAGTACCCATTAGCCTTTCCCTCTTCATATACATCATAACCGTCTTCGATCTTGACACCGGCGTCAATAATGGGAACAAGGTGAATTCCTTCTTCTCTCATCTCCTTAACGAAATCCTCAAAGTCAGGGAACCTCTCGGGATTAACGGTGAAGTCCTTGAAGTCCTGCATGTAATCGATGTCCATATAGATCATGTCGATGGGAATGTCCAGTTCCTTATACCGCCTTGCAACCTCCCTGATGTCATCTGCAGTCTTATAGCCCCATCTGCTCTGTCCATAGCCGAATGCCCATTTGGGCGGAATATAGCTCGCACCGATCAGTCTTCTGAATCTTCCGACTATCTCAAGCGGAGTCTGTCCATCTACCAGGTAAAAAGAAGTATCATTGTATTCCGGATGAATGCTCATAACACCCGGTGTGGAATAACCTATGTCAAATGTCACGGTGCCGGGATTATCTACAAAGAGCCCAAAGCACCTTTCCCCGTCATCCACTATCATGAAGTTCTGTGATGCATATAGCGACGTCTTGTTTTCATCATGAGCAGGATCGTCGGAATTGTTGCTCACATAGATCCAGCCTCTTTTGTTGATGCCGCGCACCGTTTCTCCGAGGCCGAAGATCATGTCTTTCTCATGAAGGTCATAGAAGAAAGTTCCTGCTTCTTCATCATATCTAAAGCCCTCGGGAATGCCTTCTGTCTTCACTGTCTCTTCAATGACAGCGCCGGTCTCATATGGTTCGCCGAATTCGTATTTCCTGATGTACTCAATCATGCCGTTTATTCCTTTTCAAAAATTTTTTATGCTTTCCAGTTCATATTCACTATCGGATCACCGCATTCAGGATCCTCCAGTACTGCTGAGAGTTCAGGCTTCATCCTGCCTTCACCATCAAACATGGACACATGTTCATAAAAGTATATGTCATCATATGTGCCCCAGTTCCTTATGCGTGAGAGGTTCACGCCATCGAAGCCTTTATCTTTTGCCCACCTGATGAACTCAGGTATCTCCCTGTAATTGGCTTCCTGTACGATCATAATAACCTTGACGCTTTCGACCTTCCCTTCGCTTCGAAGCTTTGAAAGAAAGTCCATGTTCTTCATCAGGCGATCGTATGCCCCGCCGCATCTGACTTTTTCATATGTCTGCTTTGTTGCGGCATCGACAGATACCATAAAACTTATGTGTTCGTACTTTCCTTCAAGCCGTTTCCATTCATCCCCGGTAAAAAGAGTTCCGTTTGTCATTATGGTGATGCTGTTTCTCCTGATGCTTCCGTCATACAGAACTCTCTTGTAATTTGCGGAAAGGAATGCCTCGCCTCCGCCTCCCACAAGCAGCTTATCCGCCGTATCAAGCCAGCCGGAATTTATCAGTTCATCCATGCATGCATCCGCTTCACGCTGTGTGCACTCGTCATTAACGGCATATACTTTTTTTCTGCAGGAAGGACAATGAAGATTGCACACCTGATCATTGGCGATGTTTATCGTCAGAGGATGATCCGCAGCTGTTATGTCAGTACGCTTTAAAACTTCAGCGCTCCTGCAGCCACCCGCAAACTTTCCGCACAAATTTTTAGAGCAGAAAGTATAGGTATTATTGATGACAGACAGACGTATTATGCGCGCCATAGGTGAATCCCACACATCGGATGCACTTAAAACTCCTATATTGCCGCAGCTTACATCGAGATAATCCGGACAGTCGCAAAGCCTGGCCGTTCCGCCCTTTCCTATCCACAATGTCTTAAAAGGCATGTCACACTCACATGTGTACTGATCTTTATCGAAATACACCGCTCTCATATGCAGAGAAGCCATCGTGCGGGCTTTCAGCATCTCCGTCGTGATCACCCTGTCACCCGCATCCGGATGATCTTTTTTGTATCCGATTGCATTCGCTGCATCCGCAAAACAGATAAGATCGTATCCCTCATACTCTTTTCCTGATGCAAACAGTTGCGGTATTGCTTCGATAAGTCCGGGGATAAGATATATTGCATGATACAGTCTTTGTATCACAGGACTTCTGCTGCTCCGTCTGCGCCCTCCGCTCAGGATCTGCGCATAGGGATCTTCCGGAAGTATTTTCCCGTGTTTTGCGGCATATCCGAAAGAGACAGCCTTCAGACGGTCCGATATTTTCTTCGAGCATGTCGCATATGCAATCTTACTGCCTTTCAGGTCATCCAGCAGATAAAAGAGATCCTCCGCAAACAAATAATCTTTTCCGCAAGAAAGTCCTGTGCCTGTCATTTCCTTCTTTGCCGCACTTCGATCATATGTGCAGCAGATATACGGTCCGGGCATATCCTTCAGATCACAGTCTGTATCCCCAAGCCGTATCGTCTCACCCAGTTTAAGTATGCTGGAAAATACGTATCTGAAATCAAGGGAAAGCTTTTCGGAACCTTTCCCAAACTCTATCAGTTTATATGTTTTGTCATACTGTATTATTTCAGGATGCATGGTAACTCTTATCTGCTGCAGAATTTTTTTGTCATGCTTATTATGCCGGGCGTCTTTCGATGCAATCTTTCACCGCAGATCCGAATGATCTGTCAGCAAGCAGATTAACTGCAAATCCCACGGGAACATAAATGCACATAAGGATCACTCCGGATATAATGAATTCCCCCGGCGAATCAATGCTTAAGGGATTCTTATGCTGCAGGAAAACCGTCAGTGCAAATACAGCATAGTTAGCAAGAAAGATCCCAATCGTACCTGTACTCTTTCTGTTTATTATCTTCTTTTCGGCCAGATAATTTACATATACCACCTTTATCACGAGTGCTGCGGCCGTTGCAAAGAGCACGCCGTATATTCCGAATCTGCGGACAAGCAATACTGAAAGCAGAATATTTAACGCAGCCTCAAGAAGCGACAGATATCCTATCGGCTTTGCATAGCCTGCGATGTTGCCGAGATTTCCCGCGACCATTCGGCTTCTGGAGAGGAGCTTTACAATGCAGAAGCAAAGCGGAACCCAGGTCATGACATAATTCACATCCTCTACTCCGTTTGTATAGAGCCTCACAAAAGGTATTATCAGCCAGTAGCAGACAGATAGCAGTATCACCGTGCCGCCGACAAATGCGGAATTAAAGATGTCATGAATTTTCGCATATTCTTTTCTGTCATTATGAAAAGTGTATCCGAGAAGATATTTGACGCTGTAATACACTCCGTCGATAAGAGTTTCAAGGGCTGCAAAAACCATGCTGTACGTCGCATAAACGCTTGCCATCTTCGTCGAAATGAAAGCAGATAAAATGATCATGTCGGTCGAAGAAAAAACAGTCCATGACACTTCCATGATGACATATGAATTTCTGTCGGGAAGTTTTTCATCACCTGATGCCTGACGATAATCGATCCACGAATAGTGCTTCTTCATGTACAGGTAATAGATCGTGAGCGGTATCAGAGAAACCAGAAAACTCCCGATCTGAATATATGCGATATCAACCATGTTCAGGGAAAGCAGTATGATCACGGCATACAATAGAATCCTGCCAAAAAGCGTGATGATGTTCGATATATATCCTTTCCCGCTCGCATTCAGGAACACGATCCAAAGTGACGTAAAATACAGGGCGATAAGAGAAGTTGCACCGCCAAATGCAACATAAAGAAAGATCGTGAACGCCGGAACATCAGAATTAATGACATAAGGAAGCACTGCCGATACGACAATGATCAGAATCCCATATATCAGTGATACTCTTCTGTAATATCTGCGGGCAGCAGACATGACAAGGCTGATGCCTTTCCTGTCATCATCGCCGAGATATTTATACAGGGAATTCTGCGTAGCCTGACCTATGCCTGCACCAAGCAGGGACATATAAGTGAAGATCTGCGTGACGGTATTTGTCAGGCCGTTTGTATCCGAACCGTAACCGACCATCAAGATTCTGGGAATGATCATGCCCAGGGCAAGTATCACCAGCTGGCACGCAAAACTCACAAGTGAATTTTTAAACATCTTATCTTTCATAAGCTGTCATCAAAAGCCACATCTGTAATCAGATATCAGTGATATAGTTCTTAAAACTTTCAAAGCGTGAGCGTTCATTTTTCACAATCTCATCAAAAGCCGCTTCATCACATTCGGATACTGCTTTGTTCACGAACTCATCAATCCGGTTTTTTATACCTGAATCCGCATGATAAACATAACGATCTGTGATCCCGTTTCTGTTCATCAGATCATATCCTTTACTGTATCTGTTTTCTTTCACATCCCTTTCCTCAACATACAAAAAAGGCGTGTTGCTTTTAAGAGCAATGCACATTCCGTGAAAGAAAGCAGTGATTAGGCCGTCGGACGCTGCGATGATCTGCATCCACTCTTCAGGCGTTACATCCGGATCATTCCTGAAGCCTTTGTAATATGAATACAGCGAAATGAACTGAACGCTTTCATCCCTGTCCAGATTCCCGACTATCTCTCCGGTGGAATCCATAACAGCTATCACCTTTTTGTCAGGCTCAGTTCCAAACTTTTCCCGAAGCAGTCTCCTGCCCTCTTCATGATCGAATGAAATATCATATGCCATGACAGGATCACAGACGATCGAAGCTTTGCTCCTTTCCGGAAGAAGTGTATCGATCATGTCTCCTGTGACACTGTCTCTTACCGAGATGAATTCAAAATCACCGAGATACTTTTTTATGGCATCCTTTGTGCCGGCATCCAGATCGCCGATGTCATTTCTTCCCGATGCGGCATATGCGGCTTTCCTGCAGCCGGTGTCAGGAAGCCAGTACGGATTCGGGAACGGTCTTAATCCGCCTATATTCCATACTTCATCGCTTCCGACGATCACCAGGTCATATCTGTCACCTATAAATTCCCGAAAAAGACTTACGTCATCGGTCACAAGTGACTCTTTAGATATGGGTAGTTTTTTCTGCATCCTGCGAAACATCAGATGTCTGCGTATGTTATGGATCTTTCTTCCCGTGCTTCCCAAAAGCAGGTCCTTCCTGAAATGCTTCCTCGAAGATGCGGAATCATAATCTATTATCTCGACTTCATGACCGGTCAAAGCGGCGATTTCTCTCTGTAAAAACAAAGCCTGAATATAGGCTCCGTAATTTATTGATCTGTGATATGTAAGGATCCCGACTCTCATTTAACGATCTCCCCGCCGGAGAAAACTCATCTTTTACCACGCTGCTCTTTACGTCTTATCAGATCGATCTCTGCTTCGGCCTTTGATATATCCTTTGCCCTGAGTGCCCTGTAAGCGGCTAAATACCTGTCTTCAAAACAGCTTTCATCCATCCCGCAGAGATTAAGGACGTTTTCGCTTATTTCATCTGCAAGAATGCAAAAGGCATCATGATCATCTATCGCAAGAAGCTTGAGCATGATAACATAACCTGCCAGCTTCCTGAATGTATCCGAATACAGATCATATTTTCCCCGTGTTTTCAGTTCTTCACCGATTGCCTTCAGTGCATAAGTACAGTCAAGGACATTACTGTTTGCATTTCCCCGAAGGCTGTTCGTATTCCCTACCCTGTAGCCGATAAGTGCTTTGTTAAGGAACACAATGCTGCCCGCTTCTACTGTCGTGATTCGTGAAAAGAATTCATCATTTGTATTCTTAAGTGCCTGAAATCTGACGCCCGAACTTTTCAGGAAATCCATCCTGTAGAACTTATTCCACGGCATTCCGTGGTCTGCCTGGAACAAAACATCTGATATATCAGACGGAGACACGGCCCTGTTCATAGGAACATTAAGTATCTTTGGAGAAAACGGGACACGCATCCTCCTGTCATCAGAAAATTTATAGTATCCGAACAGGACTATGTCCGCTTCACGCTTTACGGAAGTTTTAACGAGAGTGCGGATCATATTCTTTTTCAGAATGTCATCCGCATCAAAAAACAGGACATATTCTCCGCAGGCTGCATCAAAGCCCAGATTTCTCGCCGATCCGGCGCCTCTGTTATCTGTCCTGATCACACTTATTCTTTTGTCCTCAGCCGCATATTTTTGCAGCAGCTTAAGACTCCCGTCCGAAGAACCGTCATCAACGCAGATGATATCCAGCATCCGATATGACTGGTCCATGACAGAACGCAGCGACCGGTCAAGAAATACCTCTGCATTGAAGACCGGCATTATTATGCTCACTAACGGCTCTTTAACGGTTCCAGACATCTTTTTACCTTTGAGAAAACATAGATCGTTCTTTTCATCTTAAAACAGGAAAATATCGCATACAGATATTCACCGATCGAAGTTTTTTCCGCAACACGATCCTTCAGCGGATACCTCATGATGCATCTGAGGATCTTTTGATATTTCGCATCGCTTATGACATCTTCAATGACCGCCAGCTTATCAGCAGTCATCGGCCCTTTGCTCATGTTCTCGAATATGTATGTATAGATCCCGTAATAATACACTCTGCAGACGTGATGCAATGTCAGATGGCGCATGCGCTCGTCTTTTGCATGTCCGGAAAGTTTTAAGTTAATACGAAGGAGCTTATTGATCCCGTCAAACGATCTTTTCTGAAATGTGGATGAAAGACCGCATTCACCTGCTATATATCCATACAGAGTTTCATTCACATATGCGATCTCCGGATCGTTATCGATAAAATATCTAATGCAGAAAATGCTGTCTTCGCATGTCGAAATACTCTCATCAAACAGATGCCTGATCTTTTCCCTGACAAAGAGCTTATTCCATAAAATGCAGAGCTGATCCTGTCTTACAAGCTCATATACAGCATCGTTACTGCCATAGTTTTTTATATTATGAATGTATTTCTTTCCTTTTCTGATCTCGTAGTATCCGCATACGGCCATCCCAGCATCCGTGGTGATCAATGCATCATGCAGTTTTTTGAGGAAGGTTTCGTCTATCCGGTCATCCGCATCAATGAAGCTTATGTATCTGCCGGTCGCTTTACTGAGTCCCAAGTTTCTGGCGGCACTCACTCCGTGATTATCCGTATGGAACGTAACGATCCTCCGGTCTTCGGAAGCCAGTTCGTCACATATCCTGTCCGAACCGTCCGTGGAGCCGTCATCTATCAAAAGCAGTTCGAAATCAGTAAATGTCTGTCCAAGAACACTTCGCACTGTACTTTCGATAGATTGTTTTTTGTTATATAAAGGAATTATTATGCTTATCTCATGCATTATCTTCACCCTGTCTGACTGCCTCTGCAGCGCTCTTGTACCAGCCCCGGCTCTGAGAATAGAAACCGGATCCGAGAATCCTGATCGCAGCCTTTCTGACCAGATCTGTCAGGACAATCTCAAGGATCTGAATTTCCGGAAATCGAACTCTTTTCAATCTGTTTCTCTTCCTTGAAGAATCAAATTCCTTTTCTCTTTGCAATATATTACTGTTGCTGATGCCGCCAAGGCGAAAAACACACAGAGCATCATCCGTTTGCTTAAGCTTGTTTACGCCTGTCGAGAGTATCTTCAGAAACAGATCAAAATCCGCAGCGATCGGATACCTTGTGTCGAAGGCATATTTCCTTATGATGTCGGCCCTGGTAAGTGACGCCTGATGACATATGGGATTGCGATATTTAAACTGAGCTGCCGAACCTGCTTTCAAAAGCTTGTATCTTCCGTTTTCGAAAAGGACCGCATCCCCGTACAGAACATCGATCTCATCCGATACACAGGATGCAAGGCGTGACAATACATTTCCGGCAAGCAGCATATCTCCGGCATTCAGATATAAGATCCACTCTCCCTGTGCATATCCGGCTGCACTGTTCATTGCATCATACAACCCGCCATCCTGTTCGGAAATGATGCGATAGGAAATATTCTTTCTTCCGAAAGATTCAGCATATCCTTCTGCGATCCGGACAGTCGAATCATCCGATCCGCCGTCTTTTATCAGATATTCAAATCCGGCATAGTCCTGCTCAAGAACGGAACGGATCGTATCTTCTATTTCTTTTGCAGAATTAAGACATACGGTCACAACCGTGATCGGCAATTTATCTGGTTTTGCAGTCTCTACCGGTGTATACATATCATTCCATATATACGTGAAAGCAGTTTATAAGAAATCATCGATATCAGGCAGGCTGCCTTTGTCTTGAATGTCGCATTTCTATCCAGCAGTATCTTAAGGCGGAGCTTCCTGATGATCTTCTTTGCAGCATTTCTCAGCCTGTCACCTTCGGTGCTTAAGTCATGTTTTGAATTCAGATATACAAAAAAGGAATTATTGATAAGAAATGAATCAGCCGGACCGAGCAATTCGGGATGATCATCCTTGCAAAGCTTACGGATCCTGCCGCAGGCACCTATCACATCCCTGAGGTCCGATATCTTCTTGACTCCCGTGATGCTGTCTTTTCTACGGACATAGTAATACAGGAATTCGGGAATCACATAGACGCTTCCTTCACGGGCGGACAGATATTCAAAAACAAATAAAACATCCTCGGCGTAATTGTACTTACGGAACACATTTCTGATATCTTCGGTCCTGAACAGCTTGCCCCAGCAGGTTCCGCCCTCGGCCCTGCAATAGAACATATCGGTGAGAAATTCATTTGCCGAACAGCTCCCTTCTCTGGAAAAGATGCGCTCCCCGACATGATCTTCATAAACATCATATGCATTGCACATCGCAAGAAGACAGTTTTCTTTCTCCATGACCGAAACAAGCTTCTCGATATATTCCGGCACGATATGGTCATCGGCATCAACGAACGCAATATACTTTCCACGTGCGATCTTCATGCCCTGATTTCTTGCGTATGCAACACCCTTGTTTTCCGCATGAAGAACAACAACCCTGGAATCGGATTCACGATACTTATCGCACAGCTTTTCGGATGAATCGGTCGATCCGTCATCGGCAAGAATGATCTCCAGATCCGCATATGTCTGACCTATCACGGAATCCACGCATTTTTCCAGAGTCTTTATGTTGTTGTATACAGGTATGATGACCGTGACAGTTGGCATTTTATATTCCTGCAGAAAAAGTTATTACCATCATCAGACAGAAAAACACGGCAAACGATATAGTTCCTTTATCAGAATGTTCTCCGGTGCACATCGCCGGAATGTTTTCTTCAAGCACGAGAAATGCTATGGCGCCGCCCGTAAGAGCCATGAGAAATTGCAAAATGCCGGGAAAGGCTGTCACAATTATTATCATTGCGATTCCCAGCAGAGGTTCGATAATCCCCGAAAGAACGCCCATCAGAAATGACTTGCCTTTTTCCTCGCCTCCGGATCTGATGGGGTTAGAGACGAAGATCGCTTCAGGGATATTCTGAACAGCTATTCCGGCAGCAAGCACAAAAGCCGTGGTCAGAGATATTTCGTCCGCTCCGTTAAGTGCTCCCGCAAAAACAAGTCCAATTGCCATCCCTTCGGGAGCATGATGTATCACTTCGGACAGCATCACTTTAAGAGAAAACTTCAGGCTGCAGGCAGGGCCTTCCTCTGCTTTTGTAAATGCATGCGTATGCGGAACAGCCTTGTCGAGCAGATACTGGAAACCGACTCCGATGATAAAACCTACAGCTGCGGTAAGGACTTTTCCCTGAATGATCGAAGGATACAAAAGCGTCCACATCGAGCACGCAAGCATTATGCCGCCTGCCATTCCCATCATTACGAGCATGAAATCTTCCCTGATCACGCTGTCTGTTGCAAACACAAGTGCCGACCCCAAAACAATACCCAAAAGCGGAATCAGCAGGCCGAACAGCACATCGCCGTTTCCCATGAATTCAAGCACGCCGAGATGCTCCATCAGGATCTTCAACCCGATAAAAACAAGGACAAATCCTCCGACAGCCTCTGCACCCGACTTAAACCTTGTCCCGAACACATTGCCTATTCTGACTCCCAGACAGGAGAAGGAAAATGTTGTGGCCATAATGATAAGACAGCCGATGATGGTATTCATCAGAGCCGTTGAATTGATCAGGGTCACGGGAACAGCCACAAAAGTGATCCCAACGGCAAGTGCATCGATTGAAGTAGCAACCGCCAGTATGAACATTGACTTTACATCGAAGCCTGATCTGGTCTCTTCTTCCTCAGAAGAAAAAGCCTCCCTTATCATGTTGACTCCAATGATCGAAAGCAGTACAAACGCAAGCCAGGGTGCTACCTTGTTGATAATGAACTCAAGCCTGGATCCGAGAACATATCCGATGAACGGCATAAGTCCCTGAAACAATCCGAACCAGATGCCGCACGTCATGATCTGTCTGATGTTAGCTTTCTTCGTTTCAATCCCCTTGCAGATTGAAACAGCAAAGGCATCCATCGAAAGCCCTATGCCTAAAAGAAGAAGTTCAATCAGTCCCATCATCTTTTCTCCTGCTCCGCATCCAGATACTTATAAAGCAGTCTGTATAATTCCTTTGCTTCTTTTCCGGTCAGGGCTGATCCGCTTTCGGATATCTTAGAAGGAATATCCTTGCATTTTTCCTTAAGGTCATTGCCTTTTGATGTAATGGAAATCACCGTGACACGCTCGTCATCCTTTGAGCGGTTTCTGGTGATATATCCTTCCTTTTCAAGGTGCTTGAGGAGCGGAGTCAGGGTACCGGCATCCAGATGAAGAATGCTCCCCAGCTGCCCGACATTTACACTCTCCTTCTCCCACAGAACCATAAAAACAACATACTGAGTGTATGTCAGTCCCAGTGGCTTGAGAAAAGGTGTGTAGGCATTCACGATCTTTCTTCCGCATGCATAGAGCGGAAAGCATAACTGGTTTTCAAGTAAAAGCTGCTTAAATTCCTGTGCCATTCGTCTATAACCTCGTAAATAATTTAGGAAAAAAATATTTGTTACCTTTTATAATATTATGTTTTTTCAAATGTATGATGTCAAGTTATCTTTGCCTGCAAAATACGGCAATTTCTCCGCATTTTTATATTGACTTTGCCATGTTGCAAAACTAAAATGAATTCGGAAATCAGGCTTGATTTTCAATTCTTAAGGAAGGGTGGTGATCATATGAACAGTGACAGTCGAAGTACCGATTCTGTTCCCCGAAGTACGCATTATATGATCACGGCATTCTGCAGCCTCACCACCCGGAAATCCCTTTAAAAGCGAATCCCTCTTAGTGTGGCGTACTTTGCCGTTTTCACGGAGGATTCAAAATGGAAGAAATGAATACCTTTGACGAGCTTCTGACCCTGCTGGAAAGCAAGGAATATACGAAGCTCCGTGAGATTCTGTCCGAAAAAAACGATGCGGATATCGCCGCATGGATCGAAGAACTCGACGAAGAACACATGCTGAAACTGTTCCGCATCCTGACCAAAGACCAGGCAGCGGATGTTTTCTCATACCTTGATGTCGATCTGCAGCAAAAGATCATAAGCGCCATGTCCGATAAGGAAGCTGCAGGGATCATCGATAACCTGATGGCCGACGATGCTGCCGACCTGATGGACGAAATGCCTGCAAACATCGTGACAAGGATCCTTGCCAAGGCAAGTCCGGATACAAGACGTGAGATCAACCAGCTCCTGCGCTATCCGGATGACAGTGCAGGAAGCATAATGACAGTGGAGTATGTGGATCTCAAGGAAAGCTCCACCGTAAAAGAAGCAATAGACCGGATACGCAGAGTCGGCGTGGATTCGGAGACCATTAATGTATGCTATGTCCTCGACAGCGGAAGAC
>JAIKZQ010000006.1 GCA_024682075.1 Lachnospiraceae bacterium
GTGACCGCTGCTTGGCTTAGCCATGGGCGCCTCCTTTCTTGGATACAAAAGCAAGACTTGTATCACTGGGAAAAGATATGATACGGATACCCATATCGGAAAGTTTTTTGAAGCAATCATAATTGGCTGAGCCATATACAATAATAGTATGAGGATTAAGCACCTCAACCATTTTGAAAAGACCGGCTTCGAAGTCGGGACGGTTTTCAAGCTTATTAATCCCGCTTGCAACGGTCCCGATAGAAACAATGCTGTTATAAGGGATGCCGTCGAAACAGTAATCCCAGGTTTCTTCGGTGCCCCAGCGGACATTATTGATGACAGAGATTCCCTGAGAGCCGAGCCAGAAACCGAAAGCTCTCATGCGATATGTGTTATAGCGCTTGATCGGATCAGGAAAGTCCGCATTGGTTGAAAAGTCTGCTGTGATCACTCCGGTAAAATGGCGGAGTACTTCCAGAGCTTTGTTGGGATAAAGCCATACGCTGCTCCTTGGACCGTCAAACTTCTGATCATCAATGTAAAAATGCACATAGGCATCAATATGATAATCAGGCCTGGAGTTGTGATTTATCTTATGAAGGTGTTTGGCTTCTACATAAGATATCAGTTTTTGGGGAATATCTTTAGCAGTGCAGGGACAGACAGGGATATCTGATCCTAAGACGAATTCAGCACCCTGAACCATAAAGGCATTCCACATGTCGGCGCATCCTTTACGAATGTGCTCTTCATTAGAATTATGAATCATTGTGATTCCTCCTTCTTTTTGAAATAGAAGGTGATGCCACTTCCCGATAGCGGAATCACAGATTATTGTTATTGCCGGAGAAATCGGGACATCGATGATCGGTCGATGCTTCTCTGACAATAACCAATATAGCGGAGTTATTGTTCTATGGGCATGGCTGCGAGTTGCCCATGAGTTGCCCAAGAGTTGCCCGGAAGCAAAATGAAATGGAGGGAGTATGTTTTGCATAGGTTCCATCATCAGCGTACTTGCTGAATGTAAGGTTGAAGGTACGAAACAAGCCAAGATTGTAGAATCCATTTTCAGAAGTATTGATAAGGATTGCGAAGAGATGAGTGACGAAACAGCATCCAATATTGCCAGGGGAGTAAAGAATCCTTCGGGGTATTTGATGGATGCCCTTGGAATTCTTTCTGTTGATTCTTATAAACAGATTGTCGAGTATTTTCGTGATCAGGTCGTTGTGTTAATTAAAGAGAATGAAAGAAATAATGTCAGTGATACACTGATTCTGATGATCAGGGAAAGTGCGGAAATCGCTGATGATACAGTAGTTGATGTGGTGAATGGGGTAACTAAGGCTGAATTAATTGAGGAGGTTGATCTCGAAAGTTTTCTCGCCGGCATCTTCTTATATGCCTTGAAGAATACGAGGAACAACATTGGAGGATCAGCTAAAAAGGTAGCGAAGGATTACTTGGCGAGAGTAAAAAAGGGGGAAAAGCCTGTTGGGAGAAAAACTGTATCCACAGAAGATGTCCAAGATGCCAATCCGAAATCTGAGTATTCTCATTTCGATTCTCACGCGAGAGAAGTTGAATTGTTGGAGGAGAGAATAGAACAGGAGGCGATTTCTTTTTGCCGTAAATACAAAGATGAAAAAGAGTATATCGCATTGTGTCAGGTTGCCTTTGTCACGGATCCTACCAGAGTTCATCACAGGGAAATGTATAATGAATTCTGTGAATTCACGACAAGTACAAGAAACAAGATCCTTGAAATAAGTGAAGTTGATAAGCTGAAAGTGTCCGGAGACGATTGGTGGTATAAATATCTTGACTTGTTTAAAAAGGATTATGAAAATTATGCGTTGGGAGCCGAAAGATATCGGTATATGTTTACACAATATTTTCCCAGATTGCTGGAATACGGCGGTGAAAGCATAAATGATTATACGCAAAGATCATTTGCGCCTAAAATCATCCCTCCTATGATATTCTCTAAGAATTATAAACTCGATGTCGCAGGACTTATTGATGAATATATTTATTACAAAAAAGATAAGAAATACAAAAAAGTATTAGATCCGCCTATGGACTTTATGTGGAGAGAGCTGGACTTGGGCAGTTGCTCTAAGCTTATGCTCACTGCTTTTCTGGCATTATTCATTATCGGAACCTGTCGGGGAATACCGCTTCCACAGGATGCTGAAATTCAGCCATTTGTTTTTAGTGGCGTAGGTGCTTCTGATTTAGAAACTGCAGAGGATCTTTTCTATCAGACGATACTCACTTTATATGAAAACTATGAAGTCTGTACAGCTATCGCTGACAGATAATAGTCGGATAATATGTACCATCAAAGGGAGTCTCGAAAGAGACTCCCTTTTTGTGCGGAAAATCATAACTTTTTCATTAGGCGGTTCAAACGGTAAAATTATGTCATTTTTTTCCCCATTTTTGTCTTGTTTTCAGAAAACACTTGAGTTGATCCAGGTTTTAGGTGATGATATCAAAGTAAGGTTATTTGATAACGGAGGTAAATGATATGGCTTGTTTTTTGGTTCCCACTGCTGAGGCAATAGTCACGACCATAGCATCTAAGGTTGTTGAAAAGAAAGAAGATTCCCACGAAGTGGCAAAGGATCATTCCGAGAAGGCTGAGACCGCTCATGCACATGTTCCTTTTTCCAGGAAGCTCGGATGGCTCAACAAAATGCTCTGGGGCGGTTCCGCACTTCTTGCGTTTGAGCATGTATGGCACGGAGAAGTCGTTCCTTATTTCCCGTTCCTTACGGCGGCAAGCGATCCTGCAGATGCTGCTGAAATGCTTCATGAGATGTCGACCGTCGGTGTCACGATGGCACTTCTTGTAACAACCGTATGGTTCGGAATTGTTGCCGTTACCGGCATGATCGAAAAGAGATTTGCAAATGAGTCTTCTGCGGAAGAGGATACGGAGGTGTAAGGAATGACGCTGCTTACTTCTGTTTTTGCCGCTGTCATATGCACTGCGATCTGGTATAAGAATGCACCGAAGAATGACATGATGATCGGAACCCTTTGCTGGATGTACTGGGGAGCATCACTCATGTGGTTTGTGGATGCGATATTCGAATATGCGGAACTCGGAGCCGGGTATTTTACTCCCGAGCCTGCAGACATGCTCAATGATCTCTTCCTCGGTCTTTCGGTCGTTGCACTCGGCATGGTCATCTGGGTCGTGGTACTGCTTGTAAAGGATCCCAAGGGCGTAGTGAGAAAAGCGATTTTTCGAAACAAGACGGCATAAGTTCAAGCGGTTCTGCCCGAATGGTCAGGACCGCTGTTTTATATGATTTATATGATATAGTAGATGTGCCGGGACAAATGCCGCATATGTCATCAGGCACAGGACGAAACCGCGGTTGTTATGACACATTAATGATGGAGACGGAATGGTAACGGATATCAAAGAGATCCTTGAGAGCGTTCAGAACGGCACGATGTCTGTGGATGATGCTCTTTTGAAACTGAAGAAAGCACCTTTTGAAGATATCGGATATGCCAAGGTGGACATGCACAGAGCTGTGAGACAGGGATATCCCGAAGTGATCTACGGTGCGGGTAAGACTTCCGGGCAGATAAAGGGCATCGTAGAAACGATGCTTGAAAAGGGACAGAAGAATATTCTCATTACCCGGATGTCGCCCGATAAGGCAGAAGTACTTTCACATATCCCGGATTTCAAATATCATCCGGATGGCAGGATAGGCATCATAGGCGGCATTCCGAAGGCATCCGGCATAGGCAGGATAGTCGTTGCGACAGGAGGAACGAGCGATGTTCCCGTTGCTGAGGAAGCGGCACTGACTGCCGAGTGCATGGGAAATGAAGTGGTGAGGCTGTATGATGTGGGCGTTGCGGGGCTTCACCGTATTCTTTCGCATATGGATGAAATCATGAGTGCCTCGGTCATCATCGCAATTGCGGGAATGGAGGGGGCGCTTGCAAGCGTGATAGGCGGACTTGCGGACTGTCCGGTCATTGCGGTACCTACAAGCGTGGGATACGGAGCTTCGTTTAACGGACTGTCTGCACTTCTTTCAATGCTTAATTCATGTGCCAGCGGTGTTTCTGTGGTGAACATCGACAACGGTTTCGGTGCGGGGTATCTCGCGGGCATGATCAATCATATGGAGGTCAGGAAATGAGAACACTTTACATAGAATGCGGAATGGGTGCGGCCGGTGATATGCTCACGGCAGCACTTCTCGAACTGATGCCCGATCCTGACGCATTTATCGAAAAACTGAATGCCCTCGGGATCCCCGATGTGATTTATGCGAGGGAAAGTTCGGTCAAATGCGGCATTACGGGAACTCATATTTCCGTAAAGGTTCACGGCACCGAAGAGAGCAGTGAGATGCATGATCATCATGACCACGAGCACTCTCATGATCATGAACACTCCCATGACCACGAACACTCCCACGATCATGAACATTCACATGACGAAGAGCATTCTCACGAAGCAGACTCCGAGCATCATCACGAGCATCATCATTCGCATAACAGCATCGAAGGAATAAGACATATAGTCTGTGATCATCTGGATCTTCCCGATAAGGTCAGTGAAGATGTGATGAGTGTTTATTCTCTGATCGCAGAAGCGGAAAGTCATGTTCACGGTGTTCCAATGGAGAACATTCATTTTCATGAAGTGGGAACGATGGATGCGATCGCCGATGTGACTGCCGTATGCATGCTGATGAATGAGCTCTCACCCGATGAGGTTGTGGTTTCTCCAATCCATGTGGGAAGCGGACAGGTCAGGTGTGCTCACGGGATCCTTCCTGTTCCCGCACCTGCAACTGCATATATTCTTCAGGGCATTCCCATATATGGAGGAGGGATCAAAGGAGAACTCTGTACCCCGACAGGTGCTGCACTTCTGAAGCATTTTGCGACGCGTTTTGGAGAAATGCCTGCGATGAGAGTTCAGGCTGTCGGCTACGGAATGGGCATGAAGGATTTTCAGACCGCGAACTGCGTAAGGGCAATGCTCGGTGAATCTGAAGACAGGACGGATACGGTCGTGGAACTGTCCTGTAACGTTGATGACATGACCGCAGAGGAGATCGGCTTTGCAACCGGGAGCATTCTTGCAGGCGGAGCGTTTGAGGTCTATACGATTCCCATCGGAATGAAGAAAGGCCGCCCCGGAACGCTTATCAGGGTGATGTGCAGTCCGGAGAAGGTCGATGAAATGGTAAGGCTCATATATAAATACACATCAACCATAGGCGTTAGGCAGACTCTGACAAAGCGCTTCATACTTGACAGAAAAGTAGAGACTATCGATACGGAATACGGAAGCGTACGTGTCAAGAAATCGGCCGGATACGGGATCAGCAGGCAGAAGTTTGAATATGAGGATCTTGCACGCATCGCAAGAGAAAAGAACATGTCTCTTGAGGAAGTGCGCAGGCTGATCGGGGATAAGAAATGAATAAGGCATCAATTGAAAGTCAGACAGGGAATGAACCGGTCACTGTCGAGGACACGGAGGAGATGTACTGGCTGAGACAAAACGATGATCTTCAGAGCAAAGTTAAGCTGGGTAATCTTCTTTCATCGCAGTACAGATTCCGTGAAGCCATAGAAGTATGGGGCAGGGCCCTTGAAGAGTTTCCCTCCGAAAAGATCCTGAATCACCGCATCGGAGCAGCGTGCCTGACATTATTTGATTTTGAAGGATGCAAAGCTGCTTTTGACAGACTGATATCATCAGGCGGTGACCCAAAAGCCCTGGCATACCCTCTGGGCATCATGCATTATCTGCAGAAAGAATACATTCCTGCGGCTGAGTGCTTTGAAAAGATACTGCCGTGCGACGGAGAGATGATGATAGCGGTCATATACTGGCATTGTCTTTGTGATCTCAGAGCAGGGAAGGAAATGCATTTTTTGGATCATTACGATCCGGGAATGGATGTCGGGCACCACGCAGCCTATGGACTGATCGTATCTGTCATGGCAGGCAGCACCCCGGCAGATGAGGTTTTGGAGAAACTTGATTCGATGAACGATCTGGATCTGTGCATAGCCGGGTACGGAATGTATCAGGTGCTGAAAAGCAGGGGCATCGAAGATGATACGCTCCTTCAGAGAGTTCTGGGCTGCACGGATGTATGGCCGAATGTGGCATATCTGGCCGCATGGAATGATGCACGTGGCTGTAAATGACAAATATGGAAATACAAATGGAAGAACAAAATATTGCTGAAGCACATCTCAGGAAGAAAAAACTTGAAGAGGATCTGTCAAGCCTCGGAAAAGTAGCGGTGGCTTTTTCTTCGGGAGTGGATTCCGCATTCCTTCTCAAAGTCGCACATGATGTTCTGGGGAATAATGCCATCGCACTTACCGCGAGCGCATGTTTTTTTCCGGGGAAGGAACTGGAAGAAGCAAAGGCATTTTGCAAAGAGGAAGGCATAAGGCATATAGTCGTGGAATTTGACGGGCTTGGCGTCCCGGACTTTAAGGATAATCCTCCGGACAGATGCTATGTCTGCAAGCGGGCTCTTTTTACGTGCATGACCGGTGCGGCAAATGAAGCGGGCTTTGATATCATTGTGGAAGGGTCCAATACAGATGACACGGGGGATTACCGCCCGGGAATGAGAGCCATATCGGAACTCGGCATCAGGAGTCCGCTTAAGGATGCGGGCCTTTCCAAAAACGATATCAGGATGCTTTCAAAGGAACTGGGGCTTTATACTTGGGACAAGCCTTCGTATGCATGCCTTGCATCCCGCTTTGTCTATGGTGAGCAGATTACAGAAGACAAGCTTCGCATGGTTGAACTTGCAGAGCAGAGACTGCATGAGATGGGATTTCGTCAGGTCAGGGTAAGGATACATGACAGGATGGCACGCATTGAAACGCTGCCTTCCGATCTTGAAAGGATAGCAAACAGGGAAACTGCATCAGTTCTGAATGAATATCTTAAAGAGCTCGGATTTGAATATGTGACTCTGGATCTGGGCGGATATGTGATGGGGAGCATGAACAGACCACTGCTTGACCATTAATCTTGGAAAATGATAAAATCATATAGGTTTAATTGTGCTTTGATGACAGGGGAGAATGAAGAATAAAGTGGCATGAATAAACTTATGAGAAAAAAGAAGAATAAGGGCTTTACCCTGGTTGAGCTCATAGTGATCATCGTGATACTGGCAATCTTGTCGGCACTGCTCATACCGACACTTCTGGGATACATCGATGCTGCACGAACCAGGAAGTATATCGGAAATGCCAAGAACTGTCTGGATGCGGCTCAGGCGATGTTTTCACAGCAATACGGACTTAATGGAGATGTTCCTGTCGGAACTCCCGTGGTTTCGGGAACCCTCTATATGGGAATAAAGCACAATGCTGATGTGGATATCACGGGTTCACAGTTTGCAAGTGATATTATCCAGCTTGCGGGCATAAGTCCCGACACTGAAGCCGATAAGGTTCCATATTGTTTCATGGTTGCTGTCGGAAGCAATGCAGCTCCCGAGGGGCATACATATACCGTCACCGAAGCTGACAAATACACCATTTATTATGCATTCTATAAAGAGACTGCGGATTCCGAGGAGTGGTATTACTATAACGGTGAGTGGACGACGACAAATCCCAGACCGAACGGAGTCAACAGCAATAAGTATTTCATGAATGATTATAATATCATCAAACCCGGATTTCCTCACGAAGGCCTGAGGCTTCAGTATTATCTGATCTCGAATCATACCGGCATGAATTTCGACAAGCTCTGGACCTGGATGAGAAACATGAAGTAACAGATCCGGATCATGTAATACAGGATCATTTAATAAAATGATCGGATAAGATCATAATCAGGTTAAAGAATAATCTGCGGCTCATCATCTATTGGTGAGTCGCGATTTTTTGGAGTGATAAAGTGACAGACGCGATAAGGGTGCGGAACCGTCTTTTCGGCAGCCGCAAATTCTATATACACACACTTTCGATCGCAATACCGATAATGCTGCAGTCTCTCATACAGAGCATGGTATCGCTTATCGACAATTTCATGGTATCCGGACTCGGGGATATCTGCATGTCCGGTGTTAATGTTGCCGGGCAGGTACTGTTCGTTTTCTTTGTATATCTCAATGCGATATGCATGGCCGGCGGAATTTTCATGACGCAGTATTTCGGGGCTAAAGATCCCGAAGGCATGAAACAGGCATTCAGGTTCAAGCTACTGATGGGACTTGTGGCATTTGCTCCTTTTGTCCTTGTGTGTCTTGTTTTCCCCAGACAGGTGCTCTCACTCATGCTCATCGGAAATACCGATGCCTCTCTGATACTTGATCAGGCAGTAGGTTATATCAGGATAGCATTCTTCATGGGACTCCCTATGACATTTTCACTTTGCATCGCTACCTCACTCAGGGACCTCGGTGAAGTAAAAAGTCCTCTCGTTGTCACGATAATCGCAACTCTTACCAATACATTTTTCAACTATTGCCTGATCTACGGAAATCTCGGATTCCCCAGACTTGAAGTAAGGGGAGCTGCGATTGCGACAGTCATTGCAAGAAGCGTTGAGGTGATCATCTTTCTGGGGATCTACATGAAGAGAAAACCTGACTTCATGATAGGTTTTAGGAATGCATTTAAGCTGGACGGAAAACTCTTCCTGAAGATGCTCCGTAAGGGATCGCTGGTTCTTTTCTGCGAGATGGTATGGGTGTTTTCCGAAACTGTCACGACTGCGATCTATAACGGAAGAGGCGGAGCTGATGTCGTGTCGGGAATGGCCTCGAGCTTTGCGATAGCTAATCTGTTCTTCGTGGCTTTCGGCGGGATATATTCGGCGACCGGAGTCATCCTTGGCAAGACCCTCGGAATGGGAGAACTGGAAGAAGCGCGTAAAGAGAAAACATGGCTCTTGTCGGGCTCCGCGGTTTTCGGGATCATGATGACGGTTTTCGGTTTGTCCACGACCTTGCTCATTCCTGTCGTGTTCGGAAAACTGAGCGTCGGAGCTCTTCTCATCTGCAGAAGAATGGTCATTCTGATGTCAATCTTCATGCCGGTATGGGTGTATATGAATTCGCAGACTGCAGTCGCCAGGGCGGGCGGTGATACTGCAATGGGCGCCATAGCCGATTCCCTCATTACTATCTTTGTAATGATGCCAATGCTATTTGTGCTGGCTTTTTTTACATCCATAGGACCGGTCGGGATGTATATGGGAGTCAAGCTGCTTGACATAGTGAAGGTCATCGCATTCCAGATCTGGCTGAAAAAAGAAAGATGGCTGAAGAACCTTGCGAAGCAGGAAGTGCCGGAGAAAGCTGAAGAAGCTATAACAGAACAATAACACAACAGACTGAGGAAACAATAGCAGATCAGACAGAAGAAATGATTACGGAACAGGGCTGAGAGATGACTGAGAAATTATATGAGAAAAACAGCTATCTGAAAGAATGTGAAACCAGTGTGACGGAGTGTGTATGCGAAGGTGATGCGACATACATAAAGCTCAGGCAGACGATCTTTTTTCCGGAGGAGGGAGGCCAGTATTCCGACACCGGAGTGATATGTCATGACGGCAGGACTGTTCATGTGCTGAAAGGAGAACTGACCTGCACGGCATCCGAAGGGGAACCGGACATAAGATATCTTGTCGATGAAGCAATTGACGAAGGAACATGTGTAAAATGCATCCTCGACTGGGACACCAGATTTTCGCGGATGCAGAATCACAGCGGTGAGCATATCGTTTCGGGACTCATTCATAATCTGCACGGTTATGACAATATAGGTTTTCATCTCAGTGATGATGAGCCTGTGACTCTGACCGTGAACGGCAAGCTGAATGCGGATCAGATAAGAGTGATCGAGCAGAAGGCTAACGAAGCGGTTTATGCCAACCTTCCGATAACCGATACATATCCTTCAAAAGAAAAAGCTGCATGTACAGTCTACAGGAGCAAGATAGAAATTGCGGGACAGGTCAGGCTCATTACTATCGGAGATGTTGCGGATCCTCTTGATGTATGCGCATGCTGTGCGCCTCATGTCAGTATGACCGGCGCCATCGGCATCATCAAAGTGATCGCCTCAGCAGGCATTAAGGAAGGAACACAGCTTCAGATCCTGTGTGGCAGAAGGGCACTTGAATTTATTGAGAAAAGCATTGATGCACTTGAGAGCATTGCCAGGAGTTTTTCAACACACAGGGACAATGTGCCTGAACTTGTACAAAGACTGAGGGAAGAGAACAGGTCGCTGAATTCGAGGTTTGCCGAGCTGGCCGTTAGATCGATCATTGATTCAATCCGTGAAGGCAAGGAGAATAATGAAAGCGGAGGATGTATCTTCACCGATACCGATCTTTCGCCTGCATCAATGAAGAATATCTTTAATGAGCTTGTCACATTGAGGAAAGGTTTTGTGGGACTTTTTGTCGGAAGTGATGAAGAAGGATACAGGTATTATGCAGGCGGACAGGATAAGGATGCACGTGAACTTGCAAAGGTCATGAGGGAGAAGCTTGATTCAAAAGGCGGCGGATCTGCAGAAATGATACAGGGTAAAGTATCTGCAGCTCAGCGTGTGATAGAAGAGCTGTTTGCGGAACTTAACGTAAAAACCGGGATGGAGTGAACCATCCCGGTTTTGCTTTGAATTTATTCACGGTCTGAAGCGGGTTCCGCATTCGGATCGTATTCAAGAATGTCGCCCGGCTGACAGGTGAGTGTTTCGCATATCGCTTCAAGAGTTGAGAACCTTATGGCGCTTATCTTGCCGGTCTTTATCTTGGAGAGGTTGACATTGGATACGCCTACTTTTTCGGACAGTTCATTGAGGCTAATTTTTCTGTCTGCCATCACGCGGTCTAATCTGAGTATTATCTTTCCCATATTGCCACCTCCTTAAAGTGTCTCGTCAATCTCGGTCTGAAGGGCGGCACCGTATTCAAACATCGAATGGATACAGAACAGTATGAGTGCGGTGATCACTCCGAAACCGATCGAAAGAGTGAGGAATGAGGTGATGGTGATCACAATGAAGGTTACCTTAAGCTGTTTCAGGCACTTTTCGGAGAAGGGATTGTTTTCTCTGAGCACGATAGTGAACATCTTCTTGATGAAAATCAGGATCACACCTACCATTGCACAGGTACATGCTGCGACCATGCAGGTGATCCCGAGGGGGTGTGCATAGTCATCTGCGGGGAAATAATCCTGAAGAGAGACACAGAGCTCAAAAATTCCGTGATACTGAAGATCGGTGTTGATATCAAGATATCCTTTTTCAATGCCCTCGAGGATCTGGGGATTGACTTCATTTGCCGAGGCGAAGAGATATGCTCCACCGATAAATGCAATGACCGTACCGACGATTACCATGATCTGCACGACGGCAACCACTTTGCTTGCTACGTTACAGCGCTTCTTTAATGTTTCAAGTTTTTTGTTCTGTTCGTTCATGATGTTCCTCCATTGGTTTTAAATTGTTTCGATGTCATTAAATATTTAACGTTTATCGTTAAACATACTATAACAATCGATAAAACGTTTGTCAACAATTTTTTAATGAAAAACATTAAATTATTTACGAAAGAGGATATTTCCCCTATGAGCCGACTTAATAAAATGGTAAATCGCTTGCCCGGACAGGCTTGAGTATTCGCTCTTTTCGGGCTTCGGGTGTATAGTTTAAAGGTAAAGAACGAAAGACCGGATGGGATCATATGCTGGATAAAGAAAAACTTAAAAAAGAAAATAAGGTATCGGGAAGCGGGATCAAAAACTTTTTCATGTCCCTGAGACAGTCGATATTTGTCGGCGAGCGGCTTGAGAGAAATCTTAAAGCCATAACAGCCATGGGAGTTGTTGTGTCGATCGGTGGATTTATCATGACTCTTCTTAATATCTTTCAGAAGAAGGGATTTGTCACACTCACCACGGCTGCGATCATTTTCTTCGGCCTGTTCATTGTATATGGGATAAAAGTCCTGAGAAACAGAAGACTGGTAAGCATATCCATTTTTGTCTTTTCGCTTGCGGTATTTGCTTACTACAGCATATCCGGAGTCAACGAAGGCTTTGCCATACTCTGGACTCTTTTGATGCCGGTTGCCATAAGCTTTCTGATAGGAGCGTTATACGGCATTTCTCTTTCCGCAATTTTGGAAGTCTTGTTCATTGTGCTGTTCTGGACTCCGATACGCGCACAGATGGCACCTCACTATACCGAGACATTCATGAACAGATTTCCGCTGCTTTATCTGGTGGGAATCTTCCTGAACCTTCTTGCGGTAAGCAGTTACCATATCTCCACTTTGTCTGAGATCGAATATGAGAAGAGGCTGAAGGAAGCAGCTGAAGCTGCAATTGCCGCAGACAAAGCTAAGAGCCGATTCCTTGCACAGATGTCGCATGAGATCAGGACGCCGATCAATGCGGTTCTCGGAATGAATGAGATGATCATCCGTGAGGCCGGGGATGAGGTCATAAGGGATTATGCGGATGACATACAGGTGGCAGGTAAGAATCTTTTATCCATCATCAACACGATCCTCGATTTTTCCAAGATAGAAGACGGCAAGATGGAGATCATTCCGGTTGAGTATGATCTTGCTTCTGTGCTGAATAATCTCATCAACTCGATAGCGGCCAGGGCAAAGGCCAAGCATCTGGATTTCAACGTGGATGTGGACGAAAGCCTTCCGGTGACATTATACGGAGATGATGTGCGAGTTTCCCAGGTTGTGATAAATCTTCTGACCAACGCGGTCAAGTATACCGAGACAGGCAGTATACGGCTCAGCATAAAAGAAGTATCGAGGGATGAAGAAAACATCCTGATCGAAACATGTGTCAGCGATACGGGAATAGGCATCCGGAGCGAGGACATGGATAAGCTTTTCGAATCATTCGGAAGACTTGATGAGAAAAGAAACCGCGGAATCGAGGGCACGGGACTTGGAATGGCCATTGTCGTGAAACTGCTCGAGATGATGGACAGCACACTGAAGGTTGAGAGCGAATACGGAAAAGGCTCAAGTTTTTCTTTTGTCCTGAAGCAGAAGATAGTGAATCCCGAACCTGTTGGAGACTACACGGAAAGATTCGTAAGAAGCAGCAGGCAGGTGCAGAACAGCAGGTATCTGTATGCGCCGGAAGCAAAAGTGCTGGTTGTGGATGATAACGAGATGAACTGCAAGGTTGCCGGGAATCTCATGAAAAAGAACGGCATCGTTCCCGACTTTGCATTTTCAGGCGAAGAGTGCATCGATAAGATCCGGAACAGGTTCTATCATATAGTTTTTCTGGATCATATGATGCCGAAGATGGATGGAATTGAAACGCTTCAGATCCTTCGGGAAAGGAATCTGATACCTGACGGCATGAAGATCATCGTACTGACTGCCAATGCGGTTGTTGGGGCGAAGGATAATTATCTGGAAGCCGGTTTCGACGATTATCTGTCAAAGCCAATCGAAATTGATGAACTGGAAGAAAAACTTGCCAAGTTTCTTCCGGAGGAACTGGCCGAATGGAAGCGTGACGGCAGAGAAGATGAGGTGCTTGAATTTAAGCCTCCCGAAGGTGAAGTGATGGAATTTGCTCCATCCGATGACGGAGTGATGGAATTTGCACCGTCGGATGATAGAGATATCCTGGAATTCTCACCTGCCGATGATGCGGACAGGAACCGCACTGATTCCGAAAGCACGGATGAACTCGTGCACGCACTTGAGGAAATGGGGCTTGATACGGAGGCGGCGCTTCGCTACTGTGCCGGTGATAAGATTTTTTACAGGGAAATGACTGAAGAATTCATATCAACATCCGCAACCAAAAGCGTTCAGCTGGAAAACTACCATAAAGCCATGGACCTGAAGGAATATAAGACGTTGGTCCATTCCATAAAAAGTTCCGCAAAGACGATCGGGGCCGGGGAACTTTCCGAAGAAGCAAGAAAGCTTGAAACAGCTTCTGCCGAAGGGAATTCTGAATATGTTAAGGCTCATCACGATGAATTTATCGGTGATTATTTTGCACTGTGCGGCGAGATGAAGACATTGCTGAACAGATACAGAACCTGATGGAGGATGATCCTTTTTCTGAAAATAATCGTATGTCAGGTAAAATAGACTTATCTTATGTAATGAAAATTTGTGGAAAACACGGATTCAGTAAGATATAATAATTTTATGTCCTTGGATCAATCTATTTTTTACTTTAAGGAGGCATTTATGGGAAAAACAGTTTGGAAATGCAGCGTCTGTGGCTACGAGTATGAAGGCGAGGAATTACCGGCAGACTTTTCATGTCCTACATGCAAGGCACCTGCCGAAAAATTTGAAAAGGTAGAGACTGAAAGCGCAAAGAATCCTTATGCGGGAACCAAGACAGAGCAGAACCTCAAGGATGCATTTGCGGGTGAATCACAGGCCAGAAACAAGTACACATATTTTGCTTCCGTTGCTAAGAAGAACGGATATGAGCAGATCGCCGCTCTTTTCCTTAAGACAGCTGAGAATGAGAAGGAGCATGCAAAGCTCTGGTTCAAGGCACTCGGCGGCATAGGTACAACCGAGGAGAACCTCCTTGCTGCAGCAGAGGGAGAGAATCACGAGTGGACCGATATGTACGAAAGAATGGCCAAAGAGGCCGATGAGGAAGGCTTCCACGATCTTGCCGAGCAGTTCAGGGGCGTAGCAGCGATCGAGAAGATGCATGAAGAGCGTTACCGTAAACTGCTTGAGAATGTCAAGGCAATGGAAGTGTTCAAGAAGTCCGGTGTCACCGTATGGGAGTGCCGTAACTGTGGTCATATAGTCGTAGGAACCGAAGCCCCCGATGTGTGCCCTGTATGTAAGCATCCGCAGAGCTTCTTCGAAGTTCATGAGGATAATTTCTGATCTGTATCGGGTTAGGGGGATAATAACATGTCAAAGTTTACCGGTTCGGTAAAGACCAAACTCATTTCCGTCATGTTGCTTGTCGCTATTGTTCCTGTTCTGATAACGACGATCATAACCTACAATTCTTCCACGACGAAAGCTCTTGAAGATTCAGAAGAGATGCTTTCATGGGAGTCATGGTATATCGAGGATATGTTTTCTTCGATCATCAACAAGAACATGATGGCTATACAGGCAGTCGCTATCTCGCCGACGGTCGTTGAGTATCTCAGCGGTGAGGACACCACCAAAGGTGATGAGATCGCATCTTACCTTTATTATGTAGATGATGCGTTCGGCGACGGCAATACCATAGCTATTGCGGATGCATCCGGAATGCAGCTTTTCAGAACAGTCGGTAACTGTGTCGATGTTTCGGATCGTGAGTATTTCCAGCAGGCAATCGCCGGCAATAACTACGTCTCCAATGTTATCGTCAGCAAGTCCACAGGTACCAGGATAATCACCATCATCGTTCCCGTCCGCGGCAAGGACGGATCCATAATCGGAACTGTTCAGAGGAACTACGATCTGAATGCACTCCATGATTTCCTTGCAGCCGAATCAGATCATGCATATATTGTCGACAGAGAAGGCACTCTTGCATCACATTCTCAGTTTGAAATCCAGGCCGGTGAAGAGACTCAGGATTATTCACATGAGCAGTTCCTGACCAATCCTCTGGCAGAGGGAGTTTATGAGGATGAGATAGACGGCGTTGACAGCCTTGTCGGATATGTCAGACTCGGTGAAGGCGATGCATCCGTCGATTATTTTGCAAGCGGATGGGCAGTCGTGTCAGTTAACACCATGGATGAGGCAGTCGGAGCCGCAAGAAGATCCGCGATGATCTCTGTCGTTATTTCGTTCCTTCTGGTCGTGGCTGCAGGATTCATTTCCGTATTTATGGCACTCAGCTTCACCAGACCTGTAGAGGAAGTTAATAATGCGGTAGGCGATCTTGCAAACGGTAACTTTACCAAGATCACAAAGTTTACCGACCGCAGCGATGAGTTCGGAGCAATGGTCAATAATGTCAATTCCGTTACCGAGAAACTTTCGGGAATCATCGGAGAGACCAAGTCGATGGCGGAGAGCCTTAAGGAATCCGGTAACTATCTTGCTGAAAGCGCATCCCAGGCTACCGAGGCATCCGGCCAGGTGTGCCAGGCTATCGATGACATAAGCCGCGGTTCGGTATCCCAGGCAGAGTCCGTTCAAAATGCAGCTGACAATACTACCAGCATGGGCGGCAGCATTGATACCGTTAACAGCGAGGTTGATTCCCTCAACAACTACTCAAAGGCAATGCAGACTTCCTGCGATACCGCTATGGATGCAATGAACGATCTGATCAAGCAGTCCGATCACGTTAATGCGTCTGTATCCGAGATTGATGCCGTTATCAAGGCTACCAATGATTCCGCTAACGAGATCAGCAAGTTCACTGCTACGATCCAGGAGATCGCAAGCCAGACCAATCTTCTTTCACTCAACGCATCGATCGAGGCTGCAAGAGCAGGAGAGATGGGCAAGGGCTTTGCGGTTGTTGCAGGTGAGATTGGAATCCTTGCACATCAGTCCGCTGACAGTGCAACCCAGATCAAATCCATCGTCGACAGACTCCTTTCGGATGTTGCATCTTCCGTACAGGCTCTTTCAGAACTTAAGTCCAGTTTCGATGAGCAGACAGTCAAGCTCGGTACTACGAAAGACAACATGGGCGAGATGCTCGAAAATGTACGTAACGTATCTAAGAGTGCTGACAATATTGAAGTCAGAGTTGCCGAACTCAATAAGGCAAGAGAGACTCTCGATTCAATCATTGAGGATCTTTCAGCCATTTCCGAAGAAAACGCTGCATCCACCGAAGAGACCAATGCTTCGATGGAAGAGCTCAATGCAACATTCTCGCTTATATCCCAGTCAGCAGTCGATCTTCAGGATATTGCCAACAACCTGAATGACACGATCAGTTATTTCAAGGTATAACCCGGATATTTAAACAGAAAAACAGCATTAATGAAAGCAGGGACCGTGACCGGTCCCTGCTGTTTTATTTCATGGATCTTTTGTCGAATGGGAATATAAAAAACGGACAGACAGGCAGTCTGAACGGATGGGAAGAATTATCAGAATTTTTTGGGATATATAAGACAATTGCTTGAAAAAGTGATATAATACCAAGTGAATATTCAAAAGTGGTCTTATTCATATGGTCATGGAAGAATATATTATGATTTTGCGGAGGTTTTACCAATGAAGAATTCTAAGTTCAACATGAGAAAAATGCTGATGCTCTTTGCACTGATTCCTTTGGTTTTGTGCATCATTGTTCTAACAGTATTCAGCGTTTTGTACATGAAGTCTAAGCTGGCTGAAGAGACCAAGAACACTCTTCGCGTTGCAGCTATGGATCTGTATGAATACTATTCATACGATATTGTTAATGAAACAAACCTTGTGGACGGATGGGTGTCATATGATACCGAGTATATGGATCACCTTCAGTATGCTGATGTAGAACTGACACTCTTCAAGGGCGATACCAGATTCTGTACTTCGATCATAGGATCGGATGGCAAGAGGATTGAAGGCACCAAGGCTTCCGATGCTGTCATTGCCGAAGTTATCAATAAGGGAAATGAATTCTTCTCCGATGACGTCGTCATCAATGGCAAGGACTATTTCGTTTATTATGTTCCCATAAGAGATGCCAAAGGAAATGTCGTGGGCATGGCATTTGCGGGCAAGACCTGTGAGAACTTCCAGTCTACCGTAAACGCAATGATGATGGTGTTCATAGCGATCGCAGTTGTAATGATCATTGTCTTCTCCGTCATCTGTGCACTCGTTTCCAATGTCGTTGCCAATCCTCTCAAGCAGTGCGCAGAGGCTATGGGCAAGCTTGCAGACGGTGACCTCAAGGCAGAGAATAATGCATCCTCCATCGTTGATGAAACAAAGTCTCTCATCTTTGCATCACACACACTCAGAGACAAGCTCAGCGATATCCTCGGAAATGTAAAGGAAGTCAGCACGCAGCTCAATTCCGATGCAAACAATGTTCAGAATCTTTCCGAGACAGCATCTACCAGCGTTTCTCAGATCTCTTCAGCTATGGAAGATCTCGCAGAAGGCGCTACCGAGATGGCTTCCAATGTTCAGGACATTGCAAAGTCCGTTACCGACATGACCGAGACCGTAACGATGCTTTCCGAAAGCTCCGAGGCACTTACTGCATCATCTGAGAACATCAAGAGGGCAAATGACGATGCAAGCGAGTATATCAGCAGAGTATCCGCTTCTTCCGTTCAGACCGTCGAAGCTGTTCAGAACATTACCAAGCAGATCTCAGATACCAATGATGCTGTTCAGAAGATCAAGGAAGCTGTTGACATGATCACATCGATCGCAAGTCAGACCAATCTCCTTGCACTCAACGCTTCAATCGAGGCAGCAAGAGCAGGAGAGGCAGGAAGAGGATTTGCAGTCGTTGCTTCAGAGATCGGAAATCTTTCGGATCAGTCCAGCCAGTCCGCTAATGAGATCAGAAAGATCGTTGATGAGATCGTCAGAAATTCCGAAGCATCCGTTGAACTTTCCGGAAACGTTGCACATCTCATCAATGAGGAGCAGGAATACATCCGTGATACCCAGGCTAAGTTCGAAACTCTCGGAAGTGAGATCGGCGATTCGCTCAGCAGGATCAGACAGGTTGGCGACGATGCCATCAAGCTTGAGAAGATCCAGTCTGTCATCACCGATGCAGTTCAGTCTCTCAGCGCTATCTCCGAAGAAAATGCCGCATCCAATGAGGAAGTCAGTGCTTCCATCACCGGAATCGCTGCATCAGTTGAAGAGATCGCATCCAACGCAGATGAGACCAGGAACAATTCCGAGAAGCTCGTTCAGGTTGTTTCCTACTTTAACTAATAGTAACATCGCTTTATCAAAGGCTGTCCGCCGCACCAGGCGGACAGCCTTTTTGTTTGCCTGAACGTTAGTCTTATTTCGGAAATGATTATTATGCAGAAGCAATTATTTAACAGAAGTGATTAAGATTATTAAACAGAAGTGATTATTGTGAAGAAGTGATCATAATGCATAAATGATTTTATGACAGGTGTGTCATTATTGAAGAGTGGGTGTGTGCGACACGATACATTAAAACATCACTTCTTTGCTCTGTCACATTCTGCCATGAGCTTTTTGTTTTATAAAAGAGTGCGTATTCTTTTGATTTTTGATAATATTAATTTGGTACGTATAACAAAGAATGAGGAGGATGATATGAGTTTTAAAATGGAACCCACTCCGGAAATTCGTGAGCTTGCCGATGTGTGCAGGAACAATTCCGGGATCCCCGCGGATCTTTATACGAAGTATGATGTAAAAAAAGGACTGAGAGATGTTAACGGTAACGGTGTCAGAGCGGGACTGACCAGGATATCTACTATCATAGCCAAGGAAGAAATAAACGGTGAGAGCGTGCCCTGCGCGGGACGTTTGTATTATCGCGGAATAGATGTCAGAGATCTTACATCAGGATTTTATGAAGAAGGAAGATTCGGTTTTGAAGAAACAGCGTATCTGATCCTTTACGGCAAGCTTCCCACTAAAGATGAACTTGGGAATTTCACTGAAGTGCTTGCCGATTCGAGATCGCTTCCCAAGAACTTCGTTCGTGATGTCATCATGAAAGCTCCCAGCAAGGACATGATGAACACCCTTGCAAGAAGCGTTCTTACTTTATATGCGTATGACAAGAATTCCGATGATACTTCGCTTGATAACGTAATGCGTCAGTGCCTCATGCTGATCGCTGTATTTCCTATGCTGTCCGTATATGGGTATCATGCTTACAATCATTACTATAAGGACAAGAGCTTCTATATTCACAGACCCGATCCTTCGCTTTCAACTGCGGAGAACATACTCAGGATGCTTCGTCCCAATATGGAATATACAAGGCTTGAAGCACAGGTCCTTGACATAGCGCTTGTACTTCACATGGATCACGGCGGAGGAAATAACTCCACATTCACGACTCACGTCATCTCATCATCCGGAACGGATACATATTCCGTGATGGCGGCAGCACTCGGATCTCTCAAAGGTCCCAAGCACGGTGGAGCCAACATCAAAGTTGTCCGTATGTTCCATGACATCTGGAAAAATGTTCACGATCACAAAGATGAAAATGAAGTAAGAGAATATCTCAAAAAGATTCTTCACAAAGAAGCATTTGATAAGTCCGGACTTATATACGGATTCGGTCATGCTATATATTCCGTGTCCGATCCGAGAGCACTTATCTTCAAACAGTTCGTTGAGAAACTTGCGGAGTCAAAACACCGCATGCCTGAATATGAATTGTATTCGATGATAGAAAGACTTGCTCCCGAGGTTATAGGTGAAGAGAGAAAGATCTACAAAGGCGTAAGTGCAAACGTGGATTTCTACAGCGGTTTTGTTTACAGCATGCTGGAGCTTCCGCTTGAATTATATACACCGATGTTTGCAATCGCACGTGTCGTAGGATGGAGTGCGCATCGAATTGAAGAACTCATAAATGTAGATAAGATCATTCGTCCCGCATATATCGGAATACAGGAAAAGACTGATTATACGCCGATGTCCGACAGATAAAAAAACATACAGAAAAAAACTGACACGTGTGCCATATTTTGTTTTTTGAAATTATATGCGCAGGAAAAATACAAAAAATTGTGGAAAAAATGCAAAAAAACTTTGTATTTATCTACATAATGTAGTATATTCATTTCAGTAGTTGTTTAATGTAAAATTTTATTCCAAATCGGAGGAGGAAAAAATGGCTACAGCAAAAAAGGCAGCAGATGAAAAGAAAGCACCTGCAAAGAAGACAACCGCAACCGTAAAGAAGGCAGCTCCTGCAAAGAAGGCTACCGCAACCAAGAAGGCAGCTCCTGCTAAGAAGGCAACTGCTACAACTGCAAAGAAGGCAGCTCCCGCAAAGAAGGCAACTGCTACAACTGCAAAGAAGGCAGCACCTGCAAAGAAGGCTACCGCAGTTAAGAAGGCAGCTCCCGCAAAGAAGGCTACCGCAGTTAAGAAGGCAGCTCCTGCAAAGAAGGCTTGCGCTAAGAAGGCTGCAAAGTAATCAGATCATTTACATGATAAAATCCCGAAGCCAAATGAGGCTTCGGGATTTTTGTTTTTCCCGTATTTGTTTTTCCCGTATTTGTTTTTCTTATGTTTGTTGTTTTTCCATTAATTGTAGTATAATCGGATCAGAATAGATCTATTGTGATCTGTCAGTCTGAAACTTTTAACATCACAGGGATGTGGAGTCATGTTTTGTAAAGGAGGTACATTATGAGTTCAGTTAACGGTGTTACAAATGCCGGAAGTTATTCATCACTTTACGGAAAGATAGCAAGCGGAGATGCTCTTCCTACTGCAGCGGACGGAGCGGCTGAACTTGCAATCTCCGAGAAGATGAATTCACAGGTAGGCGGACTTAATCAGGGATCGGATAATATTGCATCGGGAATCGATGCGATCAAGATCAAGGACAGTGCACTCGGAGAAGTTACCGATTATCTTCAGAGGATCAGGGAACTTGCTGTTGCGGCATCAAATACATTCACCGTGTCCGATTCCGACAGGAAGATCTATCAGGATGAAATTGATCAGCTCAAGAAGGGTATCAGCCAGGTTGCCGACATCACTTCTTATAATGAGAAGAAACTTCTTGACGGATCTGAAGGTGACATGAAGATAGCAACCGACGGAAACGGAACTTCGACCAAGATCTCCGGAACCGATTCCACACTTAAGGCTCTCGGAATTGCTGACTTTGATGTCACAAAAGATTTTAATCTTAAAGACATCGACAAGGCCCTGGAAAAAGTATCTGCCATGAGAGGCGAAGCCGGTGCAAAGCAAAACAGCCTTGAGCATCTCTATGAGATCAACCAGACATCCGCATATAATCTCACTGCTGCAGATTCAAGAATCGAAGATCTCGACATGGAAAAAGCCGTAGGCAATCTTGATAAACAGAGACTGCTTGATACCATTTCGGTAATGATGCAGAAGAGGAGAGAAGAAGACGAGCAGGAAAAAGCAGGAAGACTTTTTACCTGATCTGAGAAAGGAGGACAGATATGGCAGAACCTATCATTACAAAAACATTGTATGTGAATGCTGAACCGGTTTCCTCCCCTAAAGTATCTTCACCTCAGAGGGAACAGGAAGGCAATCAGATAAATGTACCTTCCGAAGAAAAAGCACCCGCATATGAAAACATTGTTTCAACTTCCAAGGACGGAGATACCGTTCAGGTTAAGCCCGAAGCAAATGAAAGACTGTCCGAGGGATTTGTTTTTGCCAAAGCTTCCGATGACAAAACCGACGTAAACGAAGCTGCGGCTCCCGACAGGAATTCAGAGGCTCGTGAAGAGAAGGCTGCCGAAGAAGATATCGCCGGAAAGAATGAGCGCCTCAGCAAGAACCTGGATGAAGCAAGGGAGAGAAGCGAGGAGGCCAGGAAGGCCATCAAGGAACAGATCGACAAGGCCATCAAGAAAGATAAGGAAGAAAAGGAAGAGGATAAGAACGTTTCTAACGAGAATGTAGGTACCGCATCCGATTCCGAACTTGAAAGACTCTATCTGTCAGGAAAGATCTCCAGCTTCGATTATAATCGTGAGGTCAATTCCCGTAAGGAAGAGGCAGAAGATATTAAGGAAGACGCAAGCGGACTCTCAAAAGATATTGCATCTGCCGGAGCTGCGATCGAAGGCAACAAAGCTTTTGAACAGTACATGGGACCGGAGGAATTCGGAGCAGGATACTCCACAAGACAGGAGCAGGATCTTGCAAGGGACATTCTTCAGGGACAGGATAAGGCAGAAAAGGATTCTTCCACAAATGCATTTGAGATCAACATAATAAGGTGATCTTTCTCCGTACCCTTTGGATGTCATCCGGAGGGTACGGTGTTTTATTGTATACATTTGTCAAATAATGACGGTCCTTGTCACAATAATTGCTGAATTTTACGGGCTTCGTTGTAACTGAAATACTAGTATGCTATAATGTGCGCATGATGGATGAGACTATAAAATTACTGATAATACTGGCTGTGGGATTGGTCACTCTGATCCTTTTGAGACTGATCTCGGGCAAGCGAAAGCGACTTCATGTCCGCTTCATATGTAACCTCCTGAAGGTTCTTGTTGTTGTGGGATGCCTTGTCGCCATTCTTAATGTATATACAGATCTTGAAAAATTGGCAGCAGCTCTTCTTACGGGAGGAGGACTGATCCTTGCAATCCTCAGTTTTGCTGCACAGAAGGTACTTAATAATATTCTTTCAGGAATATCGATCTCTTTTTCACGTCCCTTTGATCTTGGAGACAAGATAAAGGTCATGAACGGAAATACCCCGATCGCTGAAGGAACAGTCAGCGATATCACGCTGAGACATACCGTCATCATGACTTATGACGGTCAGTCATGCATCATACCCAACGGAACCATGAATGAGAGCATGCTTGTCAATGTCAGCGCAAGGGAGAAGATCGGTAACTTCCTGGAGATCACCGTGGGTTTTGACACGGATTTTGATCTTGCTCTTAAGCTTACCGAAGAGATCGTCAGAGGCACGGAAAACGTCATTGACTGCACTAAGCCTCTTATCAGCAGATTCGAAGCTGACGGACCGGTCATCAAGACAACGGTATGGACTAAGAATGTGGCTGAAAATTTTGTGGCTTGCGGAAGTATCAGAAAGAAACTGATCGAGGCATTCAGGGATAATAACATCACTATCCCTTATCAGACGATCACTATTGAAAGCATCCCCGAATCATCAGGTGGTGAACGGGCAAAGAATCAGGTTAAGAATCAGGAGAATGATCCGGGCAGACGCAGGAAGAACCACCCCGGAAATGCAGAAAGAAAATAATTCCGAATAACAGTCCGGATAAATGATAAAGAAGTATTGAAGGAGACACATAATATGGAAATGACCCTCAGGTGGTACGGTAAGGAATTCGATACCGTCAAATTATGGCAGATAAGACAGATCCCCGGCGTCAAGGGAGTGATCACTACTCTGTATAATAAGCAGGCAGGTGAGCTCTGGACCGAGGATGAGATCATAGCTCTTAAGAAGGATGTTGCGGATGAAGACATGCATATTGCCGGTATTGAATCTGTCAACATTTCCGATGATATCAAGACTGCCGGACCTAAGAGGGACGAGCATATAGATAATTACATCAAGACTCTTGAGAACCTCGGCAAGCAGGACATTCATATGGTCTGCTATAACTTCATGCCTGTTTTCGACTGGACCAGATCCGAACTTGCAAGGAAAAGACATGACGGCTCCACGGTTCTTGCATATTCACAGTCTTCCATCGATGCCATCGATCCTGCAAACATGTTCGATTCCATCAAGGATCAGATGAACGGAACGGTGATGCCCGGATGGGAGCCCGAGAGGCTTGATAAGGTAAGAGAACTTTTCGAGGCATACAAGGATATCGATGAGAACAAGCTGTTTGACAATCTTGTTTATTTTCTAAAGGCAATAATGCCTGTCTGTGACAAGTATGACATCAACATGGCGATCCATCCCGATGATCCCGCATGGAGCGTTTTCGGTCTGCCCAGGATCATCAATAACAAGAAGAACATTTCCAGAATGCTGGATGCCGTTGACAATGTTCATAACGGACTTACTTTCTGCTCGGGTTCATTCGGAACCAATCCCGAGAACGATCTTCCCGACATGATCAGATCTTTCAAGGGAAGAGTTCATTTCGCACATGTAAGGAATCTTCAGTTCAATTCATTCTGCCACGAGGACGGAAGCTGCGTGAAGGCATGGACGGGAAAGGACATTCCTGTCGGAAAGCCTGATTTCGAAGAAGCAGCTCATCTTTCAAGCGACGGAAGCTTTGACATGTATGAGATCGTAAGAGCTCTTTATGAATCCGGATTTGACGGCCCCATTCGTCCCGATCACGGAAGGATGATCTGGGGTGAAGAAGCAATGCCAGGATACGGACTTTATGACAGGGCTCTTGGAGCGGCATATATTAACGGACTTTGGGAAGCTATTGAAAAGGCACACGGAGGCGTAAGATGAAGCTTTCATTAGAAGGTATCAGTGACAGGAACGCATGGGAGAGCAAGGGATATCACCTTCCTTCTTTTGATGTATCAGAGGTAAGAAAAAATACCGATGAAGCTCCCAGGTGGGTGCATTTCGGTGCAGGCAACATTTTCAGGGCATATCATGCAAGACTTGCACAGGAACTTATCGAAAAAGGAAGCCTTGATTCCGGCATCATAGTTGCCGAGGGCTTTGATTATGAGATCATCGACAAGGCATACAAGCCCTTTGACGATCTCTCGATCCTTGCGATACTTAAGTCGGACGGAAAAGTGGAGAAGCAGGTCCTTGCATCTGTTTCCAAATCCGTAAAGCTCGACACCGCTGTGAAGGATGATTATTCATATCTTAAGAAGGCATTTGAGAACAAGTCCCTTCAGCTTGCTACATTTACCATAACCGAGAAGGGATACAGCCTTAAGGGGGCGGACGGATCCTTTACCAAAGCAGTTTCCGAGGATATGTCAAAAGGTCCTTCCAAGCCTGTAAGCTACATCGGAAAAGTTGCAGCACTTCTTTATGCCAGATATTCGGCAGGAGGTGCTCCGATCGCAATGGTCAGCACCGACAACTGCTCACATAACGGAGAAAAGCTCTTTGCCGCAATTCATGAATTCGCAGCAAAGTGGACTGAGAACGGTGTCGCAGACAAGGGATTTCTTGCATATGTAGAGAATCCTGAGTCCGTATCGTTCCCCTGGTCAATGATAGATAAGATAACTCCCCGTCCCGACGATTCCGTGAAGGACATGATCGCAGCGGACGGCGTTGAGGATCCGGAGCCCGTCATAACCGGATTCCATACATATGTTGCTCCTTTTGTTAATGCTGAGGAGAGTGAGTACCTTGTCATAGAAGATGATTTCCCGAACGGAAGACCGGCACTTGAGGAAGCCGGTGTAATCTTCACTGACAGGGATACAGTAAATAATGTCGAGAGGATGAAGGTCACAACATGTCTCAATCCTCTTCATACTTCACTTGCCGTTTACGGATGTCTCCTTGGTTTCGACAGGATATCCGCTGAAATGAATGACGAGGATCTTCTTAAGCTCGTCAATACCGTAGGCTACAAGGAAGGGCTTCCCGTTGTCACTGATCCCGGAGTCATCTCACCCGAGAGCTTCATTGACACTGTTGTCGGAAAGAGACTTCCCAATCCTTTCATGCCCGATACCCCTCAGAGGATCGCATGCGATACTTCGCAGAAGATACCCATCAGATTCGGTGAGACCATCAAGAGCTACATCGCCGATCCTTCAAAGGATGTTTCAAGCCTTAATGCGATCCCGCTTGTTCTTGCCGGCTGGCTCAGATATGCAAAAGGCATAAATGATAAGGGCGATGCTTTCGAATGCAGTCCCGATCCCATGCTTGCAGGCATTCAGGATAAGCTTCAGAGCCTTGAATTCGGCAGCACTCTTGATGCTGAAAAAGTAAGAGAGGTACTGCTTCCCATTCTTAAGGATGAGACCGTTTTTGCGACCGATCTTGAAAAAGCAGGCCTTTCAGACAAGGTCATCGATTATTTCATCAAGCTGATGTCAGGCGCGGGATCCGTGAGAAAAACACTTCACGACGCACTTTCCTGATCCGCTCTTAAGACAGGTTTGATTTTCCGGGGGACCGATATGAGTGAATTAAAGCTTCCAAGACTGCTTAGTGACGGTGCTGTTTTTCAGCATGACAAGCCCATTCATGTGTGGGGCTGGGATGAACCCGGACTTCAGATTGAATGTGAGCTTTCGGCACGCAGGCAGATTGGGGATTCCATTGAAGAAACCGATCATAAGGTAACTTGCAGAGTTTTGGATGACGGAAGTTTTTCCGCACATCTTCCTGCATTTGAGTCCGGAACCTCTTTTACTCTTAAGGTAAGCGATGAGAAGGGCAGCAGCATTACCGTTAACGATCTTGTGTGCGGAGCTGTATGGTTTGCTACCGGACAGTCCAACATGGATCTTACCTTTGAAAGATTAAAGGATAATTATCCCGAGGTGATCCGCGATTCGGAGAATTCTCTAATCAGATGTTTTGACATCACTTCGGATACGGAGTATTCGGGACCTTTGGATGATCCCAGGACTGGTGAATGGAAGTGTGCAAAGCCTGAGAACATGTATGGGTTTTCGGGAACCTGTTATTTTTTTGCAAAGCGCGTCCATGACACTCTCGGCATTCCCGTAGGCATGGTCCATGCAAGCCTCGGAGGATCACATATCTCCTCGTGGATGGATAAGGAAATGCTCGCAGACTACCCTGAGCTGATCGAGGAGTCCTTAAAATACGGTGATCCTGCGTTCAGGGAAAGCGTGATAAAAAATAACGAGAAGGTTTCTTCGGAGTGGACCGCAGGGTGTGAAAAAGCTGACCTTGGAAGAGAAGGAAACTGGAAGGACGGCATTCCTTCGGAGGGAAGCTTTGAAATGAATCTTCCGACCTTTTTCTCCGATGCGGGACTTAAGGACTTTGTCGGAACCGTCTGGCTTCAGAAGAAATTCAATGCAGGTGAGATGTTCGCAGGAAAGGCTGCAAAGCTCTGGCTCGGAACCATTACGGATACCGATGAGGCATATGTTAACGGAACCTTTGTCGGGACGATCGGTTATCAGTATCCTCCCAGAAAATATCCGATTCCCGAAGGCGTGATCCGTGAAGGCGAAAATATCGTTGTTCTCAGGGTCAGGGTTGACGGCGGATTCGGAAGAGTCACTCCCGGAAAGCGTCTCATGATATTTAATGATGAGTGCAAGGCGGATCCATGGAGTAATGAACTTCCCGAAGGTGCGATAGATCTTAGCGGAAAGTGGGATTGCATCATCGGATGTACAATGGATGAAAAAGCTCCGGCAACAGATCCTCTCAACTGGCACCCCATGGGGCTTTTCAATGCAATGACTGCTCCTTGTACTCCTTATCCGGTCGAAGGCATCTTATGGTATCAGGGTGAATCGGATGCATTCATGACGGATGAATATGTTGAGTTTACAAAGCTTCAGGTTGATGGCTACCGCAGACTCTGGGGTGATGAGAATATTCCGTATATACTTGCACAGCTCCCTAACTTCACTGACGGCTTTGCTCCTTCGGCAATCGATGAACACGGATGGAATGATTTCAGGGAGGCTCAGAAGAAGATCACCGAAGCAGTTCCCGGAACCTATATGTCGGTAAACATGGATGCCGGAGAGGACAATGATCTCCACCCTATGAACAAGCTGAGTGTCGGTACGAGACTCGCGGACATTGCACTTGATGTCGTATATCCCGGATCGATAAAATGCCCTTCGCAGGGACCTTTTGTAAGTGAAGTAACATGCAGCAAAACAGACGACGGATATGAGATAGTCCTTACACTGGATAATGTCGGAGACGGTGCTGAGGCTTTTTCTCCGGATGAGAAGAAACGCGGTGCGATAAGGGATTTCTCGGTTGCGAGCGGCGAAAAGATCACTCCCGTCACTGCCGGGCTTATGGATGACAGACATGTCAGGATCATGTATCAGTCGGACGAAAAGCCTGAGGCTGTAAGGTATCTTCAGAGAAACACTTACATAGGTGAGATGATCTACAACACTTTTTCGGAATCCGGTGAAAAGAAGATCTGCAAGCTTATGGCTCCTTTCATCAGGAAGATCTGAATTTTTGATCCGATCCGAAAATTTAGTATTGATTTAACCTGAGAGATTATTTAACTTTAAATCACGGGACCTTTTCCGGCCCCGTGATTTCTTTATACACTGACTGCTTATAACCGGAGTGAACATGAGATATTTATTTAATAAAGGGTGGAAGTTCTTAGAGACCGATGTAAATACCGAATATGATGAAGCCATGGGAAAGGACGCGGAATTTGGGCCTGTTCAGATACCTCATGACTGGCTTATATATGATTCCACGGATCTGTACAGGACCGGAAGAGGATGGTATATCAGGGAACTCATTCTGGATGAGGTGAAGGGAAGATATTTCCTTGAGTTCGATGGCGTGTACATGGACAGCGTCATATATGTGAACGGACAAAAGGCATTCGAGTGGAAATACGGATATTCCGCATTTGACTGTGAGGTGACGGAGTTTCTTCATGAAGGAGTTAATCTTATCACCGTGAGCGTTACGCATATCTCACCCAACAGCAGGTGGTATTCGGGTGCCGGCATTTACAGGAATGTATATATCAGGAATACGGATGCGACATACATCGCAAAAGACGGCGTGTATGTATCTTCGCGCATGGAAAACGGAAAGAGGATACTGCATTTTGAGACCGAAGTGTGCGGAGATAATGCGGATGATGCGATGGTCACATATGAAGTGAGTGATGCTGAGGGAAATGTCGTCTCGCTTCAAAGGATCACGGATGAGGATTACGTGATCGAAGATGAACATCTGTGGGATATCAGCAATCCGTATCTGTATACCCTTAAGGTGTTCATGAATGCAGGCGGAGACACAGATGAGGAAACGATTCGTTTCGGGATCCGTGACATAGCATTTACTCCCGAAGAGGGATTCCTCTTAAACGGCCGCAGGCTGAAGCTTAACGGTGTATGCGAACATCACGATCTCGGCGCACTCGGAGCCGCATTCAATAAATGTGCAATGAGAAGAAAGTTTACGATGCTGAGAAGCATGGGGGTGAACGCCCTCCGCACATCACATAACATGCCTGCTCCCGAGGTGCTTGAGCTTGCGGATGAGATGGGCTTTGTCGTGATGAGTGAAGCGTTTGACATGTGGTACAGGCCCAAGACCGAATATGACTATGCAAGATTTTTCAGGGAATGGCATGAGAGGGATATCAGAAGCTGGGTAAGACAGGACAGGAATCATCCCTCGGTCATAATGTGGAGCATAGGAAACGAGATCTATGACGTCCATGCGGACAGTGATGCGCCGCAGACGGTTGAGCATCTGATGGCTGAAGTGTACAGACACGATCCGTATAAGAACGGCGTGTGTACTTTCGCATCGAATTATCTTGCCTGGGAGGGCGGGCAGAAATGTGCCGATGTCCTTAAGCTTGCGGGATATAACTATGCGGAGAATCTCTACAGGGAGCACCATGAGGCTCATCCGGACTGGATCATCTACGGAAGTGAGACGGAGTCGCTTGTGAACAGCAGAGGAGTATATAAGTTCCCTCTTTCGGTGACAAGGCTTTCGGATGTGGATGAGCAGTGTTCGTCACTTGGAAACTGCAATACAAGCTGGGGTGCAAAGAGTGTGGAGGCCTGCATATGTCTTGACAGGGATACTGAATTCTCGGCAGGACAGTTCCTGTGGACCGGATTCGATTATATCGGTGAGCCCACGCCTTATCATACCAAGAATTCATATTTCGGAAATATCGACACGGCAGGTTTCCCCAAGGATTATTACTATGTCTTCAGGTCCGCATGGACCGATCCTGCAGCAGATCCTATGGTACACATATTCCCTTACTGGGATTTCAACAAGGGACAGATCATCGATGTCAGAGTGTGTTCCAACGAGGATGAAGTGGAGCTGTTCTTAAACGGAAAGAGTCTCGGAAGACAGACGCTGACACATGCACCCGGATCCGGAGACCACATCATCGCGGATTACAGCATCCCTTATGAAGAAGGGGAACTCGAGGCTGTTGCATATGATAAGGCCGGAAAAGTAAGTGCAAGGGATGTCATATGTTCATTCGGTGACAGTTCATCACTTGAGATAGATACCGATACCGAGATCATGCGTGCGGGAAGCGAAGATCTGATCTTTGCGGAGATATCGGTCCTCGATGAAAACGGCAATCCTGTAATGAATGCATGTGACAGAGTAAGTGTAGAAGTGACGGGAGCGGGAAGACTGGTCGGACTTGATAACGGAGACAGCACCGATGAAGACTCTTACAAGGCGGTCAGCAGAAGGCTTTTTAACGGAAAACTCCTTGCAATCATAGCTCCTTCGGACAAACCGGGTGATGCGATATTAAAGGTTTCTTCGGAAGGACTCATGGACTGCGAAGTCACTCTTAAATGTATCGAAGATGAAAGTGCTTCGGAGCAAGGCTTGAACGGATCTCCTTTTGACAAAGGCACAGATCTTTATCTTGAAGAGAATTCCGTTCGCAAGACAAATCTCGGCTCAGACATTGAGATACCGGTCAGAAAACTTGAGATCAGCTTCGGCACACGCAGGCTGACTCCCGATAATAAGGAGATAACCGTAAAGGTCGGCATCTGTCCTGAAAATGCAAGTGACAGGGAGATCCTTTACAGTGCAGTGTCCGACAAAGGTGTTCCGGTCAACTTCGTGAAACTTTATCCCGGTGACGGTGAAGTGAAGATTGAAGCGCTCGGCGACGGTGATTTCAGATTAAGATGCATGTCTCGCTCCGGAAGCAGATCCGTGAGAGTGATCTCGGAACTCGAATTCAGCGTATCGGGCATAGGACCTGCATTCCTTGATCCTTATGATTTTGTCTACGGAAGCGCATATACATATTCCGAGGGTGAGATTGGTGCGGGCAATGAAATGGGATTTGCTTCCGACAGGAATGCAAGAAGCGTCGCCGGATTTGAAAACATTGATTTCGGTGAGGCGGGATCGGATGAGATCACAATGCCGATATTCACCCTGAATTCCGATGCCTATCCTTTCAAGGTATATGACGGCATACCGGGACAGGGCGGAAATGTGATCGGTGAATTCGTATATCAGAAGCCTTCGATATGGAATACATATCAGCCTGATACCTGGAAGCTCGAAAAGCCTTTGAAAGGTATCTGCAATCTGTATTTTGAGTTCAGTGACAAAATGCATGTGAAAGGATTTTCGTTCAAGGCAAGCGAGAAAGCATTCATGCAGCTTGATGCCGCAGCCGCGGATGAGATCTATGGCGATGATTTCAGGATCGAAGGAAGAAGCGTGCTTGGCATAGGAAATAATGTCTCGATCGAATTTGCCGGAATGGATTTTGGTGATGAAGGCACATCGAAACTTACCGTCAGGGGACGCGCTCCAAAGGACGACAATACCATTCATGTTCGCTTTGCAGGTGATGCGGGAGAGGTGAAGAACATCATAGAGTTCAGACTCTCCGATGAGATGAATGAGCAGACTTTTGAATTCGATAAGATAACCGGAAAGCAGAACGTCACATTTGTGTTCCTGCCCGGAAGCTGCTTTGATTTCGAAAGCTTCAAATTCTCATGACCTAAGGCAAAACAGGGCACGATAAAGGGGATGGCTCTGCTGTTTTATCATCATTGAAACAGCAGGACCATCCCCTGTTTTATTCACTTGATTTCGGCCTCCGTTTTCACATCACTCGTTTTCTATTGGAGCAAGTGCGGGCTTGGGAGTATAACGTCTGTTCATCTTACGGTATTCTGACGGAGTACAGTTCTTGTAGGATTTGAAGACTCTGTTGAAAGTCGACAGCGACTTGAATCCGGACTGAAGCGCAACATCGAGGATCGAAAGATCGGGCTGGTTCAGATACATCTCCGCAAGAAGTATTCTCTTCTGAGTCAGGTATTCGTAACATGACACATGTGCGAATTCCTTGAAGAGACGTGCAAAGTGAAATCTTGAAAAACCTGCCATCTCGGCAAGCGCATCCATGTCGATGTCTTCAGTGCAATGCTCTGAGATATAATTGCACACATCCATGAATCTTCCGATGTATTCCTTGTTCTTCGCAGATGACCTTCCGTGCTGGGGAACTCTTTCTTCCATGCAGCTTCTTCCCACATCCACCATAAAGCGGATCAGGAGAGAATAGATCGCAGCACCGGCATAGGGCTGCATGCCTTCGTATTCTTTCTGAGTCTGATCAAGATAATACTTAAGCCTGTCCGAAAGCTCGGGGTTCTCGGACTTTCTTATGATTATGCATTCGCCCAGAGAGTGAAGAAGGCTGTTAAGGGAAGTGACATTTCCTATCAGGTTGTAGTCGAACATGATTATCAGTCTCTTGCCGTTTTCGGGGGCGTAGAGCCTGTGCAGGGTACCTGACATAATGACCGCGACATCTCCGGGACTGATGACGAATTTATCGGTTCCGACCTCGACAGTATAGTCATTTTCGGTGGGGGCGATTATCTCTGTGGCAGTGTGCCAGTGAAGCGGATAATCCTCGGCAATATCGTTGTGATAAAGCCTGACACCCTGAATCTCTTCGTATTTTACGGTCTCACGGCCGTGTTCCAATACAGGGAGCATGTGAACCTCTCTCTTCTTGATATTCAATAAAAACTAATCCTTTATGATTTTAATTCTAATTTCAAAAAATTAAAAGCAAAATGTGAAAACTAATCCGCAAAAATACGTTAGATTTAAATATTTGGAAAACTATACGATGAAAACGTATTCACAGTAAATGCGTTTTTGCATGCAACCGTCAAGGAGAAATGTATGGATCTTGTTAAGAATGAAGCAAAGATCGCTGAGTATCGTAAAAGAGCAAAAGAACTTGTTTCTAAAATGACTCTTGAGGAGAAGGTGTCACAGACTCTCAATCACGCTCCCGCAATCGAACATCTCGGCATCAAGGCATACGACTGGTGGAATGAGGCACTTCACGGAGTTGCAAGAGCAGGCACGGCCACGGTGTTTCCTCAGGCCATCGGACTTGCTGCGGCATTTGATGAAGACCTCATGGAAGAACTGGGCGATGTGGTCTCTACCGAGGCACGTGCCAAGTTCAACATTCAGCAGAAGTTTTCCGACACGGATATTTACAAGGGCCTTACTTTCTGGGCTCCCAATGTAAACATATTCCGCGATCCCAGGTGGGGAAGAGGACAGGAGACTTACGGAGAGGATCCTTATCTTACTTCCAGGCTCGGAGTCAGATATGTAAAGGGTCTTCAGGGACATGATGAAGATCATATGAAGACTGCGGCATGTGCCAAGCATTTTGCGGTTCACTCCGGTCCCGAGCCCGAGAGGCATCATTTCAATGCCGTTGCATCGGTTCAGGACATGAGGGAGACTTATCTTCCCGCTTTCAAGGCATGCGTTCAGGAAGCAAATGTTGAGACCGTAATGGGAGCTTATAACCGCACAAACGGTGAGCCTTGCTGCGGATCCAAGACTCTTCTTAAGGATATCCTCAGAGATGAATGGGGATTCGGAGGACATGTTGTTTCCGACTGCTGGGCGATCAGGGATTTCCACACCGGACACATGGTAACTTCGGATGAGGTTGAATCTGTAAGCCTTGCAATGAACAACGGATGCGATCTTAACTGCGGCGATCTTTTCGTATACCTTAAGGATGCCGTAGAACAGGGCAAGGTAGAAGAATCCAGACTTGATGAAGCTTTAGTCAATCTCTTCACCACAAGGATGAAGCTTGGAATGATGGACGGCGAGAAGACTGCTTTTGACGGCATCACTATGGATGAGGTCGACAGCAAAGAGCACAGACAGCTCAATCTCGATACATCAGCCAAAAGCCTCGTACTTCTTAAGAATGACGGAATACTTCCTCTCGACAAGAGTAAGATAAAGACCGTCGGTGTCATCGGCCCCAATGCCGATTCGAGACGTGCTCTTGTAGGAAACTATGAAGGAACCGCATCGAGGTATGTGACTGTCCTGGAAGGACTCGAGGATTATCTCGGTGATGATGTCAGGATCAGATATTCTGAAGGATGCGATCTTGTAAAAGACAGAGTAAGCGGTCTCTCAAAGGGTGATGACAGGATCTCCGAAGTAAAGAGCGTCTGTGAGGACAGCGATGTGATCTTCGTCGTGCTCGGACTTGATGCAGGCATCGAGGGAGAAGAGGGCGATGCGGGAAATGAATTCGCCAGCGGAGACAAGATAGACCTTAAGCTTCCCGGACTCCAGGGAGAGATGCTTGAAACTGCAGCGGCAAGCGGCAAGCCCGTAATCCTTCTCCTGCTCGTCGGAAGTGCTCTTGCCGTAGATGACAGCAAGATAAATGCCCTGATCCAGTGCTGGTATCCCGGTGCAATGGGCGGAAGAGCGATCGCGGAGACTGTATTCGGTGACAGGAACTTTGAAGGAAAACTTCCGGTGACATTCTACAAGAGCACCGAAGAACTTCCCGATTTTACCGATTATGCGATGAAGGGCAGGACATACAGGTACATGACCGGTGATGCCCTCTATCCTTTCGGATACGGACTTTCTTACACGACATATGATTATGCGAATGTGAAGGCTGACAAGAATGTTCTCGACGATGAGGGCATCACTGTAAGTTTTGATGTCACCAACACCGGTAAAGTCGCCGGAAGAGAGACCGTTCAGATCTATGTTAAGTCGTGCGGAGTCGAGAATGCTCCCAAATATCAGCTCAAGGCATTCCGGAAGGTTGCGCTTAAGGCAGGCGAGACCGCCAAAGTATCCGTTACCCTTTCGAAAGAAAGCTTCGGACTTTTCGATACCGACGGAAAGTTCGTGATCCCCTCGGGCAAGGCTACGGTGTATGTGGGCGGACAGCAGCCCGATGCAAGAAGTGAAGAGCTCCTTGGCAGAAAAACAGCTGCTTTTGAGATTGAACTTCCCTGATGAAGGGATTCAATAAATACTAATCCTCGGAAAACAGGCTGCCATCTCCGGCAACCTGTTTTCGCATTTTCATATCAAACTTTTTGTCCGCAGGATGGAATTGTGGTAAAATTAGCTAACATATAGGGAGCCGGATGGATACAGATAAGATCAAAGCAAAACTGTATGATTATTTCTGCAAGGAAGCGGGAGTCATCGCCTATGACAGCGACAGGGATGGCGAGTATTCACGTGAGCTTGTTGACATACTCAGCATCGGCAGGATCTCATATACCGAATATCCCGACATGAATGCCGAGCTTCGCGAAGAACCATCCAGGCAGACCATGTACTTTGATTCCGATTCCATCAATGATGACGACTGTGTCATCAACCGAATGGTCATTTCAAACGGTGCCATTGCCAAGATAAGCGTTTATCCTTCTTACGGACATTTCTGGGACGAAGAAGAAAAAGAATATGTCAGGGGATTTCTCCTCATAATTTCCACGATCAAAAGCCGAATAAGGATGAAGGAATACATTGATTATGCCATTTTCCATGAGATGGAACTGGGATATTTCAATCCTTTTTACCTTACCAGGATGATGGGAATGGTTCTGAAGCTTGAGCGCATTTCGGACTATTCGATAATCTTTTTCAATCTTGTGAATCTGTCGGGACTCAATACGCTTCTGGGAAGAAAAGAGACCGACAAGGTTATGAAGAAGTTCACCGGAACGGTCAGTGACATGCTGGATTCTCCGGAATGCCTGTGCAGGATGGGAGGAGATAATTTCTGCGTGTTTGCAAGACGCGAGAAGGTTCCCGACATTCTCGGAATACTCGAAGGCATACACATAAATGTCGAAAGCGGAGATGTATCGGTCGTTAAGCTGGGAGCATATTGCGGAATATATGACTGTACCGGCAAGGAGAAGAGCATCAACGAATGTCTGGATAACGCACAGGCTACAATGCTCATGGCCAAGCATAACAGGAATACCCAGATACAGTATTTTGACCGTGCGATGATAGAAATGCTGACCAACCAGAGACAGATCGAATCCTGTTTCAAGGCTGCAATCCGCAACGAGGAGTTCAAGGCATTTTATCAGCCCAAGGTCAATCTGGCGAATTACAAGCTTGTAGGTGCGGAGGCACTTTGCAGATGGTTCAGGAACGGCGAGCAGGTAATGCCCGATCAGTTCATACCTGTTCTTGAGAGGAGCAAGCGCATCTGCGTACTGGATCTTTACATTCTCGATCATGTGTGTGCGGATCTTGCCGCATGGATCGCGGAGGGCAAGAAGCCCGTCAGGATCTCTTCGAACTTTTCGAGGAAGCACCTGAGTAATCCGAATTTCGTAAAAGAAGTCACTGCAATAGTCGACAAGCATGGAATTCCTCATTCACTCATCGTGATAGAAGTAACGGAGACCACTTCCGAATCGGACATGATCAGGCTTCAGAAGCTTGTCGATGAATTTGCAAAAGAGGGCTTTGAGGTATCCGTCGATGACTTCGGTGTCGGTTATTCCTCGATGAGCATGATAAAGGACATTCCTTTCAGTGAGATCAAGATCGATAAGAGCTTTCTTGATAATGCCGACATTAGCAATCGTGACATGGTCATGATGAAGCATATCATCTCGATCGCATCGGACCTTGACATGTCATCGATAGCCGAAGGCGTTGAGACTCCGGATCATGTCAAGCTTCTCAAGAAGTACGGATGCTATCACGGACAGGGATATTTTTTCGACAAGCCGCTTCCTAAGGAGCAGTTTGAAAAGGTACTGACCTCTCCGGATTATCATGAAAAAGGTCTGGACTATGTATAGATGCTATGTATGGATGGATCACCTGAGGTGACGATATGAAGAAGATAAACAAAAAACTTACATTTGCCACGGCAGTTACGGCAATCGGAACCGCGATCTCTTTTGCGGGCTGTACCCTTCCTAACGGGGATGTCTACGGTCCTCCGGAGATGATAGAAGATGATCAGGATGACCCTGATGTGCCGGTCTACGGACCTCCCGAGTGGTTTGAAGATGATCAGGATGACCCTGCTGAGGCGGTCTACGGACCTCCCGAGTGGTTCGAAGAAGATCAGGACGAGCCTGCGGGGGATGTCTATGGTCCGCCTGAATGGTTTGAGGATGATGATGAACCCATGATAGCAGTCTACGGACCTCCCGAGTGGGACGGAGAAGGCAAGGAAGATTAAGGAGATACAGATGGACCTTCAGGAATTCAAATCCGCATATTCCGAGGATTCATCTCTCATCGGGCTTAAGAAACAGATACTCGATAAAAGGTCTGAGGTCAGGGAATCTCTCTATGAGAAGCCCGACCTCAGGCATCTTTTTTTTGAACTGACCCTGAGCTGTAACGAGAGGTGTTTTCATTGCGGTTCGCTCTGCAGGCCTGGAGAAGCATCCGGACTGTCGCTTGAACAATATGCAGGGATCCTTGACGATGTTGATAAGAATTTTGACAAACGCAGGATACTTGTCTGCATTACCGGCGGAGAGCCGATGATAAGAAGCGATTTCTTTGACATCGTGAACATGATAAATGAAAAGGGATTCGCCTGGGGAATGACGTCCAACGCCACTCTCATTACCAAAGAGGCTGCCCATAAGCTGCGCATGGCCGGCATGAAGACCATATCCGTCAGCATTGACGGACTTAGCGAGACACATGACTCTCAAAGGGGGCTGAAGGGTGGATATGACCTGGCAATGAGAGGGATACAGAATCTCATCGACGAGGGCGGATTTCACGCGATCCAGATCACCACTGTAGTAAATCACAAGAATATAGATCAGCTTGACGAGCTCTTTGAGATCGTGAAGAAGATCGATGTGGATTCGTGGAGAGTGATTGGGATAGAGCCGATAGGACGTGCTCTCAATCATCCCGACATGCTCCTTACACCCGAAGATCAGCGAAGAATGTTCTCGTTCATCATTGACAGGAGAAAAGAAGGATATCCTGTCGAATACGGCTGCTCGCATTTCCTCGGTCCGGATCTTGAGGGCAATGTGAGAAAGAGGATGTTCCTGTGCAATGCCGGAGTATTCACCGCGAGCATCAGATCGGACGGCAGCATTACCGCCTGCCTGGATATCATGCCAAATGACGAGGTGATCTTCGGAAATGTGAAAGAGGATCTTTTTTCCGATGTGTGGAATAACAGGTTCGAAACGTTCAGAAAGCACCTGTCACTTCGCAACAAAAACTGCATGGAATGTGAGTATGAAAAATGGTGTGCAGGAGGAGCCCATCACAGCTTTGATTATGACAAAAACAAGCCCCTGATATGCTTTAAAGACGTTCTTTTTTGATATTTTGGTTAAATATTTTGTTTTTTAACCATATTTAATCTTTTTCTTTGCTTTTTTCGGTTGTTTAGCGCCCTGAAATACTGATATAATAAGGCATAATGCTATAAGGGACAGGCGAAAAAAGTGCAGATCTTAGACCGCATTTATTATTTTGATATTTGCAGCATATTCATGCTCCTCGCGATCCTTGTCTCAATGCTCCTGAGAAGGATGCATCTGGGCAGGCTTAACAGGGCGTTTTTGCAGCTGGGGATAGTTCTCATCCTAAGCTGTGTTTTTGATATTCTTCGTGCTTTCCCTTTTTATGTCGGTAATTCGCTCGACCAGCTGGTTCTGTTCAGATTCGTGATGGGGTATATCTTCTGCTTTCTCAGAGCAGTGCAGTTGCCCATGCTCATCAGGATCTACGGCATAATGAGCGGCAGCTGGAGCAGGATCAAGTCCGATCCCAAGCTTTCGATCCCGTACTTTTTGCCGCTGCTTGTTTATCTTGCATTTGTTTACTCGAATTTTTTCACTCAGAGGATATTTTATTACACCCTGATCGACGGTAATGTGTATTATGTCCGCGGCGATCTGATGACCGTGTATGATTATTTCGGTTTTTATTTCATGGTCTTCAGCCTTGTTCAGCTCTTTGTGATCAGGAAGAGGCTCAGCGCCGAGAAGTTCCTTGCAATGCTTCTTGTCTATCCCGTAAATGTTGCCGCGATCCTCATTCAGGACATGTATCCGGAACTCATGACTGCAATGTTCGGAGCATCGCTTTCAATGCTCATCCTTGCATTCTTCGTGTTCAGGCCTGATGAGTCCATCGATCTTGAAACGGGGCTTTCTTCATTCATTCCCTTTGAAAATGATGTTGAGAACATCATACTGAGCAAGAGGAATGCAATGATAGTGTTTGCGAAGATATCCAATGATTCGGAGATCAGAAGCCTTACGGACATAAGAGTCTACAGAAAAGTTCTCCATTCGGCCGGGAACACATTGCTGAAGGAGAGATATAAGAGCCTGCTTGCATCTACGGACCTTTACTATCTGAGAAGCGGACTGTATGCGATGGTCGTGCAGGGACACTTTGACCGGAGCCTTGTTCTCAAGCAGATGGAGAAGCTTAACAAAAAGTATCTCGAAGGCTTTTCCGAGGACGGGTTCGATCTTCAGCTTGAGATGTGCGTATGCTCCGTTGACATTCCCAAGGACATTGCCACGAAGGAAGAACTGCTCAAGTTCTCCGAGAGGATCCAGAATCTCATCGAGCCCGGCAAGCCGGTTGTGTATTCCGAGATATCCTTTGACAGGGAATTCGTAATACTCAATTCCATTGACGGAATAATCGAGGATGCGATCAAGAATGACAGATTTGAGATGTATTATCAGCCGATATACTCACTCAAGGAGAAGAAGTATAAATGTGCCGAAGCACTCATAAGGCTTGATTCCGAGGAGTTCGGTACCATTCCTCCTTCCGTGTTCATTCCTGCGGCTGAGAAGACCGGCAGGATAGTCAACATAGGCGACTTTGTCATAAAGGATGTGTGCAGATTCCTTTCGGAGCATTCGCCTGAGGAACTCGGTGTTGATTATGTGGAGGTCAATCTCTCAATCATTCAGTGCATGCAGGCTGACATGGCGTCGAAGATCAAGTATTACATGAATGAATACAGGATCGAGCCCGGCTGGATCAATTTCGAGATCACTGAGACTGCAGCCGACGGGGCCTATGAGAGAGTCCTTGAGACGATGAATGAGATGTCTGCCGAGGGCGTGAGGTTTTCACTGGATGATTACGGTTCGGGATATTCGAATCTTCACAGGGTCATGTCATTCCCGTATAAAGTCATCAAGCTTGACAAGACACTTACGGATGAGGCTGTGGATCCTGCCAAGAGACGCATTCTCGGAGAGGCCATCAATCTCATCAAGAGCATGGGTGCACATATCGTAGTCGAGGGTGTTGAGACCAAGGAAGTATCCGACTGGTTTGAAGAACAGGGTTGTGACTTCATTCAGGGCTTTTATTATGCCAAGCCGATGAATGAAGCAGAATATGTTGAGTTCATGGGGAAGAGTAAATCTTGAACATTGTATCTCTCGTATATCTGATAACGTTCGTCTTTGCCGTATTTAATATCGTGCTGCTGGTTGAGTCGGGTGTGCGGCCCAATATTTATACGGTTCTGCTAATGTGCGCAATTGTCGTCTCTAACGGCGGTTATCTGGTCGTCTCGGTTGCGCAGACACTTGAAGCCGCGATTGTCGGTAACTGTATCGTATATATGGGCGGATGCTATCTGCCTTTCTTCATTTTCTGTATCGGTGCGGAGATCACCAAGATCAGGATCCCGCATATGCTCAGGCTTTTCATGTTCCTGTATTCCAGTTTTGTCATCGGTCTGACTTTTACCATCGGACGTCTCCCCATCTATTACAAGAGCGTGGACATTGCCGATGCCGGCGGTTTCACCGTACTGGTCAAGGAATACGGACCTTTTCATACTGCTTATGTGATACTGCTCGTAGGTTACATACTTGCCAGTGCGATCCTTTGCACGCTTGCATTCATCAGAAGGACCGTTGTCTCTTACAAATCCACTATCCTGTATTCTGTCTTCCTTTTCATCAACGTCGGCATCTATGCCTTCTCAAGGATATTCAAGATCAATTTTGAGTGGAACTGCATAGGATATCTCTTGAGTGAGATGGTCATACTCCTTGTTTTCAACAGGGTTGAAATGTATGACATGTCTTATAACGTAATGCATACCTGGGAGAAGATGGAAGAGTATGCATATATCGTTTTCGACAAGAAGAAAAAATATCTCGGTTCCAATGCGCTTGCAGGGCAGTATTTTGAGGCACTCGGCAGACAGGAGATCGACAGGGCATTAAGTGATGAACTCTATGAGATAACTGCCTTGCTCGATCAGTTCACGGATATGATCAAGGAAGACGGCGAGGGCATCAAGTCTGTTTACCGCAAGACCATAAGAAGATCCGGGCGTGTGCTCAGGAGTGAGGTCAAGTATCTCAAGAAAAAGAAATTCCTTCACAGGGATAACGATGAAATGATCGGATTCCTGATCGAGTTCTTCGATGTTACCAAGGAAAGCGATTATATCTCATCGATCGAGGATAAGAACGAAAAACTTGCGATCGCCGAAAAGAGGGCTCTCGAAGCTTCCAACGCGAAGACATCCTTCCTTTCATCGATGTCGCATGAGATCAGGACTCCCATCAACACGATACTCGGCATGAACGAGATGATCACCAGGGAATCACATGACATGGTCATCCTCGGATATGCACGCGATGTTGAAAAAGCAGGACATATGCTTCTTAACCTTGTTAATGATGTCCTGGATTTCTCCAAGATAGAAGCAGGCAATTTCGAAGTTGACGAAAAAGAATATTCGGTGATGGAACTCTCCCAGACCTGCGGCAACATGCTTGAAAAGAGAGCTGCCGAAAAGAATCTCAGGATATCGCTGGATGTGGATCCCGGAATGCCTTCGATACTGATTGGAGATGAGGGCAAGATAGAACAGATCCTCATCAATCTCATAACGAATGCGGTCAAGTATACCAATAACGGATACGTCAGGATCTCCGTGACCGGCGATTACAAGGCTGAAGGTTATGATCTGATGGTCTCTGTCAGTGATACCGGAATTGGTATCAGGAACGATGACATAGGTCACATTTTCGACAGTTTCTCAAGAGCTGATCTTCAGAAGAACCGCCACATAGAGGGAACCGGACTCGGACTTGCCATCACCAAGAAGCTGTGCGAGGGAATGGGCGGCGAGATAAAGGTTTCCAGCAGGTATGGTGAAGGCTCTGTATTTACCGTCAAGATCCCTCAGAAGATCGCTGACAATACACTGGTAGGTGCCGTCAAACTTAAGAAGGATAACGAGAAGCCAAAGCGCAAGAAGTATGAAGCATCTTTCACGGCACCCGAGGCAAAGGTCCTTATAGTAGATGATAACGAGATGAACCTTACGGTATTCGTTTCATTGCTGAAAGGGACCAAGGTCCAGATAGACAAGGCATCGGGCGGAAATGAAGCCATCGAGATGACTAAGAACAAGAAGTATGATGTGATATTCATGGATCACATGATGCCGAGTCCCGACGGAATCGAGACGATGCAGATGATAAGAGCGGATGAGAACAATCCCAACAGATCCGTTCCGCAGATCGCCCTTACCGCCAATGCCGTGCAGGGAAGCATGGAGATGTACATGGAAGCCGGATTCGATGGATATCTGGCGAAGCCGGTAGATCCGTATGAGCTTGAAGATGCAGTGAAGAGCAACATTCCGCCGGATCTGGTTCTAAACATCATAAAGAACGGATGATCATGAAATAAGGCATATGATGCCTGCCGATGTGTATGCGGCAGGCATCTTTTTTATTGACCGCTTACAGTGTTTTCACGTATAATCTTTGAGGAACTTCTATTTTTTTTATATTTTTGTGAAAGGGCTTACATCCATGAAACCAGATCAGAGAGTGATGGACTATATTGATGCTTTCCTGTCCGGATACAGGAATTATAAGGACTGCTGGAACTATGAGGACGGCTGCGTTCTTATAGGGGCTGCCGACCTGTATGAGGCTACGGGCGATGAGAAGTATGTGGATTTCATAGAAAAGTACCTTAAGGGCTTCATTACCGATGACGGGTGCATCCTTAATTACAGCATGGATAAATATAATATTGATAACATTCTTCCCGGAAGAAGTCTTTTTTTCATGTATGACAGGACAGGAGAGGAGAAATACAGGAAGGCCATTGAGGTTCTCATGGATCAGCTGAGAAGCCATCCCAGATGCTCTACGGGTAATTTCTTCCACAAGAATATCTATCCCGATCAGATCTGGCTTGACGGTCTGTACATGGGTCAGCCTTTTTACATGGAATATGAGACCAGATATGATGGCAAGGAAAAGTATAATGACATCATCGATCAGTTCAGGAATGTCGAAAAATATCTGGGCAATAAGGAAAAAGGCCTGAATTATCACGCATGTGATATTTCAAAGACCGCCTTTTGGGCTGATAAGGAGACAGGATGCTCGGCCAATTTCTGGCTCCGCAGCATGGGATGGTATCTGATGGCACTCATCGACGTGATGGATGTAATGAGCGAAGAGATCTTTGAGCAGTATGCATTTTTGAGAGATGTGTTCAGGGAGCACATCACAGGCATTCTTAAGTATCAGGATCCCGAAACCGGACTGTTCAGGCAGGTTATCGACAGTCCCGATGTCGAAGGCAATTATCTCGAAACGTCCGGAAGCGCGATGGTTGCTTACGCAATACTCAAGGGCTGCAGGAAAGGCGTGCTTCTGAAGGAAAAGTATGCTAAGGTAGGCAGCAGGATAATCGAAGGTCTTATTAATGACAAGCTTGTCACAGAAAACGGCAAAACCTGTCTTACCGGAATATGCCATGTAGCAGGTCTCGGACCTCAGGATAATCCCGTAAGGGACGGAAGCGTTGAGTATTATCTGTCGGAAAAAATTGTAAGCGACGATTCCAAGGGAGTCGGACCTTTCATGATGGCTTATTCTGAATATCTCAAGATGGATTAAAAAGATGGAACTGAAATTACTCATGAAAACTGCCAGAAGCGCGGTGCTGGAGATCGCTGACGGCGGCATATATCATACTCTTGAAAGCTATCACCTTTTTGTGAACGGACATGATCGCAAGACCTGTGACACGGTCATCACATCCGTGTTCGGGCTTGTTCCGGGAACCGACTACAGATTCGACATCGTTCACGAAGCACTTGGCTGTGAAGAGGCGTCAGCGGGCGATGTACTTGCTTCGATTGAATTCACGACACCGGATGAATTCGTGACGATAGATGTAAGGGAACTCGGAGCAAAGGGAGACGGCGTTTCGGATGACACGTTATTCATCCAGTCTGCGATATCACTGTGTCCGGAAGGCGGCAGAGTCCTCATTCCCGAGGGGAGATACCTTGTCACCTCGGTGTTTTTGAAGAGCGGCATAAATATCGAGCTTTCAAAGGACGCCGTGATCCTGGCCGATACGGACAGGCATCATTATCCTGCTCTTCCCGGTCTGATACAAAGTTATGATGAACAGGATGAGTATAATCTCGGAACCTGGGAAGGCAATCCGCTCCCGATGTTTACAGGCATCATCACCGGCATGAACATAAAGGATGTGTGCATATACGGCGAAGGCTGCATTGACGGGCAGGCATCCTATGAAAACTGGTGGCATGACTGCAAGCTGATGAACATCGCATTCAGGCCCAGACTGATCTTTCTGAGTCATTGCTCGAATATCACGATTCAGGGAATCAGGCTGTGCAATTCGCCTTCCTGGACTCTTCATCCTTACTATTCGGATGATCTGGGATTCTATAATCTCGTGATAGAGAACCCCCAGGATTCTCCGAATACAGACGGAATGGATCCTGAGAGCTGCTCGAATGTGGACATAGAGGGCATACGGTTTTCTCTCGGTGATGACTGCATAGCCATCAAATCCGGCAAGATCTACATGGCAAGAAATCACAGGAAGATGTCCGAGAATATCCTGATACGCCAGTGTCTGATGGAAAACGGTCACGGTGCGGTCACTGTCGGAAGCGAGATGGCGGGCGGCATAAGGGGCGTTAAGGTTGAGGATTGTCTGTTCAGAAATACGGACAGGGGGCTCAGGATCAAGACAAGACGCGGACGCGGAAGAGATGCCGTAATGGATGACATTTCTTTCTGGCATATAGAGATGAGAAATGTCATGACTCCTTTTGTGGTCAACGCTTTCTATTTCTGCGATCCCGACGGCAAGACGGAATATGTCCAGTCAAGAGAGGCTCTTCCTGCGGATGACAGGACACCGCATATAGGAAGACTTGCTTTTGAAGATATAAATGCAACCGGCTGTCATGTGGCTGCCGCGTATTTTGACGGACTTCCCGAGGACAAGATAGAAGAGATCATCATGAGGAACGTCAATATATCCTTTGCCGATGATGCAAGGAAAGATGTTCCTGCAATGAGCGTGGGCGTCGAAAAGTGCTGCAAGAAAGGAATCTACGCAAGGAATATATGCAGGCTTGAGCTGTCTGATGTGAACATAACCGGTTATGAAGGTGAAATGATCGATGCAGACGGAATAGATGAACTTGCAAATTGATCGCATAGGTGACCTGATAACCGGACAGGATAGTGACACACAGGCCGGGGTAGAGATATAATAAAGTTGCCGGTTCCGGGAGGAATGGCTGCCCAGGCATACGCAGGGGCGGTTATCGGAGGTGTCTTGGTGCAAACACATGAGAATATCCCGAAGTACACGCTCCGGCCGGCCTTTGAAAAAGGATGAATGAAATGACTACGCTTGAATTACATCCCGGAATGAGCATAAGCGATGCAGCGTCTTCAGCTCCTGAAGGCGCTGTTTTATTACGCCTTGCACCGGGAACATATCGTGAAAAAGTATTCATAAGGCGGGATGAGGTGAGCATCACAGGCACAGGGAGCACTCCTGATGACGTGAGGATAGAATGGGGTGATCACGCATTCGAGATCATGCCTGACGGAATAAAGAGAGGAACATTCAGGTCATATACATTCTTCATCAAAGGAAACGGAAACCGTCTTTCCAATCTGACAATTGAAAATGTTTCTTTTCCGAAAAGCACATCGGGTCAGGCGATAGCTCTTTTTGCGGAAGGCGATCTTATCGCAGACTCGCTCATTCTGAAAAGCTATCAGGACACGCTTTTTACGGGACCGCTTCCCGAAAAGGAGATAGAGCCCGGGGGATTCAGGGGCCCCACGGAATCGGATGAAAGGATTCCGTGCAGACAGCATTACAGATCCTGCAGGATATGCGGTGATGTGGATTTTATCTTCGGAAGCGCGACCTGTTATTTCGAAGACTGCGACATAGTATCGCTCGGTAATAAACAAAGAGATGATCACTGTGAAGGAAAGTCTTACGGATACTGCACCGCAGCATCCACAATTGATGGAGAAAAATACGGATATGTATTTGAAGGCTGCAGATTCCTGAATGAAGGATGCCCGGAAAACAGCGTGTATCTCGGAAGGCCGTGGAGAGACCACGCCAGGACCGTCATGCTGAACTGCTATATGGATGCACATATCGCAAAAGAGGGATTTGACGACTGGGGCAAGAAGAGTGCGCACCAAAGTGTTTTTTATGCCGAATATGCTTCTTACGGACCGGGAGCATCAAAAGAGAGAGCGGATTTCGTGAAAATGCTTACTGAAGAAGAAAGCACCGAATATACGCGCCTGAAGGTGCTTGGCTGAAAGGAAATGCATATCACTGGCACATTCCACGGTATGTAAAAACACAGCAAAAATATTGAAAAAATCATTATGTAAGGGCTTTCATATTTTGGGCTGTTGTGCTATTATATTTTTCGATGTAAGCAATTTTTGTTTTCATCTTCATGCGATCTTATTCGGACAATTACGATTAAAAGAATTGCGGACTGGCCCGGAACGGGTCAGGGACATCGGAAAGAGAGGTACATAAGTTGGAACTCAGAACGGCATCATCGCCACTTGACATGAAGCATTACACTACGGAACGCCTCAGGGATGAATACTTCATAGGCGATCTTTTTAAGCAGGATGAGATAAAGCTTGTCTACAGTCATATCGACCGCATCATCACCGGATCTGCCGTTCCGGTAAAAGGTCCTCTTCAGCTTACTGCAGGTGAGGAATTAAGAGTGCCTCATTTTTGTGACAGAAGAGAACTCGGAGTTATCAATATAGGCGGTGCGGGAAGCATAATCTGTGACGGAAGAAAGATCCATGTTGCAGCAAGAGACGGTGCATATATAGGAATGGGCACGAAGGAGATAATCTTTGAATCGGATGATCCCGGAGATCCCGCGAAGTTCTATCTTAATTCCGCACCGGCACACAAGACATATCCCACGGTTCTGATAAAGAGAGAAGGAACCGCTTCTGAAGGCGAAGTGGTGATAAAGCCCGAGAACAAGAAAGAACTCGGATCGATGGAGGAAGCCAATCACCGCATCATCAACAAGTACATTCTCCCCGGACAGGTAGAGAGCTGTCAGCTTGAGATGGGAATGACCTGCCTTCAGCCCGGCAGCGTATGGAACACGATGCCCTGTCATACCCACGACAGAAGGATGGAGGTATATCTTTACTTTGACATTCCCGAAGATGCTTTCGTAATGCACTTTATGGGAGAACCTCAGCAGACCAGACATATAGTCATGAGAAATGAACAGGCTGTAATCTCGCCCAGTTGGTCGATACATTCGGGATGCGGATCAAGGGCATACACATTCATCTGGGGAATGGTCGGAGAAAACCAGGATTTCGACGACATGGATGATGTAAGGAATCAGGATCTTTTGTAATGTGATATTTTCAATCGGAGGAAAAACAATGGCAGGAGTATTGGATAAGTTCAAACTTACAGGTAAGGTTGCATGGATCACGGGAGCTTCATACGGACTCGGACTTGCATATGCGGTGGCTTATGCCGAAGCAGGTGCAAAGGTCGTATTCAATGATATCAATCAGGAACTCGTTGACAGGGGACTTGCCGAGTATAAGAAACTTGGAATAGACGTATACGGCGCGGTCTGTGATGTTACCAATGAAAAGCAGGTTGTAAAGTTTGTAAGCGATGTTGAAAAGAAGGTCGGTCCCATCGACATTCTCGTTAACAATGCCGGAATCATCAAGAGGATCCCCATGACGGAGATGACTCTTAACGAGTGGAATGCGGTCATCAACGTGGATCTTACCGGTCCCTTCATCTGCTCCAAGGCAGTCATTCCTTCGATGATAAAGCGCGGTGGCGGCAAGATCATAAATGCATGTTCCATGATGAGCGAGCTCGGAAGAGAGACAGTCTCCGCATATGCCGCAGCAAAGGGCGGACTCAAGATGCTCACCAGAAATATCTGTTCCGAGTACGGTCAGTACAACATTCAGTGTAACGGCATCGGCCCCGGATACATCGCAACTCCCCAGACAGCACCTCTTCGTGAGATCCAGGAAGACGGATCACTCCATCCTTTCGACAGATTCATCCGTTCCAAGACTCCCGCACAGCGCTGGGGTGAGACCGAAGATCTCATGGGACTTGCAGTTTTCCTTGCTTCTCCCGCATCCGATTTCATAAACGGACAGGTGGTTTACATTGACGGCGGAATCCTTGCCTACATCGGACAGGATCCTTCGAACCTTGATGCTTCCAAGTTCAGCAAACACAAAGATAAGGAAACTCTTAAGAAATCTGCCGCAAAGAAGACCGCAGCAAAAAAGAAAACCACAGCAAAGAGCGATACTAAGAAAGCTCCTGCAGCTAAAACTGCCGTAAAGAAGACTGCAGCGAAGAAGTCTGCAAAAAAATAACTGTAATTCGAAAGCCGAAGAGCAGGCGGAATGCATAAGATAACCCGGAGAAAAAACATATAAGGAGGGAGCCATGCTTAAGATAGGACTTATCACCGAGAATTCCCAGGCAGCAAAAAATGAGATGATCTGCAAGATCCTTGAAGAGACAGTTACCCCCATGGGACATATAGTATATAATTTCGGAATGTATTCTCCGGAAGATGAGCATTCACTTACTTATGTCCAGAACGGAATATTGGCAGCAACTCTTCTGAATTCCGGAGCCGTGGATTTCATAGTGACGGGATGCGGTACGGGTGAAGGGGCATGCCTTGCCTGCAATGCCTTCCCGGGAGTCCTGTGCGGACATATCGAGACACCTCTCGATGCATATCTGTTTTCTCAGGTAAATGACGGAAACTGTGTCGCCATCCCTTTTGCGGAGAATTTCGGATGGGGCGGCGAGCTGAATCTCAAGTACATTTTCGAGAAACTGTTTGCACAGACAGGAGGAGGCGGTTATCCGCCTGAGAGGGCAGTTCCGGAGAGAAACAATAAGCTTATCCTTGATCAGGTCAAGACAGTGACTCACAGGAACATGGGAGACATACTGAGGGAGCTTGACAGGGATCTTGTGAAGGGCGCCCTTGCAGGTGAAGAATTTTCCAAGCATTTCTATAATTGCTGCTATAATAAGGATGTTCTTTCCGCAGTCAAAGAGATCATGGGCTGAAGAGTCAGTGCATAAAACCGCATCAGCGGTATATATATGAGGAGAAATGAAAAATGTTACCTATTCTTGAAACCATCAGTAAGATCGGAATAGTTCCGGTCGTCAAGCTGGACAATGCTGCAGATGCCGCTCCTTTGGCAGATGCACTTTGCAAGGGGGGACTTCCCTGTGCTGAGGTCACATTCAGGACCGACGCTGCAGCAGAGGCCATCTCCATCATGACCAAGGCTCACCCTGACATGGTAGTCGGTGCCGGTACGGTTCTCACAACGGAGCAGGTTGACCAGGCGGTTGCAGCCGGAGCAAAGTTCATAGTAAGCCCCGGACTTAATCCCAAGATCGTAAAGTACTGTGTCGACAAGAACATTCCCATTACTCCCGGAACCAATTCTCCTTCGGAGATCGAAACCGCCATTGAGTTCGGACTGGAAGTGGTCAAGTTCTTCCCCGCAGAGCAGAGCGGCGGAATTGCCAAGATCAAGGCCATGGCTGCACCTTATGTGAACATGAAGTTCATGCCCACAGGCGGCATCAATGCCAAGAACCTCATTTCATATCTTGATTTCCCCAAGGTGATCGCATGCGGCGGATCATGGATGGTTCCCGGTGATCTTATTGCAAACGGTGAATTTGACAAGATCGAGGAACTTACCAGGGAAGCTGTCAAGACGATGCTCGGTTTCGAGATAGCTCATGTAGGCGTTAACACAGCTTCCGAGGAAGATGCGGTAAAGGCTGCCGAGCGTTTCGGATTCATATTCGGAATGCCTGTGAAGAACGGAAACAGCTCGGTATTCGCAGGTTCTGCCGTGGAATTCATGAAAGCACCTTATCTCGGAAAGAACGGTCATATCGCAATCAGGACCAATTACATCGAGAGAGCGGTCAATTACCTTAGCACGGTACTCGGCGTTGAGTTTGATGAAGAGAGCGCAAAGAGGGATGCAAAGGGAAATCTCAAGGCTATCTACATGAAAGAAGAGATCGGCGGATTTGCCGTTCATCTTGTGAATAAATGATTATGAGGTAAAAATAATGGCAAAAGTAATAACCATGGGCGAGATCATGCTCCGCCTTTCAACTCCGGGCAACGAAAAGTTCATTCAGGCTGATGAGTTCGACATCAATTACGGCGGCGGAGAGGCTAATGTAGCCGTATCGCTTGCCAACTACGGCCATGATGCCGAGTATGTCACCGCACTTCCCGAGAACGAGCTCGGTGACTGTGCGATCGCAACTCTCAGAAAATATGGTGTTAAGACCGATAACATCGCAAGATGCGGAGAGAGACTCGGAATCTATTATCTTGAGTCCGGAAGCTCCATGAGACCTTCAAAGGTTGTTTATGACAGAGCTCATTCTTCGATCTCCACCGCAACTGCCGCTGATTTTGATTTTGACAAGATCTTCGAGGGCGCTGACTGGTTCCATTTCACCGGGATCACTCCCGCAGTATCCGACAGCGCTGCAGTTCTTACCGAAGAAGCTCTTAAAGCAGCCAAGGCTCACGGTGTAAAGGTTTCCTGCGATCTTAACTTCCGCAAGAAGCTCTGGAGCTCCGAGAAGGCACAGAAGGTCATGAAGAACCTCATGCAGTACGTCGATGTGTGCATCGGAAACGAAGAGGATGCTAACCTTGTTCTCGGTTACAAGCCCGGAAATACCGACGTTACCAGCGGTGAACTTGAACTTGCCGGATATAAGAGCATCTTCGAGCAGATGGTTGCGGATTACAATTTCGAGTATTGCATCTCATCGCTCAGAGTCAGCCACTCGGCATCAGACAACGGATGGTCGGCATGTATCTATTCAAGAGATACCAGGGAGTTCTATCACTCCAAGGAATATTCCATCCATCCCATCGTGGACAGAGTCGGCGGCGGTGATTCTTTTGCAGGCGGCGTTATCTGCGGACTTCTGGATGGCAAGGACTTCAAGTCTGCACTTGAGTTCGGTGTTGCTGCTTCGGCTCTTAAGCACACCATCCCCGGCGATTTCAACCTTGTTACCCGCAAGGAAGTCGAGACCTTAGCAGGCGGCGATGCATCGGGAAGAGTTCAGAGATGATCTGATGAAAAGGTGTGTCGATTTGACATATTCTGCCTTAAGAAATATAATTTACAGGCCCCTCCGAATAAACGGATGGGCCTGTTTTTGAGGATTATTTTCTCTTATGAAAAAAGAGATAAAGACACCAAATATAATAAAGTTTCTGATCCTCGCTGCTTTTGCGGCAATGGTTCTCATAATATTCATTCAGCAGCTCAAGGTGCCCTTCATGCTTGAAGACCTTGACTATGCGAAGAACCTTGTGACCGGAGAGCCGCTCGAGGATTTTTCGGACATAGAGCAGAGCCTCGGATGCATTTACTACTGGAAGGGCGGAAGCCTTCTTGCAGGATTTGTGCTGCAGCTTATGCTAATGGCGGGAGGATACTTTGCCGATGTCGTGAACATACTGGTCATGATAGCGTGCGCCTTCCTTTTGTTCGCACCGTCCAAAGCTTCACATCAGAGGATCTTTTTCACGGTATATGCATTCCTTCTTCTGATATGTCTGAATGCTGACTGGAATAATACCTATTTCAGGCAGTTCGGAGCCGTGAGTTATTTCTATCCGTCGCTTCTGATGCTCACTCTGATCAAGATCTGTTCTTCACTGATCGACTATGCGGATAAACTTGAGCCTATAGGCATCGGCAAGACGATTGCTTTATCCCTGCTTGGTCTTGTTTCCGGTTTGTGGTCACCTGCATACGGAGTGGCGTGTGCCACGGCTCTCGGCGGCCTCATCTGGTACGGATCACGTAACGATGGAAAGAGTAAGCCGATGCGCTATATCATTCCTCTTATATGTTCCGTAGTGGGAGTCATCCTTTATCTTGTAAGTCCCGGTAATTTCTCCGAAGGTTCCGTTCTGAAGACCGAATATATCAGTGCGGATGTTTATCCCGCAGTCGTTCTGGCTCTTCTGGTGCTGGCGATCTTCCTTAAGATGGGAGGAACGCTCAAGCCCTCACAGTATCTGATGTGCGGTGTCATGATGGTGAGCGTTGCGGTATCACTTATCTGCGTGCTTATCCTTCCCGTATCACCAAACGGAGCATTACTCTGTACCATGATTTTGGGCATATCAACATTTTGCTCGCTGTTTTATTCGCTTAACAAGGTGGTGGAGAGATATCGCATTTACGCTTATGTTCTATGTACCATTGCGCTTTTATATGATGTGTTTGTGATTCTTGAAACACAGCTCGGAGTCGAGTGATGAAATTATCTTCATTTGACAAAATCATACCCAAGGAATTATTTGCAAGGATCTGGGCACCTGTCATCAATTCGGTCCTTGTGCTTAATTTCATTTTAAAATTCTATCAGTTCGGAAGTGATCAGAAGGGCTTTTCGCTTGCGACAGGACTTATAGGAACGGCACTGTTTGCACTTGTCACGCTCCTGACATCATATATATCCGGATCCAAGAGCGTGGGTTCTTATGTGAGGTTCATGATCCTCTACATAGCTTTCGTGCCGCATCTTAAGCTGTCTTACATCCAGAAGCTGTTTGACCTGTCATATGCATTTGACATCAGGGATCACAGTTTCAGTGCCAAGTGGCAGGGCTCCCTTGCATTGTGGGCCTCGGATCTGTCCGAGTATCTGAGGATACTCGTTCCCATGACTCTGCTTATGCTGGGGGCTACGATCCACGAGAAATTCCCCAAATGGTACAGGATACTTCTGATAGTTGCCATCATACTTGCTCTTATGGTCTATGTATTTGAGGGCACTGTTAATCTGTGCAAATTCGGCATCGCACTCGTTATGGTCATCATCATTTCAGATTGCTGGAACCGCATGAGGGTCGAAGAGGAGCGAACGCCTCAGATAATGGTGCTGTGGGCGGAGGTTCTTTTGTTCGCCGCAATGTGGGCGAAGGGTCTCATGCTCATTGTCGGAAAATAAACTCGGGGGTTCCGGAAGGACCCCCTGTATTTTTTGTTTTATGAGGTAGAATGATATGAGTCTGGCAGACGAAAAGATTGCGGCCGGTCAGGAACCCGCCGGTAATCAGCCGTCCGGCGACGGAATGACAACAGAAGAATTTGCGGATATCGTGAAAAGCACATCGGAAAACGATGAGGAGAGAAGATCCGGGAAAGGATTTTTGCATTTTTTTCTGCACGGTGTGGTATCCACGTATTTTATCGCTATGCTAATGATGTTTCTGGGTGCGATGTTTGGTGCCATTCTGGTGCAGATTCCGTTCCGGATCGTTGGAATGCTGAATGACGATCATCCCGTTGTGCTCACTTCCGCGACTTATCTTGCATTCATCGGCATCTGGGGCACCGTCATAGGATATCTTATCATCTTCAGAAATGACAGCCCTTATCTGCACAAGATCCTGGGTCAGGCTAATAAGACATCAGTGAAAGGATGGATCCTGGGATGCTTCATAGTGGGTGGAATGAACCTTCTGTGCATTCTGCTTGCCATGGCTAACAGTGACATTTCATTATATTTCTACAGCTTTGACATTATTCCACTTGTGTTTCTCTTTGTTGCGGTGTTCGTTCAGTCAGGAGCAGAGGAGATCCTTTGCAGGGGATTCATATACAGAAGGCTCGAGAAGACCTATAATCCGGTAGTTGCGACCATATTCAATTCGCTCTTCTTCGTGCTCCTTCATATCGGAAATCCCGGTGTCACGATTCTTTCGCTTATAAATGTTTTTCTGTGCGGCGTCATGTTTTCGCTCATCATCTATTACACTGACAGCATGGCTTTTGCAATGGCTGGTCATGCGGGCTGGAATTTCTGTCAGAGCGTATTATTCGGACTTCCCAACAGCGGACAGAGTTTCCCTTACTCGCTAATGAAGCTTGATGCCGCAAGTGCACGAAATAGTTTCTTCTATCATGTGGATTTCGGCATTGAAGGCTCCGCCTTTTCGGTGATCATTCTGGCGGTTGCATCAGCCGTGATCATTGTGCTGGGACAGCTGAAAATACTGAAGAAACCCGGGAGCATAACTCCGCTTTTCTGATGTATTTGACCGTTTGAAAAATAATTTAAATTTTCTGTTGACAAGAAGCTGTATATCTGATAAATTATCTACTGTTCGCGGAAGTGTTGGAATTGGTAGACAAGCAAGATTAAGGTTCTTGTGGCTGCAAGGTCGTGCGGGTTCAAGTCCCGCCTTCCGCATTCCAAATAGAAAATCCCCTTGAGGAAATTCCTCAAGGGGATTTTTCTATTTCGGAACGCCGAGGGCGTTCCGTGATCCCCGCCGGGTTCATATCTCGGGGCGCAGGGGTGCGCCCCTCGGTCGGCGCAATTCTGACGTCCACTGGACGTCATGCGCCCCGCCTTCCGCACACGGGTACGCATCACTCGGTCGGTTCGGCGGGAAAAAAGGTCCACCGGACCTTTTTCTTTATCCGCCTCACCCCGCCTTCCGCATACCATTTTTATTGGCAGTTGCGCATACATCGGTGCACCGTTATTATTATTTTCGGAGGAAGGTGCTGAAATGCTCATTAACGAAAAAATGGAAGAACTGAATATGACAAAGTATCGTTTGAGCAAAGAGAGCGGTGTGCCTCAGGCAACCATAAACGATATATGCAGCGGGAAGAGCGAACTGGATAAATGCGCAGCGGGAACTTTATACAAGATTGCAAAGGCTTTGAGAATATCCGTTGAAGATATTCTGGAATTTAAACGTTTTAATATTATAGAGAGTGAGATAAGAAACGTTGTCTGATATAAGCTTTTCAAAAGAAAACCTTCTCGAATATCTGGAGGAAGACCCCGGTGTGATCACAGGGGAAAATGTTAATGATATTCTTGATGCACTTCGGAAAAAGGAACAAACCTGATCCTTTTTATGTCAAAGAAATTATGAAGTTAGTTCTTGCTGAAAATGTTTTGTAATGAATAGGAGTAGAGATGGGATTATTTGACGGATTTAAAAAGAAAGAAAATGAAGCCGGAATCCTTCTTGAAAAGCATGAGAATAAGGTACTGAACGATAAGGATTTCTTAAAAGCTTTTGGGAACATGGAGGTGTACTATACTACTCCGTTCGGTGATCATAAGGACGGAGGCCAGAGACTTTTTGTCATACCGGGTCCCGACAAAACCGGATATATGCCTGTTTTTATCTCTGAGCAGGATATGAAGAACTTCTATGAACAGGCCGGAAGAAAAGGTTATCTGATCATGAAGGCACCATTTATCTCTATTATCGAGACGAATTCCAAAACCAATAAAAGTAATACTCCTGTAAAACTCGGTCTGATAATAGATCCCATAAAGTACAAGGTAACTCTTGATGTTCCGATGATCGATCCTATCATCAGATTTATTCGCGGATAAATATGGATATAGATACAACTTTCAGAAAACGATAGGATACAGATAGGACAGGTGCTGAAGTATTGATCTTGAAATAAAAAAATAACATACAAAAATGAGGGGCGCATGAGCGACAATGTTCTGTATGCTGTTGCGGGAGATATGTTCCGTGGATCCATCATCGACAGCGAGTACAAGGGCTTATCAACGATTGAGCTTATGAACAGGCTCATGCCGGATGTGGTAACTCTTGGCAACCATGAAGTGGATTATGGCCTGGCTCACCTTCTTTTTATAGAAAAAATGTGCAAGATTTCCCATCATCAATGCAAATCTTTTCATCAAGACCAACCGCGTCAGGCTGTTCAATCCATATCTCCAGCTTGAGCGCGGCGGGATAAAGGTGCTGTTTATCGGTATCATAACCGACGAGATTCTTGCTGCCACCAGAGGCGAGGACATTATCGGAAGCTTTGTGGATGTACGCGCTGCTGTCAAGGAGATCGAGGTCATCTGTGACGCATACAAGACTACTGATACCAACTATACGGTTATCCTCAGTCACATCGGTTTTGAAAAGGATCAGGAACTGGCTTCTCTCATCCCGCCTGAGTGCGGCGTCGATCTGATCATCGGCGGACACTCACATACATTGCTGGATGAACCCTGCTATGTAAACGGGATCCCCATCGTGCAGGTGGGAACCGGTTCGGGCAAGATCGGACGCTGCGAGATTGAATTTGACGTAAAGTCCAAAGATCCTGTTGATTTTAAGTGGTTCGTCGATGACATCAATTCCGATAACTGTGAAGAGGACGAGGGAGTTTCTACACTGCTTGAATCGTATAAGAATCAGACGGATGAAAAATACCTTTCGGTGCTTACCAATTTCAAGCGTGAGCTCACACACCCGGCACGCAATCAGGAGACGGAGCTTGGAAATCTCTTTGCGGATATGATTCAGGAGGATTCGAGTTTCGATATCATGGTGCTTGGATCAGGTTCCCTTCGTAAGCCTGTGCTTGGACCGATACTTCATCTGCAGGATCTGAAGGAATTCTTTCCTTTCGACGATAAGCTGTTCCTTGTGGAGGTCACGGGTAAGCAGTTTAAGCACATGATAGCTTATGTGATGAGAGATGAGCGTAAGACCGGGCATACGGAGTTTTTCCAGTATTCAAAAGACTTCCGCTTCGTATGGTCTGAATCCCGTCAGGAGTTTGATTCATTTACCTATAAGGGAGCGGAGATAACCGATGAACAAAGCCTCAAGCTCGGCTTGCAGGAGTATCATTTCAACAATATGGAAACTTCTTTTGATATCAGCAAAGAGGAAGTATCGAAGAACAGAACGCCACGCATGATCGCAATGTCCTGCCTCGGTATTTATGAAGAGCTTTTCTCTTCAGGACATAATTTCGACGCTGTAGTGGATGGCAGGATAGGTATAGCAGAGTAAATGATATCCGATAAACGTAAAACCTTATATCTGTTCATAGGCATATTGTTTTGCATTATCATCCTCGTGATCCTGATGGTGAAAAACGGATCAGATAACGCACCTTCCTCAGAATCTGAGGTGCAGGATTCCGTTACTTTGCAGGATGAGCCTGCAGTCACGGATAATATGCCTGTCACTGATAATGATCCGGAAAATGATTATGATCAGAATACCGTATCTTCGGATGAGCAGATCGCTGCCGCAGATCCGGAAGACGTGGTTGTTCAGGATATTCCTGCTGATACCTGGGAGGCTGCTTTTGACATATACGAAAAGAAGTGTAATGCCGAAGAAACGATCGAAGCATTAATGCCGCAGGTTACGGAGCTTGCCGGAAATGAAGCGGAACTTGATGCGGATCTTGAGGCTTTGAACAGCTTTTTTTCATACTGGGATAAAGCAAACGAACAGGACTTTGTCAACCTCGGTGAACTACGTGATGATCTTCCGAACGACAGCACGCTGTGCATCGTGATACTCGGGTTTTCGCTGTCTCCATACGGTGAAGTCAGGGATGAACTGATGTGCCGTCTGGACGCGGGGATCGAAGCGGCAGAAAAATATCCGAATGCTTATGTTCTTGTCACCGGCGGAGGAACGGCTTTACTTGCCCCTTCCATAAAAGAAGCCGATAAAATGGCAGAGTATCTGATAGAAAAAGGCATCGCTCCGGAGAGGATCATAATAGAAAATGAGTCTCTTTCGACATCCGAAAACGCTGTATATTCGGAAAGACTGTTAAGAAACGATTATCCCGAGATCAGTGATATTTTCATAGTCACAAGCGATTACCATGTTCCGATGGCGTGTTCGATATTCCAGGGATGGTTTATCATGATGAATTCAGATCTAAATGTCATTTCGAATTATGCATGTGATCCCGGCAGCCTCGTTACATTCAGGATCAGGGATCAGGTGTATTGGATGAAAGAGTTGCTGTACTTTTTGTAAGTGTTTTATAAGAACTTGATTTAGGAGGAAATGTGATGTACAGACCTGAAATTGCCCCCAGGGGATGGAACAGCTGGGATTGTTACGGAGCAGCTGTTACGGAGAAGGAAGTAAGACAGAACGCTGATTTTATGGCTGCTCATCTGAAGCAGTACGGATGGGAATATGTGGTTGTTGACATACAGTGGTATGAGCCCGGAGCCACTACACATGAGTACAGACCCTTTGCGGATCTGTGCATGGATGAGTACGGAAGGCTTGTTCCCGCACCGAACAGATTCCCTTCCTCGGCAGGCGGTAAGGGATTTGCGCCTCTGTCTGAGTATGTTCATTCCCTCGGTCTTAAATTTGGAATACATATAATGCGAGGAATACCCCGTCAGGCAGTACATAAGAATTTACCTGTTTTAGGAACCGATAAGACCGCAAGGGACGCTGCAAGATCCAACAGCATCTGTTTCTGGAACCCTGATATGTACGGTGCAATAGCAAATGAGACCGGCAGGGCATATTACGATTCGATATTCAAACTCTATGCGGAATGGGGCGTGGACTTTATAAAGTGCGACGACATATGCAGGGAACTTCCCCGTGAAGAGGATGAAATGAAGATGCTGTCGGAAGCACTCAACGCCTGCGGAAGAGAGATGGTGCTTTCGCTTTCACCCGGACCGGCACTTCTTGAAAAGGCCGAGCTTTATAAGCAGATCTCAAATATGTGGCGTATCACGGATGATTTCTGGGATGACTGGAAGCTTCTCTATGCCATGTTCGAACGTGCAGAAAAATGGAGCATTCATGCCGGAGCAGGTCACTTCCCCGATGCGGATATGCTGCCCATAGGACCCATCAAGCAGGATTATGATGTGAATAACAGGACTGCTTTTACGGAGGATGAGCAGATAACCATGATGACTCTTTGGAGCATCATGCGCTCACCGCTTATCATCGGCGGAGAGATGACGGGCTTCGATGATTTTACCATGAAGCTCATTACCAATGAGGCTGTTCTCAAGATGCATGCAAATTCCCGAAATGCCCGTCAGATCTTCAGGAAAGAGATTAACGGAAAAGAGTTCATTCTCTGGGCTGCAGACGACTTTGAAGGCGGAAAGTATCTGGCTGTGTTCAATGCATCTGATGAAGACGGATTCATCAGATTCGGTCTCGAAGAGCTTGAAGATATTAAGGCCGGAAGCAAAGCGGTAGAACTCTGGACTGGAGACAGTACTGTTCTTGAATCCGTTTTTACTGCAGATATCCCTGCACATGGTGCTAAGGTCTACAAAATCTGAGTGTTATTCGGAGAGTTTTATAAGGGACGATTGATAAAACGACACGTTTGCAACTTCGGGGAGAAATAATATCGATATGAAGATCAAAGTATGCAGAACGGTTTTGCTGGTTGTTTTCGTATTTCTTTTATCTGCCTGCAGGAATGATGCTGCGGACAGACCCGGAAATGCATCGGAAACACCGGAGCCCCAATCGAATGTAACACAAGCGACCGTGGATATGCCGTCATCACCGGATGGAGCAGCCGAACGTGCAGCATCCACGCTTGCAGTTCCTGAATCAACAGTGGAGGGCATTATTCTTCCGGAGTATTACGAATTTGACTATCCTGAGGAATTCAGGACATTTATGGATTCCTGCATAGAATATTCCGCATATGAAGATATGGAAGCTATTGGCGAACTATGCGGATATGGCGGAACCAGTCAGGATGTCGTCCGCAGTATCAAAAAATACTGTCTGAACGGAATAGGAATGTATCAATACAGTTTGACATATGTTTCGGGAATCGGTGGAGATACCGCACGTAAACTGTGGCATTACAGTTTTTGGTATGAGGGATACAGATGCGTTTTATATTTTGTGGACGGTGAAGGGGCCAAATATGAATGGATAGAATTCTGGCTGATCCCTGACGATGGGAAAGGATACATGGTTTCCTTCTGCCCGGGAAATAATCATCACAGTGATAAAGAAGAATTCTGCGTGATGAATTGCGAGAATGGCCTGTTTGAAGGAGAATTTGTTAACAGAACTCTCTACAGCGATGAGGATGAGATTTTTGAGACAACGGGAACGGTAAAACATGGCCTGCTTGACGGCGTTTGTACAAGTGAAAGCGAATGCAGACGATATGAGAACGGCAGACTAATGGAGTACTGGTCAACCCGTGATCCTTCCAATGTCACTAATGCTGACGATTATTATCTTAATCTGCCGGATATTTTTTATACAGTGGGACCACGCAGATGCAGATATGAGGCGAGCAACAGGGGAATGATATGGAATCCTTTTTAAAAGACATTAATGAAGTTCCGGTCAGGAAATTATCGGAATATATGGACTTTGCTTCTTTTGTAAATGATATAGAGAAAAACGGCTGGAATGTTTTCGGGACGGAGATTTACGAGAACGGCAAACTGATACATTCCTGGGGTGACACGCAGGATTGCATTCATGAACTTTACTCCGCAACAAAGACGGTTTTGTCCGTAGCTTTTGGCATCCTGTATGACAGGGGGCTTATCGGACTTGATGATCCAATCCTGAAATACATATCCGAACCCGCAAAGCCCTGCTGGGAACAAGTGACTGTCAGACGCCTTCTTACAATGTCTTTGCCGGGGCTTCCGTTCAGAGCTGAGGGTGATAACTGGGTTCGGTTCTCGCTGAACTGCGATGTGAATGCGGAAGAACGAGAGTTTAATTACAGTAATATCAGCACTTATCTTGTTGGTGTTGCACTTGCGAATATACTGGGTTCGGATCTCGGAAAGTTCATAGAAGATGAGATATTTGCTCCTTTGAATATTAAGGATTATGAATACACTCGAAGTCCCGAAGGATATTTTTACGGCGCTTCGGGAATGAAGCTGAAAGTTCATGATCTGAGCAAATTCGGACTTCTTCTCATGGATAAAGGTGTATACGGGGGAAAACGTATCATCTCCGAAGAGTATGTGAACCTGGCAACCTCGGTTCAGCAGATGAACAGAGAGGGAGGATACGGGTTCTATATCTGGAAATACCGTGACGGTTTCAGCATCAACGGTAAATGGAAGCAGAAGTGCTATGTTCTTCCTGCACGTGGCATCGTTGTGACATATCTGTCACATATCGAGGATGATTCTCTCGGTCTTAAACAGAGCCTGGAAAGAAACATACTTGGGTTTTATGCCCCCGGTGAGGAAGTGGTTGAAACCGACAGGCTCATAATGAGGCGGTTAAGTCCGAATGATTATCTTGCAATGACTGCATGGGATATGGATGAAAGAGTATATAAATATCTCATGGGTTCTGCCTGCAAGTCTCCGGAAGAGCCGCTTGTATGGCTTCCGAAGAAAGATCCCAAGTCGAAGGTCAATATCCTGATGCTGGTCATTGATAAACAGGATGGGCATGCTGTCGGCATATATGCACTGAATCATGTAGTCGAGAGAGATGTCTGGACCCTTTCTTATGTGAACAGGTATGATGACTGGGGAAAGGGTTATACGCCCGAAGGAATGAAGGCTTTAATGGACCACGCGGTTAAGACGTACGGCGCGCGTTCTTTTGAGGGAGAATGTGCAAAAGAAAACACTGGCAGTGCCAGGGTCATGAAAAAACTCGGAATGGCATACGATCACAGCTCTTCATATTCCAAGAATGACGGAAGCGTTACTTTTGAATCCGATGTTTATGTTCTGAAAATACAGAATTGAAGATCCGGTTAATGTGCAGTGGAGGCATCAATGAATTTTTGTCAGAATTGCGGAAGCTACCGAATATGTCATGCATGAAAAATGATGCTGAAAAAATTTAACCAATACTTGGCAAGTTTTGAAGAGTAATTTTTTCCCATTCGCATAATATATAACTGTAAGGATTATTATTTTCTGAAGGGAAACATATTATGAGAAGACCTAATGAAAGAAAACCTCTGGTAACCCATATGTATACCGCTGATCCTTCGGCGCATGTCTTTGACGGGAAGGTTTATATCTATCCTTCACATGACATCGAGCTGGATGTGCCCGATGATGATGACGGCGAGCAGTACATGATGGAAGACTACCATGTGCTTTCCATGGATGATCTTGATTCCCCCTGCGTTGATAACGGTGTTGCAATCCATTATAAGGATATTCCCTGGGTCAAGCAGCAGATGTGGGCTCCGGATTGCGTCTATGTAAACGGAAAGTATTATCTTGTTTTTCCCGCAAAGGATAAGGAAGGAAAGTTCCGTATCGGTGTTGCGGAGTCAGACAGCCCTGTAGGACCTTTCAAGCCTCAGGAGAACTTCATTGAGGGAAGCTACAGCATCGATCCCGCGGTTCTTGTGGACGATGACGGAAGGATCTACTGCTATAACGGCGGACTCTGGGGCGGACAGCTTGAGATGTGGCAGTCCGGAAGCTTTAATCCCGATGAGCCCAGACCCGAGGGAAATGCTCCCGCGCTCGGACCTCTTTTTGCTGAGTTTAAGCAGGATATGACCGGATTTGTTTCGGCTCCCAGGCATATCGAGATCCTTGACGAGAACGGCGATCCCATCAAGGCATGTGATGAAGACCGCAGATATTTTGAAGATCCCTGGGTTTACAAGCATCACGGAAAGTATTATTTTTCATACTCGACCGGAACGACCCATTACCTCTGCTATGCTGAGGGTGAAGGGCCTGAAGGTCCCTTTACCTATAAGGGAAGGATCATGGAGCCGGTTCTTGGCTGGACCACTCATCACTCAATCCTCGAGATAAACGGAGAGTGGTATATCTTCTACCATGACTGTGAGCTTTCAAAGGGTGTCACACATGAAAGATGTGTGAAGTACACCAAGCTGAACATTGCTGAGGATGGCACCATCGAGACTATCCATCCCTACGATGACTGATCCGGATCTATAATGATTTTGCGGGACGGCTTTTGAATTCAAAGGCCGTCCTTTTGCTTTTTCCGGGCGTTGGAAAATTAAGGCTAATAAGCCTTAAAATATTGTTTATATAAGGGTTTTGTTATATAATTATCGGTGATTTTTTGAAACCGAAAGGAGCATTACTGATATGGCACTGCTTGAAGACTGGAGAGGAATAGCATATAACGAAAAAGCTGACAGAGCTAAGATGCAGAAGCTCTGGAGTGATTATTTTGCAAAGGAAAGAGATATCTATGCGGAGCTTCTCAAGAATCCCGATGAAGAGGTAAAGGGAACCGTAAAGAGCCTCGCCGAGAAGTATGGCATTGACATAATGTTCATGACCGGATTTCTTGACGGCATCAACGACAGCCTCAAGACTCCCAATCCCATCGAGGAGATGACCGAGGATACCGAGGTTTCACTTGCATTTGACAAGGAACTTCTCTACAAGAACATGGTCGGAGCCGGCGCTGACTGGCTTTATAACCTTCCCGAGTGGAATGACATCTTCGATGAAGCCAAGAGAAAAGAGCTTTACCACGAAGAGAAGATCGCCGGAACCGTAAAGCGCGAAGGCAAGAAGGTATATCCCAACGATCCCTGCCCTTGTGGAAGCGGCAAGAAGTATAAGAAGTGCTGCGGAAAGGCAAACAATGGCTAACGAAAACAGTGAGGGCAATACGGAAAGCAGGGCCCCGGAGATAAAAAAGCCCGCAAGGCTTAAGCCCACGGCTGCTTTTTACGGACTTATCTGCATGATCATCGGCATCATCGATCTGGTGAATCCGGAGAGAATGCTCAATATAATTGCCTATGCACTTGGGATTTCATCGATCGTCTGCGGCGTCATTTTCGTGATCGTGTATCTTAAGAGAGATGTGAAATACAATCTTGCGAACAATGATTTCCTGAGCGGGCTCATTGCCATAGCAATCGGCGCTGTGGTGCTGGTCAAATGGAAGGAGTTCATGGCACTCATCCCCATCATCCTGGGTGCACTTATCGTGGTGAGCGGATGCATCAAGCTTCAGGATTCCATCGATCTTAAGAAGATGCGTCATCCGATGTTCTCCGCAATGCTCATCATGGCACTTGTATTCATCATCTTCGGTGCAATACTTGTTGCCAATCCTTTCGAGAGTGAAGTGCTCCTGATGAGGCTCATCGGTGTGGCACTCCTGATCTCCGGAATGACCGACCTGATCGTATCGATCTATTTTGAACATGTTAAAAAGCTTTTCAGCATTGAGACTACCATAGAAACGACTTATTCGGAGGCTGATAACGATGAAGAAACTTGAAGAATATGTAACAACCATTCCTGATTTTCCCGAGCCCGGGATCATGTTCAGGGACATTACTTCTGTTCTTTCGGATGCGGATGGACTTAAGCTTGCAATCGATACCATGCAGGATCAGATCAAGGATCTTGATTTCGATGTTGTCGTAGGCCCCGAGTCAAGAGGCTTCATCTTCGGAATGCCCATTGCATATAATCTTCACAAGCCCTTTGTGCTTATCAGAAAGAAGGGAAAGCTTCCCAGAGAAACAGTTGAGAAGACTTATGATCTTGAGTACGGCACTGCCACGATCGAGATGCATAAGGATTCCATAAAGCCCGGCCAGAAGGTTCTCATTGTCGATGATCTCATCGCAACCGGCGGAACCACAAAGGCCATGATCGAGCTTATCGAAGAGCTCGGCGGAGAAGTGGTCGGAGTTTCAGTTGTAATGGAACTTGCAGGATTAGAGGGCAGGAAGAAGATCGGCGATTACAGACTTGATTCCTGCATCATCTATCCCGGAAAGTAAAACAGTGAGACCCTCAGCTGTTTCACCAATCAATGTATCTAATGGACAAGAGTAAATGAAGGATATAAGCGACATTAAGGATTGTGCCGTCACCGAAAGGGGCGGCATATGTCAAAATGTAGATTTTACCGATCCTGAGCTCCTTTACAAGGAGCTTACTCTTAATGTCCGCAAATATCACCCCAGTGATGATATCTCGATGATCGAGAAGGCTTATGCTCTTGCGAGCAAGGCTCATGAAGGTCAGGTCAGGAAATCCGGCGAACCTTATATCATCCATCCTTTGAACGTCTCGATAATCCTGTCGGAACTTGAGATGGACAAGGAGACCATCGCTGCCGGACTTCTTCATGATGTTCTTGAGGATACCGCTGTATCCGAGACTGTGCTCAGACAGGAATTCGGTGACGAAGTCACTCTGCTTGTTTCGGGTGTTACCAAGCTCGAGAGCATTCCGCTTTCGCATGTAGCCGACAAGTCCGATGAGAAGCTTGAGATGCAGGCTGAAAACCTGCGAAAGATGTTCTATGCAATGGCCCGTGACATAAGGGTCATCATGATCAAGCTTGCCGACAGACTTCACAACATGCGCACGCTTCAGTATCAGCCTCCCGCAAGCCAGATAAGGATCGCAAGGGAGACTCTGGATATCTATTGTCCCATCGCTCAGAGACTGGGTATCAGCAGGATCAAGGTCGAACTCGACGATCTGTCTCTTAAATACCTTGAGCCTGAGGCATATAACGAACTGAAGAATGCCATTGCCGAAAAGAAGGCCGAAAGAGAAGCCTACATTGAATCCATAGTAAAGGATGTCAAGGGCTATATCGACGAAGCCGGCATCAATGCCAAGGTCAACGGCAGGGTTAAGCACTTCTTCTCGATCTATAAAAAGATGAAAAACCAGGGAAAGACCCTGGACCAGATATATGATCTTTTTGCTGTCAGGATAATCGTTGATTCCGTGATGGACTGCTATGCGGCTCTCGGTGTCATGCACGAGAATTACAAGCCCATTCCCGGAAGATTCAAGGATTATATCGCAATGCCGAAGGAGAACATGTATCAGTCCCTTCATACCACCCTGATCGGCAAGGACGGCCAGCCTTTTGAAATCCAGATAAGGACCTTCGAGATGCATAAGGCTGCCGAGTACGGTATTGCCGCTCACTGGAAGTATAAGGAAGTGTCTGACGGCAAGAATCCCGAGATCGGTGAAGAGGAGAAGCTCACATGGCTGAGACAGATCCTTGAATGGCAGCAGGACATGACAGATAACAAGGAATTCATGAACCTGCTGAAGAATGACCTTGATCTGTTTTCCGATTCGGTTTATTGCTTCACACCCACGGGAGAGGTCAAGAATCTTCCTTCGGGATCATGTCCCATCGACTTTGCATATGCGATCCATTCGGCTGTCGGAAACCGCATGGTGGGAGCAAGGGTCAATGGCAAGCTTGTTCCGATAGATTACCGCATCAAGAACGGTGACCGCATCGAGATCATCACCAGCGGAAACATCAAGGGTCCCAGTGCCGACTGGCTGAACATAGTCAAGAGCACTCAGGCCAAGAATAAGATCAATCAATGGTTCAAGAACGTATCGAAGGATGACAACATTGCCAAGGGCAAGGACATGCTCCTTACCTATGCAAAGGCAAGAGGCGTCGACATTTATTCGATAATGACTCCTGATTATCAGCAGGACATCGCATCCAAATACTGCTATCAGGATTGGAATTCGATACTCGCTGCAGTGGGAAGAGGAGCACTCAAGGAGGGGCAGGTCCTCGGAAGACTTGAAGCTCTCTACGAGAAAGATCATCCTACCATTTTGTCCAACGAGGAAGTTATCGCCCAGATTACAGAGTCGAATCAGAGTGCCGTAAGACACGGTGACCACAAGGGCGGCGGAATAACGGTTAAGGGAATGACCGATCTGTCGGTTCGTTTCTCCAAATGCTGTTCGCCTGTTCCGGGTGATGAGATCGTCGGTTTTGTCACAAGAGGAAGAGGAATATCCATTCACAGGACCGACTGCATCAACGTACTTGCACTTCCCGCAGACGAGCGCTCAAGACTGATCGAGGCATCATGGGCTCCCGGTTCGCTTGAGTCACAGAGCGGCAATTATGAAGTTGAGATAAGGATCTATGCTAATGACAGAAGCGGACTTCTCGCAGATATTTCGAGGATCTTCACCGAGAAGAACATTTCGCTTATCGGCGTGAACACCAGGGTCAACAAGCAGCAGATAGCGACTATCATGCTCACCTTCGAGATCCACGGAAGAGACGAGCTCGAGAGCATTTGTGACAAGATCCGCACCGTTCAGGGTGTTGTTGATATTGAAAGAGCCGGCGGCTGAAAAGAGAGTGAACGAGGGGACGGTTCTGCCGTTCACCCGTCATCCCGGGGAGAGTTTATGAGTGACATTAAGATCGGCGGAATGGTAATAGGCGAGGTTCAGACCAATTGCTATTTCGTATACAAAAAAGGCTCGCCTGACTGCATTGTTTTCGATGCGCCGGATACCGGCAAGGAGATAGTAAGACGCATAGAGGGCGCGGGTTTTCACGTAAGGGCGCTGTTCCTTACTCACGGTCATTTCGATCATATAATGGGTGCACAGGATGTAAGACTCTCTGCAGGAAGCCTGGCTAACTCAAGAGGCGAAGAAGCAGTTAAGATATATGCTCCTTCTTCCGAAAAGGAGATGCTTGAAGATTCCTCGTATAACATGACCGCATCCTTCGGAACACCCATGACCTTAAGGCCCAATGTCTGGGTTGAGGACGGCCAGGAACTTGAGATCGCAGGAATTAAGATAAAGGTGCTTTTTACACCGGGTCACACTCCGGGAAGCGCGTCATATTACATAGAGGAAGCCGGCATCTGCATTTCCGGGGACACTCTTTTTAACGAATCGGTCGGAAGAACCGATTTCAGGGGCGGAAGCGCATCCGTGATGGAAAAGAGCATAAAGGAGAAGCTGTTTGCTCTTCCCGATGACACTGAGGTTTATCCCGGACACGGACCTTCCACGACGATCGGACACGAGAAGAAATATAATCCGTTTTTTTCCGATGAGTTCTAGAGGTTTCAGATGGAAAATAAGACTTATGTATATATAGAGCCGGAGAAGTACCTGATGGATGTGCTGGCACTTCTTCGGTCTTTTTATGCAGAGAAAGACATAAAGCCCGTGATACCGGAGAGCCGGGAAGATGTAAAGGCTGAAGCCAAAAAAGCAGGGTTCTTTTTCAGCATCAGAATCATGGAGGATGGAAAGGCTGATTTTTCTTTTGCGGGAAAAAATCATTCTTTTACTCCTGAAACTTCGAATCCCGATGATTTTACCGCGTACAAGAAGGAACTCTGCAGATGTTTGTACGGGATTTTTAAAGAAGATACGGGGAGGGAACTTCCCTGGGGCATGATGAACGGCGTTCGTCCCACCAAGCCTGCGTTTGTCTGTGCTTTTGAAGGCAGGGGCAGACATGAGGCGGAGGAGTATTACAGATCCGAATATCTGGTTTCTGACGATAAGATAACTTCTTCCTGGGACATAGCCGTGACCGAGCTTAACGTCCTTTCCCAGTGTGAGCACAGGGAACTGTCGGTTCCGGGTGATGTGAGAGGCTACACTGGAGGTTATTCGCTTTACATAGGCATTCCTTTCTGTCCCACAAGATGTCTTTACTGTTCTTTCACGGCATATCCTCTTTCCTCGGTAAAAGACGGAGGGAATGCATATGTGCAGGCACTTATAAGCGAGATGAAAGAGTGCGGGGATATTTTTCCCGGAAGGGCGCCAGACAGCATATATATGGGCGGCGGCACTCCGACTTCACTTTCCGCATCCCAGCTTGACCGCATTATCTCTGTTGCAGAGGATGTGTATTTTGCGGGCCCGAACATCGAATTTACGGTAGAGGCGGGGCGTGCCGATTCGATCACTGAAGATAAGCTGAGGATCCTGAAAAAACACGGGATATCAAGGATCTCAGTTAATCCCCAGACCTTCAATCAGAAAACTCTTGACCTGATAGGCAGGAAGGCTACGGCGGATGAAACAGTCAGGGCTTTTGAACTTGCAAGGGACCTTGGCTTTGACAACGTCAACATGGATATCATCCTCGGACTTCCGGGCGAGGGGGCTGACGAGGTGAAGCACACCATGGAAGTCATTTCGCAGCTTAAGCCCGATTCTCTCACTGTACATTCACTTGCGCTCAAGCGAGCATCGGCTATGGGCGAGTGGCTTGAAAAGAACGGACATTCCGCCATCGTAAATACCGATGAGATTCAGGAAATAGCAAGAGCCGGAGCTGAGTCGATCGGATTAAAGCCGTATTATCTCTACCGCCAGAAAGATATGTCAGGTGGATTTGAGAATGTCGGTTACTCCGTTCCCGGAAAAGAATGCGTATATAATGTTGCCATGATGGAAGAAGTGCAGAGCATTCTGGGATTCGGAGCCGGGACGATAACCAAGAAGGTCACGGCGTCCGGAACTTCCGTGAATGCAGGAACTCATGAGTTAAGCCAAAGAAGCCTCGGAGAATTACTCTCCGGAGGGGGCTCCATGCACCTTGATATCGAAAGGTGTGAAAACTATAAGGACGTGAAGGATTATACCGAACGCGTTTCGGACCTGTCACGACGCAAAAAGGAATTGTTTGAGCATGTTTGCTGAATACCTTTATTCGCCGTAATTGCACGAATACCTTATATGTGATATTATTTGAAAGATTTTTTTCGGCTTTAGCGAATTAAAGAAATAAATTAAAAAAGGGAGTAATATTATGAAAAAAATGAGACTTGTAACTGCACTGCTGTGCACGGTAATGACAGCGGCACTTCTTTCCGGATGCGGAGGAAGCAGTTCTGCTAAGACTTTCACTGTCGGCTTTGATGCCGAATTCCCTCCTTACGGATACATGGGAGATGACGGAGAGTATACCGGATTTGACCTTGAGCTTGCTGAAGAGGTATGTAACCGCAACGGATGGACTCTTGTAAAGCAGCCCATTGACTGGGATGCAAAGGATGCAGAGCTTAATTCCGGAACGATCGACTGCATCTGGAACGGCTTTACCATGAACGGCCGTGAGTCACAGTATACATTCACCGAGCCCTATGTTGACAACAGCCAGGTTGTCATAGTAGCAGAGGGTAGCGGCATCGGTTCTCTTGCAGATCTTGAAGGCAAGAATGTGGGAGTACAGAAGGATTCTTCCGCACTTGCTGCTCTTGAGTCTGATTCATCAATTCTTGCTTCGACCTTTGCAAGCCTTACCCAGTATGGTGATTACAACACCGCATTCCTTGATCTCAAGCAGGGAGTTCTTGATGCGATCTGCATCGACATCGGTGTTGCACAGTATCTTATTTCCCAGGGTGACGGCGGATACGTGATCCTTGACGAGCAGCTTGCTACTGAGCAGTATGCTGTAGGCTTCAAGCTTGGAAATACCGAGCTTCGCGATCAGGTTCAGCAGACTCTGAACGAGATGGCTGCAGACGGAACCATTGACCGCATCGCACAGAATTACGCCGATTTCGGTATTCCCGAGTCACTTTGCATAGGCGATTGATCGTTTTGACATGTCATTAGGGATAATCTTTTCAAAACTTATGAGCGGAATGGGAGTAACGGTGTCGATCTTTTTACTGACACTGTTATTCTCCATACCTCTCGGTCTGCCTGTATCTCTTGCCAGGATGAGCAGATCAAAGCTTGTTTCCATTATTGCGGGAGCATACGTGTCTGTCATGAGGGGAACGCCTCTAATGCTTCAGATCATCGTGATCTATTTCCTCCCGTATTACGGATTTGGCATAAGCGTCACCTCGGATTACAGATTCGTGGCTGTCATCATTGCTTTCTCACTTAACTATGCGGCGTATTTTGCCGAGATCTACAGATCCGGTATACAGTCGGTTCCAAAAGGACAGTATGAGGCGGCCCAGATTCTCGGATACTCCAGAACACAGACATTTGTGAAGATCATAATGCCCCAGATGTTCAAGAGGGTGCTTCCTTCGATGACCAATGAGATCATCACTCTTGTAAAGGATACATCCCTTTCTTTTGCGATAGCTACTGCGGAGATGTTCACGATGGCCAAGCAGATCGCTGCAAGTGAAGCAAGTCTTGCACCACTCATGGCTGCCGGTTTGTTTTATTATATCTTCAACCTGCTGGTGGCTCATGTGTGCAAGAAGGTTGAGAAGCACTACGATTATTACAGGATTTAAAACAGGTGAACAAGGGGACGGTTCCGCCGTTCACCCAAGGAAGAACAAGGGGACGGTTCTGTCGTTCACCTAAGGAATATTGTATGGAACTTGTAAGAGCTGAAAACTGCAGAAAGTCTTTTGACGGAGAGGAGATACTGGGGGGTATCACCTTGTCCGTTAATGAAGGCGAAGTTGTTTCAGTCATCGGTCCTTCCGGTTCCGGTAAATCAACTCTTTTAAGATGCTGCTGCATGCTGGAGACCATGGACGGAGGTTCTCTTTCTTTTGCGGGGAAAAGCGCCGCTAAGGAAGAAGGTGGAAAGGTTGTCTATGCCTCGCATGCGGAGCTTAAGGAAATTAGAAAGACCTTCGGGCTTGTGTTCCAGAATTTTAATCTTTTCCCTCATTATTCGGTTCTTAAGAATGTAATGGAGCCGCAGATGATTGCGGGAAAGAGTAAGGATGAAGCTGAGAAAAAGGCACTGGAGTGCCTCGAAAAACTCGGACTTTCCGATAAGGCGAAGAGCTATCCCTGCCAGTTATCGGGCGGTCAGCAGCAGAGAGTCTCGATAGCAAGGGCGCTGGCTCTTGAACCCAAAGTATTGTTTTTCGATGAACCCACATCTGCACTCGATCCGGAACTTACCGGTGAAGTACTGAAGGTTATCAGGGATCTTGCGGCGATGCACATGACGATGATAATCGTCACGCACGAGATGAACTTTGCAAGAGAGGTCTCAGACCGTATGATCTTCATGGAACACGGAGTCATAAGGGCTGAAGGAACGCCCGATGAGATATTCGGTTCTGATGATGAGAGACTTAAGTCCTTCATGGGAAGGCTTCGCGGGTAAAACAGGGTAGCGGTTTAAGCTGTTAAATAAATATGATTGTAGCCCCAAAATCCCCATCTGCTTACTTGCAGATGGGGATTTTTTGCTTTTCTATTCTTGTGAGCTTTCTTCTTCTGAACTTTCTTCTATTAAAACATCTTCAGGCTTGAAAAACATATCTTTTCCGAGCATTCCTCTTACCATTTCGCGGTTCATTCTGCCGTTACATGCGCTGATAATGTTGTCTTCAAGCTCTTCCGCGGTGGGCTCGACATATGGTTTTCTTGAAAGATATGAGCCAAGGTCTCCCAGAGTCATTAGCGTAAACGGAAATACTCCGAACAGTCCGATGAAGAGCGGAAGCTGGAAAAGCTTGATCTCGGTCAAAACCAGTGCAAGATAACTTGCGATGGAAATGAACAGGAAAATACAGAGTTTCTTCAGACTGTTTAATGCGTTCATCTTAAGTCTGTCGGAATTGTTATGAAAGCTCTCCGCACAGTGCGAGCAATATCCGCCCCAGCATTTTACCCAGTTGCCGTATGTTTCGGTGGTGATCTTTTTATCGTCCATTACGCTGCGTTCAAGCTTTTTGTGTTCGCAGGAAACATCCCCGGCGAAAAACGGAATGGCACGGAGTTCTCCTCCGCAGTTCGGACATTTATCCTCTTCCTCCAATCCGACATAATATACATCCGTTGCTCCATATATCAGTTTTTCCATTAGTACCTCCCGGGGAGTTTTTTACTATTAATTCGACTATATGCCTTATGCCATTGCAGGAGGTTTGTATCCTGCCTCACTCAATAGATGTTCAAATTCAGGTGTGGAAATATTCATTTTCTCTGATGCTTTCTCCATTATATATCTGTTTTTCAGACAGCCGTGATATCTCAAATACATGTATCTTTATGTCACTAACATAATACTCGTGATTCTTATTAATCTCAATGGATTCCTTGAGACTGCGGGATGCGTTCCAATGTTCTTTTCCAAAGTTCCGTCTTTCCAATACTTTGCAACATCCCGTTCAATTTTTTTTGCTATTGAATAAAATTGCGGAACCATCCCACTGTTTACCCCATGTTTAATTGCATGAACAGTGGTTTTGTGCTAATATTCATAAGATTATAGATTTTTTTAGGAGAGGTTCATATGGCACTTAATAAGAAGCCCGTTACGGGCATGAAAGATATACTTCCCGAGGAGATGGCAATCCGGGAATATGTCCAGAGAGTCATCAGTGAGACATATGCCGGATTCGGCTTTACAAGGATCGAGACTCCCTGCGTGGAGACCATAGAAAATCTGACATCCAAGTCGGGCGGCGACAATGAGAAGCTTATCTTCAGAATCCTTAAAAGAGGAGAGAAGCTTAATCTTGAAACCGCTAAGACTCAGGACGATCTTGTGGATTCCGGTCTCAGATATGATCTTACCGTTCCGCTTGTAAGGTATTATTCCAACAATTCATCGGTTCTTCCCGCTCCTTTTAAGGCACTTCAGATGGGAAATGTATGGAGAGCCGATCGTCCCCAGAGAGGCCGTTACAGACAGTTCATGCAGTGCGACATCGATATCCTGGGTGAAGCTGATAATCTTGCGGAGATTGAACTTATCCTTGCTACTACGACAACTCTCGGAAAACTTGATTTTGCGGGATTCGAGATAAGGATCAACGACAGAAGGCTCCTTAAGGCCATGGCTCAGTGGGCGGGATTTGCCGAGAGCGATTATGATTCCGTGTTCATCACGATCGACAAGATGGATAAGATCGGAATTGATGGCGTTAAGAATGAGCTTCTTGAGAACGGATACGCTGCTGATGTGGTTGATAAGTATGTTGATCTTCTGAACAAAGCCGTTAACGGAGAAGCGTCCCTTGGAAGCATCATGGATACCGTAGGTGAGGAACTTGCCAAAGATTCCGTGACCAATCTCGAAGAGATAATCACTGCAGTTGAAAGCTCAAAGCAGGCTGATTTTAAGATGGTCTTCGATCCCACTCTTGTAAGAGGAATGTCCTACTACACCGGAACTATCTTTGAGATAGCTATTCCCGAGTTCGGCGGAAGCTGCGGCGGTGGAGGAAGGTATGATGAGATGGTCGGCAAGTTCACCGGTCAGAGCGTGCCTGCATGCGGTTTCTCCATCGGTTTTGAGAGGATCGTTCTTCTGCTCACCGAAAAAGGTTTCAAAGTTCCCGGAAGCGGAGACGGCAAGGCTTATCTGATCGAAAAAGGAATCTCGGGTGACCGCCTCAGTGAGATACTTGCTAAGGCTGCCGAAGAAAGAAAGACCGGTAAGAAGATCCTTACCGTAAGAATGAACAAGAATAAGAAGTTCCAGAAAGAACAGCTTGAAAAAGCCGGATATACGGAGTTTGAGGACTTCTACAAGGAGGCACTGAAATGATACAGTCCAGAACACATAACTGCGGAGAACTTAGAGCAGCCGATGAAAACAAAGAAGTAACTCTTTGCGGATGGGTTGAGAATGTCAGGGAGGTCGGAGGAAATCTTTCCTTTATCATCTTAAGAGACTTCTACGGAACAACCCAGCTCGTTGCAGAGACTGAGGACATGGTTTCCGCATTCAAGGGCATCACCAAGGAATCCACCGTTCAGATCACCGGTAAAGTAAGGATCAGGAGCAACAAGAACGACAAGATCCCTACCGGAGATATAGAGGTTGTTCCTGATTCCGTCAAGGTTCTCGGAAAGAACAGAAATTCAGAGCTTCCTTTTGAGATCAACAGATCAAAAGAAGCTGACGAAGCAACCAGACTTAAGTACAGATATCTTGATCTCAGAAATCCTGAGGTTAAGAAGAACATAGTTCTCAGATGTAACGTTGTTGCGGAACTCAGAAAGCTGATGACAGAAGAGGGATTCCTCGAGATCACGACTCCCATCCTCACCGCATCATCACCTGAAGGCGCAAGAGATTACCTTGTTCCCGCAAGAAAACATCCGGGCAAGTTTTATGCACTTCCTCAGGCACCCCAGCAGTTCAAGCAGCTCCTGATGACCTCGGGATTCGACCGTTACTTCCAGATCGCACCCTGCTTCAGAGATGAGGATGCAAGAGGCGACCGTACTCCCGGTGAGTTCTATCAGATGGATATGGAGATGGCATTCGCATCCCAGGATGATGTTCTCGGCGTACTCGAGAAGGTACTTGTTCCCGTTTTCGAAAAATACGGAATCTATGACCGTATCACTCCCGCACCTTTCAGAAGAATTCCTTTTAGAGAGGCTATGGAAAAGTATGGTTCCGATAAGCCCGACCTTCGTATTGACCTTGAACTTACAGATGTGACCGATGTCCTCGGCGGAATAGATTTTGACCCTTTCAAGGGTCAGTCCATCGAGGCTGTTGTAGTTACCGGCTTCAACGCAACCAGAAAGCAGATCGACCAGCTTGTTGCGGATGTCGAAGTGCAGACCGCAAGAAAGACCTGCTGGTTCAGACTTGATGAAAACGGCGAGATAGTCGGCGGTATCGCAAAATTCCTTCAGCCCATCAAGGATGAGGTTATCAGCAAGATGAATCTTGAGAAGGGATGCTTCGTAGGTCTCGCTGCAGGTCCTAAAGCAGCAGCTCTTAAGACCGCAGGTGTTCTTCGTACCAAGCTCGGAGATCTCTGTCCTGAGCATATGGACAAGGAGCAGTACCAGTTCTGCTGGATCGTTGATTTCCCTATGTATGAGATAGGAGAAGAGTCCGGAGAACTTGAATTCTGCCACAATCCTTTCTCAATGCCTGTCGGAGGACTTGAGACTCTTGAAAAAGCAGAAAGAGGAGAGATGGATCCTCTCGACATAATGGCTAACCAGTATGACCTTGTCATCAACGGATATGAATCTGCATCGGGAGCAGTCAGAAACCACGATCCCGAGATCATGGTCAAGGCATTCGAACTTGTCCGTCTCGGCGAGGCTGAGGTCAAGGCAAAGTTCCCTGCAATGTACAACGCATTTACCTACGGTGCACCTCCTCACGCAGGTGCAGCTCCCGGAGTTGACCGAATGATCATGCTCCTTACCGGAGAAGAGTCCATCCGTGAAGTCATCACCTTCCCCATGAACAAGAATGCACAGGATGTGATGATGGATGCTCCTTCCACTGTTTCGGACCGCCAGCTTGAAGAACTCCACTTAAAGTGTGTTGGCGAACAGGAGGACGAATAATCGTCCCCTGATCGCTTGTTGAAGAATAAAGCAAAACAGGGGAATGGTTCCGCTGTTTCCCCCTGTTTCTAAAGTAAATGAGAATATATCTTCTTGATGTCGAAAAACTTCAGGATGAAAAAGCGGGAGAAGAACTGTCTTTAAGAGCCCGCGATCTCATCGATGATTACAGGCGCTCCAAGGCAGACCGCTGCAAGAGCTTTTCTTCCCGCGGGTCTGCACTGGGTGTCGGGCTTGTTCTCCAGCTTGCGGCAAGAGGATATGTTGAGGATGTTTCGAGAGCTGCCAAGGGAATCCCAATTTCTCTTGATGCCGAGGAGGCTGTAAGGATCCTCGAAAGGAACGGTGAAGCAATAAAGCTCGCATACAGCATTGAAAACAGCGGAAAGCCGTATCTTGAACCGGGGCAGAAGATCCCCGCAGATGCGCTTGGTATTCCTTTCATTTCAATCTCGCATTCGGGAAGGTATGTTGTGCTGGCTCTTTCGTATTATGAAGTCGGCATCGACATCCAGGAAAGAAAAGAGATCAATACCGAAAAGATATCATGCAGGTTTTTCACTGAAATAGAATCCGCACTGATCCACAGGGATCCGGATCTGTTCTTCACGTTTTGGGCGAGGAAGGAAGCCTGGGGAAAATGCGAAGGAGGCGGACTTGTTCCGGCGCTCCAGAGAGATTTTTCCGATATCAGTAAAGGCTTGTCCAGATATTACATATGGAGTGAGAATAATTCACCGGAAGGCTACGCTCTATGTGTCTGCGAAAAGCTTTCCTGAAAGAAATCCATTCTGACAGAGAGTTTTTATATCTACGGAATTAACGTTAAGAGGAATTTATGAAGACAGTTTTGTCATGGCTAAAAAACTATAAGAAAGAGGCATTCTTTGCTCCTTTTTTTAAGTTGACCGAAGCCTGCTTCGAACTGATCGTTCCTCTTGTGATGGCAGACATCATCGATACCGGAATCGTTAACGGTGACAATGCGTATATTCTGAAAAAGGGCGGTGTTCTGGTCCTTCTTGCCGCTGCGGGACTTGCGGTTGCCATCACCGCTCAGTATTTTGCGGCCAAGGCCGCTGTCGGCGTCTCGGGAATGCTTCGGAAAAACCTCTTTGCCCATATCATGGGAATGGAAGCACGTGACGTCGACCGCAACGGAACCTCGACGCTAATCACCAGAATGACTTCCGACATCAACCAGGTGCAGACCGGGATCAACATGTCTCTGAGGCTTCTCCTCAGAAGTCCCATCATTGTGTTCGGTGCAATGATAATGGCATTTACAATCGATGTTCCGTCTGCACTTGTTTTCTGTGTGGCTGTTCCTATCCTTGCTTTTGTCGTCATCGGGATCACACGTGTGAGCATTCCGATGTTTTTAAAGGTTCAGGGCCTGCTCGACAAGGTGATGCTCTCTTCGAGGGAGAACCTTACGGGCGTCAGGGTGATCAGGGCTTTTAATCTTCAGGATGATGAAAAGAAAGCATTTGTCACAAGGAACGATGCCCTGAAAAAAGAACAGATCAAAGCATCGAATTTCACGGCTCTCACCAATCCTCTGACATTCATTATAGTGAACGCCGCAACGATGTTCCTTATCTATAAGGGAGCCTTAAGAGTTAACATCGGCGTCATCACTCAGGGTCAGGCAGTTGCCATCCTCAATTACATGAGTCAGATCCTGGTTGAACTTCTCAAACTCACCAATCTCATCGTGACGATCACCAAGTCCCTTGCATCCGCACAGAGAGTCAGCTCGATTCTTTATGAGGGAAAAGCGGAAGATGATAAGCCGGTTGACGGGAAGACAGATGACGGAAGGCTTGCAGAGGTTTCTGACGGGCAGGCTGCTGACGGTGACGGGGAAAAAGTGAACGAAGGAACCGTCCCCACGTTCACAGATGATATCGTGGTATTCGATCATGTGTCCCTGAGGTATTCAAAGGGCTCCGAAGATGCTCTCAGTGATATTTCTTTTTCGGTAAAAAAGGGAATGACAGTCGGTATAATCGGAGGTACGGGCTCCGGAAAAAGTTCGCTCGTTAACCTGATCCCCCGCATGTATGAAGCTTCCGAGGGTAAGGTATCCGTTTTCGGAAAAGATGTTTCGGATTCGGATGTATCGGATCTCAGGGACAGGATAGGGGTTGTTCCGCAGAAAGCAGTTCTTTTTAAGGGCTCGATCCGTTCCAACATGCAGATCGGTAACGGCAGCGCAACGGACGAGGAGATGACGGAGTGCCTTAAGAAGGCACAGGCATATGATTTTGTTGCGGATAAGGGTGGCCTCGATGCGGAGGTGCTTCAAAACGGCAAGAACTTCTCGGGAGGTCAGAGGCAGCGTCTTACCATAGCAAGGGCACTTGTGAGAAAGCCCAAGATACTGATACTTGATGACTCTACTTCGGCTCTGGATTTCCTGACGGAAAAGAGCATACGCGAAGAGATAGCAAGGATCGAGGATGCAACGGTCTTCATAGTGTCCCAGAGAGCATCATCCGTCATGAATGCAGACATGATCATAGTGCTTGATGACGGAAAAGCGGTCGGCATCGGAACCCATGAGGAGCTGCTCGAAAACTGTGAGGTCTACGAAGAGATCTATTATTCCCAGTTTGAGAAGAAGGCTCAATAGTTTATAATAGACAGGATATGTACCGGTAAGGTTAAGATATCAGATTCAGATGATTTCAGGAGGTATTTGACATGAAGGAGTTGATGCTCGGAAATAAGGCTTTTGCTCGCGGCCTGTATGAGGCCGGATGCAGTTTTGTTTCCAGTTATCCGGGTACACCCAGCACGGAGGTAACGGAAGAGGCGGTAAAGTATGACGAGATCTACTGTGAGTGGGCTCCCAATGAAAAGGTTGCAATGGAAGCTGCTTTCGGTGCATCTCTTGCCGGTGCACGCAGCTATTGCGGAATGAAGCATGTAGGATTAAACGTTGCGGCGGATCCTCTTTACACCATGTCATATACCGGTGTTAACGGCGGTATCGTGATCTGTGTCGCAGATGATGCGGGAATGCACTCATCACAGAACGAGCAGGATTCCAGGCATCATGCGATCGCATCAAAAGTGCCCATGCTTGAGCCTTCGGATTCCGAGGAAGCTCTTAATTTCGTAAAGCTTGCATATGATCTTTCCGAAGAATACGACACTCCCGTGATCGTTAAGATGTGCACGAGAGTCGCACATTCCCAGTCTGTTGTTGAACTTGGCGAAAGAGCACAGATCGCAAGAAAGCCTTACGAGAAGAATATTCCCAAGAACGTCATGATGCCCGGAAATGCCATCAGGCGTCATCCTTTCGTTGAGGAAAGAACCGCAAAGCTCCGCGAGCTTGCAGAGACGGCCTCTTTTAACAGAGTCGAGATGAGAGATGCCTCTGAGACAGGCAAGCACATTGGTATCATCACCTGTTCAACTACCTATCAGTATGTAAGGGAAGCATTCGGAAACAGCGTTTCGGTTCTTAAGCTCGGAATGGTCAATCCTCTTCCTGTGAAGCTGATCAAGGATTTTGCTTCCAAGGTGGATACACTCATAGTCGCTGAGGAGCTTGATCCCATCATCGAGACACATTGCAGGGCGCTGGGACTTTCCGTATACGGAAAAGATGTTCTTCCTATCTGCGGTGAATTTTCCCAGAATCTTCTTAAAAAGTATCTTTCACCGATCGTTACCGGAAAAGAATACGAAGGAGAAGCATCTGTTGCCATATCCGATGAGATACCTAACAGACCTCCCGTAATGTGTGCAGGATGCCCTCACAGAGGTCTGTTCTACACGCTCAGCAAGAATAAGTGCACCGTTCTCGGCGACATAGGATGCTATACCCTCGGTGCGGTTGCTCCGCTTTCCGCTATGGACATGACTCTCTGCATGGGAGCTTCCGTAAGTGCGATCCACGGATTTAACAAAGCCGGAGGTGGTGAGAACGAAGGCAAGACCGTCGCGGTCATCGGCGATTCAACCTTCATGCACTCGGGCATGACCGGTCTTGCAAACATTGCTTACAACCAGTCCGATTCCACGGTCATCATTCTTGACAACTCCATCACCGGAATGACCGGACATCAGCAGAATCCCACGACCGGCCTTAATATCAAGGGTGATCCCGCAGGAAAGATCGACCTCGAGGCTCTTTGCCGTTCGATGGGATTCGAGCGCGTAAGAGTTGTCGATCCTTATGATCTGAAGGCATGCGATGAAGCAATCAAGGAAGAACTTGCGGTAAAGGCACCTTCAGTCATCATCTCAAGAAGGCCCTGTGCACTTCTCAAGAATGTAAAGCATAATCCTCCTCTTAAGGTTAACAGGGATAAGTGTGTCGGATGCAAATCCTGCATGAAGATCGGATGTCCCGCTATATCCATGAAGGATGGAAAGGCCCATATTGACAACACTCTCTGCGTGGGCTGCGGAATATGTGAACAGCTTTGCCCGGTAGGCGCTTTTGAGTCCTGCCAGAAGGAGGATTGAAGATGAATACCAGGAATGTGATGATAGTAGGAGTCGGAGGACAGGGTTCGCTCCTTGCAAGCAAGCTTCTCGGACGTCTCCTTCTTGATGAGGGATATGACGTAAAGGTTTCCGAAGTTCACGGAATGAGCCAGAGAGGCGGAAGCGTCGTTACTTATGTAAGATACGGGGAGCATGTTTTTTCTCCCGTTATCGATAAAGGTGAGGCGGATGTCATCGTGTCGTTCGAACTTCTCGAGGCAGCCAGATGGCTTCCTTTCCTGAAAAAAGACGGCCAGATCGTTACGAACATCCAGCAGATAGATCCCATGCCCGTCATTACCGGAGCCATGCAGTATCCCGAGGAGCTTGTTGAGAAGATGAAGGCCTCCGGTGCAAAGGTTGATGCACTTGACTGCCTTGCACTTGCTGAAGAAGCCGGCTCTTCCAAGGCCGTTAACATCGTCCTCATGGGAAGACTGTCTCATTATTTTGACATGCCCGAAGAGGCTTGGATGAAGGCAATGGAAGCCATTGTTCCCGCCAAGTTCCTCGAAATGAACAAGAAAGCATTTGAACTCGGCAAGAACGCATAAATATCAGAGATTCAGGAGAAAACAGATGGAAAGGTATTATCAGCAGGAAGCAGAATGTGCTTCCAGGGAAGAGATCACAAAGATCCAGAACGAAAAGCTTGTGGAACAGGTCAGGCATGTCTGGGACAATGTTCCGTATTACCGCAAGAAGATGGAAAAAGCAGGAGTCACTCCTGACGACATTAAATCGATTGAGGATCTTCACAAGCTTCCTTTCATGTCCAAGACAGATCTCAGGGAGACATATCCCGACGGACTTCTCGGAGTACCCAGAAAGGATGTTGTAAGGATACATTCAACATCCGGAACCACAGGAAAGAGAGTTATTGCATATTACTCCCAGGAAGATCTCGATATGTGGGAGACCTGCTGTGCAAGAGCGCTTGTTGCAGCCGGTGCAACTGATGAGGATGTTGTCCAGGTATCATACGGTTACGGCCTGTTTACGGGTGGTCTCGGACTTCACGGCGGAAGCCAGAAGGTCGGATGCATGACCGTGCCCATGTCATCAGGTAATACCGAGCGTCAGATCATGTTCATCCGTGATCTTAATGCATCCGTCATTTGCTGTACTCCTTCCTATGCCGCATATCTCGGAGAGACCATGGTGGAAATGGGACTCGGTCCCGATGATATTCCTCTGAAGGCCGGCATATTCGGTGCCGAGGCATGGAGTGAGGAGATGAGAAAGAACATCGAGGCAACTCTCGGGATCAAGGCATATGACATCTACGGACTTACCGAGCTTTCCGGCCCCGGTGTTGCATATGAGTGCAGCGAGCAGCACGGCATGCATATCAATGAGGATCACTTCATTGCCGAGATAATCGATCCCGATACCCTTGAGGTTCTTCCCGACGGATCGACAGGAGAACTTGTTTTCACTGCCATCGACAAGAAAGCTTTCCCCATGATGAGATACCGCACCAAGGATATCTGCAGGCTCACCAGGGAAAAGTGCAGCTGCGGAAGAACATTCATCAGAATGGCAAAGCCCATGGGAAGAAGCGATGACATGCTCATCATCCGCGGAGTCAATGTATTCCCTTCACAGATCGAGACGGTTCTTCTTGAGCACGGATATCAGGCTAACTACCAGATAATCGTTGACCGTGTCAACAACACCGATACATTTGACATCCAGGTGGAGATGACTCCCGAGATGTTCACTGATAATGTTTCGGATATCACAAAGGCTCAGAATGAACTGATGTCGGGCCTTGTAAATATGCTTGGAATAAAGGCTAAGGTAACACTTGTGGCACCTCAGACCATTGCCAGAAGTGAAGGAAAAGCCGTTCGTGTCATCGACAAGAGGAAAATCTGATAAGGAGGTTAGTCATGAGCGTTAAACAGATCTCTATCTTTTTGGAAAACAAGCCCGGCAAGATGTGCGAGATGTCAGAAATACTGGCTGAGCGCGGGATCAACATGAGAGGTATCTCCCTTGCGGAGACCGAAGGCTTCGGCATTGTCAGGATCATCGTGGATGATGTTTACGAGGCAACAACCGTCCTTAAGGATGGCGGGTATATCAATAAGCTTACCAGCGTTGTCGTTGCGGAGATCCCCGACATACCCGGCGGACTCAGCATGATCCTTAAGGTTTTTGCGGATGAGAATATCAATCTCGAATATATGTATGCACTTTCTGCCGAGAACTCGGGAAGCAAGGCATACATGGTATTCCGTGTAAATGATCACAAGACCGCGCAGGCAGCACTTACAAGAGCCGGCATCAGGGTCGTGTCTCAGGATGACATTGCATCCCTGTAACCGGGAGTGGTGAACGGGGGGGGACGGTTCCTGCGTTCACCTGTTAGTGCTCCATAGCAAACAGAGTGACGATTTCACGGTTTGTCTGCTTATAAGATTTCATGAAAAATACTAACAGCAAAAACACAATAAAGAGGCTTTTTGCGTATATCAGAAGGTATATCCCTGCGGGGGTCCTTGTGCTTGTTTTTGCTGCTGTATCCGTAGCATTTTCACTTTATATTCCCGTGCTGACCGGAAGAGCGGTGGATCTTCTGACTCCCGGCCCGGGTCTTATCAAGATGGACGAGGTGATCGCTGCTGCCATGAAGGTGGGCATTGCGGCACTTATTTCCGCTTTTTTCCAGTATCTGATGAGCAGGCTCGGAAACCATATCACTTATAATGTGGTACGCGACATCAGAAATGATGCGATGAAGAAGATACAGGAATTATCCATTTCCTATCTGGATTCGCACAGGACCGGAGACATACTCAGCCGCATGATCACAGATGCCGATACATTTGCGGACGGACTGCTGATGGGCTTTACCCAGCTTTTCACCGGAGTGATGACGATAATCGGAACGCTCATCTTCATGCTGAGACTCAATCCCCTGATTGCGCTTCTGGTGGTGCTGATCACTCCTTTATCGCTTGTGGTTGCAAGATTCATCGCAACAAGGTCACACTCGATGTTCAAGGCCCAGTCTGAAGCAAGGGGAGTTCTTACAGAACTTTCCGAGGAGATGATCTCTTCACAGAAGACTGTCAGGATCTTTTCTCATGAGGAAGAGGCCATAGAGAGTTTCAACAAGGCTGATGACAGGCTTTGTGATGCATCGCTCAAGGCTATCTTCATATCAAGTCTTACAAATCCTTCGACGAGGTTCGTCAATTCCTGCGTATACGCCCTTGTGGGAGTCGGAGGTGCGATCTATTCGATAAACGGAGGCATTTCCGTCGGAGGCCTTACCGCTTTCCTCGGATATGCAAGCCAGTATACCAAACCTTTTAACGAGATCTCGGGAGTCGTGACGGAGTTCCAGAATGCACTTGTATGTGCGGGAAGGATCTTTGATCTGATCGATGAAAAGAGCGTGATCGCCGAAGCAAGTGAGCCTGTTGCCAAGGACAGCGTCACCGGTAATGTTGAGATAGATGGCGTGTATTTCAGTTATGTTCCCGAAAAGCCTCTTATCGAGAATCTGAACGTGAATGTTTCCAGCGGTCAGAGAATAGCGATCGTCGGACCCACCGGATGCGGCAAGACCACGATAATCAATCTTCTGATGAGATTCTATGAGCCCGACAAAGGACGCATCAGGATCGACGGAAGAGACATCAGGGAGATATCAAGAAAAGATCTCAGAAACTGCTACGGAATGGTCCTTCAGGAGACCTGGCTTAAGTCCGGAACGATCATGGACAATATCCGCATGGGAAGACCGGATGCAAGTGATGAAGATGTCATCTCTGCTGCAAAGGCATCTCATGCCCACGGATTTATCAAAAGACTGGAGAACGGATATCAGACTCTCATCGGTGAGGACGGAGAGGGACTCTCACAGGGTCAGAAGCAGCTTCTCTGCATTTCAAGAGTTATGCTCGCCCTTCCTCCCATGCTCATTCTTGACGAAGCTACCAGTTCCATCGATACCAGAACCGAGCTCAAGATCCAGAGCGCCTTTGCCAAACTCATGAAGGGACGTACAAGCTTCATAGTCGCACACAGACTCTCCACCATCAAGGAAGCGGATCTTATCCTTGTCATGAAGGACGGTCACGTTATCGAGACCGGAACACATGAATCGCTTCTTGAGTCCCGCGGTTTCTACTATGATCTGTATACCGCCCAGTATTCCAATGCATGATCACTGAGACGGGACGCTCTACACGGTCATGGCATGGACTCTGACAGAAGATTTTTTGGCCTCCGCTTAGATGCGGAGGCCTTTTTGATGTATAATATCCTTATGTTAAAATCTCCATTAAAAGGCAGGTGTGCATATGATCTTTCTTTCCTGGTCTAAATCACTCAGTAACAAACTGGCTGTTTCATTCAGGAATTTTATAAGCGGCATGACAAAGGATGACGATATTGCCTGGATAAGCAATGACATCAAGCAGGGATCGTCTTTTTTTACGGATATAGAGAGCGCAATGAAAGATGCCGGGATGTCCGTCATTTTCCTTACCAGGGATAACATCGCCAATCCCTGGATCAATTATGAACTTGGATTCTTCGCATCGGGCGGGAAGCCCGTATTTCCTGTCTTCTTTGATTCCGCCGATATTTATGCGGATCTTAAGATGACTCCGTTCGAGCATCTGCAGGTTAAGGATTTCAGCAAAGAAAACATGCGTGATATAGTCTCGGCGATAGCTGACCAGCATGACCTGGACAAATCTGCCGTGCTTGAGGAATTTGAGAAAATGTTTCCCGCATATAATGAGGAGACGCAGAGCATCCTTTCCGACAGCAAGTATTATGACGTTGATTCCATCAGTGACATCAAGTTCATGCTGACCAAGAACCTCCGCCTTATCAATGAGGACGAAAGGGTATTGTACTTTGAGCACGGTTTTGAGACTCATGATTTTTATTCATTTGTTTTGCGTACAGTCAAAAAGAGACTCCTGGTATACGGAAGAAAGAACAAGAAGATATTCGACCGTTCAAACATAACTTATTTCAAAAGTATTTCCGAGAAGATCAAAAATTCGGATTTTGAGATGCGCATCCTGAGCTTTAGCCCGCAGGCTGATGAGAGTCTTCTGAATGCCGCTCAGAAAAAAAGGAATTTCAAGACTGCACTGGAAAACTCGGTTAATGATGCTCTGGATATTCTGGATGAATGCGGCATCAATTATCATGATGTATTAAGATTCTACAATTTCTATCGCAATGAACTTATAGTCGTGATGGACAACTGCGTATTTTTCGTCAATATATCCTATGACATCGACGGCAAGCCGTTCCATCTCACGGATTCACCTTTTTATGCTTGCGATGCAGGCAGCACCATGGGCAGGAAGATAATCGATACCTTCAATAATGCCTACGAAAAATCCGTTGACCTCGATCTGTGACGACCTTTTTATGCATTCGCAGTGGTATGATATATTATTTTTAATTGAAACAATGAAAGTAAAGGAGACGTTGCTTTAGCACTTTAAAGTGAACACAAGAACCGTCCCCTTGTTCACCGGGAGAAGAAATGTACCTGAATAAACTTAAGATTGGCTCTACCAAGGCCGTATGCACAATTTTGATACTGATCGGATCCGTTGTGTGGTTCATCACGATCCTTTTCCTGATCTTTTCTTTTAGGAGTCTGGACGAAGGCGTCGAATATCTGGTGGCGGGATCGATGGCACTCATATTGTTCGGGGGAGTAGCCACGGCGCTTACCGTTCCTCCGGCTCTGCTGATCCGCAGGATGTATCGTGCGGAGAAATATGACCGGATCTTTGAAGAAGATCATGACGGAATGGTTTCCTATGAGGTGTTCTCAAGACTTACGGGATTCTCCGTTCAGAAGGTCAGAAGTGATATAAGAGTTCTTACCGAGAAAAACATATTCCGCAATATAACCTACGGCTGGGAAGGTGCGATGATCATCATGAAGCCTGAGACGGAAGGGGACTTCATAAGCGTGGACTGCCCCAACTGCGGAGCTTCCATAAACATGAGGATGAACGGCGGTGCCAGATGCCAGCACTGCGGAACTTATATGAGATCGGAGAGCCAGAATGTACATTAACATGACCAAAATATATATACAGTTAGGAATATGGTCCGTTATTGCGGTTTTTTCTTTTACGAGCATCTTTGTATTTGTAGGTACTGCCGTGGAATACGGAGACGTCAATACTGTACCCGTTTTCATCATATTTACCCTGATCGCGGCAGCACTTTCGATGAACTATATCAAGACTATGGTATACATCACAAGGCTCAAGGCTCTCGATAATGTGTTCAGGGCCGATTCGGACGGTTCCGTGCCTGTCAGTGAGGTTGCGGGTTATCTTAATACCACACCTTTAAAGCTCATGCGCATGAAGAATTACGCCGAGAAAAAGAAGATCCTGATCAATCTTGTCTATGATGCCCAGGGTGACAGATTCATCCTGACCGACCGCTATAATCCCGCAAATCCTGTCACGGATCGTCCTTTTGTGGGCTTGTCCTGTCCGGGATGCGGCGCGGGACTCAAGATCAGGGCAGGAGCCACCGGAGTGTGCCCGTATTGCGACCGCTCCGTCACGGCTCCCAACATCATGGTCGGATGATGCTTAACCGAGCGTTTATCGCAGATGTCCTGTCCGTGAGGTCCCTGTAATTTGACAAACCATATCAGTTTCTGTAATATCAATATCTAAATACGGAAAGGCTGTTTTGATGCCATCCGTAAATCTGCTATCGGTAATAGGAGGAATTTTTTAATCTTTATATGGACAGTCCCGGCCCCATACAAGTTGTATCGTTAATAATTCTAATATTCTTATCAGGTTTTTTCTCTTCGGCGGAGACGGCTTTCGTTTCGTGCAATAAGGCACGGATGAGGAGCCTTGCTGATGACGGCGACAAGAAAGCCGCCAGAGTTCTTCGCATCCTTGAAAAAGGTTCCAAAATGCTCAGCACAGTGCTGATAGGCAATAATATCGTTAATCTGTCCGCATCCGCGATCTCCACGATGCTCGCGACAGAGTATTTTGGCATGCCGGTCGGTATAATGACCGGAATCCTTACTTTTGTTATCCTGATAGTGGGAGAAGTGGTTCCCAAGACCTGGGCCACGGTCTCGGCTGACAAGATGGCAATGTATTACAGCATCATCATAAGCTCCCTTATGGTGGTCTTCACGCCGCTCATCTTTATCGTGGACGGAATTTCCAAGATAATCCTCTTCATCATGAGAGTGGATCCCGACAAGAAGACCGATGCCATCACTGAGGACGCCATCAAGACCTATGTCGATGTAAGCCACGAGGATGGCGAGATAGAGCCCGAAGAGCGTGAGATGATCTATAATCTTTTCGATTTCACCGATCATGTTGCCAAGGACATAATGATCCCCAAGGTGCGCATGGTGTGCATAGACGTCGAAAGTACTTATGACGAGGTGCTCGCTGTTTTCCGTGAGTGCATGTACACAAGGCTTCCCGTATATGAAGGTGAAAAGGAACATATCATCGGCGTCATCAACATGAAGGAATTCATCGGACTTGATGATCATGACAGCTTTAAAGTACGCGACATAATGCGTGAAGCGTATTTTACCCATGAATTCAAGAAAACGCAGGATCTGCTCGCTCAGATGCGAAAAGAAACCTTCAACATCGTATTTGTCTTGAGCGAATACGGCACGATGGAGGGAATGATCACCCTTGAGGACCTGCTTGAGGAACTTGTCGGAGAGATAAGGGATGAATTCGATGAGGATGAAAAAGAACTCATCAAGAAGCAGGAAGACGGAAAATATGTGGTCGAGGGTGCGCTGAGCATCGATGACTTCAACGAGGCGGTCGGAACTACGCTTTCCAGCGAGGAATATGATTCCATAGGCGGCATCATCATAGAACACCTGGATCATATGCCGGAGGACGGCGAGGAAGTTACCCTTGATGACGGAACCGTGCTGAAGGTAGCGGGAATTGACCAGAACCGCATAGTTGAAGTGGAGATAACGCTTTCCGAATCCGCGCTGGAGGAAATAGCCAAGAAGGCTGAATCCGAAGCTGATGCAGAAGAGGAAGATAATGAGATCCAGAGCGGTGAAAAGGCAGACACTGTTGAGGCAAAGAAGGACTGATCCCGGGCAGGATGCTTTCACGGACGGCAAAAATCCGCAGGAAACACTTACTTGCCAAGTTCGGCTTATTATGCTATTATCTACAAGGTTCTTAGAAGTACCATAAATTTATGTAATTAATGCGTTTTACGCATGTTTAGGAGGAAATCATGAAGCATATTCAGACTCTTCAGACAAGAGATCTCAAGGAATCAGCAGTAAAGGGCGGATGCGGTGAGTGCCAGACCTCTTGCCAGTCTGCTTGTAAGACTTCCTGCACCGTAGGCAACCAGTCCTGCGAGCAGCTTAAGAAGTGATGTATTGATATACGGCCGGGCTATGTCCCGGATAAGTGGAGCAGTGTCTGAAATATGACACTGCTTTATTATGTCAAAGGAGTTTTCATGATCCATCAGTTCAAAAGTGAAGGTTACAATATAGTCCTGGATGTCAACAGCGGCGCAGTTCATGTTGTTGATGACCTCGTGTATGATCTCGTCAAGGTGGTTGAGCCTATCTATGCCGGTGGCGTCACCGACGTTGACACAATGAAGGCTGCCGTGCTTGTTGCAGGCGATCTGTCTGCTTCGGATGAGGAGATCGGGGAAGCGGTTGAGGAGATAATGGAACTTGCCAAGGCGGGCAAGCTCTTTTCCAAGGATGTATATGAGCCATACATTGATAAGTTCAAGGAAAGAGGAAGCTATGTAAAGGCTCTCTGCCTTCATATAGCTCATGACTGCAATCTTGCCTGCAAGTACTGTTTTGCAAGTGAGGGTGAGTATAACGGCGAAAGAGGCCTGATGAGCGCTGAGGTTGGCAAAAAGGCTCTGGATCTTCTGGTCAGGGAATCCGGATCTCATGTCAATCTCGAGGTCGATTTCTTCGGCGGTGAGCCCACTCTTAATTTCGATGTGGTTAAGGAGATCGTCCGCTACGGAAGAAGCCTTGAAAAAGAGCATAACAAGAAATTCCGCTTTACACTCACTACGAACGGAATTCTCCTTAATGACGATATTCAGGAATTTGCCAATAAGGAAATGAGCAACATGGTCCTCTCGATCGACGGCCGCAAGGAGATCAACGACCGCATGCGTCCCACAAGAGGCGGACAGGGCAGTTACGATACCATTATCCCCAAGTTCATCAAAGCAGCCGAGTCCAGGAACCAGATGAATTATTATGTCAGGGGTACATATACCAAGTTCAATAAGGACTTCTCCGAGGACGTGCTCCATCTTGCAGATCTGGGATTCGAGCAGATATCGGTCGAGCCTGTCGTGGCCCAGCCTGAGGATGATTACGCTCTCTCCATGGAGGATGTTCCTTTCCTCAAGGATCAGTATGACAAGCTCGCTCATGAGATGCTTATAAGAAGAAAAGACGGAAAACCGTTCAATTTCTTCCATTTCATGATAGATCTTTCCGGCGGTCCCTGTGTATATAAGAGGCTTTCCGGCTGCGGTGCGGGCTGTGAATACCTTGCCGTGACACCCTGGGGAGACCTTTATCCCTGCCATCAGTTCGTCGGTAACGAGAAATTCCTCATGGGAAATGTCGACGAAGGCGTGACAAAGCCCGAGATCAGGGACAGATTTGCCGCATGCAACGTATATTCCAAGCCTGCCTGCAAGGATTGTTTTGCCAAGTTCTACTGCAGCGGTGGATGTGCGGCCAATTCCTACAATTTTCACGGCGACATCACATCTTCCTATGAAGTCGGATGCGAGCTGCAGAAAAAGAGGGTGGAGTGTGCGATAATGCTTAAATGCGCCGAGGCATTCGGAAAAGACGAAAACACTGCCGAATAACCCTGTTCGGATTGATTTTTCTTTTAATAGGTAGTAGTATTTTTTTGTTTGGTTTTTAAGTACTTATATTTGAAAGGAATTTTTGGGTCATGAAAAAAAGTAAGGCTTTTGCCATAATCCTGATCGTCCTGCTCCTTACCGTTGGAATAGGATATATGGACATCTGGGGATATGACGGAAACGGCACCGGTAATGCCTCTGATATCAAGCTTGGTCTTGATCTTGCAGGTGGTGTCAGCATCACGTATCAGGTTGTCGGAGAGGAGAATCCTTCCGAGACCGACATGGCGGATACCATTTACAAGCTCCAGCAGAGAGTTGCCAATTACTCCACTGAAGCTCAGGTATACCAGGAGGGCTCCAATCGTATAGCTATCGAGATTCCCGGTGTCACCGATGCCGAGGCTATTCTTGCACAGCTCGGCCGTCCCGGAGCTCTGTATTTTATCTCTCAGACAGACGCAGACGGAAACCCCAACTACACCACACAGGGCGATGTTACCGTACTTAACAAGAGCATTGACGAGCTCATGGCTGACGGATCGATCGTAATATCCGGTACAGATGTTGCGGATGCAAGAGCCGTGTCACAGACCAACAGCATGAACAATCTTGAGTATGCGGTGTCTCTTTCTCTTACTCCCGAAGGTACCACCAAGTTCGCACAGGCTACACAGAATGCCGTGATGAACGGATATCAGACTATCGGTATTTACTACGACGGACAATTCGTGAGTGTACCCAGGGTCAATGAGGTCATCGCAAACGGTTCCGCATCGATCACCGGCAGCTTTACTTATGAAGAAGCCGAGAATCTCGCATCTACCATAAGGATCGGTGGCCTTTCACTTGAACTTGAAGAGCTTCATTCCAAGGTTGTCGGTGCACAGCTCGGAATAGATGCCATCAATACCTCACTCAAGGCCGGTGCTATCGGACTTGCCATAGTTGCGGTCTTCATGATCATCATCTATTTCATTCCCGGACTTGCTTCCGCAATCGCTCTTTGCCTTTATGTCGCACTTATCGTGCTGCTCCTTATCGGATTTAATGACGTTCTTACACTGACCCTTCCCGGAATTGCAGGTATCATCCTTTCAATCGGTATGGCAGTCGACGCCAATGTCGTTGTTTTTGCCCGTATCAGAGAAGAGCTCGGAAAGGGCGACAGCGTTGAGAGCGCCATCAATACAGGTTATGCAAAGGCTCTTTCCGCCATCATCGACGGTAACGTCACGACCCTCATTGCAGCGATCGTGCTCATGATACTCGGACCTTCCAATGTAAAGGGCTTTGCACAGACCCTTGCACTCGGTATCGTTGTATCGATGTTCACAGCTCTTTTCATCACCAAGTGGATAATGAAGTCATTCTATGCTCTCGGATTAAGGGATGTTGCTTTTTACGGAAAAGGCAAGGAGAGGAAGACGATCGATTTCCTCAGCAAGAAGGGAATCTTCATCGCTGTTTCAGTCATCGTTATCCTCGCAGGATTCGGATTCATGGGAATGAATGCATCCAAGGGTAACGGAGCACTCAATTATTCCCTTGATTTCGTCGGCGGAACCGCCACAACCGTTGATTTCGACCGCAGCTATACACTTCAGGAGCTTAATGACACGGTCGTGCCCAGGATCGCAGCTGTTACCGGAAGCAATGTTCAGGTTCAGACCGTTCAGAATTCCAACGAAGTCATCTTCAAGACTTCAACGCTCGCATCCGCTGTCAGAAGTTCACTCGAGGACATGCTTGCAAACGAATTCGGTGTAAACCGTACCAGCATCACGACGGAGACCATTTCCTCTACGATTTCGGATGAGATGAAGAGAGATACCATCATCGCAGTCATTGTTGCGATCATCTGCATGCTCATCTATATAAGGGTAAGATTCAAGGACATCCGTTTCGGTGTTTCATCAGTCCTTGCCCTCATGCATGACGTTCTTGTTGTCCTTGCTTTCTATGCAGCGGCAAGAGTTTCGGTCAGCAACACGTTCGTGGCCTGTATGCTGACGATAGTCGGTTATTCGATCAATGCCACGATCGTCATTTTCGACCGTGTAAGGGAAAACATGAAAAATGCCGGCAAGGCAGATGTGCTTCCCATAGTGAACAAGAGCGTTACCCAGACCCTTTCAAGAAGCATTTTCACTTCGCTCACAACATTCGTGATGGTAGCACTCCTGTACTTCTTCGGAGTATCAAGCATCAAGGATTTCGCTCTTCCTCTCATGGTAGGAATCGGATGCGGATGCTATTCATCTGTATGTCTTGCAGGAGCATTCTGGATCATTTTGTCCAAGAAATTCCCTGCAAAGGAAAAGAACTGATCTTAATGGTTTAACTATCAACGGGGACAATCCAATGTCCCCGTTTTTTAATTAATCAGCAAGGGCCGGATTATACATGGAAAAATGGATCAAGATCAACAATGAAAAGAACACGGGAATCTTCAGGCAATGGGGCGAGGAACTTTCCATAGATCCCCTTTGTGCTCTGGTGATAAGAAACCGCGGAGCCGAAGACATAGAACAGGCAAGGAGGTATCTTGAGGGTGGCATGGATATCCTGCACGACCCCTTCCTGCTGCCGGATATGGATAAGGCTGTCACGGAACTGATATCGGCCATAGATGAAGGAGAGAAGATCCGCATTATAGGTGACTATGATGTCGACGGAGTTACCTCGACATTCATTCTTGTAAAATGTATCACCGCAGCGGGAGGCATGGTATCATATGCGATCCCCGACAGGCTTAAGGACGGATACGGTATCAATGACGATCTTGTAAGAAAATGTGCGGAAGACAGCATAGATCTTATCATCACCTGTGATAACGGGATTGCCGCCGCATCCCAGATCGTTCTTGCAAAGGATCTGGGAATAAATGTCATAGTCACCGATCATCATCAGGTGCCGTTTGATGAAGACGGGCAGGGCACAAGACGCGAGATTCTTCCCGAATGTCTGGCTGTCGTCGATCCTCACAGAGAGGGCAGTGCATATCCGTATAAAGGCATATGCGGTGCAATGGTCGCATATAAATACATGGCAGCACTGCTTGAAAAGTTTCCTTCGGAAAAACTCCGGAAAGCTCTCGAAGAGTGCATTCAGTTTGCCGCTCTCGGCACGGCGTGCGATGTCATGGATCTGTGTGATGAGAACAGGGTGATGGTCAGAGAAGGTCTCAGACAGATGGAAAAGACAGGGAATACCGGACTTAAGGCTCTCATGAACGCTAACAGGCTGGAGGATTCGCACTTAAGCGCATACTCTCTTTCTTTTGTCATAGGACCGTGCATCAACTCGACCGGAAGACTCGAGAGTGCGAAGGAATCCGTGAATCTGCTTCTTTCCGATGATTATGAAAAGTGTCTCGGGGATGCTCTCAGGATCCGTGAACTGAATGATTCGAGAAAAAACATGACACAGTCCGGACTTAAGAAAGCTGTCTCGATGATAGAAAGTGAAAACATGCTTTCCGATAAGGTCCTGGTAATATATCTTCCCGAACTGCACGAGAGCATAGCGGGACTTGTTGCGGGCAAGATAAAGGAAAGCTATAACCGTCCCGTACTGGTGATAACAAGAGGCGAGGACGGGCTTAAAGGCTCCGGAAGGTCGATACCTGCTTATAACATGTTCGAGAAGATGTCCGAGGTGAAAGATCTCTTTACCAAATTCGGCGGACATGCAATGGCTGCGGGCTTTTCCCTGGAAGAAGAGAACCTCGGTGCTCTGAAGAAGGAACTGAACGAAAGGGCGGGACTTACGGAGGAAGATCTTGTAAGGGAAGTAAGATATGATTCCGAGATAGGGTCTTTGTCGTATCCTTCAGTCAGGCTTATAAGGGATCTGGAAAAGATCGAGCCGATAGGTGCGGGCAATCCGGGAGCACTTTTTGCCACCATGGACGTGACCGTGGAAAAAGTATCCAGAATGGGCAAGGAAAAACAGTACGGAAGTCTTAACGTTAGGAAATTCAATGCTGCAAAAAAGAATAATGACTATATCAGGATGACATATTTCGGAGACATGGACGCATTTGACAGGTATGTTGACGAAGAATTCGGACCCGGAACAAGCGAAAAACTGTATTCCGGAGCCGGAAAAATCGACATTGATATATGTTATGAGCTGAAGATCAATAATTTTCGCGGAAACGAAACGGTTGACTACAGGCTTAAGAATTACCGTAAACACTGCATTCCACAGGAAACTGAAAAATAGTTTATAGTTTCTTAATACACTTTATTTTTTTATCAGAGTTCGTACACATTTATGACACATTTTTATTTTATAGTCTTATCAAGATAACTAATAAGAGTTAGTTATTCTCCCCCCTCATAAGAAACGGGAAAGAGCTGCGGATTCGTCCGGAGCTCTTTTTCGTTATATGCGGCAATTGTTAGCAGGCACCGGTTGGAGTATAATCTATATGGACATGCGGGATGCATGTTCTATGGATCGGAGCAAAGATTTGGAGAACAATGCCAAATATGCTGATGTGATAATAGATGTCAGCATCGATAAACTGGACAGACCCTTCAGTTACCGGATACCGGAAAGGCTATCCGGTATTATTTGCGTAGGGAGCAGGGTCAGGATCCCTTTTGGCGGTGGCAATGTTGAAAAGAAGGGCTATGTTACGGCCATAAGGGACAGCGTTGAGCTTGATGACAGCAGGATCAAGGACATTACCGGAATCATCGAGGAAAGCGTCAGCGCCCAGGACATGAGCTTTGAGATAGCGGCATATATAAAGAACATGTATGGAGGCACGCTTTCTCAGGCACTGAAGGTCGTTATCCCGGCAAAGGCCAAGGCAAAGCCCATTGAATTAAAGACACTTGTCCGAAAAATGGACAAAGAGCAGCTGATATCCCTGGCAGGTGAAGCAGCCAGAAAAAAACAGCATGCAAAGGAAAAACTGTACCTTGCGCTTATTGATAACGAGAGAATACCGAGCAGCTGGATAACATCCAAGCTCGGCATCAGTTCCCAAACTGTCGCTTCGGTAGTTAAAAGCGGTGCGGCATTTCTGGAGATCTCTTCGGAATACAGAAAGCCCGCAATAAGCGATATCTGCAACACGCAGGTGGCTTTAAATGATGGCCAGGAAAAGATCGTAAATTCCGTAAGCAGCGACATGGAAGAGGGTCTTAGCAGGCAGTATCTTATCCATGGAGTCACCGGAAGCGGCAAGACCGAGGTTTACCTAAGACTGGCCGAAAAAGCTGTCATGATGGGAAAGCAGGTCATTTTCCTGATACCTGAGATTGCCCTTACTTATCAGACTCTGGCCAGATTTTACGGGAAATTCGGTGACAGGGTCAGCGTGCTGAATTCATCAATGTCTCCCGGCGAAAGATTTGACCAGTGTGAAAGAGCCAAAAACGGGGACATAGATATCATAATCGGACCCAGATCGGCCCTGTTCACTCCTTTTCCGAATGTCGGTCTTATCATTATGGATGAGGAGCATGAATCCAGTTATAAATCCGAAAGCACGCCTAAATATCACGCAAGGGAAGTGGCTGCAAGGATATGTGAGATGACAGGTGCCTCTTTTGTCATGGGTTCCGCCACACCATCACTTGAAAGTTATACGGCTGCCACCTCCGGCAAGGTTACTCTTTTTGAATTAACTGAAAGAGCCGGCGGCGGGGAACTTGCAAGCACGGAGATCATAGATCTCAGAAAAGAACTGTCCTCAGGCAATCGTTCCATGTTTTCAAGACGCCTGAAGGCTCTTATGGATGACCGTATGGCAAAGGGCGAGCAGATAATGCTCTTTTTGAACAGGAGAGGCTTCTCGGGGCAGATATCCTGCAGGGAATGCGGAAAGGTCATCATGTGTCCGCATTGTGAGGTTCCGATGTCGCTTCATAAGGGCTCGGTGCTCATCTGTCATTACTGCGGTGAAACGCGCGAAAAGCCGGCTGTATGTCCTTCGTGCGGTTCCAAATATCTTGCCGCCATAAAAGCAGGCACAGAGCAGGTTGAAGAGAGCGTAAGAAAGCTGTATCCGGAAGCGGGCATTCTCAGGATGGATAAGGACACCACGAAGGAAAAAGGAGCATACGACAGGATTCTGTCTTCTTTTTCAAACGGTGAGGCGCAGATACTCATAGGAACGCAGATGATAGTAAAGGGACACGATTTCCCCAATGTTACTTTAGTGGGGATACTGGTCGCGGACCTTTCTCTGGGAGTCCCCGATTACAGGGCAGCGGAAAGAACCTTTCAGCTTCTTGCACAGGCAGCCGGAAGAGCCGGAAGGGGCGAGAAACCCGGAAATGCGGTGATACAGACGTATCAGCCTGATTCATATGCGATAAAGTGTGCCGCCGAGCAGGATTATGTGAAGTTTTACGAAGAGGAGATGGCTTACAGGGAAACTGCCGGTTATCCCCCTGCACTGCATCTTCTGGCCATTCAGTTCTTCGGACTTGATGATAAGAAAACCTCCGAACTTGCTAGAGGCCTTGCTGATGTGATAAAGTCAAATGGCGCAAAAAAAGTACTTGGTCCGGCACCCGCAAACATAGCCAAGGTCAAGGACTATTACAGGCATGTCATATACATAAAGGATACGGATGAGGATGCTCTTGCAAAGATACGTTCATTTTCCGAGGAATATCTCGACGATAAGGACATGAACGGCATGTTTGTACAGTTTGATCTTGATCCGGTGAACCAGATATAGAAAGGAAGAATCATGGCACTCAGAAATATCAGAGAATTCGGAGATCCCGTTCTTAACAAGGTCTGTCTCGAGGTTAAGGAGATGACCGACCGCAATAAGGAACTCATCGACGACATGTTCGAGACGATGTATGACGCAAACGGTGTGGGACTTGCTGCTCCCCAGGTAGGCGTTCTTAAAAGGATCGTGGTTATCGATACTACGGGAGAGGACCCCATCGTTCTGATCAATCCCCGTATAACCGAGTCTGACGGAGAACAGACCGGATATGAAGGATGCCTGAGCCTTCCAGGCAAGACCGGCATCGTGACCAGACCCGACCATGTAAAATGCGAGGCTCTTGACAGGGACATGAATCCCATTGAGATAGAGGGAGAAGGGCTTCTTGCCAGAGCCATTTGCCATGAACTCGAGCATCTTGACGGACATCTTTACACGGAGAGACTTGAGGGAGAACTGATGGATACCGAATCTCTTTCGGATGATGAAGAAGATGACGAAGAAGAGGAATGATAGGTAATGAAGATCCTGTTTATGGGAACACCGGATTTTGCAGCCGGAAGTCTTAAAAGCCTTATAAATGCCGGTCATGAGATCACCGCAGTCGTGACACAGCCGGACAAGCCCAAAGGACGCAGCGGAAAGCCTGTTTTTTCGCCCGTAAAGGAAGTGGCGGTAGCACACGGCATTCCGGTGCTTCAGCCTGAGCGCATCAAGCGCCCCGAAGAAACCGCAAGACTGCTTGAGTATCCTTCTGACATATATGTTGTTGCTGCATTCGGACAGATCCTTTCAGGGGAGATCCTGAATCAGCCCCGCCTGGGATGCATCAATGTTCACGCATCGCTTCTTCCGAAATACCGCGGTGCTTCCCCCATACAGAGGGTGATCCTTGACGGGGAAAAGCAGACAGGCATCACGATCATGCAGATGGATGAGGGACTTGATACGGGGGATATCCTGTACTCAAAGAGCATTGACATAGCATCCGATGAGACTTTTGAGTCTCTTCATGACAAGCTGATGGAGCTCGGAGGAGAGGCACTTACCGAGGCGCTTCCTCTGATAGAGGCAGGCACCGTTACTCCCGTGAAGCAGGATGATTCGATCAGCTGCTATGCGCCTCTGATCAAAAAGGAAGACGGTCTCATTGACTGGAAAAAGAGTTCCGGAGCCATTTATTCGCAGATCAGGGCATTTAATCCCTGGCCGGGGGCATTTACGCATCTTGACGGCAGGATCCTGAAGATCTGGGAGGCAGAACCCGCAGACGGAAACGGTGCTCCCGGAGAGATCATCTCGGTCGATAAGAAGTCTGTTACGGTTGCCTGCTCGGAGGGTGCGATAAGGATCCTGTCATTACAGCCTGAAGGAAAGAAAAGGATGGATACCGCCGCATTTTTGCTTGGTAACAGACCGGAGGAAGGCTCTCGCCTGTCATAAGCCATGGAAAATATCAGGGGCATTGCTTTGGATGCACTGATGGAAGCAGAAGATAATTCTTTTCCGTCGAGTAGTATCATAACAAGTGTTTTAAATAAATACGATTATCTGGAACAGCGTGATAAAGCGTTTATCAAGCTCCTTTTTGAAGGGACTGTTGAGCGCCGTATTACGCTGGATTTTATTTTGGACAAAAGATCATCCGTAAAGACTGCGAAGATGAAGCCCGTCATACGTAATATCCTGAGGATGGGACTCTATCAGCTTCTGTTCACAGACTCACCTGCATATGCCGTATGCAAGGAATCGGTTAATCTTGCAGGGAAAAGAGGCTTCAAGGGACTCGGGGGATTTGTAAACGGTGTGCTTCGAAATGTCTCCAGAGAGATCGAAAAGCTGGATTTGACACAGAATGAAAGATATCTTGCATTTTTACCTGATAAAGATCAGGTGGATGCAAGAAAATATTTAAGTTTGAAGTACTCGATACCCGAAATAATAATAGATGTTTTCTTAAAAGACAGAGGTGACAGAACGGAAAGCATTCTTGATTCGATGATGAAAACCAGGGATGTTTCGATGAGATTCAGGTCGGATCTGTCTGATGAAGAGCGTCAAAAAGCTGTCCGGGACATTAAAAATACAGGCGTTACTTTGAGACAAAATACAGATGTTCCCTTTGTATATCAGGCAAATAACACCGGTGATATCAGAAAACTCCCGGGGTTTGATGAGGGGCTGTTCAATGTCCAGGACGTTTCTTCATGCAAGGCCGTTCTGGCCCTCGGAATACGTAAGGGAGACAGAGTTCTGGATTGTTGCGCCGCTCCCGGCGGAAAGACCGTGCTGGCCTCCGAACTTGCCGGACCTGAAGGCATTGTCGTGTCATGTGATGTATCCGAAGCCAAGACGGAACTGATCATGGAAAATGTTGAGAGGCTTAACTGCAGCAACGTAAAAGTCATTGTCAGGGATGCTGCAGTGACCGATGCGGACGATAAGGAAAAATATGACCGTGTGATACTGGATGTTCCGTGCAGCGGACTCGGAATCCTCGGAAAGAAAAGAGATATCAAATATAACCTTACGGAAGAGAGCCTTGAATCGTTGCCCCTTCTTCAGCGCAGGATCATAGACGGATGCATTCCGTATGTCAAAAAGGGTGGAAGGCTTGTGTATTCCACCTGTACCATAAGGCATGCCGAAAATGAAGAACAGGTGTTATATATAACTGATAATCACGACATGAAGGTGGTGGACGGTCCGGTACAGCTTCTCCCGGATGATGCCGAGCAGGATGGATTCTTCTACTGCATTCTTGAAAAGAAATGAAAGACATTAAATCACTTACAATTGAAGAACTGAGATCCGAACTTTCGGGTATGGGAGAGAAGCCTTTCAGGGCTGCCCAGATTTATAAATGGCTTCATGTGAAGCTGGTAAGTTCCTTTGATGAGATGACCGATCTGTCGATCTCTTTAAGAGATAAGCTTTCCCGCGAATATTCAATAACGAATGTTAGGCAATTGGATGTCCAGATATCCGCCGAAGACGGGACCAGAAAGTATCTGTTCGAACTCGGGGATGGCAATACGGTCGAAAGCGTCCTTATGAGATATCATCACGGGAACTCCGTCTGCATATCTTCACAGGTCGGATGCAGGATGGGATGCAAGTTCTGTGCATCAACCATAGGCGGATGCATAAGGAGCCTTGAACCGTCAGAGATGCTTGACCAGATTTATAAGATAACACTAGATATTGGCGAGAGGATATCAAACGTTGTCATTATGGGCATGGGTGAGCCCATGGATAATCTTGACAATGTTATTAAATTCCTGAACATGATATCCGATGAAAACGGACTTAACATCAGCCAGAGAAATCTTACCGTATCAACCTGCGGACTTGTTCCCGGAATAAGAAGGCTTGCTGATCTTCATTTAAGCATAACACTTGCTATTTCTCTTCACGCGGGAACGGATGAAAAGAGAAAAAAGCTCATGCTGATAGCGGAAAAGTATTCGCTGGATGAGCTCATGGATGCCTGCTTATATTATTACGGAGAAACCGGAAGAAGACTTACTTTTGAATACAGTCTGATCTCGGGAGTAAATGACACACCTCAGGATGCTGATGAGATAGCTTCACTCGCCCTGAAGGCACATGCTCATGTTAACCTGATCCCTGTGAATCCCGTTACCGAAACCGGGTTCATGCCGACATCGGGAAAGGGCACAGCATCTTTTAAAGAAGCACTCGAAAAAAGAGGAGTAAATGCGACCGTAAGGCGTGAGATGGGACGTGACATTGACGGCGCATGCGGACAGCTCAGAAAACGGCATCTTAATTAATTTCGGGATCACTTTTTTCTCGGACCGTACCTCTTTTCTTTAATTGATTTATATATGGATTAATGATAAAATCATCCCGCTATGGCTGTTGAGGATAAATAAGTGCTAAAAGTGTTTTCCTGTTCCGATAAGGGACGTGCCAGAAAAAATAATCAGGATTGTGTGTACACTTCAGATGCTCCCACAGGAGATCTTCTGAACGTGTTCATAGTTGCTGACGGCATGGGTGGACTTGCTGCAGGTGAGATGGCTTCACGTACGGCTGTCAATACCATGCTCGATTGCATCAGATCATCATGTGAGAGAAACCCTGCAGTTTCTCTTAAGAAAGCCGTACGCGCAGCTAACAAGGCGGTTTATGCCAGATCCCTGGAGGATGTTTCGAGAGAGGGAATGGGGACCACCGTTGTTGCCTGCACTTTTATTGAGAATGTCTGTCAGATCGTAAATGTCGGAGACAGCAGGATGTATGTAATTTCTCCGCGCAGCATCAGACAGATAACCGTTGATCATTCCCTGGTAGAGGAGATGATCAGAAGGGGTGGTCTTACCAGAGACAGGGCAAGATCCCATCCCGACAAGAATGTCATCACCCGTGCCGTAGGTGTCAAGCCGGATGTGGATGCGGATGTGTTCACACAGGTTCTTGAGAGCGGTGATACAGTATTGCTCTGCACCGACGGTCTTACCAATATGGTCACGGATGAAAGGATCAAGCAGATCGTTGACGGCTCCAGTGACATTGCCTCCGCTGCTGAAAAACTTATTAATGAAGCCAACGAAAACGGCGGACTCGACAATATCTCCGTCGTGCTCATCAGATATGAGGAAGATTGATCTATGGTCAAGATTGGTATGACAATTGCAGACCGCTATGAGATCCTGGAAAAAATAGGAACCGGCGGAATGGCCGATGTATATAAAGCGGTAGATAATAAGCTTTCCAGAAACGTTGCCGTAAAGGTCCTGAAGCAGGAGTTTTCGGAGAACGAGAATTTCGTGTCCAAATTCCGTGTCGAAGCCCAGGCAGCTGCAGGCCTCATGCATCCCAATGTCGTTAACGTCTATGATGTAGGCGAAGAAGGCGGCATCTATTACATCGTGATGGAGCTTGTTGAGGGCATCACCCTCAAGAAGTATATCGAGAAGAAGGCACGTCTTTCTTTTGAAGAAGCCGTAAGCATTGCCATCCAGGTGGGAATGGGTATCGAGGCTGCTCACGAAAAGCATATCATTCACAGGGACATCAAGCCCCAGAACATCATCATATCGCTTGCAGGCAAGGTCAAAGTTACTGATTTCGGTATCGCAAAGGCTGCGACCAGCAATACCATCACTTCGAATGTCATGGGATCCGTGCATTATACTTCGCCCGAGCAGGCAAGAGGCGGATATTCCGATGAAAAGAGTGATATTTATTCGCTCGGCATAACAATGTTCGAGATGCTTACCGGAAGAGTTCCTTTTAACGGTGAGACTACGGTTGCCATTGCCATCAAGCATATCCAGGAGTCAATGCCCTCACCCAGGGACTATGTTCCCGAGATTCCCAATTCTCTTGAGGACATCGTGCTTAAATGCTGTGAGAAATCTCCCGACAGAAGATACCAGAACATGCAGGAACTGGTCGAGGATCTCAAGCAGTGCCTCATGACTCCCGAAGCTGACTTTGTTGTCAGGAGAGGCGTGGAGAACGACGGTACCAGGGCTGTGACTGCTGAGGAAATGGATGAGATCCGCAAGCAGACAGGCGGCAATTACATAGATCCCGACTATCCCGATGATTACGGATACGGAGAGGGAGAGGATTATCCTGACGACGGATATGATGAGGGAGAAGATTATCCCGATGACGGCGGATATGATCCCGATTATGATCATCCCGAATACGGTGATCATATGAGACTTGCCCGTAATGAAAAGAAGGGCAGAAGGTCTTCAGACTACGACGGACCCTCCAGCATGGAGAAGGTTACTACGGTCCTTTCGATCCTTGCGGGAATCATAATAGTCTTCATTATTATTTTCCTTGCAATTAAGATAATCGGGAAACGCATGCAAAGCACCGATACTCCCGATACTCCCAGCACTATCGTGATCGATGACACGACTCATACTACATCCGAGGTTGTGGAGGTGACAATGCCCACGGTCGTGGGATCGGATCTTGAAAACGCAAGAGAAGCCCTCTTGCTCCTTGGACTTAATCCGTTGGTTGATTTCCAGGAATCCGAGACCATTCCTTCGGGAACGGTCATGAGCTGTGACATTGAACCCGGAACAAAGGTGATATCCGGAACGAATGTCAATCTTCTTGTCAGCTCCGGAACCGATTCCGTGGAGATGCCCGATGTCGTGGACAAGCCTGTATCGGAAGCAACCAGCATGCTCATTTTGAAAGGCTTCATAGTCAACACGGTCGAGGCCAATTCCGACGAGGTGCCGGCCGGATATGTCATTTCACAGAATCCCGAAGCCGGAGTCATGGCTGCAAACGGTGTTTCCGTCACAATAACCGTCAGCGTCGGAGCAACCGACATAAAGGTTGTGGTTCCCGGGATTGTCGGAATGGATGAAACCGATGCTACCATCACCTGCATAGAAAATCAGCTTTCGATCGGACACATCACATATGTCACATCCGATCAGTATGAAGCCGGAGTTGTAGTTTCCCAGTCGCTTGCCGAGAACTCCTCTGTAGGAGTAGGAACGGTGATCGATTTCGAAGTAAGTTCCGGACCTGTAAAGCACACATATAAGTGTAATCTCAGCGTCTCGGCACCTTCCGCTTCCGAGGCACCCGATTACATAGGCGGAACCGAAGTCAGGATGAGACTGGTAGGATCGGACGGAAAAGTCCTCCTTGATCAGACGACCAGAGAATTTCCTTACACGGCGAATTTTTACGGAATAGGATGTCCTTCCGGTGTCCTGACCATCACATATACGGTCATCGGGGAGCCGGTGATCGATGAAAACGGCAATTCGACTCCGGGAACACCTATTGAGAGATCCTTTACAAGAGAGATCATTTTTACACAGGAAGACGATTGATGAATTCTCTGAACGGCAAGATAATCAGAGGTGTTGGAGGCTTCTATTATGTTGTCTCCGGATCACAAACATATGAATGCAGAGCGAAAGGGGCTTTCCGAAAGGAAGGCCTCAAACCGCTTGTAGGGGATGATTGCCGTATCGATGTCATAGATGAGGCAGCTAAGACAGGTAATGTCACGGAGCTCCTTCCCAGACGTAATTCTCTTTTCAGGCCGGAAGTCGCAAATGTTGACCTTCTTCTGATAGTTTTTGCGGTGAAAAATCCCGATCCTTCCCTTAATCTTCTTGACAGATTCCTTATCAACCTTGAAAAAGAAAAACTTCCCTGCATAATCGCCTTTAATAAAGAGGACATTGATTCCGAGGGCCTTGGCGAGGAATATGTCGGCATATATCAAAATGCCGGCTATGATTCAATGCTCATAAGCGCACTTACGGGCGAGGGATTCGATGAGCTGAAGAAGGTCTTAAAAGGCAGGACGGCAGCTCTTGCAGGGCCCAGCGGTGCGGGCAAGTCCACGACGATCAACAGGCTTTTCGGGGACAGTGTCTCTGCAACCGGAGAGATAAGCGCCAAGATAAGCAGGGGCAAGAACACGACCAGACATTCGGAACTGTTCATGATAGATGAGGATACCTATATTCTCGATACTCCGGGCTTCACCAGCTTTGAGAACAGGGGCATCACGGAAGCTGATCTCTGGAAATATTATCCCGAGTTTTCCGAGCACGAGAAAAACTGCAGGTTTGCGGGCTGTTCCCATATAAGTGAGCCTGATTGCGGAATCAAGAGTGCAGTTGAGGATAGCAAAATATCTTCCGTTAGATATGATAATTACTGTAAAATATATGCGGAGCTTGCTTCCAGGAAAAAGTACTGATGCTCCGTTTGATATAAGGGGAAACGGATGAGATGAAGGGGTGGTTTTCATCCGGTAAAAGAAGCTTAAACATATCGTAACTAATTGTTTGGCTTATTATGGAGGTACAAAAATGAAGATCTATGTAAATGCCTCGGCTGCACGCGGGGGAAACGGCAGCAAGGAATCGCCTTTCAAGGCAATCCAGGATGCGGCAAACATCGCAAGACCCGGAGATGAGGTCATTGTCGCACCCGGTATCTACAGGGAATATGTCAATCCCAAATTCGCAGGAAAAGAAGATGCAAGGATCTCTTATGTGTCGGAGAAGCCTTTAAAGGCTGTCATCACCGGTGCAGAGATCGTGACCGACTGGAAGAAATACAAGGGAAGCACGTATGTCACGAGAGTGGATAACACCGTGTTCGGTGCATATAATCCCTATGTTCAGGAGGTTGAGGGCGACTGGTATTTTGCCGACAATCACATTCATACGGGAAATGTTTTCCTGAATGACCGCATGATGTATGAGACCGGTTCCCTTAAGGAATGCCTGGAAGGGAAAAAATACGACAGAAGCTGGGATCCCGAATTTTCCGTATACAAGTGGTACTGTGAGCAGGATACGGTAAAAAATGAAACTGTCATCTATGCAAATTTTCAGGGAAAGGATCCTTCCGGGAACAAGATCGAGATAACGGTTCGAAGGAACTGTTTCATGCCCTCGGAAAAATATGTGGGATATATCACCCTGTCAGGCTTTACGGTATGTAAGGCTGCAACCACATGGGCACCGCCTGCGGCATATCAGGACGGAATGATCGGAGCACACTGGTCCAAGGGATGGATAATCGAGGATTGTGAGGTCTACGGATCAAAGTGCTGTGGTATTTCCTTCGGCAATTATTCCCAGGAAAACAACGACAATTACTTTTTCCATAAGCATGTAAAGAGCCCCACCCAGATGGAGAGGGACGCTGTCTGCCGTGCACAGTATGACGGATGGACCAAAGAGACCGTCGGCGGACATATTGTAAGAAGATGCAACATCCATCACTGCGAGCAGACCGGAATCGTCGGAAGGATGGGATGTGTGTTCTCAATTATCGAGGACAATCACATTCATCACATCAACAACATGCAGCAGCTTGGTGGTGCCGAGATAGCAGGCATCAAGTTCCATGCGGCAATTGATGTCATCTTCCGCAGAAACCACATACATCATTGCTCCATGGGAATATGGACCGACTGGGAAGCACAGGGAACCAGGATCACACGCAACTTCATGCATGATAACTGCATTCCGGATTTCCTTGAAAAGAGGCCTGACCGTTTCGACCAGGATATCTTCGTTGAGGTCGGACACGGCCCGATGCTGATCGACAATAACATCCTCCTTTCACCTGTTTCGCTCAGGGTTCCCACCGAGGGAGTTGCGATGGTCCATAACCTGATCTGCGGTTCGTTCTGCATGGTCGGAAGCGGTGTTGATTCTGTCGTCAACGGACAGAGAGAGCCCCGTTACACTCCTTACCACATAGCTCACCGTACCGAGGTGCTCGGTTTCATGACGATCCTTCACGGTGATGACAGATTCTATAACAATATCTTCATACAGAATACAAAGATCCCCGCGGACTATCTGAAGAATTGGGATCCCAAGCGTGAGCCCTGCAATCTTGAAGTCGGAACCCACGTATGGGATGAGTATCCTCTGTATGAGGACTGGATCGCACAGTTTGATCTGGACAAAAAGCGTCCTGACATGGGCAAGCTTGCCTCGGCTCATTTCGGACATCTTCCCGTATGGGTCCACGGAAATGCGTATTTTAAAGGAGCTGCGGCTTATAAGCATGAGAAAGATCATCTCGTTGACAAAAAGAGCAAGGCATATGTGAAGCTCGAGGAGAAGAAAGGCAAGTACAGCCTTAAGACCAATGTATTCGAGCTGGTGAAGGATTTCGGTGTCCATATGATAGATACTCAGACTCTGGGCAAGGCATTCGAGCCGGAAGAATATTATGAGAATCCCGATGGCACGCCGATCACTTTCAACGAGGATTATTTCGGCAATAAGCGTGGTATCAGGGTCATTCCCGGACCGTATGCAAGCGAGGAATATTCCGAAGAGATCGTCTGGGAGGACTGAACCCGGGGTGATGTCTCATTTAATCTGTGATCAGGGATTATATCCATAATCTCAAAATATAAATTTTTAGGGGGTTTTATGGCACATATTGTTGTAAACACGAAAAAGAGCAAGGGCACAATTAACAAAAATATCTACGGTCAGTTTGCCGAGCACCTCGGAAGATGCATTTATGAGGGCGTCTTTGTCAAGGAAGAAGACGGCATTCCCAATGTGAACGGAATGAGATGTGATGTCGTGAATGCACTGAAGAACATCAAGGTTCCGGTTATAAGATGGCCCGGCGGATGCTTTGCGGATACTTACCACTGGATGGACGGTATCGGTGCAAAGGAGAACAGGAAGAAGATCGTCAATACCAACTGGGGCGGCGTTACCGAAGACAATTCTTTCGGAACCCATGAATTCCTCGAGCTGTGCAAGCAGGTCGGATGCGAGCCTTATATCTGCGGTAATGTAGGATCCGGAACCGTTCAGGAGATGAGCGACTGGGTAGAGTACTGCAATATGGGCGGAGTTTCTCCCATGGCAGATCTCAGAAGGGCAAACGGACATGAAGAACCCTGGAATGTAAAGTTCTGGGGAATTGGCAATGAGAACTGGGGATGCGGCGGCAACATGACTCCCGAGTACTATGCAGATGAGTGCAAAAGATATTCCACCTTCGTAAGAAATTACGATAATGAGCATCCCGTTTACAAGATCGCCTGCGGAGCCAATGCCGCAGACTACAACTGGGCAAAGGTTGTAGCCGAGAAGGCTGGCCACTTTGTTGATGCACTTTCACTTCACTATTACACCGTTCCCGGTCCTCGCTGGGAGGAAAAAGGCAAGGCAACGGATTTCAGTGTTTCCGAGTATTACGAGACTGTTTCCAAGACTCTGTTCCTCGGCGAGATCATGGATAACAACATCTCGATACTTAAGCAGGCTTCCAAGCCCGGTCATGATCTGAAGCTGATCGTTGATGAGTGGGGCAACTGGTTCGAGGTTGAGCCCGGAACCAATCCCGGATTCCTCTATCAGCAGAACACCATCCGTGATGGAATCATCGCAGCTCTTAACCTGAACATGTTCCAGGACAGATGTGATACGGTAGTTATGGCCAACATCGCACAGATGATCAATGTCCTTCAGGCCATGATCCTTACCGACGGACCTAAGATGGTCCTGACTCCCACCTACCATGTATATGATCTGTACAAGGATCATATGGATGCACGTCAGGTTGAAAGCTATGCGGAGACGGAGGATCTTAAGGACGGAGACTACACCATTCCTTCACTCAGCGTTTCTGCAAGTGAAAGTGACGGAGAACTTGTCATCACTGTGGTCAATGTTGATCCTTCTAAGGAAGCCGAAGCTGAGATCATCATCGGCGGTGCTAAGGTCAGTGCTGCATCGGCAAGGACTCTTGCAGGTGACATCCACGATCACAATACATTCGATGATCCTGAAAAAGTAACTCTCAAGCCCCTTGATGTTACCGTTTCGGAGGACGGATCCCTGCTTAAGGTCAAGCTTCCCGCAAGCAGCGTGACATCCATTATCGCAACAGAGATTTAAGTGAACGGGGGGGACGGTTCTTTCGTTCGCATGATGAAATTGAACTGTCCCGGTCTATATGAAAGTAATTCTTGAAAAAGTCCCAACCGAAAATGAGGAATGCGCACTGATAAAGGCGGCTGAAGTTACCGAGGAGATCCGTAATGCAATGGATCTCCTCGAAAACAATTGCCGAAGTATTTCCGTTGCCGAAGTTTCCGAAGACAGGACTCCGGGTGAGACCGTAATGCTCGGTACGGACCTTATTTACTATACCGAATCCATTGATAAGAAGACATTTGTCTATACAAAGTATAAATGCTACGGAACAAAGCTCAGGCTGTATGAACTGGAAGGATCGCTGAGTTCCAATTTCTTCAGATGTTCCAAATCCCTTATCGTCAACATACGTAAGATAAGATCCGTAAGGTCGGAATTTAACGGCAGGATGATCGCCGAACTGCTTAACGGAGAGCAGCTTGTCATCAACAGAAGCTATGTCAAGGATCTGAAAAGAAAGCTGGGTGTGTAGATGAACAGATTAAAACTCATATTCAACCAGACGCTGATGATCTCGACCGGAATACTGTTCGGACTCGGCATTCAGGCTTTGCTTGCACGTCTGTGCGGTGAACAGACCGAAGTTTCATGGCAGTGGTTCATCCCGCTGTCCATAGTACTCACGGGTTTTCTGTGTGCGATACCTTCCGTGATATTCCTTGATGAAGAGGACCCTTTCGGACTGCATATTTCGGTGAAGATCACGCTTCATTTTCTGGCGATACTGGGTGTCGTGTCGTTGTGTGGAAGACTTTTCGGATGGTATGACTCTTTTTCCGAATGGCTCGTTATCGCGGTAATGTATGTCATCATCTATGCTTTCGTATGGGCAGCAACATTCTGGCTTGCAAAGAGCGATGCCAATAAGATCAATGATGCCCTGAAAGACATGCAGGACGAAGAGTAAAACTCGTGGACGGTTCCACTGTTTATTGTTGAAAAAAATACATAAAAAGAGATAGAAGTGCAACTTGGTAATGACAAAATGCAAGTCAGTAGAGTTGCACTTTTATTTTTTTCTGCCTTTTTTTATGATGCGCATGTAAAGAAAAATGATGCGAAACAGCGGAAGCATACGCACTGTTTCGGAGAAAGGAAAGAACATGAACGCAATAACGGTTAATGATCTTATCAAGGATTACAAAGAACACCGTGCCGTCGACGGCATATCGTTCGAAGTGAAGGAAGGAGAACTCTTCGCATTTCTCGGAGAAAACGGAGCAGGAAAGTCCACGACCATAAATATCCTTAGCACCATACTTCAGAAGACTTCGGGTGAAGTCAGGATATTCGATAACGTGCTCGGCAAAGACGATGACAGGATAAGAGAGACGATAGGTATCGTTTTTCAGAATTCGGTGCTTGATAACAAGCTGTCCGTAAAAGAAAACCTCTACACCAGGGGAGCCTACTACGGAATGTCCAAAAAGCAGACCGATGAAAGACTGGCCGAATTCAGGGAAGGTTTTGAACTCGATGAGATCTGGAACAGAAGATACGAAAACCTCTCGGGAGGCCAGAGAAGGAGAGTGGACATTGCCAGAGCGCTCCTGCACGAACCGAGAATTCTTTTTCTGGATGAGCCCACTACGGGACTGGATCCCAAGTCCAGAAAGATAGTATGGGACCATATCGATTATCTCAGAAGAAAAAAGAACATGACTATCTTCCTTACTACCCACTACATGGAAGAGACAGCGGATGCAGACAGCGTTGTGATCCTGGATAAAGGCAGGGTCATAGCTGACGGGACCCCCTCAAAGCTCAAGACGGAATATGCTTCGTCAAGACTTGTGTGGTATGCGAATGAATCGGATGACAATTCAAAAGTGCTTGAAGGAATGGATTACAAATATGATTCCGATCATTACAGCATCAGTTTCAGGGACAGCATCACGGATTTTCTTTATGGTCACAGAAGCGTTATCACGGACTATGAAGTTATAAAAGGCAGCATGGATGATGTGTTTTTAAACCTTACCGGAAGGGAGATGGCAGGAGCATGAGAAAGTTTATCGGTTTGACCAGGAGGAATTTACTGATCTATTTCAAGGATAAGGTGGCGATCCTTTTTTCAATACTTACATCACTTATAGTTCTGGTCCTGTATCTGCTGTTCCTGAAAGGAACCTATCAGGATGCTTTTGATTCTGCACTTGAGGAAGTTCCGATGCTCACCGGGCTTATCAGGAATGAGGATATAGAGTCGTTTATCAATGTGACTCTGTTGATCGGCATGATGGGGTCTGCCCTGATAACGGTGCCTTATTCATGTCTTACCACCATCGTTAAGGACAGGGAAAACAAGATAGACTATGATATAAGCGCAACTCCCATAAAAAGATGGCAGATCATCCTGTCATACTTTACCTCCGCTTCGGTATCAGCATGCATAGTTACCGGACTCCTTCTTACTGCGGGTCTTGTCATTCTTAATGCGGACGGCGGGCTTCTCCTTGAAGCGGAAGACATTTTCAAGGCATACGGAATGGTGATGTTGGGAGCCGTATCCGCCACGGGAATATTCATGACACTTATGCTGTTTTTCAGGACATCCCAGGCCTCGAGTTCGTTTTTCGGAATGCTTTCTGCGGCTGCCGGCTTTGTGATTGGTGCGTACATTCCGATATCACAGTTTTCCGACAGCGTTCAGACCGTGTGCAACCTGTTCCCCGCAACTCATGTTACGGTGGCCATTAGGAACATTTTGATGCGAGGAGTGATGGAAAGCATTGATTCCTCAATAGGCGGTGTGGACGGAGGTGCGTTCACGGAGGTCATCAGGGATTCCTTCACATTCAGTGCCAGGATGTTTGGCGAAAACATCGGTTTGAGAGGAAGCCTTATATACATTGTCATCATGACCGTGCTGAGCATGCTTATAATGACATTTGCGTATTCCGGAACATACAGAAGGAAATAAAAGATTAAAGAGGCGGTCTGCGGCCGCCTCTTTTTACATATTGAGGCTGCATATGATATTCTTCTAAAAGGAAAATTGCCAAACTTAATGGCTGAAAATACGGGTGCCTGACAAATATGACTGAAAAATGCAAAATATGCCTTATCAGGGATATGGCTGAAAAGGCGGATATATATGAATATGTGAAAAAGACAAGGGCCATGCTCACGGATGCGGACAGGGCCTCAGATGTGTTGTATGAAAGCAGGCTTGATATCTGCACGGGCTGCGACAGCCTTCTTGCGGGAACCTGCCGGAAATGCGGCTGCTATGTCGAGATAAGGGCGGCATTAAAATCTTCCGAATGTCCGGTAAAGAGATGGTGAAAATGTGGCTAAAAACCACTAAATATGGTAAAATACCATAGATTATGGACATTTGTGTGGATGGACTGAAAATAGCATATAAATTCACCGGTTCGGGCGATGTCACAGCGGTCATTTTGCAGGGATGGGGAACTTCCTATCCCCTATATGATGTTGTGGCTGCGTCTTTGTCCGGAAAGTTCCGAGTGCTTCAGTTCGATCTGCCCGGATTCGGTGCCAGTCAGGAGCCTCCCGAAAGCTGGAGCGTGGATCAGTTCACGGAGTTTTTCATTAAGCTCATGCAGGCACTCGATATTAAAAAGGCAGTCCTGATAGGGCATTCCTATGGCGGCAGAATGATAATCAAACTCGCCGCAAGAGATGACCTTCCGTTTGAGATCGATAATATCGTCCTCATTGATTCTGCGGGAGTCATGCCCAGGAGAAGCGCCCGTCAGAATTTTAAGGTGTTCAGGTATAAGATCCTCAAGAAGATCCTGAACTTCAAGCCGGTATACATGATGTTCTCCGAACTGATAGAACTCTGGAAATCCACCCAGGGTTCCGAGGATTACCGCAATGCATCACCTGTCATGAAGGGGTGTCTTGTCAAGGCAGTCAACGAAGATCTCACACATCTTTTTGAAAAGAATAAATATGACACATTGCTTATCTGGGGTGACAGGGATGATGCCACTCCCTTAAGCGATGCAAAGATAATGGAAAAACTGATGCCGTCGGCAGGACTTGCCGTGATCCCCGGCACCGGTCATTTTTCGTTTGCTGAAAATGTCCCCATGTTCACGGGGATAATCAAAGCAAATTTCGGAATTGAGTAATATGAACGGAACCGATCTTTTAAACGACATAAGTTTCTGGGGCTACATACTCCTTACACTCGTCTTTATGGTGTTTGCGGCATGGGCTTTTTACGTGACCTTAAGATTTAATCTTCACATGCTCCAGCTGAACGGTTACGATAACGAAGAACACGGAACATGGCTTAAGAATAACCGCGGAAAACAGAGACAGCTCATATTCATGCTCTTTTGCGGCGTGATGATGGCTATATATTCCGCACCGGTCACAGCAATCATAAGCATTATTTTTCTTGTGATCGACATCAGGATATATCTGTTCTTAAAGTCGGTATTTACGAAAAAGAAGCTGGTGATGACCACAAGAGCCAAGAGGCTTGTTTTCACATCATGCATCCTTCTTGCGGTCCTGGTCGCTTTGGGTGAAGTATGCGAGAACTTCTTTCATCATATAGGCGGAATGGCTGCAGCGCTTATCGGGATTTTTCTTGCTCCCTACATCCTTATGCTTGCCAATATCATCAACCGTCCTGCTGAGAAAGCGGTGAGACAATGGTACATAAACGATGCTAAGCGCGTGCTGAAGGAAAACAGCCATATCAAGATCATCGGAATCACCGGAAGCTACGGCAAGACATCGGTGAAGTTCTACCTTAACACGCTTTTGTCCGCAAGATACAACGTCCTCGTGACACCCGAGAGCTACAACACGCCGATGGGCGTTGTGAAAACCATACGTGAACAGATGAAGTCCTCCCACGAGATCTTTGTCTGTGAGATGGGAGCACGCAAAGTCGGAGAGATCAAAGAGATATGCGATATCGTCCATCCTCGGGACGGACTCATCACATCGATAGGCCCCCAGCATCTTGAGACTTTCTTTAACATGGATAATATTGTCAAGACCAAGTTTGAGTTGGGCGATGCACTTCCCGAAGGGGGAATCCTTTTCCTGAACGGTGATAATGAATACATCACAGATAACATGGAAAAGAACGGAAGCAGGTATCCGAATACCGTTATGTACGGTGAAGAAGTTCAGACACATGGATATCACACCGAAAACGTGAAAGTTTCCGACATGGGAACTACCTTTATCGTTGTTGCCCCGGACGGTGAGAAGGCGGAATTTACCACCAGGCTCATCGGCGCCCATAATGTCATTAATGTCCTGGGAGCCATAGCGGTTGCGCATACTTACGGAATACCTCTGTCGGAACTGAAAGTGCCCGTGAGAAGACTTCAGCCCGCAGAGCACAGGCTTCAGCTCATAGATCACGGAAATGTTGCGATAATCGACGATACATTCAACTCGAATCCGATCGGTTCAAAAGCAGCCGTGGAGATGCTGGCTCTTTTTGAAGGCACCAGGATACTCATCACTCCCGGAATGGTGGAACTTGGTGAGAAAGAAGAGGAGTACAACTTCAAATACGGAACGTATGCGGCAGAATGCTGCGATTACATATTCCTTGTCGGTGTGAAGAGGACAAAGCCCATATACGATGGCATTCTGTCCAAGGGCTTTGACGAAACCAGGGTAAAGGCGGTTGATACTCTTCAGGATGCAATGAAGCTTGCGAACGCTCTTAAGACAGATAAAAAGAAATACATACTTCTGGAAAACGATCTTCCGGATAACTATTGATAATGCTTAGTTCATGTGATGGACGCGGAGAAATAAGTAATGCTTAAGGACAAGAACCTGCTTGCCAAAATAGTTGTGATCTATGCAGCCATAGAAGCCGTCATAAGCCTCATACTCGGGATATGGGGCAATGTATCCCTCATAACCGCTTTTGGCGGCTTTGATGAGTATTCTTATTTTGCCTCACTTGCAGGAAACAGTCCGACTCTGATGATCTTTTCGTGGATCATACAGGTCGTCAACCTGCTGTTTGCCGCAGCCGTTACATTCATCTGGATCTATTATCTTGTCAGGCAGCTTGGTGATCTCAGGCTTCCGGTCATTGTGACATTCGCGTATTATGTATCCAAGCTCATTCAGCAGGTCTTTTATTATCTTTCGAAGCTCTCAATCCATGAAATACCGGAGTTTTTTAAGAGAAACATCTGGATAATGGTCATTGCCGCAGCATGGTTTATCCTGATCATTTCATTGAATGACATTCACAAAAAAGTATTTGCTTCGATCAGGCTTGGAGTCCTTGTGATCAACTTTTTCGGAAATGTCTGGTATTTTTACAGCTTCGTGATAAGAAATGCTTCTTCATGGACAAGAAGTGAATGGATCACCCTGGGTTCTTATATTTTCACATTCATCAATCAGTTTGTGGTGGGATGCCTGGTGCTTTGGATACTGATCCCCGGCTTGTTTGATGCAAAAGATGATAGTACCGCTTCGGGCAGTCCGGAGTGAGTTGGAGGTAATAAAGATGAAAACAAGAATAGCTCTTATGTATGGCGGAAGGAGTGTGGAGCATGAAGTCTCCGTCATTTCCGGAATACAGGCATATGTGAGCATCGATAAGGAAAAATATGACGTAACACCCGTTTATCTGACAAAGAATAACGAGATGTATGTCGGAGAGGATATCGGCAAGATCGAAAGCTATCGCGATATTCCCGCTCTGCTTTCAAGATCGACCCGCGTCATAATGATAAATGAAGGTGACGGAGTACATATGGTCTCGCATAAGCAGGGACTTTTCGGGAAAAAGACAGACATTCCCGTTGACCTTGCATTTCCCGTCGTGCACGGCACCAATGTCGAGGACGGTGCACTTCAGGGCTATCTTAAAACCCTCGGACTTCCTTTTGTCGGATGTGATGTGACGGCCTCAGCTGTCGGCATGGACAAATATGTTACCAAGGCAATACTTAAGGATAATGACATCCCTGTGCTTGACAGCTTCCTGTTCACCATGGCGGATTATAAGAATGTCTCTGAGCTGATAGGGACGATCGAGTTCAAGATAGGATATCCCGTCATCATCAAGCCTCTTAACACGGGATCCAGCGTCGGCATCAGTGTTGCAAAGAATAAGGCTGAACTTACGAAAGCCATTGATGATGCATATCTTTATTCAAGGAAGATCATAGCAGAGCATGCCATAACAAAGCTTCGCGAGATCAACTGTGCCGTGCTCGGAGATGAGAACGAGGCTGAAGCTTCGGAGTGTGAGGAACCCCTTCACAGCAAGGACATCTTAAGCTATGAAGATAAATACATGTCAGGCGGTTCCAAGAAGACCGGCGGATCCAAGGGAATGGCAGGCGTGTCGAGAAAGATCCCCGCAGAGATATCCAACGAAAAGAGAGAAGAGATCCGTGCTCTTGCCGTTGATTCGTTCAAAAAGCTCGGATGTCACGGAGTGGCGAGAATTGATTTCATGATCGATGAAGAGACCGGAAAGCTGTATTTCAACGAGATCAACACCATTCCCGGTTCGCTTGCATTCTATCTTTTCGAGGCACTCGGGATCGAGTATAAAGAGCTGCTCGACCGCATGATCGAACTTGCACTTAAGCGTATCCGCGAGGAGAAGAGCATAAGCTATTCATTCAGCACAAATATCCTCAGCAGTGCACAGTCATTCGGCAGCAAGAACGGTAAAGTAAGACAGTAACTTAAGATGGAGACAAAATGTATGAGGGAAGAAACTACGTGGAGTAATGTCCATATTCTCGGTCGCACCGAGCCTGAAGAAGGGGATCTCGAGCTTATCTGGACCGGAAGCGGTGTGGAGTTTGAGATGAACTGCTCGGAACTCGGAGTTGTTTTAGAGGCAGGAGAATCCGTATATATGCCCTGGATAAGCCTTGTGCTTGACGGATACTGGCTTGCCCACATCCCTGTTCAGCAAGGCGAAAACAAATATATGCTCCTTCGAAACATGGATCCCGGCGTAACACATACTGTCAGGATCGTGAAGGATTTCCAGGCTTCGGTGGATGATCCCGGATGTTTTCTCAGGCTGAAGAAGATCGTCTATGAAGGTGGGATAAGGAAGCCTGAGCCCCGAAAGTATAAATTCGAATTCATAGGTGACAGCATTACAAGTGGCGAAGGAGTTCTCGGAGCACACGAAGAAATGGACTGGATAAGCCCGTATTTCAGTGCCGTGAAGAATTATGCCGTGATGACTGCGGATGCGATGAATGCCGACTTCAGGCTTATCTCACAGAGCGGCTGGGGAGTGACTGCCGGATGGGACAATAACCCGAACAACACGCTTCCGCTTATATATGACAGCGTCCATGCAAAGCGCGGTATCACGGATTACGATCATTCCTCATGGGAACCCGATGCGGTCGTCGTAAACCTCGGAACAAATGACGGAGGCGCATTCGATAATCCCGCATTTACCGATCCCCTGACCGGAGTGACGTATAAGTATAATAAGCTTCCTGACGGAAAATATGACCCTGCTGATCTGGAGAAGATAGCAAACGGAATGTTCGAATTCATGAATCATATCAGGGAAGTGCATCCCGCTTCACATATCCTCTGGGTATACGGAATGCTCGGAGATGTAATGATGAATACCGTCACTGTTGCCGTATCACAGTTCTGGACGGAAAATGATACCAATGCAGGTTATCTCCAGCTTCCGGACACTAACGGTGAAGCCTTCGGATCAAGAGGTCACCCGGGAGAATTAAGTCACAGGGCGGCGTCAGAGAAGATAGTCGAGCGCCTGCGCGAGGTATTGAAATAGGTGAAAAAGGTGAACGAGGGGACGGTTCCTCCGTTCACTGATGTGATGGGAACGTTGCTTTTTTTACAGCATGATGAAATGGGTGTGAACGGAGGAGAAAAATGAGCTATTCTGAACTTCAGAACGGAAGTGACATAAGAGGCATCGCACTTGAAAATGAAACCGGTGAAAAGGTCAATCTCACAGACAGGGCGGCACGCGACATTGCAGCTGCATTTGCAAGCTGGCTTAAGAAAAAGACCGGCAAAGAAGATGTGAGAATAGCGATCGGCAGGGATTCCCGTCTTACGGGTGAAGCGCTGCTTAATGCCTCGGCAGAGGGAATCTTTTCAATGGGCGGGACGGCGTATGACCTGGGAATCGCCTCAACTCCCGCAATGTTCATGACCACCGTTCTCGGAGATGCTCCTTACGACGGAAGCATCATGATCACCGCAAGCCACCTTCCCTGGTACAGAAACGGAATGAAGTTCTTCATTGCAAGAGGCGGTCTTGAGAAGAACGAGATAAAGGAACTTACTGCGATCGCTGATGAGATCGCATCTGCGGGTAATGAAAAAGCAAGCGGCAGGACACCGGAAAAAGTCTCATTCATGGACACCTACACCGGATATCTGAGAGAAAAGATCATCACCGGCGCAGGCAAGGGAGACAAGCCTCTTTCAGGTCTTCATATAGTTGTTGATGCAGGAAACGGTGCCGGAGGATTCTTTGTTACCGATGTTCTCGAAAAACTCGGAGCGGATACCACGGGAAGCCAGTTCCTTGAGCCTGACGGACATTTTCCCAACCATATTCCCAATCCGGAAAACAAGGAGGCCGCAGAGTCCATAAAGAATGCAACGCTTGCATCCGGAGCAGATCTCGGAATCATCTTTGATACCGATGTGGACAGGGCAGGTGCAGTGCTTCCCGGCGGAAAGACACTCACCAGAAATGATCTTATAGCTGCTCTTTCCGTCATAGCACTTAACTCCAATCCCGGAACTACCATTGTGACCGATTCCGTTACTTCTGACGGACTTGCCGCATTCATCAAGGCTAAGGGCGGAGTGCATAAGAGATTCAAGAGAGGATATCGTAACGTCATTGATGAAGCAATCAGATTAAATGATTCCGGCATTGATTCCCAGCTTGCGATCGAAACCTCGGGCCACGGTGCGTTTAAGGAGAATTTCTTCCTTGACGACGGAGCATATCTCATGGTCAAGCTCCTTATCGAGATGGGCAAGGGCAACAGTCTTTCATCACTCATTGAGGGACTTAAGGAGCCTGCAGAGAGCGCAGAGATAAGATTCCATGTCGGAGAGGTTGAAGATCTTCAGGCTAACGGAGACAGGATACTCGGTGAGCTTCAGGCAAAGGCTGAGAGCGTACCCGGATGGAGCCTTGAAAAAGAAAACTATGAGGGCGTCAGAGTTAACGTTGATGCCGGTCATGGTAACGGATGGCTTCTTTTAAGAAAATCACTGCATGAGCCTATCATGCCTTTGAATATCGAAAGTGACACTGCCGGCGGATGCGTGATGATCGCAAAAGCTCTTTACGAGCTGATTGCTGGAGAAAAGACTCTTGATCTTAATCCAATCATCGATTTTTGTGATAAGGGAGGAGAATAAATGCGTTGTACTAATTGCGGTTCCGAGATGGCTGATGGAACCAGGTTCTGTATGGTATGCGGAGTCAAGATGGATTCTGCGCCTGATCAGCCTCAGCCACAAATGCAACCTCAGCCCCAGATGCAGCCTCAGTCTCAGGTGATGCCCCAGCCCCAGGCTATGCCTCAGATGCAACCTCAGCCCCAGATGCAGCCTCAGTCTCAGGTGATGCCCCAGCCCCAGGCTATGCCTCAGATGCAGCCTCAGCCGGATATGTCCCAGATGCAGATTTCTCCGGTTCAGCCTGAAGCACCTCAGAACGGTTTCGTGCCTCAGCAGGAAAGCAATCCTCAGAACGGCTTCATGCCACAGCCGGAAAGCAATCCTCAGAACGGCTTCGTGCCTCAGCAGGATGCATCCGTTCAGGAAGATGCTGCGGGACTGATGGAAGAAACCGGGCCCACAAGGGTTGTTCCGCCTATAGATTCCGATGAATACAAGGCATTTAAGGCCGAACAGGCATCGAAAAACGCAAATCCCGTTCAGATCACGTTTGTCCAGCCTGATCTGCAGAATCAGCCTGCTCCGAAGAAGAAAAAGAAGTGGCCCATTGCAGTTGCAATCGTGGCTATCCTTGCTCTTTTGGGCGGTGGCGGATTTTTTGTATATGAGAAATTCTTTGCCGGAAACGGATCGGTTGCCGAAGAGCCCGAGCCCGAACCCGATGATGATGACGATGATGAACCTAAACCGGACCCCGGCCCGGTTCAGGCAAGGCAGACCATAATGCTCTACGTGATCGGAACGGATCTTGAGAGCGAAAACGGCCTCGCTTCGGAAGATCTGATAGAGATCAGCAGGGCAAGGCTTACCGCAGATACAAATCTGATCATTCAGACAGGCGGATGCACCAACTGGAACAATACTTTCTGCAAGGACAATAAGGTTCAGAGATTCTATTTCCGTGACGGAAGATTCACCGAACTCGCAGATCTCGGAAAACTGTCAATGGCTTCCCCTAACACGCTTTCCGATTTTGTTTCTTTCTGTGCCGGAAATTATCCCGCTGATGATTATGTGCTGATACTGTGGGATCACGGCGGCGGAGTTCCTGTCGGATACGGCGTTGATGAACTGTTCCCCGGTGACACGCTGTATGATTATGAGATCGGTCAGGCTCTTGATGCCACGGGAGTGCATTTTGACAGCATCATTTTCGATGCCTGCAATATGTGTACACTTGAGGTGGGACTTGCACTCAGGAATTGCGCCGATTACATGATCGGTGCCGAGAGCTATGTAAACGGAACCGGACTTTCATACACCAACTGGCTCAACTGTCTTGCGGAATCGCCCGTTTCTTCGGGAAAATACAGGGAAATGGTCGTTTCGGATTATATGGACTTTTGCCAGGAGCGTGGCATGGTCGCATCCATGTCAGTCATTTCCCTTGATCATATTGATGAAGTGTATGATGCGTATGTAGGATATGTCAGTGTCCTCAAGAAAGACCTTGAGAACAAGAGGTATTCCGATATCGCTTCGGCAAGAGACAGCTGCGGCGCATATATGGGAACGGATTCCGTGGATCTTGTCACTCTTGCCAATAAGTATGACAATAATTCTTCAACTGCTCTTATCAATTCGATCGTGAATGCAGTTGACTATACCGAGAGCGATTTTGCTTACGGACATGGCATTACGGCTTATTATCCCTATGATTATGCCAATTACTACACTGACGGAAGAAAGTCTCTTGTAGAACTGGGATATGACAGCGTCATTACCGATTTCTATGATGAGTACGTCTCACTTGCCTATGCCTATGCATACGGTGTCAGCGAGGCATCACGTTATGCCGGAAGCTGGTACAGGGATGATGTTGTGTCATCTTATGAAAACAGCGGATATTCCGTTGCGGAAGCAGGAGAACACCATCTCGACAGTCATCATGCCGTATATGATGACGGAATTGATCATTACTATATGGAGACGGGTTCGATAGACTGGATATCCTGTCAGTCACTTCTGTTCCTTGAAGATGCGGACGGTACGATCTATTATCTCGGACAGGATGAGTTCAGCAATTTCGATACCGACGGAGACCTTGTTGCCGACAATCCTACCAGCTGGACCTGGATAGCCGATCAGCTCGCCTGCTACATCGCTTATGATTATTTCTATGACGATAATACCGGCGAATGGAATCAGTACGGAGTCATCCCTGCGCTGATCAACGGGAACAAGTGCTTCCTGATGGCATTCTACGATCAGGATACTCCTTCGGGAATGATCACCGGATATTACGTCATGGATGAAGAGAAAGAATACTACTATGATCTGAGGGATGATGATGTGGTACAGCTCCTCTGGTATGATTATTCCGTTGAAGATTACGTGGAGTACGGTGACGAGTTTTACGGAAGCGAATGCCTGCTTGACTATAACACTGTTGATTTTTCAAATGACATTACTTACGTTGTATATCAGGTCACTGATGTATACGGAAATGTCTACACATCCGATGCGTATGTATATGTCAACGGTGAGCTCGACAGACTGGAAGAGTATTGATCGGTAAAGAATAATGAGCAACATAGCAATAATAACGGCAAGAGGGGGATCCAAGAGGATCCCCCGCAAGAATATAAAGGAATTCTGCGGAAAGCCCATAATCGCATACTCCATTGAAGCCGCTCTCGGAAGCGGAATATTCGATGAAGTCATGGTCTCTACCGATGATGAAGAGATCGCCTCGATCGCAAAAGAGTTCGGGGCAAGCGTTCCTTTTTTCAGGAGCAGCGAAAACTCCGGAGACCATGCACCCACTATCGAAGTCGTGGGCGAGGTGCTTGAAAGCTATAAGGCATCGGGTAAAGAGTTCGATTACTGGTGCTGCCTGTATCCGACTGCGCCTTTTGTGACTTCGGTGACGCTTAAGGATGCATTTGAAGCTTTGCAAAAGTCCGGATGTGATGCGCTGATACCTGTCGTGAGGTTCTCTTTTCCTCCGCAGAGGTGCTTCGTCATTAATGATGATAAGCTGAGCTACAAATGGCCCGAAAATGAATTCGCCAGGTCCCAGGATCTTGAACCGTTTTATCATGATGCGGGACAGTTCTACATGCAGCGTTCTTCATCCATACAAAAAAAGAAGACATTGGTTCCCGAGGAAACCTATGCCTTCGTGGTTGATGAAACTCAGGTGCAGGATATCGACAACATGGATGACTGGATCATTGCCGAACTCAAGTATAAGAGGCTTACAGAGACCTGATGAAATTCCTGAATTCGCTGATCGTCATCTGATAGTCGATCTGTCTGTCACCGATCAAAGCTTTAAGATCGGAAGTCCTGTGATAGGAGCCGCCGGAAGGCTGCTCCTTTATTTTGTAATCGCCTGATGCAATTATGTCCCAGTTGTCGCTTAACAGGTCCACGATCGTTTTCTGAAGCATGTCGTATGAGCCTGCAAGAGTCTGGATATCCTCATCGAATGTCACTTCTTTCTGAAGGATGATCCCGCCTGTATCGAGACCTTTCTCCAGCCTGTGTATCGTGACGCCTTTCGGGCTGTCTTCAATGAAACTCCACAGATTGGGAGATGATCCCTTGTTCCATGGAAGAAGAGAGCAGTGAAGATTGATGATCCTGTTTCCGAGGGCATCGATCACGTCTTCTTTTACGATATGCCTGTAATTGTAACTTACGACAATGTCGGGACCTGTCTCATTGATGTATGAGCAGGTGACGGGATCTGAGCAGAGCGTGATGTCGCATCTGTCCGACAGCTTTTCGATGAGGTATCTGACATTGTCGTTATTGCTGAGAACCAGTACTTTAGTCATATTCTTCTGATCACTTGAGGTTTAATCCTGCCTGTGAAGCAAGCTTCTTGAGGTCGTCAAGGTTGTTTACGCCGTTTTTTTCTGCAAGCTTTTTAAGATCGTCAATATTGTTGATGCCGGCCTTCTTGGCTGCAGCCGCAAGGTCGTCGATGCTTGTGATTCCGGTAAGCTTTGAAGCCGCATCGAGATCCTTAAGATCTACCTTACCGTCTCCGTTAATGTCGAGAATGCTCTTTTTTTCTGCCATGATTGCCTCCTGAATGTGTTATTTGTTATTAAGATCAGTTTCAAGAATCGGCTCGCCGCGCTTGATGTCACGCTTTGAAGCGGTTCCTGCAAGTTCCTTCATGTGCTTGGGAAGTATGCCGTATCCGGGTCTTATAACCGATACGTTATCTTCGGTAAAAACTTCACCCTTTGCAATGTCTTTGACGGCAAAGAGGCTGCGTCTGAAGATCATTGATTTTTTCTCGCCTTCCGTCAGTTCGTAGCAGGGACCCTTTGCGATCTTCACGGCATTTCTGACATCCGTGACCATCTGCGCAAATTCATCCATGGACATGCTGAACTTGGAATCCGCACTTTCAACGCCGTCGAGCTTCACGTGTTTTTCGATGACACATGCTCCGAGAGCTGTTCCGACGACCGCACCCATTGAACCTGCACTGTGATCTGACAAACCTATCGGAACGCCGAGCTTTTCTTTCATGTCGGGAATATTGCCCAGATGCATGTCTTCCCAGGGTGCAGGATATTCGCTGCAGCATTTCAGCATTATGATCTGATCGTTCCCTACTCTGTGGCAGGCATCGATCGCATCCTGCATTTCTTCAAGGCTTGCCATTCCGGTGGAGATGATCATGGGCTTTTTCTTTGATGCCGCATATTCAATCAAAGGAATGTCAACAAGCTCGAAACTTGCGATCTTGTACATGTCGGAGCCGAGGCTTTCCAGCAGATCAACGGCATCGTTGTCGAAGGGAGTTGAAAGGAAATCAATACCCTCCTTATCACATTCATCCTTTATCGCCTTGTGCCATTCATAGGGAGTGAGCGCCTCTTCATACAGATCGTGAAGATACTTTCCGTCCCACAGGCCGCCGTTTATCCTGAAGTATTCGTTCTGGCAGTCGATCGTAAGAGAATCAGCCGTGTAAGTCTGGATCTTCAGGCAGTCAGCACCGGCTTTTTTTGCTTCCCGGACGATCTTCAGTGCATTATCGAGACTGCCGCCGTGGTTTGCGGACATTTCTGCTATAATATATACGTCACCGTTATTTATCTTTTCATATAAATGAGACATTTTTCACCTCTGAAAGTCAGTGTTCAGGAACGTTTCAACACAAGGGGAATTTTAGCATTTAAGGCAGTTTAAATCAAATCATGGAATACGGACTCCGGAAAATCGAATATGAAGGAGATACCTCTTCGGGAGTATGCGTAATAAGGCCGGTTTCGGCAGAATATAAGTCTCCCGGGGGCTATAGCGGACCTGTTCTCGATGCCCTGAGGCATGATCACCAAAACGAAGACGGTAAGGTGTTTTTTGCAAACGTACTCATAGAAAACTGGAACGTGGAACTTTCACCATGGGAGGCACCACCTGTTTTCGGAGATGAAAGATTTGGAGCCGGAGCCGATGAGCTGCTTGCGTTCATTACCCGCGAACTGATCCCTCATACAGACCGGACATACGGTAAAAAGAAGTATGTGATAATGGGCTATTCCATGGCCGGTCTTTTTGCACTTTATGCAGTCTATAATTCGGATCTGTTCGATGCCGTGGCTGCCGTTTCACCTTCGGGGTGGTTTCCCGGCTGGATAGAATATGCCCGCGAGCATGATCCTCTTGCCCGGTATGTATACCTGAGCCTCGGCGAAAAAGAGGAATTTAATAACAATGCCATAATGTCGAGCGTCGGAAGCCGCATACGCTGCATGGAACATATCCTGCAGGAAAAGGGTATCCCGGTTACGCTTGAATGGAATCCCGGAGGTCACTTCAGGAATCCGGATATAAGGATGGCAAAGGGAGTAGGATCGGTTCTGTTAAATATTTCCCCGGAAAATAATGAAACTGCTTAATGACTATCTGAAAGAAGAATACGGCTGCAAAGTATATAAGCTGTCTTTGCAGCTTGATGTGACATGCCCTGTAAGAGACGGCAGGCTTGATACCAGGGGATGTATTTTCTGTTCTGCGGGAGGATCGGGTGAATTTGCCGCAGACAGGAATAAATCTGTCACCGAGCAGATCGTTGAAGCTAAGGAGAGAGTATCGTCCAAGGCGGGCAGGGATGCCAAATACATTGCGTATTTCCAGAGCTTTACCGGTACATACGGCGACATCGGTTATCTGGAAAAAGCATACAGGGAAGCGCTTGCCTGCGAAGAGATAGTGGCTCTTTCGATAGGGACCAGGCCGGATTCGATATCGGAAGAGATGTACGGTCTGCTTAAAGAGCTTAACCTGATAAAGCCTGTATGGATTGAACTTGGGCTTCAGACAATCCATCCCGAAACCGCAAAATACATCAGAAGAGGTTATGAACTTCCCGTATATGATGAATGCGTAAAGAGGCTTCGCAGCATGGGCATCACTGTCATTGTCCATGTGATCCTGGGGCTGCCCGGTGAAAGCATCGAAGACATGAAGGGGACCGTGAGATATGTGTGCGGATCCGGAATACAGGGCATCAAGCTTCAGCTGCTGCACGTCCTAAAAGGAACCGATCTTTATGATGATTATAAAAAGGGCCTTTTTGATGTCATGTCAATGGAGGAATATCTCGAACTTCTCAGGCAGATCCTTCCGCTGATCCCGGATTCGGTAGTGATACACAGGCTTACCGGAGACGGTCCCAAGAGGATCCTGGAAGCACCTTTGTGGACCGCTGATAAGAAAAAAGTAATGAATGAGATCGGCAGGATCATAAAAGAAACAATGGAACCAGTTAAAAAAATATAAATAATACCAAAAAAGTGCTCCGAACGCTGATTTTGGTGGTAAAATAACCTTTAAACTCATGCTAATCAGTTCGTGGCGGTATCTTGTCATATGCGCTGCGGACTGATCATAGGGATAACAGGAGAGAATTAAAATGCTTAATGAAGGACTTGTATTTACCAATGAAAAATGCGTGGGATGCAATAAGTGCATAAGCGTGTGCAGCTGCCTCGGAGCCTGTATTTCCGAAGAAGCGGGCGACGACATGAAGCCGAGGGTCGACGTTGACGGAGACAGATGCATATCCTGCGGCGCATGTTTTGACGTATGTCAGCACGGAGCAAGAGAGTTCCGCGACGATACCGAAAGATTCTTCAATGATCTTAAAAAGGGTGAAAGGATTTCTGTCCTGATAGCACCCGCATTCAAGGCAAACTACCCTAACGAGTACGAAAGCGTGCTTGGAGGACTTAAGGCTCTCGGAGTCAGAAGATTCATAAGCGTGTCCTTCGGTGCAGACATCACCACTTGGGCATACATCAAATATATTCAGGAAAACAATTATCTTGGAGGCATATCCCAGCCATGTCCCGCTGTTGTAGGCTATATCGAAAGATACATGCCTGAGCTTCTTCCCAAGCTTTTTCCCGTTCAGAGTCCCATGATGTGTTCAGCGATTTATGCCAGGAAGACGATGGGCATCACCGACAAGCTTGCGTTCATCAGCCCCTGCATTGCAAAGAAGAATGAGATCGACGATCCCAATAATAAGGGATATATTTCATACAACGTGACCTTTGATCATCTGATGCAGTATGTCAGGAAGAACAATGTCAAGGGTACTCCGATCTCCGATGAGATTGAGTACGGACTCGGTTCCATTTATCCCACCCCCGGCGGACTTAAGGAAAATGTATACTGGCTCCTCGGCGAAAGCGTCTTCATCCGTCAGATAGAAGGCGAGAAGAGGATGTATCATTTCCTTCAGGAAAATAAGGACAAGATCAAGAGTACCAGGACTCCGTTCCTGTTCATTGATGCACTTAACTGTGAAAACGGCTGCATATGCGGAACCGGTACCGATCCCAAGATATCGGAAACCGACGAGCCCTTGTATGCTCTTCTACGCATCAGGGAATCTGTCAAGAAGGACGGCAAGAAGAGTGCATGGGCAAAGGGGCTTTCACCCGAGAAGAGACTTGCCTTGCTCAACAAGCAGTTCGAAGGCCTTAACTTAAATGACTATCTCAGAAAGTACACCGACAGATCCAGGAGCTGTCCCATCAAGATTCCCTCGGGGCCCGATCTTGACAGGGTATTCAGGGATATGGGAAAGAACACGGAAGAGCAGAGACATATCGACTGCTCATGCTGCGGTTATGATACCTGTAAGCAGATGGCAACCGCCATTTATAACGGCTTTAATCATAAGGACAATTGTGTGCATTACCTCAAGGACCTTGTTGAAGAAGAGCGTCAGAATGCTGAAGACATGGTCGTTCACGAAAGAGAGCAGCTTGACCGTCAGAAGAATGCGATCTATGAGACGGTCCGGGTGGTCAATGAGAACTTCGAATCTCTCAGGCAGTCCATCGATGAGATGGTAAAGGGGAATGAGAAGAATGCTCTTGAAAGTACCGGAATATCCGAAGACGTGGGAAATGTTGAAGAGTTCTGCCGTCAGATGAACGACTCCATGGATGATATCCTTGAAGCCCTCAAGGAACTTGAAGCCAGCAATGAAAGAGTCGTGGACATCGCATCACAGACCAATCTCCTTGCGCTCAATGCTTCGATCGAGGCTGCAAGAGCAGGTGAGGCGGGAAGAGGATTTGCCGTTGTCGCGGACGAGATCAATTCGCTTGCATCCGATTCAAGGGAGACTGCCGAAGGCACGGCTGCCAATAATAATGACATCAAGAAGGCTGTCGACAAGATCGTTGAGGAGACAAGAAAACTTCTTGAGATCGTAAACAGAGTAAATGCAAGGACCACAAGCCTTGCGGATTCCACCGGACGCATTTCCGAATCCACGGCATTGATCCTTGAGACTGTGGGCAGGGTCGGATCAGAACTTGAATCTCTTGCATCACAGGCAGAGTAAGCTGAGCAGGAATTCAATCCGTTACGGAAGTACAAAAAACGGAAATACAAGATCATAAGATGAGAAAAGACAGCCTCTTGTCAGAGGCTGTCTTTTTGATTTCCTGTTATTTACTGATTCTTTTTATTTGTTTTACCGTTACTTGGATTCCTGCTCCTTGTTTTCCTGCTTCCAGGATTCCTGCTCCTTGATCTTTCTCTTGGCAGCTTCGAGCATGAGCTTGATGCGGTTTAGCTGGTTGACTTCCGATGCGCCGGGATCGTAGTCGATTGCCACGATGTTGGATCCGGGATGAGCGTGACGTATCGCCTTTATTACTCCTTTTCCGACAACGTGATTGGGCAGGCATGCAAAAGGCTGACAGCACACGATATTGGGAACTCCGTCATGGATCAGCTCTATCATCTCACCGGTAAGGAACCATCCTTCGCCTGTCTGGTTGCCTATCGAGACTATGGGTTTTGCCAGCTCGGCGATTGTCTTTATCGGCGTCTGAGGAGTGAAGTGCTTTGACCTTGCGTATTCTTTGGAACATACGCCGCGAAGAGGATGCTCGATCGCCCATATTCCGAGGTTGCACCATCTCTTTGCTTTCTTGCTCATTCCGAGCTCATCTGCCTTATATACCTGATTGTAGAAACAGTAGAGCATGAAATCGAGAAGATCCGGACATACGGCCTCTGCGCCTTCCTGCTCGAGGAGTTCTACAAGGTGATTGTTTCCCGAAGGAGAGTATTTGACCAGGATCTCGCCCACGATTCCGACTCTGGGCTTTACAAGTTTCTCGTCAACGGGGACTTTGTCGAATTCCCTGATCATTTCTTTGCACATCTTATGGAACTTCACGAAGCCCGGCTTCTTTTTGCTGGTAAGGAAGTCCTGACATTTCTTGAGCCATTTTGCGTGAACGGCATCCACGGATCCCTTTTCAAGTTCGTAAGGTCTCATGCGGTATACGCACTTCATGAAGATGTCTCCGAAGGCGGCACCGAGCGCGATACGGTAGAGCATGTCCAGATTTATCTTGAATCCGGGATTTACTTCAATTCCGCCGAGGTTCAGTGATATGACGGGGATGTGCTCAAGTCCTGCTTTTGCAAGAGCTCTTCTGATGAATCCGATATAGTTGGTAGCCCTGCATCCGCCTCCCGTCTGGGTGATGATCAGAGCAGTGCGGTCGAGGTCATATTTGCCGGATTCGACTGCCTGCATGAGCTGTCCCACGACAAGGAGTGAGGGATAGCATGCATCGTTGTTGACGTATTTGAGTCCCGTATCTATGGCGTGTCTGTCGCTGTCATTCAGAACAACGAAGTTATAGCCTGCCGATCTGAATGCCGGCTCCATCACATCGAAATGGATGGGTGACATCTGGGGACAGATGATGGTGTAGTTTTTGCGCATCTCTTCGGTGAACAGGACCTTCTTGATGTTGGTGGGCCTGGTCACATGAGTCTTGCCCTGTTTTTCCCTTACCTTAATAGCGGAAAGGAGTGATCTGATACGGATCCTTGCCGCACCGAGATTATTGACTTCATCGATCTTAAGGCAGGTATAGATCTTGTCGGAGCCGGAAAGAATGTCGTTAACCTGATCGGTCGTGACGGCATCAAGTCCGCATCCGAAGGAGAAGAGCTGGACAAGGTCGAGATTGTCTACGGTCCTGACATAGGATGCTGCGGCATAGAGCCTTGAATGGTACATCCACTGGTCCATTACGATAAGAGGCCTGTCAACGCATCCGAGATGCGAGATGGAATCCTCCGAAAGGACTGCTATGTCGTAAGAAGTGATCATGTCGGGGATTCCGTGATTGATCTCGGGATCGACATGATAAGGACGGCCTGCGAGGACTATTCCGTGCTTGCCTGTTTCTTTCAGATATTCAAGGGCCTTGTCGCCTTCTTTTCTTACATCGTCACGCGCCTTTGCAAGTTCATCCCATGCGGCATCAACGGCTTCTTCGATCTCACGGCCGGGAAGCGTGTCGAATTCTTTTTTCAGCGCAAAGCTGATGGTCTCCTTTGATGAGAAGTTCATGAAAGGATTCCGGAAGACCACCTGACCGGAGGTTATGGATTCCACGTTATTCTTGATGTTCTCGGAATAGGAAGTGACTATCGGGCAGTTGTAATGGTTGCCGGCTTCCTCGAATTCCTTTCTTTCATAGAAAAGAGCGGGATAGAAGATGAAGTCGACGTTCTGTCCTATCAGCCATTCGATGTGTCCGTGTGAGATCTTGGCGGGATAACACTCGGACTCCGAAGGAATGGACTCTATGCCCAGTTCATATATTGCTCTTGTGGATGCGGGTGAGAGAATGACCCTGTATCCGAGTTTTGTGAAGAATGTGAACCAGAAAGGGTAATTCTCGTAAATGTTCAGGACTCTTGGGATTCCGACGGTTCCTCTCGGTGCCTCGTTCAGGTCGAGAGGCGTGTAGTCGAATACGCGCCCCAGTTTATATTCGTAGAGGTTGGGCACACCGGTCTTGTTCTTCACGCCGCCTATGCCGCGCTCGCATCTGTTTCCGGAAACGAACTGTCTTCCGCCGGTGAAGCGGTTGATCGTGAGCCTGCAGGCATTGGTGCAGCCCTTGCATTTGGTCATTGATGTCGTGAACTCGAGATTGATGATGTCGTCGAGACTTAACATGGATGTTTCATATCCGTCCTCGAAACGCTCTCTTGCAATAAGAGCAGCTCCGAAGGCACCCATGATGCCGGCGATGTCGGGTCTTATGGCCTTGCATCCTGCGATGTTTTCAAATGCTCTCAGGACGGCATCGTTATAGAATGTTCCGCCCTGTACGACTATGTTCTGACCGAGTTCCGATGCATCCGCTACCTTGATGACCTTGAAAAGTGCGTTCTTGATGACGGAGTAGGCAAGTCCGGCTGAAATGTCGGCTACGCTCGCCCCTTCTTTCTGCGCCTGCTTTACCTTGGAATTCATGAATACGGTACATCTGGTTCCGAGGTCAATGGGGTGGGGAGCAAAGAGTGCTTCCTTGGCAAAGTCGATGACCGAATAGTCGAGGGACTTTGCAAAGGTTTCGATGAAAGATCCGCAGCCCGATGAACATGCTTCATTTAGCTGGACGGAATCGACGGTATTATTCTTGATCTTGATGCACTTCATGTCCTGACCGCCGATGTCGAGTATGCAGTCGACACTGGGATCGAAGAATGCTGCTGCGGTATAGTGTGCAACGGTCTCGACTTCTCCGTCGTCAAGGAGAAAAGCGGACTTAAGCAGTGCCTCGCCGTATCCTGTAGAGCAGGAGCGGGCAATACGTGCATCTTCGGGGAGTTTTTCTTTTATCTCGGTAACCGATCTGATCGCGGTCTTCAGGGGGCTTCCGTCATTGCCTGAATAGAACGAATAGACAAGATTTCCTTCCGAATCCACGAGTGCGATCTTGGTGGTTGTGGAGCCTGCATCGATGCCGAGGAAGAGATTGCCTTTTGCCTGTGAGAGCTCACCCTTGGTTACACATGTCTTCTCATGACGGCTTACGAATTCGTCATAATCGGCCTTTGATGCAAAAAGAGGATCCATCCTGGCAACTTCGAATTCCATCTTGATGGGAGCAGCCAGCTTATTGACCATCTCCTCAAGCAGATAGCTAACTTTGCCTTCGGTGCAGAGTGCAGACCCGATGGCTGCGAAAAGATGGGAATTGTCAGTGTTCATTATGTGCTCATCATCGAGCTTCAAAGTGCGGATGAAGGCAGCTTTCAGTTCGGGAAGGAAGTGGAGAGGGCCTCCCAGGAATGCCACGTGGCCTCTTATGGGCTTTCCGCAGGCAAGGCCTGATATGGTCTGGTTAACAACGGCCTGGAATATGGATGCGGCAAGGTCTTCCTTTGTTGCACCTTCGTTGATGAGGGGCTGGATGTCCGTCTTGGCAAATACGCCGCAGCGGGCAGCTATGGTATAGAGTGACTTATAACTCTCGGCATACTTGTTGAGTCCGGCTGCATCTGTCTGGAGTAGTGAAGCCATCTGATCGATGAAGGAACCGGTGCCGCCTGCGCAGATTCCGTTCATTCTCTGTTCCGCGTTGCCGTCCTCAAAGTAAATGATCTTGGCATCCTCGCCTCCGAGCTCTATTGCAACGTCTGTGCCGGGACAAAGTTCTCTGAGCGAAGTTGATACTGCTATGACTTCCTGGGTAAAGGGAATGCCCAGATGCTTGGCAAGAGTAAGACCGCCGGAACCGGTGATCATGGGATAGATGGTCCTGTTTCCGAGTTTTTTATATGCGTCGGAAAGAAGATCGCTGAGTGTCTCCCTTATCCTTGCGAAATGTCTCTTATAATCCGAAAAGAGAAGGGTTCCGTCATCGCCTAGAAAAGCAACTTTGACGGTGGTGGAACCTATGTCGATACCGAGCCTTGCGCTCAGTCCGGAGTTGTTCTCTTTGCTGTTATTTGCTTCTGCCATCATAAAACCTCAGATCTGCTCAAATGAAAATCTTTTCATAATAAATGTAAAAATACGCATACCTTGTCAATTATAGTGGGTAGTCCATTTAAAAGCAACCTGACACATCTAAAAAAACGATAAAGCCTGAAACAGGGGGACGGTTCATCTGTTTACCCTGATCAGCTGCCGTGCGCCGATATTTATATTTCCGCTCATTATCCGTTCGCAAGGCATATCTAAAAGAATGCGATACGAATTTCTGAAACTTGCGCGTCGCTCACAGCAGCCATCCATGTCTGCGGTTCGCTGATTTTGCCTTCCGGGCAAAATCCCGCTGGTGATCAGAGCATTCTTAAGAACTGCCATGCTCACTTTTATTTCGCGGAAATATAAATATCGGCGCACGGCAGCAAATTGTAGTAAACAAAACGGAACCGCTCCCCTGTTCAAGGGCAGACGAACGAGGTGAACGACGGAACCGTCCCCCTGTTCACCTTGTTTTGAGGTGAGAAAAATGGTAAACTTTATAAGACTATAGGGTTTTTAAGGAGATTTTTGTCTTGAGTGGTTTTGAAAACAAATTTCGCAAATTCGTCGTTCCGAATCTGACCATGTGGCTCATCATAGGATATGCCATTGGATATATCATTCAGATGGTCAACGACTCGTTCCTGTATTATCTTGCCCTTGATCCGTACAAGATCATCCACGGCCAGATATGGAGGCTTGTTACCTGGCTCATCATTCCTCCGAATGAGAGCAATATCCTGTTCGTCATCCTGATGCTCTGGTGCTGCTATTCGATAGGAACAATACTTGAAAGAACCTGGGGAACGTATAAATATAACCTGTTCATATTCACAGGCGTTTTCCTGACGATCCTTTTTTCCTTCGCATATCTTGCTTTCCTGTTCCTGACCGAAGGTGCGGCCGTGGTGCAGGCATACGAGGACGGAGCATATCTTTTCAGCGGATATGTATGGTTTGCGTTCAGCACATATTACATCAACGTGTCTATCTATCTTGTCTTTGCCATGACCTATCCTAATGATGTGGTGAGGCTGTATTTCCTGATCCCCATCAAGATGAAGTGGCTGGGCATCATCGATATCGTCTACATGGGATATCTTCTCATCGTCGGCGGACCTTATACCAGGTTCGCGGTCCTCGCGGCCGTATTTAACTGTCTGATCTTCTATGTGGCGAACATTAAGGGCATCGCTCTGTCTCCCAAGCAGATACATCGTCACAATCAGTTCAACAGGAGCTATAAGCAGGGACAGAACTCCGGTTATAAACAGACCGGATTTCAGTCGGGCGGACAGGTACAGAAGATGGCAAGACATAAATGCGCGATATGCGGCAAGACGGACCTGACCGATCCCGACATGATGTTCAGATACTGTTCCAAATGCAACGGCAATTACGAATACTGTCAGGTGCACCTGTTCCAGCATTCGCATGTGAGATGACGGCATCATCTCTTTGAAAAAGAAGGAAAGAAAAGCCTGCAGACTCGCGGGCAGGGTTAGAAATGGATAAAGAAGTACTTTTCGGAAAGACGCTTGAGGAACTGAAAAGAAAAGCGGCTCTTCAGGGCGGATTCATAGACAAGAATGATATTCTGGGGGCACTAAAGCCTTTGGAACTTGATGATGTAGGGACCGGGATGGTGTTTGAATACCTGAAAGGCCGCGGCATCAGATGGGAGATCGAGCTTGCAAAGAGCGGAATAGCAGCATCGGAGATTGCCGCGGATGACGGGGTGTCTCTTTCGGATACCGAAGCGGTAATGTCCGAGTTTGCCCTTGATGAGACCGATACGGATTATCTTAAAATGTACCTTGACGAGCTTGAAGAACTCGAGACTGTCACCGAAGGTGAAAAGAGGGCATATACCATCTCCGCAATGGCCGGTGACAAGACCGCGCAGAATAAGCTTGTGGAGAGCTATCTGAAGGATATCGCCCAGATGGCCCGCATATACACCGGGCAGGGAGTTTTCATAGAAGATCTTATAGGAGAGGGCAATGCCGCTCTCGTAAGAGGCGTCGGTATACTTGATTCACAGGAAAAGCCCGAAGACTGCGAGGGATTTCTCATGAAGCTGGCCATGGATTCCATGGAGGAACTTATCGGGGAGGCTTCCGCGGAAGATTCCAAAGCAGAACTTGTGCTGATGAAGACTAACAAAGTCTATGACAAGGCAATGGAACTTGCGGAATCGCTTGAAAGAAAGGTCAGTGTGAAGGAAGTTGCCGAGTATGCGAAGATCTCCGAAAAGGCGGTCAGGGAAGCCATGGAGATCAGCGGATACAGGATCGAGTGCATTGAGGATGAGCGTGAGCAATGACGAAACAGGTTTACGAGGATTATAAGTACTTCATTCAGGATGCCGGTTCTTTTTTCGTGGGAAGCAGATACTCGCTCAAGGAGATCACACTGTGTGAGGATATCCTGTTTAAATTTCGCAAGGTGATCGCAGAGAGCGTCATTCCTTCTTTTGACCCGGATGATACGCTGGAAACGGTCCTGTATTTCCTGAAACCGGATGACTTCGTCCTGCAGGTCTTTAAGCAGATGGGCGCAGAGGTCAGGGTCAGCATCAAAAAGAAGAAAAAGCATCTCTTCGGAGGTGAGAAGGAAAGTTATTCCACGGTATATATGAAGGTTACCGAGCTTGTGAAGATGAGCCCTGAGGAGAAGGAAGAGAAGGGGGTTCTTATCCAGGAACTTAAAGGCAGCAAGCTTGCACTTCTGACAGTATAAAAATCTACCTTAAAAGGGGAACTGCAATGGAACTTGAAAAGCTTAAGAGCTATGAAATACTTGAAAAATATGATCTTAAGGACATCGCATCGGTAGGTTACCGCATGGTGCATGTCAAGACGGGAGCGAGGATCGCACTGATCGTAAATGACGATTCCAACAAGGTTTTTTCGATCGGATTCAGGACTCCACCCACGGATTCAACGGGTGTTGCTCATATCCTTGAACACTCCGTTCTCTGCGGATCAAAGGAATTCCCTCTTAAGGATCCTTTCGTCGAGCTGGTCAAGGGATCTCTTAACACATTCCTCAATGCAATGACATATCCGGACAAGACCGTATATCCGGTAGCCAGCACCAATGCATCCGATTTCAGGAATCTGATGCATGTTTATCTTGATGCTGTTTTTTATCCCAATGTTTATAAGAATGAGAGCATTTTCCGTCAGGAAGGCTGGCATTATGAGTATGACGATGAGGGAAAGCTCATCATAAACGGCGTTGTATATAACGAGATGAAGGGTGCAAGGTCTTCTGCCGAGGACATCATATCGGCAGAGTCCATGTTTTCTCTTTTCCCGGATACATCTTACGGCGTTGAATCCGGAGGTGATCCCGATTACATCCCCACACTGACTTATGAGCAGTTCCTCGAGTTCCACAGGAAGTATTATCATCCTTCCAACAGCTATATCTATCTGTACGGAAACGGCAACATGGCTGAGGATCTTGATTTCATAGACAGGAAGTATCTGTCGAGATTCGGCCGCCTGGAGATCGATTCGCAGGTCAAGCTTCAGAAGCCTTTTTCACAGCCTGTAAAGGTCATGAAGAAATGTCCCGTCGCACAGGGTGAGAATGCCGATGAGAACACATATTTCAGCGTAAACTTTGCGCTTGACGGCGAGATCGATGCCAAGACAAGGATCGCTTTTGACGTGATGGACTACGCACTTGTTTCCCATCCGGGTGCTCCTCTTCGGAAGATACTGATCGATCAGGGCGTCGTAAGCGATGTGTACAGCAGATTTGAGACATCCGTCAGACAGCCTTTCTACTCGATAACAGGAAAAGGCGCTCCGATGAGCATGGAGACAAGATTCGGCCAGATCGTGACCGAGACCATCGAGACCACCGCAAGGAAGGGCTTCGACAGGCAGGCTTTGAGAGCTGCGATTGATTCCGGAGAGTTCAGATACAGGGAAGCCGATTACGGAAGATATCCCAAAGGACTGATGTACGGTCTCAACATGTATGATTCCTGGCTTTATGACGACACCAAGGTGTTCGATTACATTGAAGCCGATGATGCTTATGATTTCCTCAGGGAGAATATCGATACCGGATATTTCGAAAAGCTTGCAAGAAAGTATCTCATAGGCAATAAGCACAAGAGTTATGTATCTGTCCGTCCTACAGAGGGAGAACTCGAGAATAAGGAAGAAGAGCTTCGCAAGAAACTCGACAAGATCCAGGAAAGACTGACTCCCCAGGATAAGAAAAACATTGATCTGATCAACGAGGGACTTGAAAAGTTCCGCGACACTCCCGATTCGGAGGCTGCGATCAGATCCCTTCCCATGCTTACAAGAGCTGACCTGACACGTGAGGCTGAGCCGCTTACCAATGAGGTCTCTGACGCAGACGGCATCACATTCCTGTATCACGAAGTTGATACGAGGAAGATAGGTTATCTGCGTCTTGCTTTTAAACTGGATGAGGTAGGAACCGAATACATTCCGTATGTCGGCATTCTTCGTGATCTTCTCAGCATGGTCGATACCGATGCTCATGATTATGAGGAACTCAGTCCTCTCATCGATCTGCAGATGGGCGGTTTCTCGGTTGCAACAGAGGAATATTCTTTCCTGCACGATCCTGAGAATTTCACGCCTACATTTGAGGTGAAGGGCAAATTCTTTAACGAAAGAGCAGAGGAAGCTTTTGACCTGTTCAAGGAGATTCTTCTCGGATCGCGCTTTAACGATCTTAAGAGGATCAAAGATGTCCTGATAGAGGTAAAGAGCGGCATTCAGTCCTCAATGCTCGCCGGCGGACATACCGTTGCTGCCGGAAGAGCGCTTGCATCCGTTTCCAGGCAGGCTGCTTATCATGATCTTATTCAGGGACTGTCCTATTACAGGTTCATATCTTCGATAATAGCTGATTTCGATGCTCAGGCAGGAAATGTCCAGGAATGCCTTAAATATGTCCTGGGGCTTATCCTCAGGCCCGAGAACCTGATCGCCGACTTTACCGGAGACAGGGAAGAAGCAGAGAAGTTCAAGGAAAGGATCGCTGATTTCAAGAAGGATCTGTTTACCGAAAAGCATCGTCCTCCCAGGAAAAATCTGGAGCTTCTAAGGAAAAACGAGGGTCTTACCACCTCGGGACAGGTCGTGTATGTATGCAGGGCCGGCAAGTACAACAGGCACGGTCTTGAATATACCGCAGCTCTCAGAGTCCTGAAGGTGTACCTGGGATATAACTATCTCTGGGTCAACGTAAGGGTCAAGGGCGGAGCATATGGCGTCATGAACAGCTTCGGACTGAATGGAAATGCATTTTTTGTTTCATATCGTGACCCGAACCTGACCAAAACCGTCGATGTATATGAAGGGGCAGAAAAAGACGTTGCCGCCTTCGATGCAGACGAAAGAGGCATGACCCAGCTGATCATAGGTGCCGTGAGCGATCTCGATGTTCCACTCACCCCTGCTTCAAGAGGATCAAGAAGCTATGCGGCATATATCACGGGAACGACATTTGAGGATATCCAGAGACACAGGAACCAGGTTCTTGACTGCACTCAGGCAGATATCAGAAAATGTGCCGAATACATCAGGGAATTCATGTCGGATAACAAGCTCTTTGTTGTAGGAAACGAAAAGCTCATCCGTGAGAATGAGAAATTGTTCGGAACGGTTGAAAGTCTGCTGTGACCATTAAAGGTTTAACAGGAGGGATCATTATGAAAAAGAACAGGTTATTTGCAAAACTCATGATCGGTTCGGCAGTTTTTGCACTCATGCTGGGAGGATGCGGCGGAACATCTGCTTCGGATAATTACAGCGGATCTTATGCAGCGACCAACAGCTATGAAACTGAAGCGTATGCCGGCGATTATTACTATGATGATTATGACTATGACTATGGCTATTCTGATGACCAAGCCATGGCAGAAGAAGCAGCTTATGCCGGTGACGGATCCTATGAGGCTCCCAGAAGCACGTCTTCGGCTTCAAGGCCCGAGACCGTTGATACCAGCCGCAAGCTTATCACTACCAGCAATATTGACGTTGAGACCAAGGAATTCGACAAGCTCTTCAGTGACATTGAAGAATATGTCAGGAACGCAGGCGGATATCTCGAGTCCATCAATACCTATAACGGAAGCCGTTATCACGGTGAGGTCGTTGAAAGATATGCAAATCTGACTGTCAGGATCCCTGCTGAGAAGCTTGATGCATTTATCGAAGAAGTCGGTAATGGCGGAAACATCACTAACCGCAGCCAGAGCGTCGAGGATGTCACTCTTACATATGTGGATATGGAAGCTCACGAAAGAACACTCAGGGAAGAAGAGGAGAGACTTACCGAGTTCCTCAGAAACGCTGAGACCGTTGAGGACATGATCTACATTGAGGACAGGCTTTCCAATATCAGATATCAGATCGAGAGCCTTGAGAGCCAGCTTCGTACCTATGATAACAGGGTTAATTATTCAACCGTTTACATGAACATCCATGAGGTTGTCGAATATACTCCCGTTGCCTATGAAGAGCCCACCACCCTTGAAAGGATGAAGGAAGGCTTCAATGATACCGTCGACAACATCAAGGAATGGTTCCAGGATTTCGCAGTATGGGTAGTTACCAACAGCATCTACCTCATCATCTGGATCGTTCTGATCGTCGCTCTCGTAAAGTGGATCCTTTACATGGCATCCGATAAGAAATCAGCCAAGAAAGCAGCTAAACTTGCCAAGAAGCAGCAGGCTCAGTATGAAGCTTATCAGAATACGATGAACAATCTGTCGAAGGTTGATAATGTCACCGGTACTCAGACTGCAGCTCAGCCTCAGACTGCAGCACAGCCCCAGGTCGCTGCTCCCGTTCAGAATACTGATGTGGCTCAGGCCGCTTCACAGACAGATAACACTGAAAAGAATTAAAAGGCATATGTCAGAAAAAAAATCGGGATTTGTCGGCGTCATCGGCAAGGCCAACGTCGGCAAATCCACACTGGTAAATAAAATAGTAGGTCAGAAGATAGCCATCACCTCGCCCAAGCCCCAGACTACGAGGAAAAAGGCAAGGGCTGTATTTACGGATGAGAGGGGACAGATCGTTTTCCTTGATACTCCCGGAATTCATAAGTCCAGATCCAAGCTCGGTGATTACATGATGTCCAGCGCATGGAGTACCTTTGCGGATGCGGATGTCGTGCTGTGGCTCGTTGAACCTGCAGATATTTTCACCGAGACGGAGGAACTGATCTGCACCAAACTCGGAACCTTAGAGTGTCCCGTGATCCTGGTCATCAACAAGATCGATAAAATAAGCCCGGACAAGCTGCTCGAGTTCATTGCATCATACAGTTCCCACATGGATTTTAAGGAAGTTGTTCCCATATCCGCACTCAAGGGAAAAAATGTTGAGGATCTGGTAAGTACCGTCTTTAAATATCTTCCCGAGGGCGAGCCTTTCTACGATGAGGACACCATCACGGATCAGCCCATAAAGCAGATCGCTTCGGAGATCATAAGAGAAAAGGCTCTCATGTGCCTGGGCGAGGAGGTTCCGCACGGACTTGCCGTGGCGGTTGATTCGATGAAATATGAAGGCAATATGTATTACATCGATGCCACCATATACTGTGAGAAGGATTCTCATAAGGGCATGATCATCGGAAAGGGCGGAAGCAAGCTTAAGGAGATCGGAAGCAAAGCCAGACCTGAGATTGAGGAATTATGTGAATCAAAGGCATATCTGAAACTTTGGGTCAAGGTCAGGAAGGATTGGAGAGATTCGGATATCCTTCTCAAGAATTTCGGCTTTGACAAGTCACAGTTATGAATGATTTTATAACCTGTACCGGAATGGTCCTAAGAAGCAGGCCTGCCGGTGAAAATGACAGACTCATAACACTGCTTGCAGGTACTGAAGGTAAGATGAATGTATTTGTAAGAGGCGCGAGGAAACCCTCCTCGCGCTTTGCTGCGTCTTCGGAAAGCTTTGCATTCGGCGAATTCAGGCTGAGCCACGGGCAGAGTTCATACTATCTGAACGAGGCATCCATATCCAATTATTTTGAGGAATTCAGGAGTGATATAGAGCTTGCATCCTACGCTTCATATTTTGCCGAGATTGCTGATTATTACTGTGTTGAGGGAGATGATGCCACACCGATGCTGGGACTTTTGTATGCATCGTTTCTGGCTCTCGGTAATCCCAATTTTTCACACAGGCTTGTAAGGTGCATCTTTGTGCTCAGGTCCATTGTGATAAACGGTGAATTTCCCGGGCTTCCTGTCGGAAGAGCATTTAACGAGGCGGTGGTCACGGCAGTTGACCGAATAGTTAATTCCGATCTTCGGCATCTGTATACTTTTGCACTCAGGGAAGCAGCCGAGGATGAGCTTTACGGATTGACTACGGATTACGAAAAGCGGTTCATGGACAGGCATTTCAAGTCCCTCGAAGTACTTAAGGCACTCGGGTAATCAAATATACGAAACAGCGTAAACTTTACTCTGTTTCGGAAAGGATAATAATATGGCTTACGATACTAACCAGTCAAAAGTGACACAGGAGGAGTTCAATTTCAGCCGCGACATGATCGGCAGGCTGGCGAATTACTTCGAAAATATCGTGGTCGGACAGAAGGATCTTGAGAGATCCCTGCTCACCGCTGTCATGGCAGACGGGCATGTCCTTATCGAGTCCGTTCCCGGTCTTGCCAAGACCACTGCCGCAAAGGCTATTGCGGATGCTGTTGAGGGAGAGTTTTCGAGGATACAGTGTACTCCGGACCTTTTGCCCGGAGATATCATCGGAACACAGGTATACAACAGACAGACTTCGCAGTTTGAAACTGTGCTCGGTCCTGTTTTTGCCAACTTCGTTCTTCTCGATGAAGTCAACAGATCTTCGGCCAAGACTCAGTCTGCAATGCTTGAGGCCATGCAGGAACATCAGGTCACGATCGGAACCCAGTCCTACAATATGCCCGAGGATGTATTCATAGTCATAGCCACCCAGAATCCCATTGAGCAGGAAGGCACATATCCTCTTTCCGAGGCGCAGACCGACAGGTTCATGATAAAAGAGGTCATCACTTATCCCATAGCGGCAGAAGAGGTTGAGATCCTGAACAGGATAGAGAACCATGCATTTGCAAAGAGGCCTGCCGTCATGACCATTAAGGATCTGGACAGGCTTCAGGATATAACAGAGAAGGTCTATGTTGATGAGAGCATCAAGTGGTATATCTCCGCAATAGTGACCGCCACGAGAGGCCCCGCAAGACTTCTCGGTGAGAAAACTGCCGGCTACGTGAAGATGGGAGCGAGCCCCAGAGCTTCGATAGCTTTCCTTCGGACAGCCAAGGCAACGGCTCTTCTGAACGGAAGGACTTACGTGATACCCGAGGATGTCAAGCAGATGGCACGCTCTGTGCTTCGTCACCGCATTGCACTTAACTACTCTGCACTTGCGGATAAAGTAAGCGTTGAAATGATAATTGATGCGATTGTATCTACATTGAAGGTTCCCTGATTATGGAATTGGATTACGATTATCTGACAGGCCTGAGCAGGGATGCGGTTCTGTATACCTCGCGCAAGACAACCAATATCCTTGACGGAGGATATGGCTCTGTATATCTGGGAAAGAGCCTTGATTTTCACGATCTCAAGGATTATGTGCCCGGGGATGACATTACCTCAATAGACTGGAAATGTTCCTCCAGAACCGATTCCATACTGGTCAGAAGAAGCATAGCGGAAAAAAAGCATACAGTCCTTATCATCGGAGATACCGGGATCAAGATGGATGCCGATACATCCGGAGGAGATTACAAGGCGGATGTTGCTCTGATGACTACGGGAGTCATAGATCATTTGCTCGGAAGACAGGGGGCGGATGTCGGCTTTGCGTGTTCGGGAGAGCGCGGTGAGGTTTATACGCCCTTTTCATCCGGAGGGATCAGTGTTGAGAAGCTTCTTCACACATACGGAGACATGATCTTCGAAAAGCCCTCATCCGACCTGAACAGCCTGATCATGGATTCACTTCGTGCATTTTCGGTAAGACGCATGATCATTTTTGTCATCACGGATATCACCGGACTTAAAACGGTTGAAAGCGGGACTCTGCTGCGAATGACGGAGAAAAACGATGCTTATTTCATCTGTCTTGATGATGCATGTGTTTTTGCCAGGAGAGCCTATGACCGTGTCGGAGGGAATTATATCGACGGTTTTCTGTCCGGAAGCAGGACTCTGAGGAAAGCTGAAGAAAAAGAACGCACGGAAATAATAAACCGTTTTAAAACCGACGCACTCAGAAACCGCGTCATTTTCGAAAGGATCGGTGCCCTGTCCGGTGTGGCAGACAGCATCCTGAGCATGTTTGAAAGAGGCAGACTTGGAATTTACGGTTGAAAAACAAGCTGAACTTATGATGGATCCCGTCTGGCTTCTGCTGGGACTGGCCGTCCTAGCGGTCTCTGCAGTCTTTTTTGTCATGCTTTTCAAATACAGGATAAAGAAGAGAGCGAAAAGACAGCCGGTGCCCAAGCCTCCGGCTAAGATCGGAGAATCGGCCGCCAAAAAGAAGGCTCTTGATTCCATCGATCATATCATTTTTGATGTTACACATAAGAAGATAGATATCAGAGAAAGCTATCAGCAGCTCAGCATGGTCATGAGGGTATTCATGACCGAAATATCCGGAACGGATGTAATGTCCCTTACTCTTTACGAAATGAAAAACATGAAACTCGGAAAGTTTCCGGAACTCGTTGAAAAGTGGTATGAGCCTGAGTTTGCGATGATGACCCGTGCCAATTTCATGCAAGATGCCGAAAGGGCTAAAAAACTGGTGAACAAGTGGAATTAATGCATCCTGAAATAATAAATATAGGGATACCGCTGCTTGCTTTTGCAGTGCTTATTTTTCATGTCATCCCCACACCCCGGAAGAAGGATTATACCGGCGGCACAAGGATGGGCGCATTTTCACTTGTCAGTTCACTTCCTGCTTACAGGAGAGTATACAGACGCAGCAGGATCCTTTCTTTCATATATGAGTTATTTATCATCTCTGCACTGGTCTCCACACTTTTCCTCATGGCAAGACCTTATGAGACCAGGCAGGTCAAGATCGGAGTGCAGAAGAGGGACATCATGCTCTGTCTGGATGTTTCATATTCTCTTTATGCACTTAATTACGAACTTGCCGATTATCTCGAGGAGGTCGTGACGCAGCTCAAGGGAGACAGATTCGGCATCACCATCTTTAATACAACCTCCGTTGTATATGTTCCCCTGACGGACGACTATTCCTATGTCGTGACGAGACTTGAGGAACTCAAGGAATACTTTGTCCTTCAAAAAGAATACAATGACATGGTCGGTACCGGACCGTATATTACTTTTCCTACGGACGAGGAATGGGATGCATATTATGATCTGGACGGCAGGCTTGCCTATATCGAGGCAGGAACTCTTGTGAACAATCATGAGAGAGGAAGCTCTCTTATAGGTGAGGGACTTGCTTCGTCCCTTTACAGTTTCCCTTCTCTGGGAGATGAGTCCAGAACCAGGATCATCATTTTTGCAACGGATAATGCGGATGCTGCCAAGGTTCCCGAGATCCCGAATCTCGAGGAGGCAGGCATTCTTTGCAGGAAAAACGATGTTACGGTCTTTGCGATCTTCCCCTCCGAGGATGCCTACTATCATGAAAATACGGTCGCTGAATATGAAGTCTTTAAGAGTGACCTGAGAGATACGGTCAGGAACACCGGAGGAGAACTTTATGTACAAAGCTCAGAGGATACGGTTTCCAAGATCGTTGAAGAAATAAGATCCCACGAGGCCATGTCCGTTGATGACATCATGATCGAACAGCAGATTGATATTCCCGTTCCCTGGATGATCATGCTTTTGATAAGCATCGCGGGATCAAGGCTCTGTCTTTTGTTCCTGAAAGGAAAATAGGATGAGAAATCTTAATCCGGTAATCCCGGCAACTGCTCTCATCGCAGCGTTTTCCGCCATGTTACTCATACTGGTGATCGCATGGATATGGAGCAGGGAAAGCAGAATAAAAAGTACCTTTACTCTGGCTTTAAGAGTGGCGATAGTCTGCCTTGTTTTATTCATCGCATTAAGGCCCATGAGGGAAGAACACGGCACGGATGTCAAGCTGAGTAATCTGGATGTCCTTTTTGTGCTGGACACGACACTCAGCATGTGGGCTTATGACGGTTCCTTCGGAACAAGGATGGAGGATGCCCGGAATGATATTGGTGAGATCATGGATGCACTGCCGGGTGCAAATTTCGGTCTTATAACATTTCAGAACAAATCAACGGTTCTTGCTCCCTTTACCCAGGACAAGGATGCGGTGATGAGATATCTGAACAGCATCAATATTCCCGACAAGTCTTATGCGCAGGGAAGCCGCATGGATGTTCCGTACTATGATATCGAGAACATGCTGATATCATCGGATCGTAAAGAAGACAGGCATACCGTCATCTTCTTTTTATCCGACGGAGAAGATACGGATCCGGATCCTTCGTCTTACAGCTATGAAGAGCTGGGATTTATGGTCGATGGCGGTGCGGTCATCGGATACGGCACGACGGAAGGCGGCGAAATGCTCGATATGTACGGTTTTCGCGTCTATTATGACGGTACTCTGGAACCGGGAATATCCCGCATTGATGAAGGCAATCTTAAGAACGTAGCCTCGGGACTCGGCTTGGAATACCTGCACTGCTCCGATAAAGAAGGGCTTAAGCCTATCCTTGAGGAGATCCTTGAAGACAGCGGTACTGTGACCGAGAAGAACAATGATCTTATTTTTCTCGGGGACACGTATTTTAAATATGTTCCGTACCTTACCGGACTTCTTGTGCTCGAACTACTCATCGGGATAAGGCAGAATGTCAGGACGCGCAGAATACATGGGAAAAAGAGAAAGCAGAAAACAGAATAAGAAAAAGGTGAGACATCACATTCATCCGGTCAGCTGGATCATGATCCTTTTGGCAGGCGTGCTCACGCTTTTGTGTGCTCTTTATTTCATTACGGGATGGGGCGTGAATGCCTATTTTGTCAAAGAAGCCCAAAAGGGAAGATATCACTCCGAACTTGAGATCTGGCTTACACATTTTAAATTCCCGAACGAATATGTGATCTGGTACAACATCGGTAATTACTATTATGAAAACGGCGATTACGAGGAGGCGGAAGAGGCATACAAAAAAGCACTGGAGTGTGAGATACCTTATGAAAAGGAATGCCCTGTAAGAGTCAATCTTGCGCTTTCGATGATGGCACAGCTTGATGATGATGAGTGGGAAGCGTTTTTTGCCTGCAACGGACCGTTTGAACTTAATGCTCTCTCAAGGAAAGTGGAGAAGACCCTCTTGGATGCAAGGGATGTGCTTATCGAGGATGGCTGTGCCCATGAAAATGATGAAGACGGTCACGATGAGCAGGCTCAGCAGCTCAAGGACGAGATAGACGAGCTCCTGGAAAGCAGTTCGCTTTCCGAGGAATCCGACTCCGGCGACGAAGAGGAGGAAGAGCAGGAGGAAGACGAAGAAGAGGAAGAACCTCAGGATGAGCCCGAAGAGGAAGATACCGGCGAAGATGAGCAGGAAGAATCCGTGAACGAAGAAGTGATCATGGAGTATATCGAGGAGCTGCTGGAACAGAATGAGGATGAAAGGACAGATCAGCAGCAGCAATACGAGCCTGCGTATGGCAGTGAAAACGGCACGGAGAGTGCAAGCGGCGAGAACGGAGAAGTCTGGTAATAAACTTTATGATATTTTTACATTTTTGAAAATGGTTTAATGAATGAAAAGAAATAATCGAGTATTTGTAATTTCTTCTTTGATAATTTTCATATCATGGCTTCCGGTTTATCTGTCATTTTATCCCGGTGTTTTTTCTTATGATATTATGGTTCAGACACAGATGCTTCTTGGCGTGACAGAATTCACAAACCAGCAGCCTGTTTTCTATACATTTTTATGGGGGGGGGTGCCTAACGGCTGCGAATTTTTTGGGATTATCCTCAATTGTTATTTACTCATTACTTCAAATGATATTTCTTTCTTTAAGCTTAGGTATGGCTGTTGAATATATTTATAGATTTACAATGTCTCGTGTTTTGACCGTAGTATCTATTATTTTTTATTCATTGAACCCAGTAGTATCGGTTTTCTCTTTTTCTACATGTAAAAACATACTTTTTTCCGCATGTCTCTTGATGTTGACGTGCTCTTTGTGGGAACAGTGTAACGGGGGAGAGGTTTTTGGCAAAATACTTGCTTTTTCTTTTTTGGGTTGCTTGTTACTCAATAATTTTCCATATGCATTAGTGGCGTATTTGTTCATTATCATTGTATTTAATAGAAAATTATCAAAGTGTTATGCTATTCCTGTAGCATTTTCATTACTATTATTTTTTTTGATTTCTAATTTTTTGTATCCTGCTTTGAATATCGAAAAGGGACCTGATAAAGAGATGCTATCCGTTCCTCTTCAACAGATTGTTCATGCTTGTGAATATGGGGATTTATCTCCAGAAGAAATAAATCATGTTAGAAGCTTTTTTATTGATAATGATTATTATTATTTTCAATATGGAAATGCTGACATGATAAAAACCAGATTTAATGAAAATGATTATGAAAATAGAAAAAAAGAATTTTATAAGATGTATTTTCGAATTGTAAGTGAAGAACCGGTTGGGAGTATATATTCGTTTTTGAGATTAAATTTTCCTCTTTGGAGTCCTATGGGTATAGATATATGTGATTACACCATGACGGATTATATAGAAACCGATACATATGAAATACCTATAGAAGGTTTTACAGGGTTCGAGAGGATGTCTTTTTTCCCCAAACTGCTTGAAATATATGAAAGTTTCACATCATATTCTATGATCAAAGACCATCCTGTTTTGCGTTTTATATTTGGTGCTTCACTTCCTTTTATAATCTTTTTAATTTGTTTCATTAAATTGGTGTATTCGGGACTGAAAGAGAAAATATTGATTTTCTTACCATATTTATTTTTGGTAATTACTCATTTGTTTGGGCCATTATCTAATATGAGATATGCTTTTCCGGGTATTGTTTTGATTCCCGTTATGATATCAGTGGCATTTGCTGATAAAGCAGAATTGAAAAACGAAAAAAGTTTTATATTTGATAATGGAAATGAATTGTCAGACTGAACCATTTGACATAATAAACAATATTGGGTTAACGGATATAAGTTTGAATGGACAGTACACCTTTACGTATTTCAAACACCTTGAAGTACCAGTCCCCCTGTGATAATATTTATATCTGTATGTGAATTATTATTCCCGAAAGGATAATCATTATGGAAAAGACAATGGAAAAGATCGTAACTCTTGCGAAAGGAAGAGGATTCATATATCCCGGATCCGACATTTACGGCGGACTTGCGAATACCTGGGATTACGGTAATCTCGGCGTCGAACTCAAGAATAACGTCAAGAAGGCATGGTGGACCAAGTTTGTTCAGGAGTGTCCTCATAATGTAGGCGTTGATTGCGCTATCCTCATGAACCCCCAGACCTGGGTCGCTTCCGGTCACCTTGCAGGATTCTCCGATCCTCTCATGGACTGTAAAGAGTGCCACGAGAGATTCCGTGCGGATAAGGTTATCGAGGATTTCTGTGCTGAAAACGGAATTACTCTTGAGAAGCCCATTGATGCATTTTCACAGCAGGAGATGATGGATTTCATCAAGGAAAAGAGCATTCCCTGCCCTTCCTGCGGAAAGCACAACTTTACCGATATCAGACAGTTCAACCTTATGTTCAAGACCTTCCAGGGCGTTACCGAGGATGCAAAGAATACCGTATATCTTCGTCCCGAGACCGCTCAGGGTATCTTCGTTAATTTCAAGAATGTTCAGAGAACCTCCAGAAAGAAGGTTCCTTTCGGAATAGCTCAGGTCGGTAAGTCGTTCCGTAACGAGATCACACCCGGAAACTTCACCTTCCGTACCAGAGAGTTCGAGCAGATGGAGCTTGAGTTCTTCTGCAAGCCCGGAACTGACCTTGAGTGGTTCCAGTACTGGAGAGGCTTCTGCCGTGACTGGCTCATCAGCCTTGGCATCAAGGAAGACGAGATGAGACTCAGAGATCACGATCCCGCAGAGCTTGCATTCTACTCAAAGGGAACCACCGACATCGAGTTCCTCTTCCCCTTCGGATGGGGCGAGCTTTGGGGCATCGCTGACAGGACCGATTATGACCTCGGACGTCATCAGGAGACTTCCGGTCAGGATCTTACCTATTTCGATGACGAGACGGGTGAGAGATATCTTCCTTACGTCATTGAGCCTTCACTCGGTGCTGACCGTGTGGTTCTTGCTTTCCTTTGCGCAGCATACGATGAGGAGAACATCGGAACCTTTGATGCTCCCGACATCAGGACAGTCCTTCATTTTCATCCCGCACTTGCACCTGTCAAGATCGGAATCCTTCCTCTTTCCAAGAAGCTCAATGAGGGTGCGGAGAAGATCTATGCACAGCTTTCAAAGAGATATAACTGCGAGTTCGATGACAGAGGAAACATCGGCAAGCGTTATCGCCGTCAGGATGAGATCGGAACTCCTTTCTGTATCACCTATGATTTCGATTCCGAGACCGATGGCAAGGTAACCGTTCGTTTCCGCGACACCATGGAACAGGAGAGGATCGCCATCGACGAGCTTGATGCTTTCTTTGCAGACAAGTTCATGTTCTGAATCACACTCAGCCCTCCCGGCATTGCCGGGAAGGCTTGAATTATATTTTCCCGGAGTATTGATATGAAAAAGTTTACCTATAATGAATTAAGAAATGCATGGCTTGATTTTTACAAGGAGAGAGGACATGTGGATATCGGTGCGGTATCTCTTGTTTCCGACGGATCGACGGGCGTTATGTTCAATGTCGCCGGAATGCAGCCTCTCATGCCTTATCTTCTCGGAGAAAAGCACCCCAAGGGAACAAGGCTCTGTAACATTCAGGGATGCGTAAGGACCAATGACATCGATTCCGTAGGTGACAAGAGTCATCTTACTTTCTTTGAGATGATGGGAAGCTGGAGCCTCGGGGATTATTTCAAGGAGGACAGATGCAAGTGGAGCTATGAGCTTCTTACGGAGGTCTTCGGATTCGATGCCGATCATCTTGCAGCAACTGTTTTCGAGGGAAACGAGAATGCTCCCCGGGATGAAGAGGGCGCTGCTTTCCGTGAAAAGTCAGGATTTAAGAAGGAGAATATCTTCTTCCTTCCCGCAGAAGATAACTGGTGGGGACTCGAGTACGGTCCCTGCGGTCCCGATTCGGAAATGTTCTTCATAGATGACACAAAGGCTCCCTGCGGACCTGATTGTAAGCCCGGATGCCATTGCGGAAGATATACCGAGGTAGGTAACGATGTCTTCATGCAGTATGAAAAGCATCACGACGGACATCTGACTCCCCTGAAGCAGAAGAATGTTGATACCGGATGGGGACTTGAGAGAAACTTTGCTTTCCTTAACGGCATAGATGACGTATATAAGACCGAGCTTTTTGCATCGGTCATTGCCAAGATCGAGGAACTCAGCGGATTTAAGTATGATGCAGAGGACAAGAATACACGTTCCATGAGGATCATTGCGGATCACCTGAGGACAGGCGTCATGCTCATCGGTGATGAAGCAAAACTTCTTCCCGACAATACCGGTGCGGGATATATTCTCAGGAGACTTATAAGACGTGCGGTCCGTCACGGAAGATCACTCGGTCTTGATGCAGATCAGCTTCTTGCAGTTGCCAGCATCTATATCGATGACATCTACAGCGAGGGATATCCTCTTCTTGTCAAGAACAAGGATTATATCCTCGGTGAACTTAAAAAAGAGATAAACCGCTTCGAGGCAACTCTTGAAAACGGCATGACCGAATTCAGGAAGATCCTTGATACAGCGAAGAATGCAGGTTCTTCCAAGATCGACGGAAAAGATGCTTTCTATCTTTATGACACTTTCGGATTCCCTGTTGAGCTTACCATGGAGCTTGCAGAGGAAGCAGGCCTTCAGGTCGATGAAGCGGGATTCAAGGCTGCAATGGAAGAGCAGAAGGCCAAGGCAAGGGAAAATGCCAACTTCTCCGCAAAACTTTCAAGCCCCGCTGTTTTTGACAAGCTTGACGAGAGTCTTAAGAGCGAGTTCATAGGATACGATCAGCTCGAGGCTGAAGAACAAATCGCGGCAATAGCAGGAGAGGATTCTCTTCTTGACTCCCTTTCCGAAGGCACTGAAGGAACCATCATCACCGCTAAGACTCCTTTCTATGCAACCATGGGCGGACAAAAGGGTGATACCGGAATCATTAAGACTTCATCTGCCGAGTTCGAGGTAAGTGAAGCAGTCAAGCTTCCCGGCGGAAGGATAGGTCATGTAGGAAAGGTGGTAAAAGGCACTGTCAGCAAGGGTGACAAGTGCAGTCTGCTTGTGAACAAGGCCGGAAGAAATGCAACCTGCAAGAACCACACCGCAACCCATCTTCTCCAGAAAGCACTTCAGGAGGTTCTCGGTGACGGTGCACACCAGAAGGGCTCATATCAGGATACATTAAGAACCAGATTCGACTTCAGCTACGGTCAGGCAATGACTTCCGACCAGATTGCAAAGGTCGAGAAGATAGTAAATGAAAAGATCGCAGAGGACCTGGATGTCATCACAAATGTGATGAGCATAGAGGAAGCCAAAAAGACAGGAGCCATGGCTCTTTTCGGAGAAAAGTACGGTGACACGGTTCGTGTCGTCAATGCCGGAGACTGGTCCATAGAACTTTGCGGCGGTACCCACGTATCCAAGACAGGTCAGATCGGATCATTCAAGATCCTTTCCGAAAGCGGCGTTGCCGCAGGCGTAAGGCGTATCGAGGCGATCACCTCGGCAAATGTCATCGCATATTATGAAGAGCAGAATAACCTGCTTAAGGAAGCTGCAAAGGCTGCAAAGACAAGCCCTGAGATGCTCGCGGGACGTATTGCCCAGATGAATGACGAGATCAAGGCACTTAATTCCGAACTCGAGTCCATGAAGAGCAAGGCAGCAAAAGATGCTCTCGGAGATGTTTCGAATCAGGTGACTGAAGTTAATGGAATAAAGCTTGTTGCCACATCTGTTAAGGACGTTGACATGAACGGCCTCAGAGACCTGGGCGACCAGACCAAGGCAAAACTCGGTGAAGGCGTAGTGGTGCTGTTTTCCGAGCAGGGCGGAAAGGTAAATATCGTTGCAATGGCTACCGACGGAGCCGTTAAGGCCGGAGCACATGCGGGCAATCTCATCAAGGCACTTGCTCCCATCTGCGGAGGCGGTGGTGGCGGAAGACCGAACATGGCCCAGGCAGGAGGAAAGGATCCTTCCGGAATCGAAAAGGCTGTTATGGAGACTGCGAAGGTTCTTGAAGCACAGATTAATTAAATCATATAACGCAGGGTGAACGGAGGAACCGTCCCCTCGTTCACGAGGTGAGAAAGTATGGCAGCAGCTACATTCGGAAATATCGTTAATTCATACGGACTAAAGAGCAACGGCATGAATGCCATTGATGTCGTCAGCGGAATACCCGTCAGGATAAGTAATTACAAGGGTAATGCTACCGTGTATGTCTATTGCGGCAAGGATAACGTGTCTGACATACTGCCTCATCTGCAGACGGCTGCCGACAGTGCAGGGATCAGAAAACCCACCGCTGCAGGTGAAGCGATATCCTTTAATTTCAAATCTGCAAGACTTGCGGTTGATCATTACGGCAAGATAAGGGATATCCTTATTGCCAATGCAGGTCTGTTCAATCTCGACAAGTGTCCCTACTGCTTCATGGGAAACTGTGATGTTGCGGGAATGTACCAGTCAAACTCCGCAAGGAGAATGCACAGACAGTGCTATCTCAACATGAGAAATTCCAGCATGGAAATGGTGTCATCCGGGCAGGGCAATTACCTTACGGGAATTCTTGTTGCCCTTCTTTTCGCGATCGGCATGATCGCACTCGGAAGCCTCTGTGTCATCGGCGGAAGGATGATCTTTTACATTCTTTATCTCGGATTTCCTCTTGCTATTGCCAGCGGATTCAGGATCGGAAAAGGACCATACGGCGCCAAGGGAACGTTCTGCCACATGACGATCAGCGTTCTTGCGATCTTTGGATATTTCTATGTCATGGGTGTTTATTGGGCTTATGAGACCAATCCCAAGCTTAACATTATAGAGCATGCGATGAACTTTAATAAGATATGGAATATCATCACCAGTCCCGTGTTCATGAAAAATAAAGACATGATCCTTCAGACGGTACTTCTCGTTGTGGGTCTGCTTATCGCTCTTGCGGCAAATCCGACATCCAGGAAATCGGGACAGAAGAACATATCGCAGAACGACGTCTTCATCACTCCGCTCGTTACTCCGAACACCGGTTTCAGCGGAAATGACACATATCATGCTTTTGAGTATCAGCAGTCCCAGGGTTATACCGATCAGACCGCAAGTGACAGTCAGACCACCTGGGTAGATCCTTACGCAAATGCGGGCTCCGGAGATAATGAAGGAAAATCAGAATAAGAACTTGACTTTTGGGTATTTCTGATTATATACTTTCAAAGTACGCGACCCGGCGTAAATATTTTAAGAATAACCCTGCAGTACAAAGGGACTGAAGGGAGGTAAGAGAAAATGTCATCAGTACAGGTTAAAGAGAACGAATCACTTGACAGCGCTCTTCGCCGCTTTAAGAGAAGCTGCGCAAAGGCTGGCATCCAGCAGGAGATCCGTAAGCGTGAGCATTACGAGAAGCCCAGCGTAAAGCGTAAGAAGAAGTCTGAAGCTGCAAGAAAGCGCAAGTATAATTAAGTTCTTAAGGCCCCCTCAATCCGGGGGCCTTGTTTTTTCTGAAGCTTTAGATGTAAGGAGAAGAATTGGATATCCTTGTCTGGATAATACTGGCGCTTGCTGCCGCCGTCATATGGATATCTGCTTTCGATTCAAACAGATTCACCGTGTCTGAATACGAATTCACGGATGCAAGGATCGTAAAGCCTCTTAAGATTGTCTTCCTCTCGGATCTTCACTGCAAGATGTACGGATACGGGGGGACATTTCTGCTGGAACGCATCAGGGAGATAAATCCCGGCCTGATCCTTATAGGCGGTGACATGATCACGGCTTATCCGGGACATGAAACGGAGAAGGTCTCCGAATTTTTGAAGAAATTAAACGGTGATTATCCGGTCATTTATTCTTTCGGAAATCATGAACTCAGGCTGAAGATCTATCCCGAAAAATACGGTCAGATGTGGGAAGGCTATACAAACGCATTGTCCGGGTTCGGGATGCGGATACTGGAAAACGAAGTTACGGAGCTCCCTGAATCCGGAGTTAACGTGATTGCATTTTCCGCCGACAGAAAGTATTACAAGAGATTTGCAAAAGAAGACATGGATCCCGGGTATATAAGCGGAAAAGTCGGAAAACCCGCACCCGACAGGTTTAACATTCTGCTCGCCCATGACCCGTTCTATTTTAAATCATATGCATCATACGGTGCTGAACTGACGCTTTCCGGACATGTTCACGGCGGGATCGCCAGGATACCCGTGCCGGTTTCCAAAGACGCAAAGGAAAAAGGCGCCCATGTGATGAGAGGAGTCATTTCTCCGAGGCTGAGGCTTTTCCCGAAATACGATTCCGGAAGATTTGACGAAGACGGCAGGACGATGATCATATCAAGGGGGCTGGGAACGCATTCTTTTCCCATAAGAGTCTTCAATCCCGGAGATCTTGTGGTCATTGATTTAAAACCCGAAAATGGAGTATAATCTGAAGCTGTTATGGCTATACCTGTAAAGCTTCAGGTGTTTGAGGGGCCCCTGGACCTTCTCCTTCACCTGATCGAGAAAAATAAAATAGACATATACGATATCCCCATCGTTGAGATAACGGAGCAGTACCTGGAATACATCAAGCAGATGAAAGAAGAGAACATGGACATCTGCAGTGAGTTCCTGGTCATGGCGGCAACTCTTCTGGACATCAAGTGCAAGATGCTTCTGCCCATAGAGGAAAATGAGGAAGGAGAGCCCGAGGATCCCAGAGCCGAGCTTGTTCAGCAGCTTCTTGAGTACAAGATGGCACGTCAGCTTTCTCTTGAACTTAAGGACAGGCAGATGACTGCAGCTCAGGTCATTTACAGGACCAGATCCGTTCTCCCCGATGAGGTCAGGACTTATGAGGCTCCCGTGGATTATGATGAGCTGAGAGGCGACATGACACTCCCTAAGCTTCATGAGATATTCAAGGCGATGCTCATGAGGCAGGAGGACCGGATCGATCCCATCAGAAGCCGTTACGGCAATATCGAGAAGGATGAGATTGACATGGACGAGAAGACACTTTTCGTTCAGGCCTATGCAAGAGAGCACAGGACTTTCTCTTTCAGAAAGCTGCTTGAAAAGCAAAGAAGCAGGGCCGAACTCATTGTCACTTTCCTTATCGTTCTCGAGATGATGAAGAGCGGAGAGATAACCGTCGTTCAGGAAGACATAAATGACGACATCACGATCATATCCAATTTCGGGGATGACAATTACTCCGGTGCATCCGAAAACGAGGAAGATATCGCTGACGAGATGAGCGGGGAAACCGTGGCAGATCCCGAAGAGATAGCGGACATGGTCGAAGAAGCAGTTAGTGAGGGAATGGATTCATAATGGAATTAAGTGCGGTTCAGAGTGCAATTGAAAGCATATTATTTGCAATGGGCAATTCCGTGGAGATCAGCAAGATCGCCGAGATACTTGATGTTGAGACGGGACTTGTCGAGGAAGCTCTTGATATTCTTGAGGATAAGTACAAAGCCGATGATTGCGGAGTCGCTCTTGTCAGGCTTGAGAATGCCGTGCAGCTGTGTACAAAGCCCGAGAACTATGATTATCTGATCAAGATCACCAAGGCAAAGCCCAAGTTCTCCCTGTCGGATACGGTTCTTGAGACTCTTTCGATAATAGCTTACAAGCAGCCTGTCACCAGGATCGAGATTGAGAAGATAAGAGGCGTGTCCTGCGAACATGCGGTAAACAAGCTTCTTGAGTATGACCTGATCAAGGAGTTCGGAAGACTGGATGCTCCCGGCAAGCCTATACTTTTCGGCACCACTGAGAATTTTCTCAGATGTTTTGGAGTCAACTCTATTTCGGATCTTCCCCAGATCACTCCGGATCAGGTTGAGGAGTACAAGAAGGAAGCAGAAGCCGAGATCAGCGTAAAACTGGATATCTGACGCTGTTTTATGCTCAGATGACTTAAAGATAGTGTCATGGATCAAAATGAAACCCGAAAAGGAATGATATACAGACATCCCTGGGAACTCAGCAGGACCCGGATGCTGATCAGAGAGTGGAAGCCTTTTGTCGACAGTCTCGGTGATGCCGGACCGGATACGATCAAATGCGTTAATGTCGGTGCAGGCGATCTCTTTTTTGACGATGAATTCATAAAGACCGATAACAGGATCGAAGTCTGCGCCGTGGATATCGGATATGAGATCGGTGACGGGGAAGTTGTCACAAAAGGTTGCAGGCGTCTTGCCAAAGATATTGATGACTACACGGATATAGATCATTTCGATTATTCCGTGATGATGGATTCTCTTGAGTATATTCCCGATGACCGCGGGTATATTGAAAAACTTGCCTCCAGAGTAAAAAGCGGAGGATATATGTTCTTCACTTTGCCTGCATATAAGGATCTTTTTTCGGATCATGACCGCCACGTCGGCAATAAGAGAAGATATGACCGGGAAGAAGCGGAAAGTTTTTTTTCGGACATTGAAGATATTGAAATGATCAGATCCAGGTATTTTTATTTTTCCCTTTATCTGATAAGGAGGTTTCAGGTCAGGACCGGATCAAAGATAGATCCTGACCGGAAGATCACAACGGGCTGGAAATATAAAGAAACCGGCTTTGTTTCAAGACTTGTTACGGGATTGCTGAATCTGGATTATAAACTCGGAAAACATCTGCCCGGATTATCTCTTATGATAATCTGCAGGAAAAAATAAGACCGGTCGTATTTATCATATGTGATCATATGCAGGGACGGAGTTCGTAGGGAAATTCCGCCCTGTTTTTTATTCTTTAAAAAATCAATCCGGTATGATATAGTGATTAAGATTGAAAAAATGGGGAAGAATCGGTTTTTGGTCTTTCCTCTTTATATCAAAATATAAAAATCTGGAGGAAAAAACATGAGTGGTACTTCAAAAGCCCTCGGACGCATCGCATCCCTTCTCGACGATTCCAGTTTTGCCGAGATAGGGGCTCTCGTCACAGCAAGATCAACGGATCTTAATACCGATCCCAAGGCTCTTGCATCTGACGGATGTGTTACGGGGTACGGAACAATCGGCGGCAGATGTGTGTATGTCTACAGCCAGGATGCATCAGTCCTCGGAGGCAGCATCGGCGAAATGCATGCACGCAAGATCGTAAATCTTTACGATATGGCTATCAGGACAGGTTCTCCTGTGATCGGAATAGTCGACTGCGCCGGAATGAGACTTGAGGAAGGCAGCGATGCTCTTTATGCATTCGGCAGGATCTATGGCCGCATGACAAAGGCTTCGGGCGTGATCCCTCAGATCACTGCAGTAGTAGGTAATTGTGGCGGAGGTGCCGGCCTTTTCTCCGGACTTTCCGATTTTACTTTCATTTCAAAAGACGGCAAGCTTTTCGTGAACGCACCCGATTGTCTTGCAGGCAACTATACTGCCAAGAACGACACTGCAGGTGCCGCATTCCAGTCCGAGATCGGTAATGCTGACAGCTACGAGACGGAGGCTGAACTCTTTGCAGCCGTAAGACAGCTTGTTTCCGTTCTTCCTTCCAACAACGAGACTTCCAATGATGATGAGCAGTGCACCGATGACCTTAACAGGCTTCTTGCTGTCACCTCTGCATCATCTGCTGCAGCGCTTGTCGAGAATATCGGCGATGCAGGTTCATTCGTTGAAGTCAGGTCTAAATTCGCTCCTTCAGTCGTTACCGCATTTGTCAAGCTTGACGGAGTCCTTACAGGCGTTGTTGCCAACAATGCCGAAGTATCCAAGGCTCTTACCGCAGATGCTTGCGACAAGGCTGCTGATTTTGTTAAGTTCTGTGATGCATTTGACATCCAGATCCTTTCACTTACCAATGTAAACGGATTCGATAATACCGTTGAGAATGAGAAGAGGATCGCAAGAAGCGCAGCTGCACTTGCTGCAGGATTCGCTTCCGCTACCGTTCCCAAGGTTAACGTTATCGTTGGCGATGCCATCGGAAATGCTGCCAACATCATGAATGCCAAGGCGCTCGGATGTGACATGACCATCAGCTGGGATAATGCGAAGGTAGGTATCATGGATGGCAAACTTGCTTCCCAGATCACCGGAACTTCAGCATCCGATATTGATGCGGGAATGTCCGGAGCATGTGATGCAGCACGCCGCGGATATGTGGATCAGGTCATTTCTGCAGCAGATACCCGTAAGTATGTCATCGCTGCATTTGAGATGCTTTATTCCAAGAGCGGAGAAGTATACAAGAAGCACACATCAATTTGAGGAAGGGCAGTTATATGAAGAAAATAAGAATCGTCCTTTTATCGGTTCTCCTCGGACTAATGCTGTGTGCCTGCGGCGAAGAAGAGCCGTTAAGCAGTATTGATCAAGGCAGGGTCGATAATGTCATAAGTATCATTAATGACACAGAGATCGTCGACATCTTAAGCGAGATGGGGCAGAATCCCCAGTTCATTGAGCAGGTCTTCGGCGTGAAAGCCGATTATGACAGCCTTACTCCCGATGAACTCAGCTCTTTTGTGTATACCCTGTCCAGCAGCGTCGCTCAGTATCATTATTCAAGCGGATATATAAGAGCTGACGGATATGTAATCGCAAATGCGGTGTCCAGCTTCAGAAGAGGATTTGCCGAGACCGGTGCCATACTTGAAAAAGGCCAGCCGGTAGCTCATATGAACGGTAATGAGATCATTGTCGATGTTCCTGTTATTTGTGAAAACAGAGAGGCAGAGATCGAATTCATCTTCAGAAACGATCTTACCAATCCCGAAATGCTCAGTGCATCCTTAAATGCAGAGTATTCAATGGCTGAAAAGATGGAGAAGGCCGGTCTCAATACGGTCATAGGTATGGGCACGGTTTTCGTGATGCTCATTCTCATATCCTTCATCATCTCCCTGTTCGGGCTCTTCTCCGGACACGGCAAGAAGCCTGACAAGACAGAAGAGAGCATCAATAAGGCTGTTGAACAGATAGAGAAGAATGAAACGGCTGAGCTTGCTTCCAACGAAGAACTTGTGGCTGTAATCGCTGCTGCGATCGCGGCATATGAGGGAACATCCAATACGAACGGATTCACCGTCCGTTCCATCAAGAAGATCAAGAGACAATAATTTCCGGAGGATAAATAACCATGAAAAATTATACAATTACCGTTAACGGAACCGCATATGCAGTAACTGTCGAAGAAGGCGGATCAGCACCCGCAGTCGCAGCACCCGCAGCTCCCAAGGCAGCAGCTCCTGCACCTGCAGCAGCACCCGCACCCGCTAAGAGCGCAGGCGCAGGCTCCATCAAGGTTGAAGCCGGTGCAGCAGGAAAGGTTCTTAAGATCGAGAAGAAGGTTGGCGATGCAGTAAAGAAGGGTGATGCGGTTGTAGTCATCGAGTCCATGAAGATGGAGATTCCCTGCGTTGCACCTGAAGACGGAACCGTTGCAAGCATCGACTGCAATGCCGGTGATTCCATTGATGCAGGTACCGTACTCGCAACACTTAACTGATGTTAACAAAGGAGTAACAGATGGATTATTTGCTTACCACGCTGGACAACCTGGTTCATCAGACGGCGTTCTTCAATCTCACGATTGGAAACTACATAATGATCGCGGTTGCCTGCTTTTTCCTTTTTCTTGCCATCGGACTCAAAAAGGAACCACTTCTTCTTGTGCCCATCGCATTTGGCATGCTGCTCGTAAATATCTATCCCGACATCATTCTTTCTGCTGAAGATGCTCCCAATGGTGCCGGCGGACTTCTGTACTATTTTTACAAGCTCGATGAGCTTGCCATTCTTCCTTCACTCATCTTCATGGGTGTCGGAGCACAGACCGATTTCGGTCCCCTTATTGCCAATCCCAAGAGCTTCCTTCTCGGAGCTGCAGCACAGTTCGGTATCTTCGTAGCATACTTCGGAGCTATCGCAATGGGATTCAACGATAAGGCAGCTGCTGCTATCTCCATAATCGGCGGAGCAGACGGTCCTACATCCATCTTCCTTGCAGGAAAGCTCGGACAGACCGCACTTCTCGGTCCCATTGCCGTTGCAGCATATTCTTATATGAGCCTTGTGCCCATCATCCAGCCTCCCATCATGAAAGCCTTCACCACCAAGAAGGAGAGAGCTATCAAGATGGGTCAGCTCAGACCGGTTTCAAAGCTTGAGAAGATCCTTTTCCCCATCATCATCACCATCGTCGTGTGCATGGTGCTTCCCACCACTGCTCCTCTTATCGGAATGCTCATGCTTGGTAACCTCTTCAAGGAGAGCGGAGTTGTTCGTCAGCTCACCGAGACCGCATCGAATGCGATGATGTACATTGTTGTTATCTTCCTCGGAACCAGCGTCGGTGCAACGACCTCTGCTGAGGCATTTCTTAACTGGGATACCATCAAGATCGTTGTTCTCGGACTTGTTGCTTTTGCATTCGGTACTTTTGCCGGAGTCATGTTCGGTAAGATCATGTGCATTGCGACCGGAGGCAAGGTCAATCCTCTTATCGGTTCTGCAGGAGTTTCCGCAGTTCCCATGGCAGCCAGAGTTTCTCAGCAGGTCGGATCCGAAGAAGATCCCACCAACTTCCTTCTCATGCATGCAATGGGACCTAATGTTGCCGGAGTTATCGGTACCGCAGTTTGTGCCGGAACCTTCATGGCAATGTTCGGAGTATTCTAAACAAGGGATTCGATTCGAAATGCGATTTATGCTTGCATAAATGAGCATTGAAGGATCAAAAGCCGGCGTTTAGTTGATTATATTGAAAGGATAAAAAAATGGCTGAAATCACTAAAAAACCTGTTGGGATCATGGAGACCGTTCTCAGAGATGCTCACCAGTCCCTTATTGCCACCAGAATGCCTACCGATATCATGCTTCCCATTGTCGATAAGATGGACAAGGTCGGATATCATGCAGTAGAGTGCTGGGGCGGCGCTACATTCGATGCTTCACTAAGATTCCTCAAGGAAGATCCCTGGGACAGACTCAGAAAGCTTCGTGACGGATTCAAGAATACCAAGCTTCAGATGCTCTTCAGAGGACAGAACATCCTCGGATACAGACCTTATGCCGATGATGTTGTCGATGCTTTCGTTGAGAAGTCCATCGCAAACGGAATCGATATAATCAGGATCTTCGACTGCCTTAACGATCTCAGAAACCTTCAGGAAGCAGTTAATGCTACTAACAAGATCAAGAAGCAGGAAGGCCGCGGACACTCACAGATCGCTCTTTCCTATACTCTCGGTGATGCATATACTCTCGAGTACTGGGCAGATATGGCCAAGAAGATCGAGGAGATGGGTGCTGACTCCATCTGTATCAAGGATATGGCGGGACTTCTTCTTCCTTACAGGGCTGCGGAACTCATCAAGGCAATGAAGGAAGAGACCAAGCTTCCCATCCAGCTTCACACTCACTACACATCCGGTGTTGCCAGCATGACTTATCTTAAGGCTGTCGAGGCAGGCGTTGATGTCATCGACTGTGCGATCTCACCTTTCGCACTCGGTACTTCACAGCCCGCTACAGAGGTCATGGTTGAGACCTTCAAGGGAACTCCCTACGATACCGGTTATGATCAGACTCTTCTTGCAGAGATTGCAGATTACTTCCGCCCTTATCGTGAGAAGTGCATTGACAGCGGCCTCATGAGCACCAAGGTGCTTGGCGTTAATATCAAGACCCTTCTGTATCAGGTTCCCGGCGGAATGCTTTCCAACATGGTCAGCCAGCTCAAGGAACAGCATGCAGAGGATCGTTACAATGACGTGCTTGAAGAGATCCCCAGAGTTCGTAAGGACTGCGGTGAGCCTCCTCTCGTTACTCCTTCATCCCAGATCGTCGGAACCCAGGCTATCTTCAATGTCCTCATGGGTGAGCGTTACAAGATGGCTACAGGTGAGTTCAAGGATCTCCTTCGCGGTAACTACGGCCAGACCGTAAAGCCCATGAATCAGGAAGTGATCGACAAGGTCATCCCCGGAGAAAAGCGTTCTACCGCAAGAAGTGCCGAAGCTACCGGACATACCGAGCCCGAACTTGCATCTATCGAGGCAGAGATGAAAGAGTGGAAGAAGCAGGATGAGGATGTTCTCTCATATGCTCTGTTCCCTCAGGTTGCAACCGACTTCTTCAAATATCGTCAGGCTCAGGAAACAGGTGTCGATGTAAAACTTGCAGATAAGGACAACAAGGCATATCCTGTTTAAACCAGTGATCTTACTTACCCGGGCCGAGTGCGGCCCGGGTATTTTTGTGCGTTTTTTGCGCTGATTCATCCGGTCTTTTTTGATCTGAAAAAACATGACGGGAATACTCTCAAAAAAATTTTGTTAAACATCCGTGAAACCTTGACTTGACGAAATTTCATCGGTAAAATAACGATTGTCTTTTTCTGAAGAAATTCAAATGATATCCATCATAAATCTGAACAGTTAGGAAAGAATCTACATGGCACGTAAAGAAAGCATAACCATCGACCGCATACTTGGAACAGCATTTGAGATGACCAGAGAATCCGGAGCCGAATCCATCACTGCTCGTCACGTTGCTGAAAAAGCGGGATGTTCAACCCAGCCTATTTTCAGGGTTTATAAGAATATGTCTGAACTACAGGCCGCAGTTTACGATAAGGCGGTTGAGTATTTCAGAAGTTATTATTCTTCTTTTGAGAGGATCGGCAAGGTTCCTTTCACCAATCTCGGAATGGCTTATATTGCTTTTGCCAGAAAGGAAAAGAATCTTTTCAGACTTTTGTTCGTCGATACCGCTCCCGGCAAGGTTTCCATGTATGAGCTTCTTAACGGATCAGAGGGAAATGTCGTGACCGAGATCAACATGGCCAAGGAACTCGGATGTTCGGATCCCGGCGGCATGTTCATGAAGATGTGGATATTCATTCACGGTGCTGCCTGCATGACTCTTTCCGGAGATTATGATCTTACCGATGAAGAGACCATGTCTTTGCTTGAGAAGGCATATAATTCGTTTTTGACTTGATTGACACCAGACGGCGGGACGGTTCTTTTGTTTACTGTCAGCTTTGAAAGCGGGGCTGAAACGAGAGAACCGTCCTCTTGTTATGTAATACAGGGTAATTATCTATGGACTTAAAAGGTGATGTGCTCATAAGGATAAGGGACATGATCCCCCGCATGAGCAAAAGCCAGAAGAAGATCGCATTTTATATACAGAACGAGTATGAGACGGCAGTGTTCATGACTGCTGCGGAGCTTGGAAACCAGATAGGCGTAAGTGAATCCACGATAGTAAGATTCGCCTCGGCACTGGGTTACGACGGGTATCCCGATTTCCAGAAAAGCCTCGTGGACTGTGTTAAGACCAAGCTTTCCTCTGTTCAGAAGATCGATGAAAAATACGGCAGATCGTCGCAGTCGGAGATCCTCACATCGGTCATGAACGCCGATATGGACAAGATACGCGATACCATTAAGAATCTCAATCCAAGCGCATTTGACATGACTGTCGACATACTGCTGAAGGCCAGAAATGTCTATATCATGGGCCTTCGCTCCAATGAGCCGCTTGCTGCTTTTCTGCATTTTTACCTGAACATGGTGCGTCCCGGCTGCATTCTTGTTAATTCGACATCCGTCACCGAGACTTTTGAACAGATGATAAGGATCGGATCAGAGGATGCTTTTGTCGGCATAAGCTTTCCGAGATATTCGATGAGAACTCTTAAGGCAATGGAATTTGCCAACGACAGAAGAGCATCGGTCATTGCAATAACCGATTCGGCACATTCGCCCATGACGCTGTATTCCACATGTAACCTGTATGCACGTTCCGACATGGTCTCCATTGTGGATTCACTGGTTGCTCCTCTTTCGGTCATTAATGCGATCGTTGTTGCGCTTTGCATCAAGGCACCGGAGCAGATCAGGAAGAATCTCAAGATGCTTGAATCCGTCTGGAATGATTATCAGGTTTACTTAAATGATGAGATCGATTTCATCGATGATGATCCCATACTGAATTACTCGCTGAGAAAACAGTCCGAGAAAGATGGAAAAGATGAATGACATAATAGTGATAGGCGGCGGTCCTGCAGGAATGCTGGCCGCCGTTTCGGCATCAGAAAACAGAAAAAAAGTACTCCTTGTCGAGAAGAACGAGAAACTCGGAAAGAAGCTCTTCATCACCGGAAAAGGCAGATGCAATGTTACCAATTCTGCCGAAAAGAGCATCCTGATGAAAAACATAGTCAGCAATCCGAAATTCATGTTCAGCGCACTTGAGAGATTTGATAATGATGACATTTGTGCCGAACTTGAAAAATACGGATGCAGGCTGAAGGAAGAAAGAGGGGGCAGGATTTTCCCCGTTTCGGACCATTCCTCCGATGTCATCAGGGCTTTGTCGGATGACCTTAAGGAACATGGCGTTGAAGTGAGGCTTAATTCCGGCGTAAAGAAGATCCTTCGCACGGATGACGGCTTTGAAGTTTCTTTTGATGACGGGAGAAAAGAAAAATGCCTTGCCGTCATAATAGCAACCGGCGGAGTGTCTTATCCGGCAACCGGTTCCACCGGCGATGGCTTTAAGTTTGCCTCCTGCTTCGAACATTCGATCACAGAGCCGGTTCCGTCGCTTGTGCCTTTGGTCGTGAAGGAAACTTTCTGCAGGGATCTGCAGGGGCTGTCACTTAAGAACACCGGATTGAAGATGATCTGCGACGGTAAGACCGTTTATGAAGACATGGGTGAAATGCTCTTCACACATTTCGGGATAAGCGGCCCGATGATACTTTCCGCAAGCAGTTATTATCAGAAAAAAAGATATGATGAGTGCAGGGTCATTCTTGACTTAAAGCCTGCGCTCAGCGCAGATGACCTTGATGCCAGACTTCTTCGGGAAATATCCGATAATCACGAAAAGCATTTCATTAATCTGCTCCCGAACCTTCTTCCTCAAAAAATGGTTCCTGTCATCGCCGGACTGTCAGGCATAGAGCCTCATAAAAAATGCGGTGATGTGACCAGGGAGGAAAGGCTTGCACTCGTGAATCTGTTAAAGAGTTTTGAAATGACGGTTTCGGGGACGAGAGGATTTGAAGAAGCCATCATCACAAAAGGCGGAGTCAGCGTAAAAGAAATCTCACCCGCAAACATGATGAGCAAGAAGACTGAAGGACTGTTTTTTGCTGGCGAGGTGATGGATCTGGATGCGCTTACCGGAGGTTTCAACCTGCAGATAGCCTGGTCCACCGGATATTCCGCAGGACAGGGAGCTGCGGAATATGTCGATAACATGAACTTATGATCACCGCTTTGTGATATTATGAACTGGATAAAGAATCGGAGGTGTGCCATGAATGTAGCAATTGACGGACCTGCGGGAGCGGGAAAAAGCACGATAGCAAAGCTTTGTGCAAAGAAAATGAATCTTATCTATGTTGATACCGGAGCAATGTACAGGGCTGTTGCACTGTATCTGCTTGAGAGCGGGATAGATGTGAATGATAAGTCCGAAGTGGCCGAAAAGGTTAAAGGTGCGGACGTTGACATCAAATACGAAGACGGAGTTCAGAATGTCTATCTGAACGGAACCAATGTCACCGGAAGGCTCCGCGAGGAAGCTGTAGGCAATACAGCATCCGTTACAAGTGCCGTCCCTGAAGTTCGCGCACAGATCTTCTCGCTTCAGAGAGGGCTTGCGGAGCGTGGCGGTGTTATCATGGATGGCCGCGACATCGGAACTGTTGTCATGCCTGATGCGGATGTGAAGATATACCTGACGGCGAGTTCCGAAGTCAGAGCAAGAAGACGTGTCCTTGAACTTGAGGCAAAAGGGGAAAAGCCCGATTTTGAAGAGGTTAAGAGAGATATCGAGGAGCGCGATCATCGCGACATGACAAGGGAGATATCACCTCTTAAACAGGCTGATGATGCTGTCCTTGTTGATACATCCGATATGACTATAGATCAGGTCGCAGAAAAGATCTGTTCGCTGTGTGATGAATATCTGAAGCTGAAATAATAATACCTATGGAAGTAAGGCTTGCGGATCCGTCGGGGTTCTGTTTTGGTGTAAAGAGAGCCGTTGACGGAGTGTATGAAAAACTGAAGAGCGGACGTCCCATATATACGTACGGCCCCATAGTTCATAACGAGACCGTTGTGTCTGATCTCGAACAAAAGGGCGTGATGGTTATTGATGATAAGGAAACTCTGGAGAAGACGCCTTTTGAAAAGGACGCATGTATCATCATCAGGGCTCACGGCGTAGGAAGGGACATATATGACATCCTGGAAAAGAAGGGATGCGAGATAGCGGATTTTACGTGTCCGTTTGTCGCGAGGATCCATAACATAGTCCTGGAAGAAAGCGGAAAGGGAAGGCACATAGTGATAGTCGGCAAATCCACGCATCCCGAGATAATTGGCATATGCGGATGGTGCGACGGTCCGTTTACCGTGGTGGCCGATGAATCCGGGGCTGATAGTCTGGATCTTGAAGGGGAGATCACGGTCGTCGCCCAGACAACCTTCCAGCACAGAAAATTTTCTCAAATTGTTGAAATAATAAATCAAAAAGGTTATAATGCTAACGTTGTGAACACTATATGTTCCGCAACAAAGGACAGGCAGGATGCAGCCGATGTCCTTTCCAAAGAGGCAGACGCGATGATAGTCATAGGGGGGAGCGCCAGTTCAAACACGCGCCGACTTTATGAAATAGCATCTGAGAACTGTCCGAATACGGTCTGTATACAGAAACCGGATGACCTTAAAGATTATAAACTACCTGAATCTGTTAAGCTGATCGGCATCACCGCGGGGGCTTCCACTCCGCAAAATATTATTGAGGAGGTTCAAAGATATGTCAGAGGAACTAACTTTTGAACAATTACTGGAAGAGCAGGAATCAAAAAAGATCATATTACATACAGGAGAGGTAGTCGAAGGCACGGTTTTTGACGTTAAGCCCGAAGAGATAATTCTTGATCTCGGATGCAAGTCAGACGGTATTCTTAGCAAGTATGAATATACCAACGATAACAGTGTCGACCTTACACAGGCTGTAAAGCCCGGCGACAAACTTGAGGTAAAGGTCCTCAAGGTTGATGACCGTGAGGGACAGGTCATTGTTTCATACAAGAGAGTACAGCAGGAGAAGGCTAACCAGCGAATTGAGGAAGCTTTCAACAATCAGGAAGTACTCACCGCCAAGGTTACTGCCATCCTCAAGGGTGGAATCACCGTAGAAGTTGACGGCACCAGGATCTTCATTCCCGCAAGCCTTGTTTCAGACAGCTACGAGAAGGATCTCAGCAAGTATCTCGGCCAGGAGATCGAGTTTGTCGTTGTTGAGTACAATCCTCACAAGAGAAGATGCATCGGTGACCGCAAGCAGCTTCTTTCCGCTAAGAAGGAAGAGATGCAGAAGGCACTCCTTGAGAAGATCAAGGTTGGCGACATTGTTGACGGCGTAGTCAAGAACGTTACCGATTTCGGTGCATTTGTTGATCTCGGCGGAGCTGACGGACTTCTTCACATCTCAGAGATGAGCTGGGGAAGAGTCGAGAATCCCAAGAAGAACTTCCACATTGGAGATAATCTCAAGGTTCTTGTCAAGGACATCAACGGAAGCAAGATTGCGCTCTCGCTTAAGTTCGATGATGAGAATCCCTGGAAGGATGCTAATGACAAGTTCGCCATCGGCAAGGTTGTTACCGGCAAGGTTGCACGCATGACCGATTTCGGCGCATTTGTAGAGATTGAGAATGGCGTAGATGCTCTTCTTCATGTATCGCAGATCTCCAAGGATCGTGTAGAGAAGCCTTCGGATGTTCTTAAGGTCGGAGATGAGGTTACTGCCAAGATCGTTGATTTCAACGAGGCTGATCACAAGATCTCCCTTTCAGTAAAGGCTCTTACCGCACCCGATTCCGATGAGAACGAGGATGAGGTGCCTGTAGATATCAAAGCTGCCATCAGCGAAGAGCAGTAATGTTCATGCGTTACAGGCTGTAGATGTCTATATAAGTTCTAACAGGAAAAATGCCTGCCCGATGAATGACGATAGTGTTTTCACTGGGCAGGCTTTTTGCATAATATGACGTTCTTCATGAATCATCGCACATGTAATTGGATTTGAGGAGGTTGGTTATATGGCTGTAGATTATGAATATTTCAAAAAAGAGATCCTGAAGATGACCTCGATCGATCTGAATGCTTACAAAGAAAAGCAGATGAAGCGCAGGATCGACAATCTCATAATGAAAAACCGCATAAACGGTTATGATAATTACGTTGCAGCGCTCAAGTCAGACAAGGAAAGGTTCGATGAGTTCATTAACTACATCACCATCAACGTTTCCGAATTCTACAGGAATCCCGATCAGTGGCAGTATATGGACAAGACGGTCATTCCCGCCCTCGTCGAGAAGTTTGGAACCAGACTTAAGATCTGGAGTGCTGCCTGCTCAACCGGCGATGAGCCTTATTCTCTCGTCATGGCGCTCTCCAAGCATATGCCGCTCAGTAATATCAAGATCACCGCAACCGATCTTGACAAGACCGTGATTGCAAAGGCTAAGGTTGGACTGTATGATGCCAAATCGATAGCCAATGTTCCGGATGAGTTCAAGAAAAAGTATTTCACTCAGGTAGGACCTTCTTACAAGATCTCCGATGAGATCAAGAGCAGGGTAAACTTCAGCGAGCACAATCTTCTGAAGGACAGATATGACACCGGTTACGACATGATCGTTTGCAGAAATGTGCTGATCTATTTTACCGATGAAGCCAAGGATGAAGTGTTCAGGAAGTTCTATAAGTCGATCAAGCCCGGCGGATATCTGTTCATCGGCTCTACTGAGCAGATCGTCAATTACAGGGAAATCGGATATACGAGAGTTAATTCCTTCTACTACGGCAAGGAGTAAACGAGGGGACGGTTCTTTCGTTCACCATCACTTATAAACGAGGGGACGGTTCTTTCGTTCACCATCACTTAAATCTGGTGTTCACCGGATTGATTACGGAACTGACATATGAATCATTAAAAGGGCAGGAATCGAAGGATTCCTGCCCTTTTTAGCTATATACCTAAAAACGTCACTATTGCATGTTTATGTGCAAAAAAGAACCGTCCCTGATTGCACATTAATAGGTTGATGCGAGCATTGAGATGATGTGCCCCGCATATTTATTGAATGCGTTGCGGTCCCTCTTAAGGTCGTCAGTCAGTTCGAAAAACAGGTCCGTACTTCTGTATTCTCTCCTGAAGAGTGGCTCAAATACGGTGTCCCACTGCGGAAGATAGGATGACTGCTTCCTGGTGTAGCATGTTGCGGCGGTTGCCTGCGTCCTGTGGTCCTTGTCGACGAAAGTTGCTACGGACTTGTGCAGCGCGGTGTCTTCTTCGGGCAGATAATAGTAATCCTGGTAAGAAGCGTAGAAGTACTTCATTTCCTCGTTGTAGAGAGGCACCTTTATCATGGCGTCCGCACCGTCGGCCTTGATGTAGCAGCCATGCGCAAAAGAAGAAATGGGCTTCGGAAGCGGAGAATCCAGCTTGATGCTCATGATGATCTCGCTCTGTGTCTGGCCGTTATAATCGGTGTAGGTGTCCGCATGGACTTTGGAAACCCTGAGTTTGCCGGATGTCATGTCGGGGTAAGCGAGCATCGGAAGTATCCGGATCATTCCTTTCAGATCGTCTTCGTTGTGAAGCAGAAGAGAGTTGCACGCGAATTCCGATGGATTGTTCACGTAATCATGATAGATCCCTATCAGGTCTCCGCCGGAAAACACATCGGCTCTCTCTATTCCAAGGAATTTCTCGATGGACTTTTGCTTGAGAGAAGTCAGCCCCAGAAGATGCTTTAAAGGAGAGATCCTCTTATACAGGTCTATTCCTTTGAAGGAATCGATGGACAGGTCAAGCTCAAGCTGCGTTATCTTCTGGGTCAGATAGGGCAGGTCAAACTGATTGCCGTTGAAATGAACAAGCGTGTCATAGCCGCCTTCTGTAGCAAATTCGAAAAAGCTTTGGATTATGTCTTTTTCTTCTTCGTATTTTTCGGCAAACCACTGCTTGGTGCACCATTTGTTATCCGACAGATATGCACATCCTATCAGATACAGCGCTGATGTTCTGGCCGTGAATCCGGTTGTCTCTATGTCCAGAAATAGTATGGAATTCGGATCGGTGATCCGGCCAAGGTCATATTCTGATTTAAAGCTTTCCAGCGTTTCTGTAGTTTCTTTCATATTCCGCCTCTGTAAACGGTTCGTTTTAACTACATAACTATATCAAAAAACAGGTCCTTTTTCAATTTGCGCACATCTTTACTTTGACTCCAAAAAATACCTCAAATCGTGGAAAAATATCGGCTTTTGAGGTATAGTGAATTTGTATGTTTTATCAATAAGATTCGGGTGGATTGATATGGCAAAATTTACTTTTAAGGGCGGAATTCATCCCTATGACGGCAAAGATCTGTCTAAGGATAAGCCCATAATCGATGCCGTTCCGGGTGAGGAACTGGTATTTCCTTTGGTCCAGCACATCGGAGCCCCTGCCAAGCCTTTGGTTCAAAAAGGAGATGCGGTGCTCAGAGGACAGATGATCGCAGAAGCAGGAGGCTTTGTCTCTGCACCTGTCTATTCTTCCGTTTCGGGAACAGTCAAGAATATCGAAAAGAGAAGAGTTGCAACGGGCGACATGGTGGATAGCATCATCATCCAGAATGACGGTCTGTATAATGAATGCGCTTTTGAAGAAACCGGGGACTGGTCAGTGCTTTCCCGTGATGAGATCATCGCAAGGATAGCAAAGGCCGGGATAGTCGGCATGGGTGGCGCAGGCTTTCCGACAAGCGTCAAACTTTCGCCCAAGGAGCCTGATAAGATTGATTATGTCATTGCCAATTGCGCGGAGTGTGAGCCTTATCTGACATCTGACTATCGCAGGATCATCGAAGAAGGCGAGAAGGTGGTTGAAGGCCTTAGGATCATCCTCAGTCTTTTTCCCGATGCTCATGGCATCATAGGCGTTGAGGACAATAAGCCTGCCTGCATTTCGCATCTCAGAAAGCTTGTGAAGACCGACACGATTATAAGTGTGAAGGAACTGAAGACCAAATATCCGCAGGGTGCGGAACGGTCTCTCATTTATGCGACTACGGGACGCAAGCTCAATTCAAAAATGCTTCCCGCCGATGTCGGATGCATAGTCAATAACGTGGACACCATCTGCGCCGTATATAATGCCGTGGTCCATGGCAAGCCGCTCATGGAAAGGATAGTGACGGTGACCGGAGATGCGGTGAAGAATCCCCGCAATTACCGTGTTCCCTGCGGAATGAGCTATACGGAACTGGTCGAGCAAAACGGCGGATTTGTGACTGAGCCGGGAAAGCTCATTTGCGGCGGTCCGATGATGGGATTTGCGATGATCACCACGGATGTTCCGGTGACGAAGACCTCAACGGCACTGCTTGCTTTCAAAGAAGATCCTGTTTCCAATGCTGAGGTCACGCCCTGCATCAATTGTTCCAGGTGTTCATATGCCTGCCCCGCGGGACTGGTACCCGGAAGGCTGTCCGATATGGTCGAATCTTTCGACGAGGAAGAGTTTATTGCAAACGGCGGAATGGAATGCTGTGAATGCGGATGCTGCAGTTTTGTGTGCCCCGCCAAGAAACCTCTCACTCAGAACATTAAATCAATGCGTAAGATACAGCTTGCAAAACGCAGGAAATGATCTTCACGAAGATAGAAGGGTAATAAAATGAGTCTTCCCAATGTATCATCCAATCCGCATATAAGGAGCGGCGCAACGACACAGCTCATCATGTTCACCGTGCTCCTTGCGCTGATGCCGGCTTTCGGATACGGCATATATAATTTCGGTCCCAGAGCACTCGCCGTAGCTCTTGTCTGCGTTGGCTCCTGCGTCATCTCCGAACTGATCTTTGACCTTATAGCACATAAGAAGATAAGGGTAAGTGATCTGTCCGCCTGTGTGACGGGACTTCTGCTTGCACTGAATCTTCCTGTTTCGATTCCTTTCTGGCAGGCTGCTCTCGGTTCTGTTTTTGCGATAATCGTTGTCAAGGAACTGTTCGGCGGACTCGGCAAGAACTTCATGAATCCTGCTCTTGCCGCAAGATGCTTTCTTCTGATCTCTTTCCCTGTATCCATGACAAACTTCGATACGGATATCTACACGGGTGCGACACCGCTTGCTATTCTCAAAAGCGGTGAGCAGGTCGATGTTTCCGCAATGATCCATGGAAGCATTCCCGGCACTATCGGAGAGACCAGCATGGTCATGATACTGATAGGTGCAATCATACTGCTGCTTACAGGTGTCATAGATCTCTGGGTTCCCGGCAGTTACATTCTTTCTTTTATCATCTTTATGTTGCTTTTCGGCGGACACGGTGCTGATCCTGCTTTCATCGCGGCTCATCTGGCAGGCGGCGGACTCATGCTCGGAGCGTTTTTCATGGCAACCGATTATGTCACGAGACCTGTATCCAGGAAAGGCCAGGTTGTTTTCGGAATATTCCTTGGACTCATGACATGCATTTTCAGAGTGTTCGGTCCTTCTGCCGAAGGCGTTTCATATGCGATCATCCTGGGCAACTGCATTGTTCCACTCATCGATAAGTTCACGGTGCCGGTTCCATTCGGGCTTACGGCCTCCGAGTTTAAGAAAGGAGGCAAGCGATCATGAACAAGGATGTTATCTCTGCTGTCAAAGACGCGATAGTTCTCATCATAATCACTCTTTTTGCAGGACTCATGCTTGGCGGCGTATATCAGCTTACCAAGGCTCCGATAGAGCATCAGAAGGAGCTGGCCGTTGCCGAAAGCTGCAGGGCCGTATTTCCCGCAGAGGAAGGGTTTGTCACGCCTGCTTCGTTTAATCTGTCTTCTTACGTAATCTCTGAACAGCTCAGCAGTCAGCTTAGGGAGAGGGGCATCACTGTAGGAAATGTTTATGATGCGGTTTCAGCTGACGGTCAGGTCATCGGATATGCCATTGAAGTTACTTCATCGGAAGGATACGGCGGTGACATCAAGCTTATGTGCGGCATTACTTCTGAAGGCGTTTTGAGAGGAGTTTCAATCCTCGAGATATCCGAAACCGCAGGACTCGGCATGAGAGCCGAGAGTGTTTTGGTTCCCCAGATACATAATCTGAACGCAGAACACATAACATTTACTAAAACAGGAAGTACTTCGGAAAGTGAGATCGATGCGATAAGCGGTGCTACTGTCACAACTACCGCTTTTGTCAATATCGTGAACGCTTCGCTTGATGTGTATTCGGAAGTTGCTTCCATGAAGGGAGGCGCTTAAATGAAGAAGATAACAGAGCGTCTTTTCAACGGCATCATCAAGGAAAACCCTACATTTGTCCTTACTCTCGGAATGTGTCCCACACTTGCCGTGACCACATCCGCGATCAACGGACTCGGAATGGGACTCACGACGGCTGCGGTCCTTGCACTCAGCAACCTTTTCATCTCACTCCTCAGAAAAGTGATACCCGATAAGGTGAGGATCCCTGCTTTCATAGTCATAGTGGCTTCTTTTGTCACAATGGTACAGCTGCTCCTTGAAGCATATCTGCCTTCACTCAATGCTTCGCTGGGAATCTACATTCCTCTTATAGTTGTTAACTGCATCATCCTAGGCCGTGCCGAGAGCTATGCTTATCATAATCCTCCAGTGCTTTCGTTTTTTGACGGCGTGGGAATGGGACTTGGTTTTACGTTTGCGCTCACACTCCTCGGCATTTTCAGGGAGTTCATAGGAAGCGGAACATTCTTCGGCATGAGAGTGTTCCCCGAAGAGTACGGAGTTACGATATTTGTTCTTGCCCCCGGAGCATTTTTTGTTCTGGCCGCCCTTGTTGCAATCCAGAATTACGTCAAGGAAAAGCTCGCCGCAAAAGGCAGGGATGTATCGAAGATCGGATCGGGATGCGTGTCCGGATGCATGGGTTGTCCGCAGGCACAGGTCTGTCATAATCCCGAAGCGGTAAATGCCAGAAAAGAAGAAGCAAAGAGCAGGTCTGAGATCAGATCGGAAAAAGCCTCAGCCGAAAAGGCAGACAATGAGTCAGATGCCGAAAACGGACCTGCAGATAAGAGAAACGAAAAGCCTGTAAGGAAAAAGGGCCTGTTTGCACGGCGTATTGAAGAAGAACCGGAAGAAGAGCCGTTCGATGACGAGCCTGAATATGATGAAGGCGATGATTACGATGAGTCCGATGAGGATCTGATCACATCGGAAGAGCCCGAAGAGGAGGCTGAACCTGAAGAAGAGCCCGGGCCTGAAGAAGATACAAAACTCGAAGAAGAGTCAGAAGTTCAGGAAGAATCAGAACCGGAAAAAGAGTCAGGATCTGAAAAAGAGTCTGAATCTCAGAAAGAACCCGAGTCTGAAAAAGAGCCCGAGTCTGAAAAAGAGTCCGAGTCTGAAAAAGAGCCCGGATCAAAAGAAGAGCCTAAGACTGAAGAAAAGGCTGAAGCTGCAAACTCCGATAACAAGCCGTCAGTAAAAAATGACAGCCCCGGCGGCAAGAAGAAAAAGAAGAAGAGGAGGAGATGAAAATGAATACCGTGAAAGAAATGCTCCTTCTTCTTGTAGGCTCTTCACTTGTTTCCAACGTTGTGCTGAGCCAGTTCCTCGGATTGTGTCCGTTCCTCGGAGTTTCAAGGAAGATCAAGACAGCTGCCGGAATGGGAACAGCCGTCATATTCGTAATAACGCTTGCAAGCGCTGTTGCGGGACTGCTATATAAGTTCATTCTTGTTCCGCTTAATGTGACTTATCTGCAGACGATAGTATTCATTCTTGTTATCGCTGCTCTAGTACAGTTCGTGGAGATGTTCCTGCGCAAGCTCGTTCCGTCGCTATACAGTGCGCTCGGAGTATATCTGCCCCTTATCACCACCAACTGCGCTGTTCTTGGTGTTGCAGTCAGCAATGTCCAGAAGAATTACGGTGTCATGAAGGGAATCGTAAACGGCATCGGAACTGCAGTCGGATTCACCGTCGCGATCGTCATCCTTGCCGGAATACGTGAAAAGATGGAATATACCAAAGTTCCCGGTCCTTTTAAGGGCATGCCTATCGTGCTGCTCACAGCCGGGCTCATGGCAATTGCATTCTGGGGTTTCTCGGGACTCCTTTGATCAGAGGATTAGCATATGAATACAGTAGTTGTTGCCACGCTCGTTACGGTATGTGTCGGAATCTTTGTCGGCATATTCCTCGGTGCGGCGGGCATCATATTTAAAGTAGAGACAGATGAAAGAGAAGAGGAGGTACTTTCCGCTCTTCCCGGAAATAATTGCGGAGGATGCGGATATCCCGGATGCTCCGGACTGGCTGCGGCTATAGTCAAAGGAGAGGCACCCGTTAACGGATGTCCTGTCGGCGGCAAGGAGACGGGTGACAGGATTGCTGCCATAATGGGCACGGAGAGTGCTGATACCGTTAAACAGGTTGCCTTTGTTGCATGTCAGGGTGACTGCGAAAAGGCAGTAAGACTATATGAATACACAGGTCCTTTAGATTGCCGTACAATGGGATTTGCTCCTGCCGGCGGGCCTAAAGCGTGCCGTGAAGGCTGCCTTGGAGGCGGAACCTGCGTTAAGGCCTGTCCTTTTGATGCGATACACATAGTGGACGGGATCGCACGTGTAGATAAGGATAAGTGCAAGGCCTGCGGAAAGTGCATTGCTGTCTGCCCAAGAAAACTTATCAGCCTGATTCCTTATGACGCAGGATTTGCAGTTGCATGTTCCTCGCATTCCAAAGGACCTGCCGTCATGAAGGAATGTTCGGTCGGATGCATCGGATGCGGTATCTGTGCAAGGAATTGCCCTTCGGGTGCGGTAGCGGTTAATGATAATCTTGCCGTGATAGATCAGGAAAAATGCGTATCCTGTGGTGCGTGTGCGGCAAAATGTCCTAAAAAGGCCATCGTATGAGAAATCAGATGAATCTTCCGGATGACAACGACAGAAATTCCTTATCACCGCAGCTTTCGGCTGCGATGATGCTGACTGCGTGCGTCACTCTGCTGATCATCGTCATCGTTCTTGTGATAAACAAAAAGCCTTCTCATTCAAATGTGCCTGTACAGACCGCCTCAAATGAAAGTCCCGTCATTCTCAGCGAGGAGCCGCCTGTAAACGCCATGACACCCGGTGATCTTGATTTTTGGGGTATGTATCCCGGAGAGGGAGATGAAGACGGGAATTCCTCCGGCAGTTCGTCTTCACAGACTGCAGATGTTACAGAGGATGTTAAGCCTGAGGAAGACGATCTTCCTTCCGAAGCTACCGACGGAAGACATACTCTTGTCATAAACCCTGACGGAAGCGAAGAGTGGGTCCTTATAACTCCGTATCTTCCGAAAAATGATTACGACTATACCAATCTCGTCTCGCAGTCCGGAAGAATGGCTTATTATATTGACGGAAAAGTAGTGTCGTATCTTGGGATAAGCGTTGACAAATACGATGATTACATAGATTTCAACCAGCTAAGGGATGACGGCATAGATTTTGTCATGCTCAGGGTTGGGGTAAGAGGATACGGTACCGGAACCATCACTCTTGATGAGTACTATGCCGATAATCTTTCGAGGGCAACTCAGGCCGGACTGGACATCGGACTGTACTTCACTTCACAGGCCGTGACCGCGGAGGAAGCCGCTGAGGAAGCAACCGCCCTCATCGCGGCAATCGCCGATTATAAGATCACATATCCTCTTGCCATCGATATAGGATTTGTCACGAATGACACTTCAAGGATCGAAACACTTTCCAAATCCGAGAAGACCGACATCATCCGTACATTTGCGGATTTCGTGATAGCAGCGGGCTATACTCCCGCAATACGTGCCGACAAGGAATTTTTGATCAAGGAGATAGATCTGAGCAGATTCACGGATGTGGACATATGGCTTACGAATCACGCAGACCTGCCCGATTATCCTTATGCCTTCACCATGTGGGAATATGCGAATAATGCCCAGGTTGGAGGAGTCAGCGGCAATTCCGACCTGACCATATCGTTTATTGATTACACCCAGAAGTAATTCTTTAGACACGCATTTGCGGGTTCGGCTGAGCCCATTATTTGATGCCCAGATTGATGCTGACGGAATTATAGATCTCTGCATAAACCTTTCCGGAGACCTCATCAATGTAGTTCTCCGGAAAATTTTTGGCTCCGGGTCTTTTCTTCACGATGTCCAGAGCCTTGTTATAAGCAATTGCCGCTTCAAGCGCAGAGTCATAAGTTCCGATCTTTGTATAGCCGGAAGTGTGCAGACGCGCGATATAACCCTTGCCGTCAGGCGAAGGGATAACCCCGTGATAGGTATTGGTGATCTCAAGATTTTCACGTCTGTAGTCGAACGGATCAGAGTTGATGAACCTGCAGTCCCTGCCGACGACGGAATAGGGCTTAAGCCCGAACCTTGAGCCTATCGACACCTGGGAACCGTAATCCGCCACGAAGTAGTGGCCGCCTCTTGCGGTTATCTTATGCGATGAAAAATAGAACAGGTCATCAAGGTCAAATGTGAAGACCCTGTCATGGTCGAGGTAGTAGTTGAAGTATTCTTTTCTCAGATAGATCGGAGTGCCGAAATACAGGCCGTTGTCCCTGTAATTGATCAAAATGACGGCTTTTTCGAATGCCAGGTTTTCAAAAACTTGAAAATCATTTAATGAAATGCTATTGTTTTCAAGTAATTTTGAGGCTTCCTCATAAGCCAGATGAGCCTTTTTTTCCGTGGGATATGAACCGAGGGAGATGTGACGGCCGTTTTTTGTCAGCGATGCCCTGTAAAGGATCCTGCCGCTCGCGGTTCCTGCTATGTAGACGCCCTTCAGAGCTTCCTTTTTAGCTTTATCAGACTGATTATTCATATCATTATTGTATCACAGGAAGGATGATATTTTATGAAAGAAGTTAGTTATTCAAGCACCAGAGGTGATGCTGCCCGTTACACGGCATCGATGGCCATTCTCAAAGGACTTGCTCCCGATGGCGGATTGTTTGTGCCCGACAGCATTCCCGCTTTTGATAAGACTCTTAAGGAATTATCCGAAATGGATTATCAGGGCCTTGCTTACGAGGTCATGAAGCTGTTCCTTACGGATTATACGGAGGATGAGCTTAAAGGCTGCATCGCCGCTGCATATGATTCCAAGTTCGATACCGAGGAGATCGCTCCTTTGTCTGAAAGCTGCGGTTCATATTATCTTGAGCTTTTCCACGGTGCGACCATCGCGTTCAAGGACATGGCGCTTTCACTTCTTCCTCATCTCATGACTACGGCTGCCAAAAAGAACGGCCTTGACAAGGAGATCGTCATTCTTACCGCTACCAGCGGAGATACCGGTAAAGCTGCACTTGCAGGATTTGCGGACGTTCCCGGAACGAGGATCGTGGTCTTTTATCCCAAGAGCGGAGTATCGCCCATCCAGGAAAAGCAGATGGTCACCCAGCGCGGCGCCAACACAATGGTAGTTGGCATTCACGGCAACTTCGATGATGCGCAGACCGGAGTAAAGAAGATATTCGGAGATGCCGAATTTGCTGCGGAACTTGATAAGAAGGGCTTTGTATTTTCATCTGCCAACTCGATCAACATCGGACGTCTTGTTCCTCAGATCTGCTACTACGTTTATGCCTATACCAGGCTTCTTAAAGAAGGCAGGATAGCGGACGGAGATGAGATCAATGTCTGCGTTCCCACCGGTAATTTCGGCAACATCCTTGCCGCATTTTATGCGAAGAACATGGGACTTCCCATCGGAAAGCTCATCTGTGCTTCCAATACCAATAAAGTTCTTTTCGATTTCTTTGAATCGGGTACCTATGACAGGAACAGGGAGTTCCACGTAACTACTTCACCTTCGATGGACATCCTTATTTCCAGCAACCTTGAAAGACTCATCTATTACATTGCCGGAAATGACGCATCCAGATGTGCCGAACTCATGGGAGAGCTTTCCGGAAACGGCAAGTACACCATCACCGACTCGGAGAAGGCCGGACTTAAGGATTTCTTCGGCGGATATGCGGATGAGAAGCAGACTGCAGAGCAGATCGACAAGATATACAGGGAATCCGGATATGTGATCGATACTCACACCGCCGTTGCTTCATACGTCTGTGATGCATACAAGGCTGCAACCGGTGACAACAAGCCTGTTGTTATCGCATCAACGGCAAGCCCTTATAAGTTCACCAGATCCGTCATGAATTCCATTGATCCCGAGTATGACAAGAAGACTGACTTCGAACTTATCGATGATCTTGCGAAGCTTTCCAATACCTCGATACCTCAGGCCATCGAAGATATCAGGTCCGCACCTGTGCTTCACAATACAGAATGTGATGTTGATGAGATGAAGTCGGTAATAGCAGGATTTTTAAAATGATCAGACATTCAGCAGGGACATATACAGACAGAATAGATCAGCTTAAGAAAGAAATGAGAACCGCAGGGATCACCGCATATTATGTTCCCTGCGGTGATTTTCATATGTCGGAATATATATCCGATCATTTCAAGTGCAGGGAATTCCTGTCGGGATTCGACGGCTCGAACGGTGAGATGATCATCACTGCAGGCGAGGCATTACTGTGGACGGACGGCAGATACTTCCTTCAGGCAGAAGAGCAGCTTCAGGGCACCGGGATAAAACTCATGAAGATGGGAGAGCCCGGAGTTCCGAAGATCTCGGAATTCCTTAAGAATGAGCTTAAAGAAGGAGATGTTATCGGCTTTGACGGAAGGTGCGTATCGGGCGGTTTTTATGACAGACTTCTCGAAGCCCTTGAAGGCCTTGATGTATCTTTTGTCACGGACATTGACCTTGTCGGAAAGATATGGGCTGACAGGCCTTCCCTGCCTTCCGGAAAAGCCTGGATGCTTGATGATAAATACACCGGGATGAACGTCCCCCGCAAACTTGCGAAGGTAAGGGAAAAACTTGCCGAAGATGATCTTGAGGTGCTGATGATATCATCGCTTGATGACATTGCATGGCTCATGAATTTCAGGGGCAGTGACATAGATTATAATCCCGTGACCCTTTCATATGCCGTGATAACAGCAGATGATGCGGTCCTTTACATGTCTCCGGACAAGTCCGCGGATATCTGCGGGGTTTTGGAAAACTATGGGATAAGGATCAGGGACTATGAGGATATCTTTGAGGACGTAAAGAGCCTGACTGACGGAAAGCGGGTTTCATACGATCCCGAGCGCACCAATCTGAGACTTATCAGTTCTATTCCGGAAAGCGCGAAGATAACAAAAAAATGGTCGCCCACCATGATGCTCAAGGGCGTTAAGAATGACATTGAATGTGACAACGAGCGCTCCGCTCATGTTTCCGACGGAGTTGCCGTAACTAAGATCATCCGTTACATCAAGTCACTTAGAGACACTAAAGAGCTTGAATGCGGAAAAGTGACGGAACTTGACATTGCCGAAAAACTTCTGGGATTCAGAAAAGAGGCAGAGGATTTCATTGAAGAGAGCTTTGCTCCGATAATTGCCGCAGGTGCCCACGGGGCCATAATCCATTATGAGCCCACGGAAGAAACCAATGCAGCGCTCACCCCGGACAGCATAGTGCTCATGGATACGGGCGGACAGTACCTCAAGGGCACGACGGATATCACAAGAAGCGTACTTCTGGGAAGGGCCACTGATAAGATGAAGACGCTTTATACAGCAGTGCTGAAGGGCAATCTTGCACTTTCGTCGGTTGTTTTCAGGAAAGGCACTGCGGGAAGGAGCCTTGATCTTCTTGCGAGGAAGCCCCTCTGGGATCTGGGATATGATTACAGACACGGAACCGGTCACGGAGTCGGATATCTTCTCAACGTGCATGAAGGCCCGCAGAATATCTCGACAAGCGTTTCGTCCAAAGGAGACACCCCTTTTGAGACGGGGATGATCACGTCGGACGAGCCGGGAGTATACCTGGAAGGAGAATTCGGCATCAGGACCGAGAACATGATCCTGTGCGTTCCACGAAATACAAATGAATACGGGGATTTTTACGGATTTGACGTGCTTACGCTTGTTCCCTATGACAGGGACCTCATCGACAAAAAAATGCTCACGGAAGAAGAGATAAGACTCGTTGATGAATATCACGAAAGAGTATACGGAGAACTTTCTCCTTATCTTGACGAAGATGAGAAAAAATGGCTTCGTGGGGTGACGCTTCCGCTATGAAAAAAAGCCTGCTGTGACAGTGATGTGAACACCTGTTATCGCAGGCTTTTCGATTGACTTTTAATACCTGATTTGAGATAATAAAAAGCGATTTCGGTTGTGTCTTGAAACCGTCACAAAATAATCTAAGAAAAGAGGAATCAGTATGGCAAACATCGATCTTTCCCAGTATGGCATCACAGGTGTATCCGAGATTGTCTACAATCCCGATTACGATACTCTGTACAGCGAAGAGCTGAAGCCTGAACTTACCGGCTATGACAAGGGCCAGGTTACCGAGCTCGGCGCAGTTAACGTCATGACAGGTGTTTACACCGGACGTTCTCCTAAAGACAAGTTCATCGTCATGGATGACAAGTCCAAGGATACCGTATGGTGGACCACTCCCGAATATCCCAACGATAACCATCCTGCTACTCAGGAAGCATGGGATGCTTGTAAGAAGCTTGCAGTAGAGGAACTTTCCGGCAAGAGACTTTTCGTAGTCGATGCTTTCTGTGGTGCTAACAAGGATACCAGAATGGCTGTCCGCTTCATCATGGAAGTAGCTTGGCAGGCACATTTCGTAACCAACATGTTCATCAAGCCTTCAGCAGAAGAGCAGGAGAACTTTAAGCCCGATTTCATCGTTTACACCGCTTCCAAGGCTAAGGTAGACAATTACAAGGAGCTTGGCCTCAATTCCGAGACCGCAGTTCTTTTCAATGTTACTTCCCGTGAGCAGGTTATCCTTAACACCTGGTACGGCGGAGAGATGAAGAAGGGTATGTTCTCAATGCAGAACTACTTCCTTCCTCTTCAGGGAATGGCTTCCATGCACTGCTCCGCAAACACCGATATGGAAGGCAAGCACACTGCCATCTTCTTCGGACTTTCCGGAACCGGCAAGACCACCCTTTCAACCGATCCCAAGAGACTTCTCATCGGTGATGACGAGCACGGCTGGGACGACAATGGCGTATTCAACCTTGAAGGCGGATGCTATGCTAAGGTCATCGGCCTTGACAAGGAGCATGAGCCTGACATCTATGGCGCTATCGTTAAGAACGCTCTTCTCGAGAACGTTACCGTAGATGCTGAAGGCAAGATCGATTTTGACGATAAGAGCGTTACCGAGAACACCCGTGTATCTTATCCCATCGAGCACATCAAGAACATCGCTAAGAATGTAAACGGCGTATCCGCAGGCCCTGCAGCTGAGAATGTCATCTTCCTTTCGGCTGACGCTTTCGGAGTACTTCCTCCCGTTTCCATCCTTACTCCCGAGCAGACTCAGTATTACTTCCTCAGCGGATTCACTGCTAAGCTTGCAGGAACCGAGCGCGGAATCACCGAGCCTACTCCTACCTTCTCAGCTTGCTTCGGACAGGCATTCCTTGAGCTTCATCCCACCAAGTACGGTGAGGAACTTGTCAAGAAGATGGAGAAGAGCGGTGCTAAGGCATATCTCGTAAATACCGGATGGAACGGAACCGGAAAGAGAATCTCCATTCCCGATACCAGAGGAATCATTGATGCTATCCTTAACGGAGACATCAAGAAGGCTCCTACCAAGAAGATCCCTTACTTCGATTTCGAGGTTCCCACCGAGCTTCCCGGCGTTTCCACCGAGATCCTCGATCCCAGAGACACCTATGCTGATGCTTCCGAATGGGAAGAGAAGGCAAAGGATCTTGCAGGACGTTTCATCAAGAACTTCAAGAAGTATGAGACCAACGAAGCAGGCAAGGCTCTTGTTGCTGCAGGCCCTCAGCTTTGATCTTTAAGACAGTTTGACATTACGGGGATGGCAGATTGCTGTCCCCGTTTTTTTGGAAAGACATGAACAGTCGGTCAGGAATATCCGAAAAGATCATATATGCCCTTCTGGCGGCCTTTACGCTGTGCATGATCTGCATTCATGCCGTAAGGCTTCCTTTTAACGTGTTCTGGGTGGACACGGCTTTTTCCGTTGACCTGATAAGGCTTCCGATCCGTGAAATGCTTGCAGCTACGGCGGTGAATGAGCACCCGCCTTTTTACTATCTGTTTGGTAAGTTCGTGACCACGATCCTTGGTGACAGACCCGCATCGTTTCGCGCAACCGGATTCATTCCATATCTGGGGATACTGATCCTTGCACATACCTATGTCAGGAAGCATTTCGGGATCGTTCCCGCCATTATCATTACAGCCTTTGCCTCACTTACTCCGACCTCGGTCATATATGTGATGGAGACAAGGATGTATGAACTGGGATGCTTTTTGATGCTTGCGGCTTTTCTGTCCATGCATCAGCTGATGTGCTACGCGGATGAGCGCAGAAACGGGAAATGGATCCTTTTCTATTTCCTGAGCATGATGACCGCCTATACTCACTATTATCTGACTGTTGCCGTCTGCATCTTATATCTTTCGCTGATCCTCTTTTGCATAGTGAACAGAAAAGACATCGCACGCTGCATGATCTGTTCGGTGCTTGCGATCCTTTCGTATCTCCCCTGGCTCGGCGTGATGCTGAAGAATTTCGGAGTCAGAGCGGGAGACTGGTGGGCCGAAGGTTTCTCGGGCTTTGACGAGAGCATGTGTGAGATCTTCGGACTGAAGAGATTCTATCTTCCGGCACTTTTCTTTGCAGCGGTACTTGTCTGCGGGAAGGTTGTCGAAAGCAGACATATTCGGAAAAAAACCGCTTCCGGAGATTCGGCTTCTTTAACTTCGGGCGACGGACGCGAAAAACAGAGCGGGTCGGAAAAGCCTGCCGGCAGAGCAATGCTCTGGTTTCTGATTACGGGCATTCTCGTGATCGCACTTGTGATGGCAGTCGGAGCACTGGTTTCGATCCTTGTAAGGCCTCTGTTTTTGTCCAGATATGTATATCCTCTTGCATCGATAGGATGGCTTTTGTTCGGGATGGGGCTGGGATCAGCCGGAGAATGGCTTGCCGGGATGATCCCCGAAGACAAAAAGAAGCTTTCTTTTGCGGCAAAGCTTGCCCCGGCGGTTGTGGCATTTTTGATCGCTGCCTTTGCCTTGAAGACTTTTTACGGAGTATACAGGGATAACCGGGATGTTCAGAGACAGTACTCGGAAGAGACCGCAGCTTTTCTTGATGAAGTCACGATCCCTGCAGGAAGTGTCATCTATTCTTCGATCGAGCAGGAAGAGTTCACGATAGCGGGCTGTTATTTCCCGGGAACCGATGTTTATATTGAAAATGCGCTGTTTTATTACAGTATTCCCGTGCAGGATGAGTTTTATCTGGTCTGGCAGATTTCTGCCGTCGATGTCACGGTTCAAAATCTGGATTCCTACGGGTACGGATGCAGCCTTATAAAGTCCGGCGGAACCCTCGGTTTACAGCGGGACGTGAGCATCTTATTTTGTAAAAAATATTGATAACACCTACGTTTCTATACTATAATCAAGGTAGCCCGAGGTTGATTCCCTTGTATTTTTTGAACCTACATTTACCTTTAACGGGATTCCTATATCTCATGTCGGCTGTCATGCCCCCATCGGAAGATGCCAGGGGAAGGCAAATGTCATGATGCGGTCACCCACCTGGCTTCGGCTAGGCGTCAAAAGGCGAGGGGTCTTCTAAGGGTTTTACTATGTTTATGACTGATCTGATAGCAAAGATAAGAAGATTTGCCATAACCACAAGGCAGCTCAACATAAATGCCTACGCAGCCAGCGCGGCTTTTTTTCTTTTTGTCTCGCTGGTTCCTATTTTAGTACTTATTTGCAGCATTTTTCCCTATACGGGACTTACCGAAAAGCAGCTGATCGACCTCGTAGAGGCAGCGACTCCGATCATATTCAACAGCTTCCTGGAGGCAATGGTCGGACAGATCTATGATTCGACAGCCGGGGTCATCACCATATCCATAATCGCCACCATCTGGACTGCGAGCAAGGGTATCATGGCTCTGATCCTCGGACTTGACCGCGTCAATGAAGTCAAAGAGGAGAGGAATTATTTTTAGCTGAGGATAGCAAGCTGCTTTTACATGGTCGTGATGCTTATATCGCTGCTGCTCAGCATCTCGATAATCGTGCTCGGTACGGATATGTTCAATCGTCTGATCATCCATCTGCACTTTGACGTGTCAATGCTCAAGGATGTGCTGATGAGGCCGAGACTGCTTTACACTTTCATAATACTGTCGTTTGTCTTCGCACTCTTTTATACCTGGATGCCGTACAGGGGACCCAGGAACAAGCTGACACAGATAAGAGTGCTGACCGACAGGAAACTGGTCAGGATCTGGAACGAATCGGATCCTTCTCTTGATGCGGAAGGAAGAAGCCTTCAGACCAAGGGACTGGACCTTATATACAGAAGACAGCTTCCCGGAGCATGCTTCGCTTCGGCCGGATGGATAGGCTTTTCGGTCATCTTCACGATGATAGTGAACATGGGATACGGCATTACCCTGTACGGTGCGATGTCATTCCTCGTCATCTCGATGCTCTGGATATACTGCTGCATGTACCTGCTCCTGCTCGGCGCATATTTCAATCATGTGTGGCCGGATGTGATAATCTCTATCAGCAGGTTCAGATCAAGGAAAAACGAAGATTCCCGTTTAAGTGATGACACATTACAGACGGATGATAATAATGCTTAGGCTTATATAAAGCCGGGAAGGAAGATATGAAGGAAAAACTTGAAGAGATCAGGCAGAAAGCTCTTGCAAAGATTGCGGAAAGCGACACGCCTGACAAACTCAATGAGGTGAGAGTTGCCATCCTCGGAAAAAAGGGAGAACTGACTGAAGTCCTTAAGTCCATGAAGGATGTGTCACCCGAAGACCGTCCGAAGGTCGGACAGCTTGTTAATGAGACCAGGGCCGATATCGAGAAGATCCTTGAGGAGACCAGGAATAAGCTTGAGTCTGCGGCACTTGATCTTCGACTTGCAACAGAGACTATCGATGTCACCCTTCCCGGTGATGTCCCCACTCCCGGTCACAGACATCCCAACCAGATCGCTCTTGATGAGATCGAAAGAGTATTCATCGGAATGGGATATGAAGTTGTGGAGGGCCCTGAGATTGAAAAGGATTATTACAATTTCGAGGCGCTCAACATTCCCGCCGATCACCCTGCCAAGGACGAGCAGGATACATTCTACATAAACGGCGAGATGCTTCTCAGAACACAGACATCCGGCTGCCAGATCCATGAGATGGAAAAAGGAAGACTTCCCATCAGGATGATCGCGCCCGGAAGAGTTTTCCGTGCCGATGAAGTGGATGCGACACATTCTCCTTCTTTCCATCAGGTTGAAGGACTCGTTGTTGACAAGCATGTTACTTTTGCGGACCTTAAGGGTACTCTTGAAGAGTTCGCACGTCAGATGTTCGGGGCCGAAACAAAGGTTAAGTTCAGGCCTCATCACTTCCCCTTCACGGAACCTTCCGCAGAGATGGATGTCAGCTGCTTCAAGTGCGGAGGCAAGGGATGCAGATTCTGTAAGAACGAGGGATGGATCGAGATCCTCGGATGCGGAATGGTTCATCCTCATGTTCTTGAGATGTGCAAGATCGATCCCAAGGAGTATACCGGCTTTGCATTCGGCGTGGGACTTGAGAGGATAGCGCTTCTTAAGTATGAGATCGACGACATGAGACTTCTGTATGAGAACGACTACAGATTCCTCAAGCAGTTCTGATGCCCGGTGTGCTTATGAAATGACATTTTCTGCGGGCCGGACTTAAGGCCGCAGCTGAATATATTTGAAGTTGAAAGGATCATGTTATGAATACTCCGCTTTCATGGATTAAAGATTATGTTCCTGATCTTGACGTTACGGATCAGGAATACAGGGACGGAATGACTCTCTCCGGAACCAAGGTTGAGAATTTCGCAAGAAGGGACAAGAATCTCGAGAAGATCATAGTCGGTGAGGTTCTTGAAGTGGAAAAGCATCCCGATGCCGAGCATCTTGTTGTGTGCCAGGTTAATACCGGATCCGATACTATCCAGATCGTGACAGGTGCTCCCAATGTGCATAAGGGAGACAAGGTGCCGGTGGTTCTTGCGGGCGGAAAGGTTGCCGGAAGCGCTCATGATGACGGTCCCGCTCCCGAAGAAGGATATGCGATCAAGGAAGGCAAGCTCCGCGGCATCGACAGTTTCGGAATGATGTGTTCCATCGACGAGCTCGGAAGTGATGTTAATTTCTATCCCGAGGCTGATCCCGAGGGAATCTATATTTTCCCTGCTGATGCTCCTGTCGGTGCGGATGCTGTCGAACTTCTCGGACTTCATGATACCGTTGTTGAGTATGAAGTCACTTCCAACAGAGTAGACTGTTTCAGTATTCTCGGAATAGCAAGGGAAGCTGCGGTTACTTTCGGCAAGGAGTTTAAGCCTCCCGTCATCAGGGAAACAGGTAATTCGGAAGACGTTAACGACTTCGTTTCCGTTGAAGTAAAGGATACCGATCTTTGCACCAGATACACGGCAAGGGTTGTTAAGAACATCAGGATCGAGCCTTCACCCAAGTGGATGCAGCTTCGTCTCGGTGCTGCAGGGATCAGACCCATCAACAACATAGTCGACATCACCAACTTCGTCATGCTCGAGTATGGTCAGCCCATGCATGCCTATGATTATGACAAGATCGCAGGCAGGAAGATCATCGTAAGAAGAGCTGCTGACGGAGACAAGTTCGTTACCCTCGACGGTCAGGAGAGAAATCTTGACAAGGATGTTCTCATGATCTGTGACGGAGAAAAAGAGATCGGCATCGCAGGTGTCATGGGTGGAGAAAATACCATGATCACTGACGATGTAAAAACGATGCTCTTCGAGGCCGCTACTTTCAACGGCACCAATATCAGAAAGTCATCCAGAAGAGTAGGCCTCAGGACCGACGCTTCCGGAATATTCGAAAAGGGTCTTGATCCCAGAAATGCTTCAGAGGCAATGAACAGAGCCTGCCAGCTTGTCGAGGAACTCGGCGCAGGCGAGGTTGTCGGTGGCATGATAGATATCAAGGTTCCTTTTAAGGATCTTGTAAGGATTCCTTTTGAGCCTGACAGGATCAACGATCTTCTCGGAACCTCTTATTCTCCCGAGGAGATGATCGAAGTTTTCGAGAAAGAAGACCTCAGCTTCGACAAGGATAAGAATGAAGTTGTAATTCCTTCTTTCAGACAGGATCTTCTTGCTCTTTGCGATCTTGCAGAGGAAGTTGCCAGATTCAAGGGATATGACAACATTCCCACGACTCTTCCCGGCGGAAATGCAATGGGCGGCATAGGTCTTAAGCTTCGCATGGAAGATACCGCAAGACAGGTTGCCGAGATGTGCGGTTTTTCACAGGCATATGTTTATTCTTTCGAAAGCCCCAAGGTATTTGACAAGCTTAAGCTGCCTGAGGATGCACCCGAGAGAAATGCAATCAGGATCAGCAATCCTCTCGGTGAGGACTTCTCTGTCATGAGGACCATTTCACTTAACGGAATGCTCAGTAGTCTTTCGACTAACTATAACCGCAGGAATCCTGAGGTTAAGCTTTATGAACTCGGCAATATATATGTTCCCGAATCTCTTCCTCTTACAGATTATCCCGACGAGAGAATGCAGCTTACGTTTGGATTCTACGGCAAGGGTGATTTCTTCACCATGAAGGGTGCGGTCGAGGAATTCTTCAATGCAGTCGGAATGAAGAAAAAGAGAGAGTATGATCCCAAGGCCGGCAAGTCCTTCCTTCACCCCGGAAGACAGGCACTTGTGAAGTATGAAGGCAAGGTGCTCGGTTATCTCGGAGAGGTTCATCCTTCGGTCTGCAATGCATATGACATCAAGACCAGAGTCTATGTAGCGGTCATCGACATGCCTTCTGTGATCGAATTCGTTTCTTATGATCACAAGTATGAAGGCATTGCCAAATTCCCTGCCGTTACCAGAGACATTTCAATGCTCGTTCCCGCCGATGTGCTGGTCGGACAGATAGAAGCTGTCTTTGCACAGCGCGGAGGCAAGATCCTCGAAGAGGTCAAGCTGTTCGATATCTACGAGGGTGAACAGGTCGCAAAGGGATTCAAGTCGGTCGCTTACTCACTGACTTTCAGGGCTAAGGACAAGACCCTTGAAGAGAATGAGATCACTGCTGCGATGAAGAAGATCCTCAACGGACTTCAGAGCCTCGGCATTGAACTCAGAAGCTGATTTGCATTATCGGAGGTTAAGATATGGAGTACGATAAGGTATGGAAAAAATATTCTCAGGCAGAGCTTAAGAAGCTTGAGAAGCTGAACAAGGATTATATCGAGTTCCTTTCAAACGGAAAGACCGAGAGAGAGTGCGTCGATCAGATAGTCAATATGGCTGAAGCTGCCGGATTCGTGGAGCTGGACAAGCTCATCGGTTCCAGAAGAAAGCTCAAGGCCGGCGATAAAGTTTATTCCGTATGGATGAACAAGTCTGTCGTGATGTTCAGGATAGGCAACAAGCCTTTCTCTGAGGGCATGAACATTCTCGGAGCTCACATCGACAGCCCCAGAATGGATGTTAAGTCCAATCCTTTGTATGAGAAAGATGATTTCGCACTGCTCGACACGCATTATTACGGCGGAATCAAGAAGTATCAGTATACCGCACTTCCTCTTGCAATCCATGGCGTCGTTGTCAAGAAGGACGGAAGCACGATCGAGATCAATATAGGTGAGGATCCCGACGATCCCGTATTCTTTGTCTCGGATCTGCTGATCCATCTTGCACAGGATCAGATGGACAAGAAGGCTTCCAAGGTTGTGGAGGGCGAGGATCTCGACGTCATCGTAGGTAACAAGCCCATCATCCTCGGAAAAGAAACCAGAACCAAGACCAAGACCGAAGAGAGCAAGGAGCCTGTTAAGGACGCAATCCTTCAGATCCTTAAGGAACAGTACGGATTCGAGGAGAAGGATTTCTTCTCAGCTGAGCTTGAGGTCGTTCCCGCAGGAAGGGCAAGAGAAGCAGGTTTTGACAGATCGATGATCCTTTCATACGGTCAGGACGACAGAGTCTGTGCTTATACCTCTCTTCAGGCAATGATCGATCTTCCGGTCTGCGACAGGACCGTATGTACCATACTCGTTGACAAGGAGGAGATCGGATCCGTTGGTGCTACCGGAATGAAATCCAAATTCTTCGAGAATGCCGTTGCTGAGGTCATGAACCTTTGCAGGGAATATGATTCGGAGCTTGATCTTAAGAGATGCCTTGCAAGAAGCTGCATGCTCTCAAGTGATGTCTCTGCAGGTGTCGATCCCAATTATGAGTCCGTTTTCGAAAAGAAAAATGCCGCATTCCTGGGCGGAGGCATCGTGTTCAACAAGTTCACGGGAGCCCGCGGAAAGAGCGGATCCAATGATGCAAATGCAGAGTACATCGCAGCCATCAGAAGGATATTCGAGCTTGCGGATGTATCATATCAGTTCGCCGAACTTGGCAAGGTTGATCAGGGCGGAGGCGGAACCATCGCATATATCCTTGCTCTGTACGGAATGAATGTTATCGATTCCGGTGTTGCCGTACTTAACATGCACTCACCCTGGGAAGCTACTTCCAAGGCTGATGTATATGAGACCTACAGAGGATATATCGCATTCTGTGAAGGCATGGATCTTTGATCATGAGTGAATTACGCAGATCGGATTACTACTACGACCTCCCCGGGGAACTGATAGCTCAGGATCCTCTCGAAGACAGATCGTCTTCAAGGCTGATGGTCGTTGATCGTAATACGGGGAAAACAGAACATAAAGTTTTCCGCGACATAACCGATTATCTTGAGCCCGGTGACTGTCTTGTGCTTAACAACACCAGGGTCATTCCGGCAAGACTTCTCGGAGTAAGGGAAGGTACCGGCGGACATGTTGAGGTGCTTCTTCTTAAAAGGCTTACCGGAACCGACTGGGAGACTCTTGTCAGACCGGGCAAAAGCTGCAGACCGGGTCAGAAGCTTGAGTTCGGTGACGGGCTTTTGAAGGCGGAAGTCCTGGAAACGGTTGAAGGCGGAAACAGGATCATAAGGTTTTCTTTTGACGGGATATTCGAGGAAGTGCTTGATAAACTCGGTGAAATGCCTCTTCCTCCGTATATCACGCACAAGCTTGCAGATCCGACCAGGTACAACACTGTTTATGCGAAGTTTGACGGATCGGCTGCGGCTCCTACGGCAGGACTGCATTTTACTCCCGAACTGCTTGAGAAGATTAAGAATAAGGGAGTCAGTCTGGCATATGTCACTCTTCATGTAGGACTCGGAACTTTCAGGCCGGTCAAGGAAGATGTGATAACGGATCACAAGATGCATACCGAAAGCTATGAGGTCACGCAGGAAACCGCAGACATCATAAATGCGGCAAAACTTGCCGGTGGAAGAGTGATCTGTGTCGGAACCACCAGCTGCAGGACCGTGGAAAGCTGTGCCACGCCTGTCATAGAAACGGGAAGCGTTGCGGACGGGTGTCCCGAGTTCGAGAACAGATATGAGGTTAGACCGGGATCCGGGGAGACTGATATTTTCATTTATCCCGGTTATGAATTTAAGATAATGGACGGACTCATCACCAATTTTCATCTGCCCGAATCCACTCTGATAATGCTTGTTTCGGCGTTTGCGGGCAGGGAGAACGTGCTTGATGCATATAAGGAAGCTGTATCCGAAAGGTACAGATTCTTCAGTTTCGGGGATGCGTGTTTTTTTCACTAGTTCACTGAATTGACCTGTTCAATGGGACGTTTAAAGGGGAGGTACACATGCAGGAAAAAAGACATTCACAGAGATCAGAACTTACTTCGACCCTCATGATCAAGAGACTTGATTCCGATGAGGCGGGAGAGGAAGTTACCATCGACATCATCGACGTTTCCAAGGGCGGGGTTGGATTCACCTGCAACAAGGCTCTTGAGATCGGTGCCGTGTATGAGAGCTTTCTGGAGATCTGGACCAAGGAAGTGCTTCATGCGTTTCTTGAGATCATAAGGATCGAGAAAAAAGGTGATATCTATTACTACGGCTCATCCTTTGTAGGACTTCCCGAAATGGAAGCACAGAGGATCGCAACATATCAGACCGTCACGGATATGAATAAATAATGATAAGCATTTTCAAGGCTTTCATAAAAGCGTCAAAGGGCAGAAAGGTCATGTGCATCACCTTTTCTGTCCTTGGATTTTTGTTTTATTTTCTCGTGATAACCGGGTTCTCGGCTCAGGATGCTGAAAGCTCGGGAAGCCTTAGTCTGGACATTGCGGAAAAGTTGGCTAATTTCCTGCTTCCTTTCCGGATGCAGGAACCAGAAGATGTTTTTACATTCGCGAACTATTTCGAGCATCCTTTGAGAAAGATCGCACATTTTACTGAATACGCCCTGCTGGGCGGTTTGTTTAGTGCCTCGGTCATGCCTCTCATGTGTGACATAAGGGACATGTGCAACGGAAAAGCAAGGCACATATACATAAGGATTTCTTTGTTTGTCGCGGTTCTGGCCGCATTTGATGAGCTTCATCAGTACTTTGTTCCCGGAAGATATGCTTCTGTCTGGGACGTGCTTCTTGATACATTTGGGTGCGTCATTGCGTGCTTCGTGCTATATCTGAAATCAGATCGTAAGAAGAGAAAGAAGAGAAATGAGTAAATACGGATTTGTGGGACTCGGGCTCATTGGCGGATCGCTCGCCAGGGCACTTAAGAATCATGATGAGTCCAATGTGATAGTTGCATATAACAGAAGTCCCGAACCGCTTGAACAGGCTGTTTCGGACGGTGTCGTGGATATCGCGCTTCATGAGATAGGTGAAGGTTTAAGTGACTGTGATGTCATTTTTTTATGCCTGCCCGTAGTTACCAATGCACAGGCACTTTCAACGCTGTCTCCTTATGTCGGAGATAAGACGATCGTGACGGATGTCAGTTCCGTCAAATGCTCGATCATGAAGGCAGCCGATGAAGCGGGCTTAAGGGAGCATTTTGTCGGCGGTCATCCCATGGCGGGATCCGAGAGGACCGGATATATTGCTTCATCCAAGGATCTATACAGAAATGCATACTATATCATCACTCCTTTTGAGGAAGGAGATCCCAAAGCCGAAGTGCTGAAGAAGCTCAGTGAAGACATAGGCGCGATCCCGATAGTCATGGATGCGGAAAAGCATGACAGGATAGTTGCCGGTGTCAGCCATATTCCTCATCTTGCCGCAGCCGCTCTTGTCGAGCTGGTCAAGAACAATGATTATTCCGACGGACTCATGAAGGTGGTTGCTGCCGGCGGATTCAAGGACATTACGAGAGTAGCTTCCTCATCGCCTGCCATGTGGAAGGAGATATGTGAATCAAATGACGTCAATATATCTGCTTTTCTTGGCGACCTCATTGACAGGCTTTCCGAGATCAGGAAAAATGTCTCGGAAGGAAACGGCGAATACATAGCCGATCTGTTCGATGATGCCGGCACATACAGGAATTCATTCAATACCCTGAGTGCCGGGCCTATCAAGGATTCTCACAAGTTCTCGGTCGACATTTCCGATGAACCCGGTGCGATCGCTTCGGTTGCCACGATACTGGCCGTGAGCGGGATCAATATCAAGAACATCGGGATACAGCATAACCGCGAATATATCGGCGGTGACATGACTGTGGGATTCTGGGACGGAGAGTCCAGAGCCAAGGCAGCGGAGATACTTAAGAACAAAGGATACATACTTCACGGAGTATGATTCCCGGCATCTGCGGCGGACGCAGAGAAGAGTAATGCTTGATTTGAAGATGGGGATTACTTGATTGGGATCGCTTATGAAAAATGAAAGAAACAGTAAACTGATCGTTTCTTTTGGGATCTTTCTGTTTTTTCTGTTTATTTCTTATGGCATAACATCTTATTCTTCCACTCTTACTCATGCTACCGAATGCGGTGATCTTGACTCATATTGTTACAGATATGTCGGTATGGTCATGGCACGCGGCGGCATTCCATACCTTGATGCATTTGACAATAAAGGACCTTTATTATATCTGCTCAACTGCATAGGGTATCTGATCGGTAAGAAGCATGGCGTGTTTGCCGTTGAGTTCATATTCATGCTTTTTTACCTTGCCGTCCAGTATGCCATAGCCAGAAGGTTTGCCGATATAAAAAGGTCACTCATATATACTTTTGCTGCCCTCGGCCCCATCGGAGCATTCTTTCTCGGAAACATGACGGAAGAATATGCTCTCTTATTCATTTCGATCGGAATCCTGGTTTTTGTGGATTATTTTCTGTTTGACAAGCGTGACCTGTACCGGATAACCATATGCGGTGTCTCATGCGGCGCAGTGCTGATGCTCAGGCCCAATATGGTAGCTGTATGGGCTGTTTTCTGCATATATTGCATCTTGACTGAGATCCGGGAAAAGAAGTCCTTCCCATTGAAAACAGCATCTTTTTTTCTGCTCGGTGTAATGATCGCCGTGATCCCTTTTCTTGTATGGCTTGCTGCTAACGGCGCCATCGGGGAGTTCTGGAAAGATTATATGCTGACCAACATGAACTATTCCTCGGAATACAGTTCGGCCGCCGATATTCTTGCCTCTTTTAAATCATACCTGCTCGGATCAATCTCCGAGGTCTACATGTTATTGCTCGTATTCCTCATCATCAAAAAAGAAAACACCGGGTTTAACATTGCATATCTGCTGTTTATGATCATTAACATTCTGGTCATGAGCCTTTCGGGAAAGGGATTTGAGCATTACGGGATGGTCACGGTGCCGGCTCTTGTTTATCCTCTGTCCGCATCTTCGGATGTGATAAAAAAACAGCTGAAAAAAAGATCTTATCTGTTTGATGCGGTTTCCCTTCTTACTTCGGTTATCCTTAGCGGATATATTTTCAATAATTACTTCACTACAGTTCCGGCTCTGGTATCAGGAGGGGCAGAAGAGCCCAGAAACGCAAGGATTCTGGAGATCATAGAGGAGTATACAGAACCCGATGACAGGATCCTCGTGCTCGGTTACAAGGACTATTACTATGTCGAGTCTGACAGGCTTGCTTCCACGAAATTCCATCTTTTTAATTCCATAAATGAAAACTATCCCGGCGGACTTGAGGCTGTTACCGAAGATATCAATACCGTTCATCCCAGACTGGTCATAGCCGTTCAGGGATTTGAATATGAGTATCTGGGCTTTGACTTTGAGGATTATGTTCTGATAGATGAGGAACTGAATGTCTGGATGCTTGATGAACGTGTTGACCAAAAGTAACAAAAACGCGTAAAAGACGTCCTTAAGAATTAGATATTTTCTAAAACAAAGCATAAAATTATTGCGACATTTCGCGCTTTACTGTAAAATATGTTTGTGTGATTTTATGAATTTTCAGAATATTTGTAAAATTTGCACAAATACCAATTTCAGGAGGTCCTCATGAAAGTTTATACCACAGACAAGATTCGAAATGTTGTGCTACTTGGCCACGGAGGAAGCGGAAAGACCACTCTTGCAGAGAGCTTTGGCTACATTACCGGTCTTACTTCCAGAATGGGGACCGTAGCAGACGGAAATACCCTGAGCGATTACGGCAAGGAAGAGCAGAAGCGCGGATTTTCAATCTCTTCAACCGTTATTCCCGTAGAGTGGGAAGATAATAAGATCAACATAATCGACACTCCGGGATACTTCGATTTTGTCGGTGAAGTTGAAGAAGCCGTCTCTGCTGCAGGAGCTGCGATCATCGTAGTTAACGGACGAAGCGGCGTAGAAGTCGGAACCAAAAAGGCATGGGATCTTTGCGAGAAGTATAAGCTCCCCAGGATCATCTATGTGTCGAACATGGATGTTGATACCGCAAGCTATCGTCAGGTTGTTGAGGATCTGACTGCTCTTTACGGCAAGAAGATTGCTCCTTTCCACCTTCCCATCAGAAAAGATGAGGAGCTGATAGGATATGTAAATATCGTTTCCGAGCAGGCCCAGAAATGGCAGGGCAAGGAAGTTGTTCCCACCGAGATTCCCGATTACAACAAGCCTTATCTTGAGCAGTACAGAGAGACTCTGATGGAAGCTGTTGCCGAGACTTCCGAGGAAATGATGGACAGATATTTCTCCGGAGAGAAGTTCTCCGATGCCGAGATCAGAGCAGCTCTCAGAGCAACCATCTGTGACGGAAGCATCGTTCCCGTGACCATGGGATCATCAATTTCCTGCAAGGGTGCTTATGCACTCCTTGACGATGTCATCAAGTATTTCCCCGGACCCGATGTAAGGCATGTAGCCGGCATCGCTACCAAGACCGGTGAGATCTACAACTGTGATTATGATTTCTCCAAGGCAAAGTCAGCTTATGTCTGGAAGACGATCGTTGATCCGTTCATCGGAAAGTACAGTCTCATCAAGGTCAATTCCGGTGTCCTTAAGCCCGATGACCTCATCTACAACATCGACAAGGATGTTGAGGAGAAGATCGGAAGACTTTATGTGCTTCAGGGTAACAAGCCCATTGAAGTTCCCGAGCTTCATGCCGGCGACCTCGGTGCACTTGCAAAGCTTTCGCAGGCACGTACCGGAAACAGCCTTTCAACCAAGGCAATGCCCATCAAGTTCGGTATGTTCGATATCTCCAAGCCTTACACCTTCATGAGATACAAGCCCAAGGATAAGGCAGACATCGATAAGATCTCACAGGCTCTTCAGAAGATCGGACATGAAGACCTTACTATGAAGAATGTCAATGATGCAGAGAATCATCAGACTCTCCTTTATGGAATGGGTGACATGCATCTGGAGATCATCAAGTCCAGGCTTGAGAACGAGTACAAGGTCGTGATCGACCTCATGGAGCCCAAGGTCGCATACAGAGAGACGATCAGGGGCACATCCGATGTCGAAGCCAAGTATAAGAAGCAGACCGGCGGACACGGACAGTACGGACATGTAAAGATGAAGTTCAGCCCTCTTGGTGATGAAGAGCAGCAGTATGTATTCGACCAGGAAGTTGTCGGCGGAGCGGTTCCCAAGAACTTCTTCCCTGCGGTTGAAAAGGGTATCGCCGAGTCCGTAGTCAGAGGTCCTCTTGCCGCATATCCCGTTATCGGAGTCAAGGCTGTCCTGTATGACGGATCCTATCACCCTGTTGATTCTTCCGAAATGGCATTCAAGACCGCTGCTTCAATGGCGTTCAGAGACGGTTTCATGAAGGCTAAGCCCGTTCTCCTTGAGCCCATCATGACTTTGAAAGTTACAGCTCCGGATGATAATACCGGTGATGTCATGGGCGATCTTAACAAGAGACGCGGAAGAGTCCTTGGAATGAATCCTGCCGGAAACGGCATGACCTGCATCGAGGCAGAGATCCCCGAAAGCTCACTCTTCGGATATGGTACAGTCATCAGATCGATGACCGCCGGAATGGGAGATTACTCATTCGAGTTCGCAAGATACGAGCAGGCGCCGTCGGATGTTCAGGAAGCCGAGGTTGCTGCAAGAGCACAGAAGGTTGCCGAGGGCAATATAACCGAATAATTTGTTGCAGATGTGAACGGAGGTGAACGGAGGGACGGTTCCTCCGTTCACTTTTTTTTCTTGACAGGGGGGGAGTGTGAACGGAGGGACGGTTCCTCCGTTCCTTTTGTTTCACCCACTATATATTGTGGTCGAAGTGCTTTTTCCTTGCGTTTGCATCTATTATGTAATAAAATTAAAGAAAATATGGGTTTTTATGCCCATTTGCATTGAAAATACTGGCGGAAGCTGTTTTGCATATATGCATATACAAGATTCCTCCGGGTAAATAATCAGTTTAGGAGATATAAGAAAATGGCTTCAGTTTACGATCATCATGCTGTAGAACCCAAGTGGCAGAAGGTTTGGGACGATGAGAAGGCATTTGCCGCCACCACCGACTATTCCAAGCCCAAGTATTATGCGCTTGTTGAGTTTCCCTATCCTTCGGGACAGGGACTTCACGTCGGACATCCCCGTCCTTATACGGCACTTGATATTGTGTCAAGAAAGCGCCGCATGCAGGGATATAATGTCCTGTTCCCCATGGGCTGGGATGCATTCGGTCTTCCTACCGAGAATTATGCCATCAAGAACAAGATCCATCCCAAGATCGTGACTAAGAATAACGTTGCCCGTTTCAAGGAACAGCTTCATTCTATTGGCTACTCCTTCGACTGGGACAGAGAGGTCAACACAACCGATCCCGGATATTATCACTGGACCCAGTGGATCTTCCTCAAACTTTTCAATGCCGGACTTGCTTACAAGACCCAGATGCCCATCAACTGGTGCACATCCTGTAAGGTCGGTCTTGCTAACGAAGAGGTTGTAAACGGTGTCTGCGAAAGATGCGGAGCTCCCGTTGTCCGTAAGATGCAGTCACAGTGGATGCTTAAGATCACAGAGTACGCAGACAAGCTCCTTGAAGGACTTGACAGCGTTGACTATATCGAGCGTGTCAAGACTCAGCAGAGGAACTGGATCGGACGTTCCACCGGTGCGGAGGTTGATTTCAAACTTGCAGGAACCGAGGACAAGCTTACCGTCTATACCACCAGACCCGACACACTGTTCGGTGCTACCTATATGGTCATGAGCCCCGAGCATCCTTATATCGAGAAGTACAAGGACCGCATTAAGAATTTTGATGAGGTTGTAAAGTACAGGGATGAAGCATCCAGAAAATCTGATTTTGAGAGGACCGAGCTTGCAAAGGATAAGACAGGCGTCTGCCTTGACGGACTTACCGCCATCGATCCCGTCAACGACAAGGAGATCCCTATCTGGATCTCTGACTATGTACTCATGAGCTATGGAACCGGTGCGATCATGGCCGTTCCCGCACACGATGAAAGAGACTGGGAATTCGCCAAGAAATTCGATCTTCCTATCATCGAAGTTGTTTCAGGAAGCGACAAGCCCGTGACTGAGCAGGTTTATACGGATGTTGCCGAGGGAATTCTTGTCAATTCGGGATTCCTTGACGGACTTTCCGTTGCTGACGCTAAAAAGAAGATAATCGAGTTCCTCGAAGAGAAGGGAATCGGTCATGCCAAGACCAATTTCAAGCTCCGTGACTGGGTGTTCTCACGTCAGCGTTACTGGGGCGAGCCTATTCCCATCATCCACTGCGATAAGTGCGGATATGTGCCTCTTAAGGAAGAGGATCTTCCTCTCGAGCTGCCCGAAGTCGAGAGCTATATGCCCGGCGATAACGGCGAATCACCTCTTGCCGCAATGGAGAGCTGGGTTAATGTTTCATGTCCTTGCTGCGGCGGACCTGCAAAGCGCGAGACGGATACCATGCCCCAGTGGGCAGGATCATCCTGGTATTTCCTCAGATATACCGATCCTCACAATGACAAGGAACTTGCATCCCAGGAAGCCCTTAAGTACTGGCTTCCCGTTGACTGGTATAACGGCGGAATGGAGCATACCACGCTTCACCTTCTCTATTCCAGATTCTGGCACAGATTCCTCTATGACAACGGCATTGTGCCTACAATGGAGCCTTACGCAAAGCGTACATCACACGGCATGATCCTCGGATCAAACGGTGAGAAGATGTCAAAGTCAAGGGGCAATGTTGTCAATCCCGATGACATCATCGAAGAATACGGTGCAGATACCCTCAGGACCTATGAAATGTTCATCGGAGCATTTGACCAGGCCGCTAACTGGAGCATGGAAGGTGTGCAGGGCTGCAGAAGATTCCTTGACAGGGTTTGGAAGCTTCAGGACATCGTTGTTGACGGAGAAGGCTATTCCAAGGATCTCGAGGTCAAGATCAACCAGACCATCCGCAAGGTGTCCGGTGATTTTGAGACGCTTAAGTACAATACCGGAATCGCAGCACTGATGAGCCTGATCAATGACTTCTATAAAGCAGGCAGCATCACCAAAGCAGATTTCAAGACTTTCATTACCCTTCTTAATCCCGTGGCTCCTCATATCACTGAGGAACTCTGGAGCCTCATGGGATTCGAGGGAAGAGTATATCAGACCGCTTGGCCCGAGCATGACGAGGCAAAGTGCGTTGAAGACCGAATCACCATCGCTGTTCAGGTGCTCGGTAAGCTCCGTGGAACCTTCGAAGAGGACAGAAATGCCTCCAAAGAGACCATGATCGCAAGAGCGAAGGAGACCGTAGCAGAGAGGATCGAGGGCAAGGAAATCGTAAAAGAGATCTATGTGCCCGGAAAGCTTGTTAACTTCGTAGTAAAGTAAGTAAATGGGCAAAGTTGTAATAATCGAGGGCAGAAAATTCGAAGGGGAACAGGAGATAGCTGCGGCAAATGCCGACAAAGCGGCCATTGATAAGATCAAGTCGCAGATGGATCACATGTCCCTTTCGGATCTGAAGCTCCTTTCCAAAAAACTCCATAGCGGCAGGATTAATTTCGGGACAAAGCTCGGTGATGATTTCATCGAAGACATAGATTCCATTATTGAATCCATGGAGAAAAAAGAGAGCCTTTCCGAGGAAAAGAGTGAGATCCGAACCACCCAAAGAAAGACTGATAACAGGGAAACGAAGAAGACCGAAGATCCCGACATCGATGCCCAGGCCCGCAAGATACTCGAAAAGCAGGAGAAGACAAGAAAAGCCGTTCTCTTTGCTTCTCTTTTTGTTGCTGCGGCGTGCATCCTTTACATCGTCATTTACAATGTCACAAGGATGAGATCTGCCAGGACCACCGACCTTCTGAGCGGCATCAGGGAACAGGCTACCAATGAAGCTTTGCTTGGAAATACGGGCAATTCTTCGCCTGATGACGGGCAGGTTGTCATCCATTATACCGATGAGGAAGAGACTCCGGAGATACTTCCGGAATATCTTGATATATATAATAAAAACAAAAGGCTAATCGGATGGCTCGAAATAGCCGATATTAACGGAGAGGCCTTTATAAGCTATCCTGTCATGCAGACCGTTGACAACGAATACTACCTGACGCACGGCTTCAATCAGGAAAATGACGTGAACGGCTGCATATTCATGGATTGTAACTGCGATGCAATAAAGCCTTCGGACAACCTTATCCTGTACGGCCATCACATGAGAAGCGGCAGGATGTTCGGAAATCTCGTCAGATATGAGGACGAGAGCTTTTACAAGACCCACAGGATCATTAAGTTCGACACTATCTATGAGCACGGCGAATATGAGGTGATGTTTGCCTTCAGGACTTCACTTAAGTATGAGAATGACATTTCATTCAAGTATTACCAGTTCATAGATGCCAACGGTCCGGAGGAATTCGCGTCATATATGAACGAAATGGCATCGATGTCACTGTATGACACCGGAGTGACGGCCGTGTGGGGCGATCATCTGCTAACTCTGTCCACATGCGATTATCAGGAAGACAACGGCAGGTTTGCGGTGGTTGCAAGGAGAATTGATTAATAGTCCGGTTTTGTGCACTGCATGTATGCGGGAGGATTGAAAATGGCTAATAAAAAAGGAATGAAGAGAAGGGTGAAGAAACAGGTCAGAAAGACCTTCGGCGCTCTCTTTATGGTGGCTGCCATTCTGGTCGCCATGATTCCGACCAGGTCAATAGAAGGAGGAAACGTTCAGGCTGCAAACGCCTGCACGGGTGTCATCAGGCCTGAGTATTACATTACTCAGAATACCGGTTCTGTCACCGACAAGACTCCTCTGAGCGAGATCCCAGTGATCGAAGCCGGGTCCACCATATATACCACCGGTGACCAGACCTTCTATTTTGCATACATCAATTCCATGGGCATTGACGAGATCGGTAATGCTTCCAAGTTCGCAATCATAACCGGATATAACCCCTCGGGCGCGGTTGATGCAAACGGCACGCTTGAGATTCCTCAATATGTAAGAAGTTTCCGCAAGATATCCGATGTTGAAGGATACTGCCTGACCAATGTGTGCAATCAATTCCTTTTCTACAAAGATTCATTTATTTTCATTACCAATGATATAACGATTCCTGCAGGTCAGATCAATCCGTTTGAACCATATGTCGGAACCTATGTTCCCGGAGACGCTACGATTTTTGGTGTTATACAGGGTTATGTTCCGGATCAGTACAGGTCCAATCCCGGTTATTATACGACAGCCAAGCCTGATGAGATAGGCGTGTTCCTCAACTCCGAAACCCCCAATTATGATGAGAACGGAACTCTGATCAGTACCACCTATACATACAAGATAGAGAATAACAAATATTCTCCCTGCACGGCCACTACAGAGGCAGCCTGGAAAGATTTCCCCAAGGATTCTTTGTATTACCGAACTGAAGTCGGTGGAGTATATACATATACTGTATGCTCAAATCCGGAAAATCAGTATGTCGATAATATTCCCGTAAAATATATCGCAAATCAGTTCTCTGTATATGATACGGCCACAAGCACATATGTCCTTTCGCCGGATCCCATCGATGATGCTCATCCGACAAACGGTGTATTTGCCGATACTAAGGGCGGTAATATCAGGAATCTGATCATTCCCGAATCCATGGAAGGTATCGGTGACTATGCATTTTACAACTGTACCGCACTGAGTTCTGTGACACTTTCCAATCAGCTTGTTGCACTTGGCAATCACTGCTTTGATGGATGCAGAGTGCTTACTGCCGTGAACATGGACAAGAATCCCAGGCTAAATACCATCGGTGCATATGCCTTTGCCAACTGTCCTCAGCTTGCTTCATTCTATATTCCGCATAATATAGCAATGATCTGTGACGGAGTCTTTGAAAACGATACTTCCCTTACAAGGATCGATCTTACCGGTGATATTTCGGAAGATCCTTCCGGAAGCGGATCCAATCTTACGAAAATAGGAAACCATGTTTTCTACGGATGTACCGCGCTCAGGGAAGTCATATTCGGTACCGCTCTGGGCACCGGATATTCACGTACCAATCCCAGGGAGATCTCCATCAATATATTTGAGGATTGCCCTAACCTTGCCAAGATAACGGTTCTCAGTCCTTATGTTACCTTTGTTGATGATGCACATGCGGCTTCTGCACCATACCCTGCATGTAATTTCTCTATGGATGATTTCCACGATCTGCTGGTGAGCGATGAGTTCTGCTTTGAAGGCGTAGACCCTGCGGGTGCGATAAGGCCTAATGAGGGCATAGGTGTGCTTCATTCAACCTGCCAGAATATGTCTGCAGGACATGAGTTCACTTTTAAGTATTACGGAGAGGAACTTTACGAGAAGACCATAACCGAGGAAGGCGGCGGAAAAGCCATCTATCAGGTCGACAGTACCAACAGCCTTGTCGGCTTCACGACTGTTGAGGATGCAACTCACACCGTCAGATCCCTAAGCTTCCCCGAGCATTTCGGACCTTACTACATTAATGAGATCCCTGCCGAGAAGTTCAGGGATAAGAAGAATCTTAAGACCGTAAGGCTTCCTTCCACCATTAATATCATCGGTGACAGGGCATTCCAGGGCTGTGACCAGCTCCAGTATGTCTATTTTGAAAATGATAATGTCCAGATCGGGACCAACGCATTCCTTACTCAGGGTGCAAAGACTGATCCCTGTCCTACGGCTGTCGGATCCGCACCGGCAAATCAGCTCTATTTCGTCACTTCCATCTCGGAGGATTCGAATCCCTTCAGATATGCCATGAGTGACGGCGGACGATTCAGCCACGAGAACCAGATACAGACATGGCCTATCATTTATTCCGGATTCCCGACACTCCTTGAAGTGCAGTACAACCCTGACAAGAAGTGTGCAGAACTTACCAATTTCCCGACTGCGGCATCACTTGGAACCTATTACGATCCCACCGATCCCAATGTCGGATGGTATCTGACCCAGGAAGAGAAGGATGCGATAGATCATTATCTTGCAAATCCGGGCAATCCTACGACCAATTTTGACAGAGCTCTCCAGGATGTATGTGAGACTCTGACTATCCCCCGCGGCGTCAAATCCATCAAGGATGGTCTCTTTGCCGGCAATACCGATTCTGCCAACAGGATCGCAGTCGTGTCCGAAGGTCTGACAGAGCTTGATGTATATTATGAAGATCATGCGGGATACGAAGAAGTTGTCATCAACTCCGTTACCGGAACCATCAATACAACATTTACCAATATAGTTGATGTTGATCCGTCAAAGGGAGATTTCGCCGGATGTCCCGGACTTACGTCCATCACATTCCAGGGAAATGAAACGATCACCATACCCGATTATGCATTCTACGGATGCAACAGCCTCGGTGAAGTGTCTGTTCATCAGCAGGTAGAATCGATCGGAGAACAGGCATTCTCAGAATGTAACAATCTTACCACCGTTGAATTGATGGGAGTTAGAGAGATCAAGGATCATGCATTCCTTGGCGATGATGCACTTTCGGATGTGACCATTTCTGCAGATACATCAACACTCGGAAGAGCACCTTTCAGACTTTGCCCTGTACTGAGCAATGTAAAGTTCGGAGATAATCCTTACTATACAACCGCTAACGGAATAATTTACGGACTTGATTCTTCCGGCAACAGGTATTCGCTTGTTGAATTCCTTGCAGGAAGAAGCTCCAAGACTCTTCAGACCGCTGATGCTACCGAAATTAACGGAATAGCAGAGGAAGCGTTTGCGGATACGGGAATTCAGATAGTCAATCTTGAGAGTTCACATATTACCAGTGTTCCCGAATACAGCTTCGATAACTGTGACAGTCTTGTATCGGTTTATCTGCCTGACGGATGTGAACTTATAAGGAATTATGCTTTCAGAGGCTCCTCGCTTTCGAACCTGACTGTTAATGACAGTGACCTTGACTGGCAGTCAAACGGACTCGATCTCATTCAGACCACCTATGATTTCGGTGCCGGCATCGATCATGGTGCAAGTGAAAACAGCAACCCTCAGCTTACCGTCTTTGCCCCTGCGGAAACCGATGAGAACGGCAATGTCACCAATCCCAGCAGGTCTTATGAAAGATTCAGGAACCATAAGTATATTGTTGAGGCACTCGTTCCCGTAGTTCATTACTATGTTACTTACTGGGACTATGCATCAGCCGATGCTACCAAGAGAACGGTTCGCACGACAGAAGAGTACAACGACGGTGATACCGTTACCGTTCTTGATCCCTTACGTGCAGTTTCCGAAGGATTCAAGTTCAGCTACTATGAGAACCGTGATGATACCGATGAGACTTACGGTTACAGAGATCAGTTTGTCATTCATTCCGATCTTGTTCTTCAGGCCGTATATGAGGGAATTCAGGAACAGACATACACAGCAACCTTCATGGATACCGATCCTTCAACCGGTGCTAACGGAAATGTACTTGTATCCGGAATTCCCGTAGAGTCCAAGACCGATTCTGCAGGCAATACGGTTTATTACATCAATGCATCCCTTATATCCGGTATTGCACCTACTCAGAGCGGATACACATTCTCCAGCTGGACTCCTTTCGATCCGAGGAACAATTATGAGTTCGTTATCTCTGATGCAAACATCAGCAGTTCCGATCCTTCCGTGATCGTATTCCGTGCATTCTATCAGAACGGCGAAAATGGAGGAAGCAGCGGAAACGGCGGACTTGATGCAGGTTACTACTGGGCTAACTACTATATGCCTGACGGAACCACACTTTACAGGAGCGTGGGAGTCAAGGCAGGAACAGCTGCATTTAACCTTGCGATTCCCGACGGATATACCGGATACGAATGGTCACCCAAGCCTTCGGAGACGATAGTGAACTCTACCGAGAAGTTCGTGCTCGTTCCTGCTGAAGGTACAGATCCTTCCGCATCCAATAAGTACACTGCTACCTATTACTATACCGACGGTGTAAGCGTATATCAGACTCTCGAGATTGAAGCGGGCGGTAATCCTCCCAGTCTCATGATGCCTGAAGGATACAAGCACTGTATGTGGTCACCCGATCCTTCGTCCATCACCATGGATAAGAATATGCGTTTCACCATGGTTGAGAATCCGAATTATGTCGCACCGGATAATGATGAAAATTATACCGGACCTTTCTATACCCTTACCGTAGTGAACGGATCCGGTTCCGGAAGCTACAGCCCCGGAGCACAGGTCGTTATAGTGGCTGACGAAGCTTCGACAGGCACTATGTTCAGCAGCTGGACCGTAACGCCCGGTAATACGCCGATCGCTACAAAAGCACTGAGCGCGACTGTTGTGACTATGCCTTCGGAGAATGTAACCGTAACCGCCAATTATGTTGTAAAGCCTGCAGGAAACGGCAATAACGGAGCAGGCGGTACAGGTTCCGGAGCGGGAAACGGAGGAGGTAACGGTAATAACTACTGGCCTTCAACCGGTAATGTGCCCAGAAGCAGCGGAACAACCGTTGTCATCGACAAGAACGGTCTTTCCAATACCGGTGTCGTGTCTGCTACGGTTAACGGCTCCACCGATAACTTCACCATCAAGATCACCGAGTCACAGACTGCCAACAGACTTGTGCTCGATGCACTTCTCAAGAAGTACGGAAACGTTAACAACATCATTTACTTCCCGTTTGACATCAGCCTCTATGATGCATCCGGAACCACACAGATCACCGACACATCGGGACTTACCATTACGATAACGATTCCCATTCCCGACTCGATGATCCAGTATGCGGCAAACAATAAGGTCGCAGTCATCACCAATAATGAGATCGATCCTCTCAATGCGAAGTTCACAACCATTAACGGTGTGCCCTGCGTGACATTTACCTGTACTCACTTCTCGCCTTACGTCATCTATGTCAACACGGTTGAGATGACTGCCGGCGGTGACGGAAGCGGATACGGAACCGGACTTGACGATACTCCCAAGACCGCCGATCCCATCCATCCGAAGTGGTTCATATCGATCGCATTGTTTGCAATCTCGATCGTGCTCTTCCTGATGAAGGACAAGAGGACCCTCAAGCCCGTCAAGGCCGATAACGGAAGAAAAAAGTAACTGTTAAGGAAATCAGATGAAAAGAAAAAGAAAGCTGTTAGGAGTGATCCTGATCGTATCTGCTTTACTCGTGTTGCAGCTTCCTCCTGCGGGGGTGGATGCTGCATCCATCCCCGAGTTTTCTATTACGGGTTCAGGCACACTCATCTCTTACAACGGAACAAGCGCTGATGTGGTGATCCCGTCTTCCGTGATCGAGATCGCCACCGATGCGTTTCGCGATAATGACAACATCCGCAGTGTTGTCATTCCTAACAGTGTAAAGAAGATCAATGAATATGCTTTCTGGGACTGTGATAATCTGCAGACAGTCAGCATAGGATCCGGCCTTACGAAGATCGATGATTTCGTCTTTGCAAACTGCATGGGTCTTATTTCGGTCAATATCCCCGCAAATATCCGCTCCGTCGGAATCTATGCCTTTGAAGATGACGTTAATCTCGAGGCTGTTACTTTTACCCAGTATACGCATGACATTCATAAAAGCTCTTTTGACGGGTGCTATAAGCTTGTCATATTTGCTCCCGAAGGCTCATATGCATGGGATTATGCCCAGGAATTCTATGTAAGACAGGCTCAGTTCCCTGTTTATGAAGACATAGGATATATTGCAGATGAAGATGTGCCTGTCGTCTATCCCGACGGAACGGTGAGGGATTCGGACGGTAATGTCATACCCGTAAACGATGTCTCGGGTAATGACAGCTCACAGGGTGACGGTCAGCAATCCGGCGGAGACAGTGATGATGCCGGTAATGCGAATGATGAAGAGCCCGGAGCATATACTACGCAGTTTGAGATAACACAGCGCCCCGACGGCACATATACAGCCGTGGCTACAGGTCAGAACCCTAATATCTACGGTGAGACTCATGTGGTCGGAAATGCCGCGGTTGTTTTCATGGACAATTCTTCATTTCACGTAGTGGATGGCAGTACAGCTTCGTCACAGACTCCCTCATCCGGTCAGGATGACGGAGATTCAGGTGAAGACAGCAGTTCAAGACCTTCCAATACCGTAACTTATTCCTCAGCAATCCCTAAGTACACTATCGTGGATAATACGATAGTTGCAGACAAGGCATATTATCTTTCGACAGACCTTGAGAACATGTCCCTTCCCGGAGGCATAAGAGAGATCGGACAGTTCGCGTTCTCGAGAACCCGGGTCATGTCCGTGACTCTTCCGGACGGTGTTGAGAGGATCGATTACGGTGCCTTTTATCACTGTGACATGCTTGAAGAGGTATCTCTTCCCACATCGGTCATGAGGATCGAACCCTATGCGTTTTCAGAGACTCCCTGGGTCAGGAATTTCCTGAGTTCCAGAGGCAGCATCAATAATAACCTTGATGATGATCTTAATTCCTCAGCCGGTGAGTTCCTCGTAAGTGGGGGAGCACTTATCGCATACAGGGGCGCCGGAACCAATGTCACCATACCTTCCGGTGTCAGGATCATTGCTGCCGGTGCTTTCAGGAATAATAAGAATATCAGGACCGTTGCATTTCCGGATACTCTTATAAGCATAGGAGAAGAGGCTTTTTTCGGATGTACTTCACTTGCTGAGGTTTCCTTTGGAGGAAATGAGACTGAGATACTTGACAGGGCATTCGGAGGTACTCTGGTCTCCGTTAACGATAAGCCTGCCAGGATCCTCAATGTAGGTGTCGGTGCTTTTGATGACCTTGCAACAGTCGAAGGCCTTAACATTACATATGAGGAAACTACACAGAGACTTTCAAATGTATCACTCAGACCGTCCGTGATAGACAGGGAAAATGCCGGTGTCACAGTCCTCGGACTTCCCGGTTGCGTTGCATATCTGGACGGTGCAGACAGACCCTATACACTGTCGGTCAGCATGGTATCATCTTCAGAAGTGATGAATGCGGCTCTTCAGAGAGCTTCCGGATTCCTTGAGGACTATTCCTTCGGAGATATGTTGATCTATGACCTTGTACTTACCGATTCCTCAAATATCCCTCTTGCCAAGCTGGGAAATCAGGGGCTTGAAGTGGCGATTCCCATCACGGATGAATTGAAAGGCGAGAACCTTATCGTGCTTACCTGTGACAGGAACGGTCAGCTTGAAGACATTCCCGTTGAGATAGTTAATACTCCCTCGGGTCAGTTTGCCAGATTTGTTACATATCATCTGAGCCCGTTCGCTCTTGTTTCCGTCGGAAATGATCTTTCCGGACAGATCATCGAATCGGATGTCGTTCTCAGGGCAAACAGCGGCGGTCATAAGCACGGGGCATATGCCGGCAATTCAATCAAAAACTGGTTTATCCAAAGAGGTGCGGTCAGACTTCTTATCTGCGGCATGCTTGCACTTACCGGTATTTTCCTTCTGTCTCTCAGAAAAAAGAAAGCATGAAGAAAGAACGTAATTTGATCATATTGTTATCATTTGTAACGGCTGCTTTTCTGGCAGCCGCTACTTTGGCTTTTGCGGGCATTTATCCGGGTTCCGAGAAGACACTTCTCATCTTTGACATGCTCGAACAGTTCGTTTCTTTCTATTCGTCTCTCAAGGGTCTTTTCAGCGGGGGAGTATCACTTACATATTCCTTTCAGGGTTCCATTGGCACTCCTTATGCCGGAACATACGCCTATTATCTGGCTTCCCCGATCTCTTACATCACGGTACTCTTTGACACCGCACATCTTCCTGATGCCATCTGGCTGATGGATATCATCAAGGCAGGACTTATTGGGGCGTCTTTTTCGGCTTTCGCGTATTTCAGAGGTCTTAAGAATCCGCTGCCTAATGTGATGCTTTCCTGCTGTTATGCGCTTTCTTCCGCAGGCGTCACATTCTTCATCCTGCCCATGTATCTGGACACTCTTTATATGCTTCCCATTATCTGCATATGCCTGGAGCGTTACATAAAAAGTGCGGAAGATGATAAAAAGCAAAGAGTTAAGGCCGGCCTTCTGTATTCCTTTGTTCTTGGGCTTTGCATAATGTTCCATTATTATTCGGCTTACATGGCATGCGTATTCCTTGGCCTTTACGCAATTTACCTTTTATCCGAATCTCATGATCATTCTGCTGATGATAAGCCATCCGTTAACAGTAAAGGCAGATTAATAAAAACGTATTCGGGCTTTATACTGTATTCTCTTGCGGGAGTGCTGATATCGCTCCCAATCCTGGTCCCCGTTATAAGGGAGGTCTTTCTTGGCAAACTTTCCGATCCCGGGGTCTATTCCGACGGTACGTTCATCGTAACGTCTCTGTCCGATCTGCTAATCCAGTTCATATGCGGTCATTACGGATATCTATACAGTGAGGGCGCACCTTATGTCTATTGCACGTTTATTTGCGTGCTCCTTGCCCTGGCAGGACTTGTTTTGCCGAAGGAAAAGATCATCTGCAAACTGACAGGTGCCTTTATTATCCTTTTCCTGTTCCTCAGCTTCATATTCAGGCCCTTATATCGCATGTGGCATATGTTCAGGGACCCCGTGGCATATCCTCACAGGTTTTCCTTTATCTTTGTATTCTTCCTGATGGTCCTGGCTGTCAAAGGTGCTGCGCACATCATTAAGATAGTGGAAGAGCACCGGAAGGACGAGTGCCGGAAGGATGAGCGCGTCAATAATGCATTGACAGAAATCATAACCGCCTCCCTGATCTGCATCATATGCTTTACGCTTCTTATCTATAACGGGATGAAGATCACGGTAAGTGAGCTGCGGACTCTTACCAATGCAGTAAGACCGGCCTATGAAACTTATCTATATTACACACAGAAACTTATTGATCTTGCTAAGGAAGACTCGGAGAACCGGTCCGAAAACGGGGCATCGCTTTGCAGGATAAATAAGGATTTTGAATTTACGTCAAACGATCCGATGCTTTTAGGCTTTAACGGCATGGATTTCTTTTCATCTTCATATGATTCCGACGTACTGGAACTGTTCAAGAACATGGGCATTCTTCAGTATCACTATAAAGTCTGCGATCAGGGCACTACCCTTGTCACGGACATGCTGTTTGGAATTGATTATCAGATAAGATATGAGCAAGCTGAATACGGGTATGAATGGCTGTATAGCACCGGTTTGATGACCCTTTACAGGAATCCTTATTCTCTCGGCATCGGATATCTGGCTTCGGACGATGTCTGCGAATTCGGGAGGGATTCATTTGCCAATCAGAACATGCTTCTTTCTTCGGTGGTCGGACATGAGATGAATGTTTTCGAAGAGATAGATCATTCCGAGAGGATTTTTGAGATCCCCGGAGTTTCAAGCATCGGGGACGGGGCCCCTTTCGGCGCACCAATGAAGATCAGAAAATTCTACTTTCAGCCGGTGATCGGTCATAATCTGTACTTTAACTTTGAACTTGTGAGAGAGTATGAGCTCGATTATGATTCGAAATCTAATTCGATCGGCATAATGATCGTGCTGAACGACAGCATGAGAAGTTCTTTTACGGGATATCAGAGGTCATCCAATACTTATCTGGGAAGGAATTATCAAAATGAAGAATATGTACTTGAGCTGTGCGGCGATCAGGATGAGATGCCCGCTCATGTATATGTGCTGGATGAATACCGTTTTGAAGAAGCCTTTGAAGAACTGAATGATGGAAGATTCATTGCAGATTCGATAGAACCCGGAAGAGTGAGCGGAAGGATCAATGTCACGGATGAAAACCGGAATGAGCTGATCTTCACAATAGCATACGATGAGAGATTCAATGCATACGTGGACGGCAGGAGAGTGCAGACATATGCATATGCCGGAGCGCTCCTTGCAATACCTGACCTTGAATGCGGTGAGCATGTGATTGAACTCAGATACAGATGATAATTCTGAATGATCAGCATCATTATGTCCGGGTCTGAACATAAATACAGCCCCTGCCGAAAGGCAGGGGCATTTCTGAAATATGAAGTCTGATAATGATGATTTTACTTATATGTTACATATATCTCTTTCTGGTCGTTTAAGCAAAAGGCTCCAAGTCTTGAAGATTTGGAATTAAGAGCCATTCCGCAGTCGACATCGATAACCTGTATTCCGCCGCGGCGCTTTATGCGGCATATCATTCCGCGTCCTTTTTCGTCCATGCAGCCAAGTCTCTGAGTGAAGACATGACCGACAACATAAGTGTCTTCCGGATATGCGAACCAGTCATATTCGAGCATGTCGATGGGCGGTCTGTCGTCTAAAAGCGAATCCCATACCACCGATTCAGCATCAACAAGAGCATCCTTGTAATACAGGTCTTCTCCGAACTTATAACCGACGGAGTAGGAGTGGGAGATGTGATAAGTTATGTCACCGATCTGAAGTCGCTTGATGAGCTTGAGGCTCTTGAGGAACTCTATTATCTTATCCTGTTCCTCTTTTTCCAGCTTCATGAGGGCATTATAAGTAGTCCTGCCACCGTTTGCGGGATGGAACCAGAGGTCGACGGGAGTGAAGGCTTCACCTATATCTGATTTCTTGGTCTTGCCTTCTTCATCATTCTTGCGCATGAAATCAATGGCATCGATCATCATTATCTCATGATTGCCCAGAATGAGTTCAACATTTGGGCGCTGCATGATATCCTGAATGATCTTGATGCCGTCGCGACCGCGATCTATGACATCACCAACAACGTACAAAAAATCATCCTCGGAAAAATTAATCTTTTCGAGAAGCTTTTTGTAAGTGCTGTAATGACCATGTATATCACTTATCGCATAAATACTCATACGATCAAGATATCCTCTTTATGGAATCACTGCTCACACAAATGACCGGCCTGATGCCGCAACGCTTATTAAGCATCCAGTCCTTGGGACCCTGACGCGTAATGCATTGACCGAAGCAGTCTTCGCTGGCAATATATGACAGATCCTTGGAAAAATCACCTCTTGAACGGAGACCGAAACAAGGCTCGAAATCCGGATCCCTGGGAAGTGCTGCAGTATACTGCGAAACGGGAGCGGTGCAAATGGCGTTGTCCTTGTTCTTCGTGATGCCTTTAAGAGTTTCCTTGGCAGTGTCGAATCCGTAATACAGTTCGTTCAATGAAGGGATGTAAACCTTGTCATTGGTATATCTGTCATCGAGTGCAGAGGTGGGAGTGGAGATCTTGGTGAAATGAAGCTTGATCTTCTCCTGCGAAGAGAATGCCATATTGATGAATACGGAATTCAGCCACGCCCTGAGTTTGGAATCACCCCAGTATATTCCGGATCTGACCTTGACTATGTCTCTGTCGGAATATTTAAGATAAGTGGTGCCGTCAAAAGGAAGATAATCAAGGATGTACTCACTTATGAGAGTGGTGCGTCCTTTGGATTCATTGACTATTCTCCAGGGTATTGCGTTGTATTTGAAATATTTATAGCCGTCCTTGACTCTGGAATGTTTCAGATTGAACTTGCTGAATATTCCGCTGTCCTTGCTCTTGGCATCCTTATAAACCGGAAGCCTGTAATATTTCTCTTCATTGACGATCGCGGTATTGTTCTCGTCATATTCAGCACATTCGATGTCACTTGTGATCTTGTCGGGAGTAAGTTCGTTCATGGGATATGATCCGAACCATACACGTCCGTTATGATCGAGAACTATGACTCTGCGCTCCGCAACGGCTTCCTGTGCATGCGTCTGCTTGGAAGTACGCCTGATGCCGTAGAGATCGAAATAAAGCTCATCAATAGACTGCTGACGATCCTCTGGCTTCATGGAAAGACCGCGCATTATTGCTTCGCCGATGCCGGGATCAAGATCGATGTTATAACTGTTGATGGGTGTTATGAGATCATTCTCTTCACGCTCGATGGCGGACTGAGGGATATCTCCGGTCACAAGATAGTAGATAGTGGAACACAGACCGTAGATATCTGTCCAGGGCCCCTGCTCGGAAATGCGGGAGAACATCTGCTCGGGAGGAGCAAAGCCCCATTTTCCGAGGAATTCCTGCTTGACCTTGGAGCCGGCTTTTCTGGATCCGCCGAAATCAATAAGCTTTATGGATCCGTCCTTGTCGAGCATTATGTTGTCGGGAGAAACGTCTCTGTGAATGAGTCCTGACTGATGCAGGTCTCCGAGAATATCGATTATGGGCTCGATGAGAGAGAGAGCTCTGTCTGAAGGGAGCCATCCGCCATGGTTATCCACATACTTGAACAGATTACCGTTCTCGAGATATTCCATGACAATATAACCTGTATTATTCTCATAAAACAGGTCTTTAATAGAAACTATGCCGGGATTCTTGGAGTATTCGGCAAGGATCCTTGCCTCACGTAAATATGCCTGAGTCTCTTCCTCATAAGTGTCGGAATTGACATCATCAAGAACAACGAGAGTGTTTCCATCCTCAGCTCTCGTGACCAGGTCTTCCGGGAAAAATTCTTTGATGGCAACTCTATATTCAAGCAGGGTATCGAAACCAATGTAGGTTATTCCGTAGCCCCCCTTGCCCAGAATGTTACCGACAAGTATTTTTTTGTTAAGCATGGTGCCAGGAGTCAGTGCGTTATGCCAGGACTTTTCGCCCAATTTATCGTGACCGCAAAAAGGGCATGTATCGGTATTGTCACTGACTCTCATGCATCTTAAGCATAACTTGCTTATCTCGTATTTATTCATGACATTCCGAATGTATTAAAAATATTTTTACTCAGTCATCAAAGGTCAAGAAGCTTGCCCTTGAAATCGCCGAATTCGGAATCGGAAATAATGCCGGCATCGTGAATCTTGGTAAGAAGCTCGATCCTCTTCTTGAACAGATCCATGTCGCCGTTGACAGGAGAGCAGATCTCATCAACGATCTGCTGCTTAGCTGCATCATATTCAGCATCTGTCTCAAGACCGCCTTCAACGGCAACCTTGTGAAGCTGCATTCTGGATACTTCGTCGGTATTTGCGGAAATGACTCCGACAATCTCAGCCTTCTTGGTATCGAGCTCGCTGGATGAAAGCCAGTCGCACTCTTTGAGGAGCATGAGCTTCTTGATCTTGGACTTGAGAGTGTCTGCGTTATTGGAATCAATGCCGTCAAGATCGGCAATGAGTCTGGTGCGCTTAGCTTCGAAATCATCGGAAGTGATGACACCTGCCTCAACCATTGCGGGCCATCTGCCGAGCTTAGCCTTGAGGGCATCGCGGTCGTCAGTGGACTTGGGATTGAGAGCAAGCTTGAGTCTGTTGATCTCGTTATTGTAATCGGACTCGGAAAGGATCTCTGCATCCTTGAGGATGGACTGCTTTCTGAGATTAAGGATGAATCTGTCATTGTTATCGGAATCATCATATCCGGTTCCGTCAATGAGACCGTCGATCATCTTGTCACATTCTGCCTCGCTGACAAGTCCGCTGATCTTGATGACAGGGATCATTGCAATATTGCTCTTGAAATCATCAAGGTCCGAAATGGAAGCGTCAAAACAAGGATCCACGATGTTGCGGACCTGCTTGTTGAAATCTTCATCGGTAAGAATTCCGGTGCTCTTGGAGATCATTACCTTCTGAATCTTCTCATAGAACTTGTCAAGACCCTTCTCCTTGCAGATGAGCTCGAGCTTCTTGGACTTATAATCATCATCGCTCATGACGCCCATTTCATGCATGACTTCGATCTTCTTGAGCTTGTCTTCGAAGGATGCTGTATCGATGGGTTTCTCAGCAGGTGCAGGAGCAGGAGCGGGTGCGGGTGCACCGGGATGAATCACTGCGGAGCCAATGCCTGATGCAGGGGCGGGAGCCGGTGCAGGAGCAGGTGTGTGTACAGGGCTCGGAGCAGGAGCGGGTGCAGGAGCAGGAGCCGGTACAGGAGTCTCACCTCTGAGCTGCTCTGACATGGAAACGGAAGGAGAGGGCTGAACAGCCTTCGGTCCGGTGTATACGTTCTCGTTGGAAGGAGCTACGGGGATGGGAGCAGGCTCGGGAGCGGGAACAGGAGTGGGAACCGGAGTAGCCATTGCCTGAGGAGCAACGGGCTTCTGCTCGGGAACGGGACGTGCGCCGTTAGAAGTTCTGTTTGCTGAAGGAGGAACAGGACGGGATCCGTTGGAGATGGGTCTTGCGCCGCTTGAAACAGGTCTTCCGTTGGTGGAAGACTTAGCTGCATCGTTCCTCTGCTTGAACTGCATAAGGGTATCGTAACATTCGCCGGAATTCTTGACATTGGGAAGAATAACCTTGGTGCTCTTTTTGCCGTACATTGTCTCAACGACAGCTTCGATGACAATGGATTCTGATCCCTGATAATCTTCACGTCTTACATCCTTAACATCGGTGGATGCGAATTCAAATGTCTCAACGGATTCGGTGCTTGAACCGGCAGCCTGAATGAATGCTTTTCCGTTGAGAAGTATGCGGTCGGAATCGCTGTCATCAATCTCAATCTTGAGATCCTTGACTTTCTGCGCACCAACCAGTCTTCTCATAGAAGTTCCATAGTTAGATGTGTAAGTTTTTCTTGCCATTTGTAAATGACCTCCGGTGAAAAAATAGGATAAAACATAAAAATCTCAAAGCGGAGAATTGATGAAACACAATTCTCCCCTCTCATACTTTTGTTATGATATCACAATTTTTTGTTTTTTGCACGTTGTTTATTGGATATTTTTACTTTTTTTGGCACTTTTTTTCGATTTTTTCTGTAGGAAATTTTCAAAATCGGTGTTATAATCATCTGTCGTAACTCTATATTTCGAAAGGATTAACCAAAATGTCAAGAAATTTTAAAAGAGTTCGTTTGGGAGAAGCTCTCGTTGAAGACGGATTCATCACAGAAGACCAGCTGGAAACTGCGCTCGCCGCATCCAAGGAAAAAGGTCAGAAGCTCGGTGAATACTTCGTTGAGAACGGTGTCGTTTCCGAAGAAGAGATCGCAAAGGTTCTCTCCAGACAGATGGATCTTCCTTATGTTGACATCAAGAATGTCGACATTCCCGAGAATGTCCTCAAGCTTGTCGATTTCGATATTTTGAATAAAAAGAAGGAAATTCCCTTCGGTTACGATGAGAATAACCCCAATATCCTGAATGTCGCTGTGTCCGATCCTCTTGACTTCGACGCACAGGAAGATATCAGCATGCTCACCAACCTGGAGGTCCAGCCTTATGTTGCGACCCTTTCAGGCATAGTTGAGACTCTTGATAAATATTACGGTCAGAAGTCCAATACAGAAGACCTCGAGAAATTCGCTAAGGAAAAGGGACTTGTTCCCGATGAAGTCGATGCCCAGAGAGAAGAGGACGTCGCTAATTCGCCCATCGTTAAGATTGTCAAGGAGATGATCGAGAAGGCCGTCCGTCAGAGAACCTCCGATATTCATATCGAGGCACTCGAGCGTCAGGTCCGTGTCAGGTTCAGAATCGACGGTGTGCTTTATGAAAGAGCAAGGTACGAGCTCGTGTTCCTCAGCGCACTCGTTGCACGTATCAAGGTCATCGGTGGCATGGACATAGCCGAAAAGAGAAAGCCTCAGGACGGTCGTATCACCCAGATAGTCGACCATGTCGAGTATGATATCCGTGTATCCGTTCTTCCTACCGTTTTCGGTGAGAAGGTCGTTATGAGACTTAACTCCAAGTCCGGAATGAAGAGAGAGAAGAGCAAGCTCGGACTTAAGGACTACGAGGAAAAGCAGTTTGACACGCTCCTTTCACATCCTAACGGAATCATCCTTGTTACCGGTCCTACCGGATCTGGTAAGTCAACAACGCTTTATACCGCACTTTCGGAGCTGAACTCCGAAGCAGTTAACATCATAACGGTTGAGGACCCTGTCGAGACGAATGTCGACGGAATCAACCAGGTACAGACAAACAACAAGGCAGACCTCACGTTCGCTACGGCGCTCCGTTCAATCCTCCGTCAGGACCCTGACATAATAATGATCGGAGAGATCCGTGACGAGGAAACCGCGAGAATAGCTGTTCAGGCATCAATCACCGGTCACCTTGTTGTTTCAACCCTGCATACCAACTCCTCGGCTGCGACCATCACGAGACTTGAGGACATGGGACTTGAGCCTTACCTCATTGCGGATTCCGTCATCGGCGTTATTGCACAGCGTCTCGTCCGTAGGCTCTGTCCTCTGTGCAAGAGAGCAAGACTTGCAACCGACATTGAGAAAGAAGTCATGAACATTCCTCCCGAGAGGATGCATGAAGACATCACGATCTATGAGCCCAACGGCTGCCAGCAGTGCGACAACCTCGGTTATAAAGGACGTATCGGTGTCTATGAGATCATGGTCATCACCGAGAAGATGAGAGAGACCATTTCAAGAAGAGCTACCGTAGGTCAGATCAAGGAAGAGGCTCTTGCAGAAGGAATGCATACTCTTCATATGTCAGGTACCGAGTACGTTCTTGACGGCACCACCAGTTATTCCGAGATGTGCAGGATCAGTTTCGATTCGTAATATATTCTTTGAATAAATAAAGTAGCGGCAGCTTCGGCTGCCGTTATATTTTGGGTGCATTGAAATGACTGATTGTATTTGGTATATGTATATTGAATAATCTGAATGATGATGAAAAGCTTGAAAAATATCTGATAAAAACTGAGCAGAGTTGCTGATTGAATGAATAAAGAAAACAGAAAATTTTTAATTTATCTTCATATACTGCTTGTTGTATATTCGCTGAGCGCCGTATGCAGCAAGCTTGCATCCGTGGAGAAGTTTCTCAGCTTCAGGTTCTGTCTTTTCTACGGACTTGTTTTGTTTCTTCTTGCCCTTTATGCTCTTTGCTGGCAGCAGATAATTAAGCATCTGCCGCTGACATTTGCATATGCCAACAAAGCAATAACTGTCGTGTGGGCTATTTTGTGGGGAATGCTGATCTTTGGTGAAAAGCTGACTGCCGGTAAGGTCATCGGAGCAGTGTTCGTCATATGCGGGATAGTTCTGTATGCACTGAATGACGTTGAGGATTCGGGTTCAGTATCAACAGGTGTTAAGCCGGATAGGACTGATGACGAAGGAGGTGCTTCAGATGACTGATTCGTTGTTATTCTGCGCCTTCATGCTCCTGCTCGGAACGTTCATCAGCTCGATCTCACAGGTCATGCTCAAGAAAGCTGCGGATAAGCATTATGATTCTGCGATTAAAGAATATCTTAATCCGCTTGTCATAGGGGCGTATTCGATATTCATATTGTCTACATTCATGTCGATCCTGGCTTACAAGGGCATACCGCTTTCCATGGGACCGATACTCGAGGCGACCGGATACTTCTATGTCACATTCTTCGGGGTGAAGATCTTCGGAGAAAAGCTTAACCGTGGGAAGATAATTGCGCTTGCGCTTATCATAGTCGGGATTGTGGCGTATTCTTTCGGGTAAGATGATGCAGCTTCAAAACAGCATTGTTGCCGGCACCGGCAGCGAAAAAATGCCTGTCAGCTCAGTGTTTTCCGATAAATCTGTAGAAAGCAGAATCTTCGTAGTCATAGACAAAATACTGGTCTCTTGTCCACTGGATGTAAATGGGGATGTTTTCGTTAAAATATCCCAATGAGCCGACTTTTTCGTTTGTGACGACGCCGTAATTATATGTTACAAGTACTGATCTGTTTATCTCTGCAAGAGGAGTCAGGGCTCCGATGCAGAGTGCGGCGATCAGTATTTTTTTGCGGATCTTAAGGGCTTTTTCATCGGATTTCCCGTATATAAATTCGAGAATATATATCATCGTCATGAAAAGTGGCATGATAGTGGAACGCATCACGAAATCCGTGTCGATTATATATATCAGGGGAATGATGAAGAGTTCAGCCAGTGTGACAATGATATATTCCTTCTTTGAAGCACTCTTTCCCAGCAAGAGATAATAGATGCCGAATTCAAAAACGATAAACAGGACATATTTGAACAGGATTTCAGCGATGCGTTCGGGATAGTATCCGAAAATCGTCCCGTAAAATCCGCTGCTGCCTGTGCTGGATCCGTAGAAAAGCCCGAATACCACCATCATGAATAAAGCGGACAGAATATTGACAGGGTTCAGGTTGGACTTGATCTCGTTCTTTTTTTTCAGGGAACCTGCGATCGCATAGGGAACCATGCCCAGCGTGGCCCAGGGAGAATAGGCGAATGAAAGAGCGACCAGGCCACCGAGATACTTGTTGTTTTTCAGCTGAAGCAGCAGTCCGATCAGTATCCATATGGGTATGGACTGGTTGAACACCCAGAATAACTGGGTTGTGTTTGAAGAATACTGGAAGAGATCAGCCCACCATTCAATGTGATATATCCATATAAATTTGCTTGGGTTATTGACTGAAAAAAGATAAGGGATGGCATCCAGGCCGCTGAAGCCGATAAAAACAGCGATTATCCCCCATGAGGTTTTCCTGATCCTGCGGCAGATAAGGTATGCACACAGGAACAGGCCTATTACAGACCATACTAAGAGGACATAGTTCCTGAAGGTTTCCTCGAGACCAAAAAGTTTTGATATGAGGCTTGCGGGAAGCCACCAGGTGAAATAGTAGGAAAAGGCCACAGTGCTGTTTCCGCACATTTCCTGTACAAAATCAGGTTCTTTGGACAGGTCATAATACACAGGCCATGAATACGTGGAAAGATCGCGATATATGGGATTTCTGGCCCAGAAATCATCGTTTTGATAGGAATACCCTCCGATTCCGGAAAGAGCAGTCCAGATGATGACCAGAATGAAAACAGGTACCCAGAATTTCCATTTGGATGATAAAGCCAGGAATTCCTCATTAAACTCGATGGATCTGTATAACCCGACAGCAAGCAGACAGAGTATCACGGTTCCGATGAGTGCAACCCATACGGCCGTCCAGCCGAACAGAAAAATGATGATGGGAAGCGTTACATAGCAAAGGGACGCGACGATGGCGGTTTTATCAAAGTTTATCTGGATATCTTTTTTCAAGGTGGATCTCCATTTGAATATTGGTTAACATAATGATGCATCAATTTACAAAAACAATAATATTATATACAGAATCATATAGAATTAAAAGAAGTGAGTATCTGTAAGCCTCCCTTCGTATCCGAGTGAGTTTTTTTGTGGTAAAATATTATGCAGTATTGATTTTTTAGCCTGCAGATAAAACGTTTTTTCGTACATTTAGTTACAAGATTTAGAAAATGAATTTTGGTGCTGTAATAGTTACGTACAATCGCATACAACATTTAGAGAAATCCATTAGATGTTATACCGATCAAACATCAAAACCTTCATTGATCGTAGTTGTTGATAATTGCAGTACTGATGGAACGGCAGATTTTCTTTCTTCATGGAAAGCTGAAGAAGAGGGTGTGGAAAAATATGTCATTACTCTTCCTTCAAATCAGGGTGGAAGCGGCGGCTTTTACGCCGGTCTGGAATATATCCAAAAGAGGGAAGATATTGACTGGATCTGGGTAGCGGATGATGATGCATATCCGGAATTAAATGCATTTGAAAATGCAAAAAAATTTATAGATGATCATCAGGATCTTGTTCCCGAAACTGCAGCTATTTGCGGCGTCTGTGGTTATGATGGTCACATTTCTCCCATACAGAGATCGTTTCTTAGGAAGACTTTGTTTGGCATTCAGGAATTTCCTATTCGTGAAAGCTTTTATGATGGAAAAGAATTTTTTGAAATAAATTTATATTCTTTTGTCGGAACTATCATGAAAAGAGAGAACCTCTTAAAGGCGGGGCTCCCTAATAAAGATTTCTTTATTTATCAGGATGATCTTGAGCATGCTGTTCGTCTGGGTAAATCAGGAAAATTGTATTGTGTTACCAATATCAGGATAGAACATAAGGATAATGTGGCTCCTGCGAATGAGATTTCCTGGCGCGATTACTATGCATCCAGAAATCTGACTTATATGTATAAAGAGCATTTTGGAAAGTGGTCCCTGTTCTGGAGGATTGTCAGAAGAAGAGTTTTTGCTTTCCTTACTTTCAACTTCTCTAAATGTCATCTTGTAAATATCGGAATCAAAGACGGAAAGGCCGGAAATTTGGGAGTGCATCCGGTATATAAGCCCGGATGGAAGGTTTGATAATGGGTATAGTTTCTTGGGCATGGGATGCTTTTTTCGTCAATACCAGAGATAAGAGAAAAAAGTATTCTGCAAATTCCATATTGTTTCGGGACAGGCATATTAAGACTTTAGCTTATATGGCTCTATCACAACTGAGAGCAGAGTGTCTGGCTAAATCAAGTCGCAAAAAGAATGGCTTTGAACATGTGTCTTCTTTGTCGTGTGATTCTATTTTCCAAAGCATAGATAAAGCTGATATTGTCTCTTTTGACATATTTGACACTTTGTTATTCAGACCTGTAGCCAGACCCGTTGATATGTTTTGGTTTTTGGAACTGGATAATCAGATTTTTGATTTCAAGAAACTTAGGGTAATCGCTGAACTTCAAGCCAGAAAAAAAGCTTCTTCTAACAATGGTGAAGTTTCTTTGCGAGATATTTATCTTCAGTTTGATAAGCTTCATACATGTTCTGTTGATGAGATGGTTCGAGCCGAAGAAGAGCTGGAAGAAAAGCTTTGCTTTTGCAATCCTTTTGCCTACAGGCTTTATGAATATGCAAAAAAGGCCGGTAAAAAGATCATCGCTACTTCTGATATGTATTTATCCTCTGATGAGCTCAGACGTATGCTGCTTAAGTATGGAATGGATATTGATGAGATCTATGTATCCTGTGAAGTGGGAATGACTAAACGTAGTTCATCTCTTCAAAAAAACATAAGTCAGAAATATAGTGGAAAGACTATATTACATATTGGTGATGATTCTGTAAGTGATATAAAAGCATCTAAAGCGGCCGGATGGCAGACCGTAAAACTTGATAATGTCAATCATCGGGGACATTTATGCCGGGCGTATTTGGATGATAGTTTTGAGGGCTCTGTCTATTCGGGGATAATAAACGCAGAATTATATAATGGCTGTTTCACCGAGCGTTCGACTCAATATATGTATGGTTTTGTATATGGAGGACTTTTGACGCTTGGCTTCTGTCAGTGGCTGAATGAACTGTATAGCCGGACGAATTCCGATCATATTCTTTTTTTGGGCAGAGATTGCAGTGTTATCAAACAGGTTTATGATTCGCTTTATCCGGATTCCGGTAACTCTTATGTGGAAATTTCACGATTTGCTCTTTTGCCGCTATTGGCTGATATCTCATTTGAAAACTATCTTCTTGAAGGCTTTGAGCGAAGACTGAATAGTAATTACACTTTCGAAGCTATATTTAAAGCTGTTGGACTTGGTCCTTTGATGAATGAAATACTTGGCGATGCTTTTTCAGAAAGTGATCATTTGTCCAGGGGAAATTACGAGTCATTTTGTGATCTGATGTATGGAAAACGTGAGTTGATCTGTGATCACTACAAGGATTCGTATTTGATTTTCAAAGAGTATATTTCATCGAAGATTGGCGAGAATATAAACGTCATTATTGTCGATGTCGGGTGGAGAGGCAGTACTATTCGTTTTTTGAATGAATTCTTCAAGGCTAATGGTGGATTGGTTTCCGTTACAGGGGCCATGTTTGGCTTGTGCGATTCGGATTCGTCATATGTTTCTGAGACTTCCGGATTGATACAGAATTATCTGTTTTCTTCATCGGATCGTCATGATTCGACTATTGGAGGTAAAGAAATCAGCTTTAATGCTAGCAGGTTTATGTTTGAATATATGTATACCTCAACTGATAATTCAGTCATCGGATACAGCAAAGAGAATGGAGCGATAGAACCGATAAGGGAGAATAAAGACATTACGCTGAATAATGATTATGTTCGTGATGTTCATGCCGGGATAATGGATTTCGTTAATCTTTTCAAAGAAAGAACGGAAGATTATCTGAAGAAGATACATATCAGTTCAAATCTTTCGTATTTGCTTATTTCATCTTTTGCTGAAAAAAACAGTAAGGATGAAGTGTTTCCGGGGTTCAATGAGGATAAAAGTACTGTCCATGGCTATTGATTGCGGAGTTGTGCATTAATGAAGTTTAGTATTATTACAGTTGTATATAATGATCTTGAAAATCTGAAAGTCACTTATAACTCTATCAGAAATCAGACTTTTACTGATTATGAGTATATAGTAGTTGACGGAAAATCTACTGACGGAACAGCCAATTATCTTGAGGATATTAAAAGTTCGGACTCGCATGTGAGATATATTTCCGAAAAAGACAATGGTATATACGATGCGATGAATAAGGGGGTTGGGTTGTCCGCCGGAGATTATGTTTTGTTTCTTGGTGCTGCAGATACTTTTTACACAGATACCATACTGCAGGAAGTAAATGAATTTCTTGACGGATCTGTTGATGTCTTCTATGGGAAAGTGGTTTTCTCGTCAGGAGAGAATAAAGGCAAGACACTTGGTGATAAACTAAATTTTTTCAGTATTCTTCTTGATCGCTATGTTGCTCATCAAAGTGTTTTTGCTAAAAGAGAAATTGCTTTAGAGTTTCCTTTTGATTTATCTTATCGTTTTCTTGCTGATCAGGATTTCATGATGAATGCCAGAGATGCGCGAAAAAGGTTGAAATATGTAAATAAGATAATTTGCTATTATGATGGAAATGGTTTTAGTTCTTCATTACATAATCGCGAAGAATTGGTCAAAGAAAGAATTAGATTAATACATCATCATAGTACAACTGCCTTTTTTATCAGGAATTCGGTTCATGTTTTAAAGGGTCAGGGTAAATATACTATTTGATCATATATGAAATTTATGGGTGATGATATGAGAGTTCTATATGATTATCAGATTATGCTGAATCAGAAGTATGGTGGGATTTCCAGATACTTTAGTCAGCTTGCAAAATATATAAATAGTGATATGTCTGATGCAGAGGCTTTGGTCCCTCTTGAAAAGTCGCAAAATTACTATTTTTCAAATGTATGTGAACCTAATATCAGTTCTCCCAATCGGTGGCATGTATTAGTTAATTGTTTTGCTACATATAAAACTTTATTCCTGTCAAAATTAAAAAATAAGAGGATTGACATAGTACATCCGACATATTATTTTCCATCGTATTTATATTTGCTTCCGAAATCATTACGCAAATTTAAAGTTGTAATTACCGTTCATGATCTTATAAGAGAAAAGTTTTATCCTGATATGGATAATGCAAGTATGGGCAGAAGAAGAGGCATTATTAAGAATGCTGATGCTGTTATAGCAATTTCTGAAAATACTAAAAGAGATTTGTTAGAGATGTATCCGGAAATTGATTCTGATAAGGTGTTTGTAGTTTATCATGGAATAGACGTAAATGGTTCGAAGAATTGCACTCCTGTTTCTGTTAATGGCCCGTATTTGCTGTTTGTTGGAAAACGTGATTATTACAAAAATGGAGACAGGTATATACAGTGCATTGGGGAACTTGCAAAAGAATATCCAAATCTATCTTTTGTATTTGTCGGAGGAGGCGCCTTTACACACGACGAGAAGATTCTTATTAATGATCTTGAAATAAAAAACCGAACTGTTCAAATAAATGCAAATGATGAAGAATTGAATTATCTATATCATAATGCTTTGTGCTTCGTTTTTCCTTCTCTCTATGAAGGGTTTGGCATTCCAATCTTGGAAGCATTCTCTTGTGGCTGTCCTGTAGCTCTTAGTAATTGTAGTTGTTTTCCTGAGATAGCCGGAGATGCAGCTGCGTATTTTGATGGTGAATCTGTTCCGGATATGCTTAAGGTGCTTGAAGATATAATTGATGATGAAATATATAGAGACAAGCTTATTTCTTTGGGCAGTGAAAAAGTCAAAGAGTATACTCTTGAAAAAATGGTTACTAATACAATGAAAGTATATGAATCGGTAATTGGATAGATGAATCAATATGGAAATTAGATTATGAAAGAATCATTGATTTCAATAATTGTTCCTGTTTATAACATAGAAAGATATTTAGATGATTGCATAAATAGTATTGTTAATCAGAGTTATAAAAATACAGAAATTATATTGATTGACGATGGTAGTACAGATGAAAGTGGGAAGATATGCGATAAATGGAAGGAAACGGATCCACGAATTGTTGTTATACATAAAGATAATGAGGGGCTGTCCGCTGCTAGAAACACTGGAATTATAACATCTAAAGGAGAATACATTGCTTTTGTTGATGGGGATGACAAAATACATTTTGAGTATATAAAATTATTATATGATTGTGCTTTGAAATATAAATCTGAGATTTCTGTTTGTGAGGTTTTCCGATTTTGGAACGATGATGAAGTGAATCTGTCTGCTGAATCTGATGACGTTGGATATACTAAATTGGATAGTGATTCTGTATGGCTTGAATTCTTTAAAGGCGATAGTGTAGCGGATATGAATGTTTCCTGGAATAAATTGTATGATACGAGGTTATTTGAAACAATAAGATTTCCGGTTGGTAGGCTACATGAGGATATTGCAACTACATATAAATTATTATTTGAGGCTAGTGGTGTCGTTATTGTACACAAAGAATTGTATTTTTATAGGCAAAGAGATGATAGCATCGTACATAAAAAAATGACTTTAAACCGTTGCAAGGATTATATTGTATCCCAGAATGAAAGAATGGATTTTTTTCAAAAAAATCTTCCGAAATTCTATTATTCTGATTTGAAGTATGAATTGAATGCGGTGTTTAATAATTCATTTTATTTTGATAATCCTCAAAGAGAACAATTTATAAGGCAGGGATTATTGATCTTTGCTCAATTAAAGAATGCAGTGCCCTTTGCTGAACGCCTTAGGTTGTATATTGCTCTACATTTTCCTGGCATGTATATATTTTATTTGAATATTAAAAGAAGAATTATTTGAAGTATATATATGTTTGTAAGTGATAATTTTTAGAAAGGTTTTCTATGATTCCCAAGATAATTCATTATGTGTGGTTTAGTGATCCTCCCGAGTATCCTGATGATGTTATTAAATGTATGGATTCCTGGAAAAAGCATCTTCCTGATTATGAAATAATACATTGGAATGCAAAAAATTTTGATTTATCTCTATCAAAGTATGCTCAGGAAGCGTATATAGAAAAAAAATACGCTTTTGCAAGTGATTATGTCCGCCTGTGGGTATTATATAACTATGGCGGAATATATTTGGATTCGGATATAGAGGTGATAAAAAATTTTGATAGTCTCCTTTCGGAAAAAGCATTTACATGTTTTGAGGATAAGGATAGGATTGCTGCTTGGATTTTTGGAAGTGAAAAAGGTAATCCACTTTTTAAAGAGTTTCTTGATGATTATAATGATCGATCATTTATATTAGAAAACGGTATGTATGATCTTACACCTAATCCTGTTCCGATAACTAATAGATTGATTGAGCACGGATTACAACTTGATGGTAACTATCAAAAATTAGATGATATTACTATCTTCTCAATGGATTATTTTTGTCCATTTAACCCTTATAGAGATGGGGATGATTGCTTTACTGATAATACATATGTAAATCATCATTTTAATGGTGAGTGGAAAAGGATAAAAACAGATAGAGAAAGAATATATAAACAAAAAGAGGAAAAATATCAAAGAATATTTGGTCAATGGTTAGGCGGCGCTTTGTGCTTTCATATTGAAAGCATTAAGTATAGTGGGGTGCGCAACTGGTTTAAAAAACATATTTTTGAAAGATTAATTAGAAAATGAAAAAAAAGTATCTTCTGATCGGAGAGATATACTCGACCAACTTGGGGGATCAATTGATTGCTCAATGTGTTGGCTGGGCTATTGATGAAAAATATAATAATGTGTCGCTTGATATGATAGATATGAGTGGACGTATTCCTGGGGGGGATTATAGAATTCCTGTTAATTTATCTGATTATATCACTCTGATAAAGTTTATTCTTCGATATGGTTTTCGATTGATTCCTGGCAACTGGTCAAAGAATAAATTTTTTTTCAATTTCAAAAGATATCTTAAAGCTCTGCTATTGTTAAATGATAAATTGTCTTCAAATTCTTATGACGCCGTGATTTTTGTTGGTGGTGCGTTGTTTCAAAACTATTTTGCACAATTATTATATTGTATGTGTGATTATATTTCTGATTTTTGCGAAAATATAGTTTTTCATGCGTGCGGAATCGGACCATTGAACCATCGTTCAATTAAGTGCTTGAATGATTTTGTTTTGAATCCATCTGTGAAAATCATATCTTTAAGAGATGGGTATGATTATTTTGCCAGTCATCTATCTGATGAACATAAAAAGATAATTAAATCATTTGATACTGCATTGAATGCCTCTAGAATTTTTAAAACTAATAGTCAAAAAAAAGGAGGCGTTGGACTTGGCATTGTGGATGACCCCAGGTTGTTTTTGCTTCAAATGTATATAGCTAAGACTTTATATGATAGAAATATACCTTTTAAATTGTTCACGACAGGTGCAGTTTGCGATTATCAAGCTGGACTTGCTATTATAGATTTGCTGAGTAAAAATCACGAATTTGATGCTATTCTTTTGGAACGGCCTGATTGTGTTCAACAATTAATTGATGATATTTCTTCTTTTGAATGCATTATTTCTTTTCGCATGCATAGCCTTGTTATTGCTTCATCTTTTGGGATCCCATTTACCGGGATTGCTTATGATCAAAAAGTAAAAGAATTTATGGATAAATTAGATATGGATAGTTATTGTTTTGATATTCCAAATGATTTGGAGGCTGATTTGCAAGCTTTTTCTACTAACATAGTTAGTAATCGCTGCGTAAATTTTGACTCTGAAACCATATCTTTAGTGGACAAACTTGGAAACCAATCAATTAATGATTTGTTATATGAAATTAATTATTGTTTTTGCAACAATGCGGGCGGGATTTGATTGAACAAGAATAGGCTAAAAATTGCATCTCGTAATATATTTTTTGCATCATTGAACAAGATATATATTACTGTTGTTCCGTTTGCTATTCGCACCGTATTCATTTATATATTTGGCGTTGAGTATATCGGATTGAACAGCTTATTTGCTTCAGTCCTTGGAGTGCTTGATTTGGCCGAGCTTGGAGTTGGAACTGCTATGACATATAGCATGTATAAACCTATGCATGAACATGATGTTAAAACCGTTTCGGCTCTTTTGAATTATTTCAGGAAGTGTTACATATTAATTGGGCTCATTGTTGCTGGCTTTGGTGCTGCTCTTATTCCGTTTGTTCACATTCTTGTAAAAAGCGATATTCCTGATGGCGTAAATATATACTTTATTTACTTTATAAATTTGCTAGGGACATTATCAACTTATTTTTTCTTTTCTTATAAACGTTGTATTTTTATTGCAGATCAAAGAAATGATATTGACAGCAAGATTGCAATCTTTTCAAGTACAATTCTTTACATAATTCAATTTATTATTTTGGTGTTTCTAAATAATTATTATCTGTTTATTTCTGTTGTTCCTATATGCAATATTATATCGAATTTAATGGTTTCGATTGTTGCGAAGTTGAAATATCCCGAATATATATGTGCTGGACATATTACGAGTGTTCAAAAGAACGAATTAAGATCAAAAATCAAAGCCCTGTTTTTTGTGAAATTTGGAAATGTTGTCCTTTATTCTGTGGATAATATTGTTATTTCGGCATTTCTTGGATTATCCGTTTTGGGATTATATTCCAATTATAACTATATATATACATCAGTAAATAGTTTTATTGGATTGTTGACTGCTTCAATAGTCTCTTCAATTGGAAATAGTATTGTCACCCAGAATAGATCTCAAAATTATGATGATTTTCTAAAACTATCTTTTTGGAATTTTTGGCTTGTGGGATGGTGCACGGTTTGTTTTGTTTGCCTATACCAGCCATTTATAAAGATTTGGGTTGGCGATAACTATTTGTTGCCCGTATATATACCTGTGGTTATATCCATGTATTTTTATGTCATTCAATCAAATCAGGTTGCTGGTGCGTATAAAGATGCAGCAGGGATTTGGGAATCAGATAAGTTTAGACCACTAATAACAGCATTGGTTAATTTGTTTTTTAATATTTTACTAGTGAATTATATTGGCCTATATGGAATTGTTTTATCTACATTATTGAGCTTTTTGTTTGTTAACTTTCCATGGATTATAATAAATGTTCATAAGCTGGTTTTTGCTAGTAGTACTCATAAATATTTTTTGATGTGGATTCGAAATACTTTATGTACTATATTTGCATGCTTTTCTACATATTTTCTTTGTGAATTTGCAGAATTATATAATTCTATTGTGAGTTTTTGCATTAAATTGTTGATTTGTATAATATTTCCCAATTTAATTTTCGTGAGTATTTTTTGTAAATTGCCAGTCTTTCGTGATGGCTTGGTGGCTGTACGTACGATTATATTACGTGGTACTCGGAGGCGAGAATCTCGATGATTTATTCAAATAGTATAAGATTACTTGACTGTACGCTCCGTGACGGAGCATATGTAAATGACGCGGAATTCGGCAAGCCTGTAATGCGCGGTATCATCAGCAAATTGCAGGATGCTCATGTTGATGTGATCGAATGCGGATGGCTGAAGGATTTTGAGCATAAGGAAGGGACGTCATTTTTTCATGTTCCCTCGGATGCATTGCCATATATCAACAATAAGAATGACAAGATCCTGTACTGTGCCATGATCGACTGGAACAGATATGATCCGTCTGTAATGCCTCCGTATGATGGGAAGTCAATTGATGCTGTCAGGGTTGTTTTTCCGCTTGGAAGGACAAGTGAAGCCATCAGCCTCGGAACTAAGATCAGGGATAAAGGCTATAAGGTTCTTTTCCAGGCAGCCAATACTCTTGCGTATTCCGATGATGATCTGTTGGAACTGTCAAAGGTTATGAATGAATTTAAGCCTCTGGCATTATCCGTAGTGGATACCTTCGGGGCGATGTATCCTTCCGATCTTGAACATATAGTCTCTGTTCTTGATGAGCATCTTGATAAATCCATTGAACTGGGGCTTCATGCTCATAATAATCAGCAGCTTGCATTTGCCCTTTGCATCAGATTCATCGAGATCCTTAAGGATAAGAGAGACATTCTGGTTGATGGGACTTTGAGCGGAATGGGACGCGGGGCGGGTAATGCCACGACCGAGCTGGTTGCCAGCTATATTGACCGCGTATGGAACGGCAATTATGACATGAATGCCATAATGGATGCCATAGACATGTATATACAGGGAATCGGGGAGAAGTTCTCTTGGGGTTACTCGACTCCGTATTTCATCTCCGGTTATTATCAGTGTCATGTCAATAATATTGCATACCTGACGAAGAATCACCGTACCAATGCAAGAGACATGAGAAATGTCATTGAATCTCTTTCTGCGGAAGACAGAAGAAAGTATGATTATGATCTTCTGGAAGCAAAATATCTTGAGAATCAGAACAGGATCGTAGATGATGAGGCGGCGATTGAGAAACTGAAGAATGAATTCAAGGGGCGCAAAGTAATGCTCATAGCTCCGGGTAAAACTTCAATGTCGGAGAAGGATAAGCTGACACGATTCATTGATGAGAATAATCCTGTGGTCATCGAGGTCAATTCGATCAATAAGCTTTACAATCCCGATTATGTCTTCTTTACAAACAGTGTCAGATATGAATATGCCAGGAATACGTATCCGAAGACCTTTTACAAGAACAAAAGGATCCTTCTTTCCAATATTCATAATCAGGAATCGGAAGATGAGCATATAGTTAATTTCAACCTGGTGATCAAGAGAGGATGGGAGCATTTCGATAATGCGGTGATCCTTGCACTCAGGCTCCTGAACAAGCTTGACGTTACGGATGTATATCTTGCCGGTTTTGACGGATTTAAGACGAAATATAATGAAAGCTATGCTGACGAATCACTTCCGACACTGAATCCCGATAATAAGTGGGATGAGCTGAATGAAGAGATAAAGGATATGTATAAGGATTTTCATACTTCCGTCAAAGGCAGGATGAACATCACATTTCTTACGGAAAGCATTTTTGAAGTGAAATGATCGGGAAACCGGAGAGAGAAAATGAAGATATCTGATTATGTCATTAAGTTTTTATCTGACCTTGGAATAGACAGAGTATTCTGTGTGACCGGCGGCGGAGCGATGCATCTGAATAATTCCCTCGGAAGCAGCCCTGATGTGAAAGGCGTTTTCATGCTTCATGAGCAGGGGGCATCCGTTGCGGCGGAAAGTTATGCAAGGATCCGTGAAGGTTACGGAGCATGTCTGGTGACTAGCGGACCCGGCGCGACAAATGCAATAACGGGGCTTTGCGGAGCCTACATGGATTCCATTCCCGTCATATTCATATCCGGACAGGCTAAGCGGGCCGATCTTGTCGGAGATCAGAACATAAGACAGTTCGGCATACAGGAGGTTGACATTATCTCCATGGTTAAGCCTTATTCCAAGTATGCTGTCCGCATAATGGATCCTCTTAAGATCAGATATGAAATGGAAAAGGCTGCCGCTATTTCAGCAGAAGGAAGACCCGGAGCCGTATGGATCGACATTCCTCTGGATATTCAGGCAACAGACGTTGATATTGACCGGCTTGAAGGCTATAACGATGAGTATAAAAAGCCTGCTCCTTCTGACTCCGATCTTGATCAGATCATTCGAAAGATAAATGAAGCTAAGAGACCTTCGATCATCCTCGGAAACGGTGTCAGGCTTGCTCATTCATCCGAAAAGGCGTATGAACTTGTGAAAATGCTTGGAATCCCTGCTTTTGTTTCGTGGAACGGAGTGGATCTTCTGACTGATGATGATCCTTTGTATTTTGGCAGACCCAACATTGTAGGGCACAGGAGTGCCAATCTGATACTTCAGAATTCAGATTTTGTTCTTTCAATAGGTACCAGGCTCAGCCTGCTCAATACCGGTTACAATTTTGACGGCTATCTTCAGAATGCATTTCATGTGATGGTCGATATCGATGAAAACGAGATGAACAAGAAAAGCCTGCATCCGCAGATGAAGATCGTCTCTGATGCAGGAACCTTTATTGATGCTCTCCTTGCAAACAGGGACAGGATTAATGAAAACGACCATACTGCCTGGCTTGATCATTGTCTTGACATGAAGGAAAAGTATCCCGTGCAGATCCCCGAGCAGATGCCGAGAGAAGGATTTGTGAGCCTTTACAGGCTGTTTGATGTCCTGTCCGACCTTATGACAGCTGATGATGTTTATCAGTTTACGAGTTCGGGAACCAGCGTTGATGTCGGGATGAAGACTCTGAGGCTTAAGAAAGGCCAGAGAGCGTTTCTCAACAAGAGCATGGCGGCAATGGGCTATGACATTCCGGCATGCGTCGGCAGCTGTGTTGGTTCTGACGGGCGCAGGGTCATCTGCGTGACCGGAGACGGAAGCGCGGCAATGAACATACAGGAGCTTGAGGTCATTAAAAGGCTTAATCTTCCTGTCAAGATATTCATAGCCGATAATTCGGGTTACAGCATGATCTGGCATTCTCAGAGCGGTAATTTCAAGGGTCATCTTACCGGATGTACCGAAGAATCCGGCCTGACTCTTCCTGATTTTAAGAAGGTTGCTGAGAGCTTTGGTATAAAGGGCATGGAGATTAGTGATGAAAGTTCCCTCGAAAGCACAGTCCGCGAAGCCCTGGAATATGACGGCCCTGTTGTATGCGTTGTAAAAACTGATATAATGCAAAAGGTACTACCTAAACAGAGCAATTTCATGAATGATAAGGGTCAGATGGAGAGCAGGCCTCTTCAGGACATGACTCCTCTGCTTGACAGGGAAGAACTTCGTGAGTGCATGGAATGGGGAGAAGCATAAATGAAAGTTGTATTGCTTGCCGGAGGATTCGGCAGAAGAATATCGGAAGAGAGTGCCAATGTGCCCAAGCCTTTGATCGAAATAGGCGGAAAGCCGATTCTTTGGCACATCATGAAAAGCTATGCTTATTACGGCTTCGATGAATTTATCATTTGCACCGGTTATAAACAGCAGGCTTTTAAGCAGTGGTTTGCCGATTATTTCATAAACAGCAGTGATGTTACCTTTGATTACAAAAACGGGGCTGATGCCATGACCGTTCATGAATGCCATGCTGAACCCTGGAAGGTAACTGTCGTTGATACCGGACTAAACACTATGACCGGCGGAAGGATCAAGAGGGTTCAAAAGTATGTCGGAAACGAAACTTTCCTCATGACATACGGAGACGGCGTGTGCGATGTCAATATCTCCGAACTGGTCAAGTTCCATGCAGGTCATGGCAAGATTGCAACTCTGACTGCGGTTTTGCAGGATCAGTCAAAGGGAGTCCTTAATATCGGAGGCGATAATGCCGTTAAGTCATTCCGTGAGAAGCAGCTGAGTGACAGCACACCGATAAATGCCGGATTCATGGCACTGAATCCCGAAATCTTTGATTATATCGAAGGTGATGATACAATATTTGAAAGAGATCCTCTGGAGAAGCTTGCCGATGAAGGTCAGCTCATGTCATATATGCACAGAGGCTTTTGGCAGTGCATGGACAATCTCCGTGAAAAGGAACTGCTGGAAAAGCTTCTCGAAACGGGAAATGCACCCTGGAAAAAGTGGGAAGATTAAGGGGCCAAAGAATGGACTTTGATCCTTCGTTTTATAAAGGCAAAAAAGTTTTGGTAACCGGACATACGGGATTCAAGGGATCCTGGATGTCCGCTTTGCTTGTTAATGCAGGTGCTGAGGTTATCGGATATTCAATTGATGAGAGTCCTTTATTTGAACTCAGCGGTTTGATAGATCAGGTCATCAGCATTAAGGGTGATGTCAGGAATCTTGCTCATATGAAAGAGGTTTTTGACGAATACAATCCCGAGATTGTTATTCATATGGCGGCCCAGCCTCTTGTCAGGCGCAGTTACAGGGAACCCGTCATGACTTTTGAAACCAATGTCATGGGCACGGTCAATATTCTTGAATGCGTCCGCCTGAATCCCTGTGTTAAGTCATTTCTTAATGTCACAACCGATAAAGTATATGAAAACAAGGAAAGAGAGCAGGGATATACGGAAGAAGAGCCTCTTGACGGCTATGATCCTTACTCGAATTCCAAATCATGTTCCGAACTTGTTACGCATAGTTATAAGAAGAGTTTCTTTTCCGAGGGTCAGACTGCCATATCGACTGCACGTGCAGGAAATGTCATAGGCGGAGGCGATTTTGCCGCTGACAGGATAATCCCCGATTGTGTAAGGGCAGCCGTTAAAGGTGAGGATATTATTGTAAGGAATCCTTATTCCATAAGACCTTATCAGCATGTTCTGGAACCGGTATATGCCTATCTTATGATCGCAGCAAAGCAGTATGATGATGATTCATATTCCGGATATTATAATGTAGGGCCCGATGACAAGGACTGCATCAAAACCGGAGAACTTGTTGATCTGTTTGTGAAGAACTGGGGTGACGGCCTTAAGTGGATCGACAGATATGACGGTGGACCTCATGAGGCGGCTTTCCTCAAACTCGATTGCACCAAGCTTAAGAATACATTTGACTGGGCTCCAAGGTGGGATATAGAGAAAGCGGTCGCAAAAACAGTTGAATGGACCAAAATATGGAACTCCGGGCTAAGCGTCCGCGATTGCATGGATAAACAGATCAGGGAATTTACGGGATGAAGGACTTTTTGAAAAGCAGCATCATAACAGCCGATATGGAAGAAATATATTCCAGAGGCTATGAATGGAGAGAACTATCCGGGAAAAAGGTATATGTCTCCGGTTCCTACGGGATGCTCGCTTCCTATATCGTCTATTATCTGATCTGGTTAAGGGAAAAGAAGGGCATAGATGTCACCATCCTTGCCCAGGGCAGAAAAGAGGGAAAAGCCCGCGACAGATTCGGGATTTACTTCGATAAAGAATACTTTACCTATGTCAGCGAGAATATTGTATCCGAGAACTGCAAGGCTGTATCCGATGCCGATTATGTCATACATGCTGCAGGGCTTGCCAATCCGAGATTTTATGAGACTAATCCGGTAGAGGTCATTGAACCGAATGCGATCGGAACGTATCAGCTGTTAAGAAACTGTAACAAAGATAAGATCAGGGGATTCCTTTTCCTGAGCACATGTGATGTGTATGGAGCTGTTGACGATCCTGATTATATATTTGAAGTGACTGTCGGTAAGGTTGATCCGCTCGATCCTCACAGCTGCTACAGCGAAAGCAAAAGAATTGCCGAAACTCTGCTGGCATCATACTCGAGAGAATATGGCATCAGAACGGTCATAGCCAGGGTAGGACATACATACGGACCTACAATGGACCTTGAAAACGACCCAAGAGTATTCTCAAGCTTTATTAATGATATCGTAAGCGGCAATGATATCTGTCTGCACAGTAACGGTCGTGCTCAAAGAGCATTTTGTTACATAAGCGATGCAGTTGCGGCTTACATGCTTTTGCTGCTCAGGGGACGTTCCGGTGAAGCGTATAATGTTACAAATACGGATCAGATGATACCAATAAGGGATCTGGCATATGTAATAGCTGTTATTCCGAATGATCCCGTGGGTGTTGTGTTCAAGAACAGGGAAGATAACGACGCTTACCTTCAGGATACCGTTAACAAGCAGAATCGTCCTGTTGAGGATAAACTGAAGTGTTTAGGATGGTCGCATCCGGTTGATGTAAAGGAAGGATTTACCAGGGTTTACAGTTTTTTCACGGAAGAATCGGAAACTGTTTGAGGGGACTAAAATGGGTAAAATGATCAGCATTGTCACACCTTGCTATAACGAAGAGGAAAATATCTCCGAAGTGATAACCCAGGTCAGGAATGTCATGTCCGGGCTTGATTATACATATGAACATATTCTGGTAGATAACAGGTCTACGGATGCAACCTGGGAGAAGATCAAGTCTGAATCGGAGAAAGATTCACATGTTAAGGGCATCAGAAACGTCAGGAATTTCGGTCCTTTAAGAAACGCAATGTACGGCTTGTTCCAGGCTTCGGGCGATGCAGCCATATCTCTTGCTGCGGATCTTCAGGATCCTCCGGAGTTGATCCCCACGCTTATAGCTGAATGGGAAAAAGGATATAAGGTTGTTCTCGGACAGAAGGACATGGCCGAAGAAAGCAAATTCATGATGGGCCTCAGATCTCTTTACTATGGGATCATTGCTCATTTTTCCGATACGAAACAGTATAAGCAGACGACCGGATGGGGACTTTATGATGCATCCGTAATAAAGGTCATGAAGCAGCTGAACGAGCCCGAGCCTTCACTCAGGCATATAGTCGCAGAACTCGGTTATGAAGCTTCGCTTGTGAAGTATTGCCAGCCCAAGAGACAGCACGGCAAGAGCAGTTACAATTTTAAGAGCTATATAGAATATGCTTTTCAGACACTTATCAGCACTTCACAGGCTCCGCTTAAGCTTGCGGTTGTCTGGGGCTTTACGATCTCGTTCGTTTCGTTTGTTCTCGGCATCGTTTATCTTATCTGGAAACTGACCGACTGGTGGAGATTCGATACCGGCCAGGCCCCCATGCTCATCGGCCTTTTCTTTATAGGAGGAGTGCTCCTTATGTTCATAGGTATCATTGGTGAGTATATCGGAGAGATATTTAAGAGAACCAGAAATTTTCCCCTTGTCATAGAGCAGGAGAGAGTGGGATTTGATGAAGACGAAGGAAGAAGCTAAAAAAGAAATACTTGACCTTGTTGCCGAATATGCAAGGAATTATCATTCCCGGAATACGGAATTTAAGGAAGGTGACAGGATCCCCTATGCATCGAGAGTCTATGATGACAGGGAAATGGTCAATCTCGTAGATTCCGCTCTTGAATTCTGGCTCACTTCAGGAAGATATGCCGATGAGTTCGAGCGAAAGCTTGCTTCTTATCTGGGAGTGAAGTACTGCAGCCTTGTTAATTCCGGTTCGTCCGCAAATCTTTTGGCGTTCATGACTCTTACTTCCACGCTTTTGGGGGACAGGAGAGTAAAGCGCGGAGATGAAGTCATTACCGTGGCAGCCGGATTTCCGACAACCGTGACACCCATGATTCAATACGGTGCGATCCCCGTATTTGTCGATGTGACGATACCGGAATATAACATAGACGTTGATAAGCTTGAGAAGGCGTTCTCGGATAAGACCCGGGCGGTCATGATAGCTCATACGCTTGGCAATCCGTTTGATCTGGCTGCTGTTAAGGAGTTTTGTGACAGGCACTCGTTGTGGCTTGTAGAGGACAACTGTGATGCTCTCGGGAGCAGATACATGCTGGACGGCGAATGGAAATGCACCGGCTCTATAGGTGATATAGGCACTTCAAGCTTTTATCCTCCTCATCACATGACAATGGGTGAAGGCGGCGCAGTTTATACGGACAATGCACTCCTTAACAAGATCATCAGATCGATGAGGGACTGGGGCCGGGAGTGTGCCTGCCCTTCAGGAACGGATAATCTGTGCGGTCACAGATTTGACGGACAGTTTGGAGAACTTCCGAAGGGATACGATCATAAATATGTGTATTCGCACTTCGGGTATAATCTGAAAGCTACCGATATGCAGGCAGCGATAGGCTGTGCCCAGATCGACAAGCTGGATACTTTTACTGAGAAGAGAAAGCATAATCATGCTTTGCTCAAAGACCTTCTCCTTGCCGGAGGAGCCGGTGAGAAACTGATCCTTCCCGTAGCTTCAGAGAATTCCGACCCCAGCTGGTTCGGATTCATGATGACCTGCAAAGAAGGTGTCAGCCGCACTGACATCGTGGATCATCTTGAAAAAAACGGCATACAGACCAGGATGCTTTTTGCCGGAAATCTTATCAAGCATCCGTGCTTTTGCGGCGTGATGGTACCCGGAACCGATTACAGGGTTATAGGGGATCTGAAGAATACCGATCTTATCATGGATAACAGTTTCTGGGTCGGAGTGTATCCGGGAATGACTGACGACAAGATCCGGTATATGTCCGGGATGATCCTTGAATCTCTTTCGCTGTGAGTGTTATTGACCAAGAATGCTGTGATGGATACTTTATATATTGTAATTCCTACATATAATGAACAAGAGAATATTGAGGAAGTGGTATCCGAATGGTATCCGGTCATCGATGACAAGGGTGACGATTCAAGGCTGGTTGTTGTTAATGACGGAAGCAGGGATAACACGCTTGATATTCTTAATTCCCTTAAAGAAAAATATCCCAAACTGACAGTGCTTGATAAAGATAACGGCGGACATGGTCCTGCGGTCCTGTACGGATATGATTATGCGGTGAAAAACGGAGCAGACTATGTTTTCCAGACGGATTCCGATCTGCAGACCGATCCCGGAGAGTTTGGGCAGTTCTGGGATGAACGTGAAAAGAATGATGCGATATTCGGATACCGTCCGCACAGAGGAGACGGACTTAGCAGATTTCTTGTAGAAAAAGTTGTATGCATTCTGCTGTTTCTCAGCTTCAGAGTAAAGGTTCCCGATGCCAATGCCCCGTACAGATTGTTTAAAGCAGATCTTTTTAAGCATTACCTTGATATCATTGAGCCTGATTATGCATTGCCCAACATCATCCTGACGGCGTTTTATGCTTATAAAAAGAATGACATCAGCTTTGTTCCGATATCATTTACCGCAAGGAAACGCGGAAAACAAAAGATGAACATCAAAAAGATCATACGGATAGGATTTAAGAGCATCAATGATTTCAAACATTACAGAAAAAAAATCGGAAAAGAAAGCTGAAAATTCACCGGTCGCAGAATATATTTCATATTTTTGCGCAGTCGTTCTTTCATTTATCATTTCGCTTCAAAGTAATTCCAATATATTTGTCTACAGAGAGCAGAAAGCCGACTCTGCGGTTTTCCAATATGTCGCAGGGATGATGCTGAAGGGCTACATGCCTTACAGGGATGCCTTTGATCATAAGGGACCGCTTTTGTACTTCATTAATGCTGTCGGACTCTTGATCTGTAAAACCTGGGGGATATGGCTCGTTGAATTCCTGTTTCTGGCCGTGGCTTTCATTTTCTTGTACAGGACGTTCAGGCTTTGGACGGGGCGTGTTTTTTCCGTTCTGGCACTTATGCTGTCTTTTGCTTCTTTCAGCAGTTATTTCTATGGCGGGAATTTCTCTGAAGAGTATTCGGTTCCTTTCATTGCAATATCTCTATATATCTTCATTGATTATTTCAAGAACGATAAGATCAGTAATTTAAGACTGATCCTTTGCGGAGCTTCATTTGCATGCGTGCTTTTGCTTCGCCCCAATAATGCAGGTGTCTGGCCCGTGCTTTGTCTGTGCGTGCTCATTCATTGCATTTATAAGAAGATGACCAAGGACCTGATAAGATTCATATTATATTTCATCTGCGGAATGGCCGTCGTCATCATCCCGGTGATGGTCTGGCTTTTATGTAATGGCATTTTCGGTGATTTTATCGAATGCTACATCAGGTTCAACATGCTTTATTCCGAAGCCGGATTTTCCGACCGCATAAACGGAATCAAGCTGTTCCTGATGGATTATCCAGTTTTGATGTCCGTATTGATCTGTCTGTTTTTTGCCCTTAAGAATAAAAGCATCCGTGCTATCGGGCATGCGGGGCTTATCTTTTCGACGCTTGCCTTTATTGCGCTTCCGGGTACGATGTTCACACATTACGGTCTGGTTCTTGTTCCTGTCATCATGGTTCCTTATGCCGTGGTTTTATCGGGGATCGATCTTAAGAAAAAACAGACTGTATTTGATCTCGGACAGTATGCTTTATTGGTTTTTTCCGTTCTGATAATCATTTCTCCGGATTCAAGATATGTGTATCAGAGGGCTGTTTTTGATATCAGTCATTCGGGAGAAGTGTTTAATCCCACATCATATCAGTATATTGTCGCTTATTCCGATCATTTTACGGGGCCCGATGACAGGGTTGTGTATTTCGGCAACTGTGACCGTTATTACCTGCTCACCGACAGGACCTCCGCAACAAGGTTTTCTTATCAGACACCTATCTTTGATCATGCCGGCGAACTTGGATGGAGCGATGAGTATTTTGCGAAGCTTGAAAACGATCCGCCTAAGCTTATAGGAGTGCTCACGCCCAAGACCACCATATGTGACAGGGACAGGATCGAGTTGTTTGTCCGGGAGCATGACTATGAGCTTGTGCTGACAACGGATGACCTGAATATGTACGTTCTGCCTGATGAGTGATCTCGTTTAATCTGTATGTTTTCTTTGAACTGGGGATTTTTTACATGACCAAAAAGAAATTCGACATAACTTATATATTATCTTTTGTAATTCCGGTTCTGATCGCAGTTTTGGCGTTCAATAATATCGGTGTCGGCCCGGGCGGTAGCAATACCGTGCTTGTCTATGACATGAAGGCGCAGCTCCTTGCTCTTTACGGCTATTTATCCAACGGCGGACCCGGATACGATAATCTGTTTCATTCGATGAGCGGCGCGCTGGGCGGCGGTTATTACGGAACCCTGGCCCTGTACGTGTCTCCGTTTGACTTTATCTACTGCCTGGTTCCCACAAGATATCTGCCCGATGCTATATACTGCCTGACGATCTTTAAGATAGGCCTTTGCGGCCTGTCGATGTGCTTTTACCTGAAACGTACCCGGAAAGAGCAGGGCAAAGGCATAACAGTGGCCCTTTCGTGCTGCTATGCACTTATGAGCTATGTTTTCATGTATTCCATGTCTCCGATGTGGTTTGATGCCATAATGCTCATGCCGCTGATTGCACTTTCTCTGGAGAAGATCATATCCGGGGAAAAGAGCGCTTCTTTCGTGCTTTTTGTGGCTGTGTGCATCATAAGCGATTATTATATTGCGTTCATGACCATCATTGCCGTCACACTGTTTTTCCTGTTCAGACTAGCCGAGGACGGGCTTAAGGGCAGGGATCTGCTTCACAGGTGTATGAGCTATGCGGTTCATGGACTCTTATCTGCTGGAATATCCGCGTTTATCCTTATACCTGTTGCTCTTGATTTTAACAGGGGCAAGCTTTCAGAGGGCGTTAAATCCAATACTGTATTTCTGAAAAATACTCTGTTTGAAGTCATTAAAATGTTTGCACCTTCGTCATATGCCACGATGGATTATACTGCACCTCCGAATGTGTTCTGTGGATCCATAGTCCTTCTGCTTGCTCTTTTCTGGATCCTCTATGGCAAAAAGAATGCCCGTGCGAGAATAGCCGGGGCAGTGGTGATAGGCATATATTTCCTATCGTTCATCTTCGGGCCTTTCGATCGCATTTGGCATGGATTCAGGGACCCTGTCGGCTTTCCTGTGCGGTATGCCTTTACATTTGTGTTTTTCATGATCTGTTTTGCTTCAAGGGGATATGAAACGATCAAAAAGTCGGATCTTAAGATCTCTCCCGGGAAGATGGGATTCTTCTGGGTCATTATTTTCATCTATACATATGTCGAGCTGTTCATCAACAGCGGATATATTCTTTCAAGGCTTGCGGTTGAAGAAAGGTATCAGAACAGAGACGAATTTAACAGGCTTTGCGAGAACATGGAGTATCTGCTGAATGACATTGATCTTTCGGATGAGGATGGATACGGGCGCATAGTCAGGAATTTCCATATATCACGTTTTGACGGCGCTCTGTTTGGATATGATGGAATGGAAAGATTCAGTTCGAGCTATAATCAGAAGCTGGATTATTTTCTTGAAAGGTGCGGCATAGGTTCCTCGTTCCATACCGTGACGGATTATGGCGAGAATCCCGCGATGAATTCCCTGCTCTGCGTAAAGTACTATATTTCTTATTACAGGGATATTGCGGATATTTATGAGCTGAAGGATTCCTGCAGATACTACAGCCTGTATGAAAATCCTTATGCTTTTCCTCTTGCGTTTTATTCAGGTTTAGACGGAGAGGTGACTTCCCTTGATGATCTTTCGGATGATCCGTTTGTGAATATCAATTCCGTGCTGAAGGAGTTAGCCGGTCCGGACTATTCTGATCTGGACGTTTTCAGGAAGATCGAGTATGTAAGGCACGACCGCGAAGAAGGAGAGTATCTTAAGGCTGATACCGTCGGTTCCGCAGATTTGGTGTTTGAAACTCCGTATTCCGGGTATTATTATTTTTATTCTCAGTATATCGATCCCGTGGATGATTACAGGGGTGAATGGGCAAGCGGTAATTTCAGCCAGAAGACAGTCTTTGCTGATTCGTATGTTGATGGCGTGGCGAATGGTCTCTTCAGAAATGATGAATTCAGTTTCATTACCGGTGCCGGATATTTTGATGCTTCAGGCGTACATGCCATTACACTTGACACTTCCCTGTCGGAAATAGGAGATACATATGTCTATTATTTCGACAAAGATGCTTTCGAGCAGATTTATGAGCAGATAAAATCTGCAGGCTTTTCTTTGGATTATATCGGTGATGAGGGCATAATCTTATCCGGAACTGCCGAAGAGGATGGGCATGTATTTGTCAGCCTTCCGTTTGAACAGGGATATAAAGTATATGTCGACGGGAAGAAAACGGATATTGAAGGCTATTGCGATGCTATAATGCTCGTGCCCGTATCTGCAGGAGAGCATACGATAGAAATAAAGTATGTTCCGCCGGGACTCATGCCCGGGGCGATCATATCCGTATTATCATTGGCTGTCTTGATCATCCTCTGCAGGAAAACGTCCGGCAAAAATAGAAGTGGGGAGCTTAAATGAGTTCTGAAAACAAGATTTGTAAAACTATGTCAGGGATCCATACGGGAGTATATATTGCTCTGATCATTGCCGTAGGCGTTATCAGGCTGATATTCCTTTTCTATCAGCGCGACGGGCATCATGTTGATGAAACGTGGAGCTATGGTTTTGCCAACAGTTATTACGAGTCCCAGATCTATGGTTATTATGACGGCGAGGGACCGCACAATATAGGAGAGTGGGTGACAGGAGATACATTTGGTGATTATATTACCGTCTCCGAAGACCACAGATTTGCTTTCGATTCTGTACTTTATAATTCTAACGAGGATCTGAGCCCGCCGCTTTATATTATCCTCCTGCATTTCGTAAGCTCTCTTTTTCCGGGAAGGTTTTCCTGGTGGTTTGCATTTTCCATCAGTCTTTTGGCATATGTTCCATCACTTATCCTGATATATCTGATATCCCATGAATTTACCGATTCCAGGTTTTGCGGCCTGCTGACACTTGCGTATTATGTGTTTTCGGGCTGCGGCACGTCGAATTTCCTGTTCCTGAGGATATATCATCTTTTTACGTTATTTGCCCTCTGGTTGTTCTGGCTGATGATTCGGATCGTAAAGAATGACAAGGACGGAAAGTATTATTATTTTCCTTTATTACTCGTCCCTGCCATTCTGGGCTTCCTTACTCATTATTATTTTCTGGTCATTGCATTTTCACTGACTTTATTCGGAGTCTTATGCCTGTTGTTAAAAAAGAGGATCAGGGACTTTTTCAGGATGGGTATATGGATGCTGTTATCGGTCGGAGCCTTTTTTGCCATATATCCTTCGTCGATACGCCTTCTTCTTCCGTATTCGAGCGGGGATACCTCCGGAACCGGGTATTACACTTATCCGTATTCTTTTGACCTTGAAGTAGCAAATATGAGATTTTTCAGGGGGACTCTCGGATTCTATATTCCTTTTAATGTTCAGGACCTGATCATGCTTGCCGGAATTATAGTGTTTGGCATAGTCATGGTTTTGCTGGTGGTTTTTCTGTTCAGAAATGAGAACTGGATGAAAAAACTGCTTGCAAGGACTAAGAGCATATGTGTTAAAGTGAAAAACGAGATCAAAACCACAGCGGCAAAGTTAGATAAGACAGTTTTGATAGCTGTTCCGGCCTCGATCCTTTATCTGCTCATAATCCCTTATTCAGCAACGATCTTTCATATGGGATTTACTGAGAGGTATTTCTTTGGCGCAATGACGTTGTTTTGCATTGCGTATGTTTCTGTTGTCGGAGTGGTGATAGAACGGATTGTGAGCTCGGGACTCAGTAAGGCCTTTTCACGCTCGGTTACTGCCGTGATCATTACCCTGATGATCGCAGGCATCGTTTCAAGCAATATCTCTACACAGCTTTTCAGGCTCACTTACATGGAAGAAAAGGAACTGACAGATGTGCTTGAGGGTAACGATTGTTACATTGTATTCTATGCTCACAGGGATCTTGTATGGCTTTGCCCGGTATTAAGAGAGTCGGGTGATCTTTATCTTGATGATCAGAAAATGTTTCTTAAAGATGATTACGAAGTTCCGGAACTTCACCCGGGAACCATGCTTGTTATCGTGGATGCCGGTTTTTTAAGTGAAGAGCAGAAAGAGCAGTATGAAAGCGATGATGAGATAGGCCTTGCTGACATGGAAATGCCCCAGCTCCTGATGACTGCCGGCGACCTTGCAATGAATATAGGAGAGGAGACCGGATTGGAATGCATCAGCGTGGGAGAGTACAAATCGTTTATAGGAATGATTGATGTTTACAGGCTGGAAGAATAAAAAATGACTGTTGATTTGTGCAAGGTGCACATCAGCAATTTGATTAATTGTCACTAATAACAAAAAGTTAAGAAAATCTTAAGATTATCGTTGATTTTATTAAATCTTTGAATTACTATATACATGGACTTGAAAGGATAGGAGGATTTATTCCGTGGCAACATTTGCTTATGAGGCTATGAACTCCGAAGGGAAGATCGTTAAGGGTTCCCTGGAGGCTGATAACATTGACAGAGCCAGAGACAGTGTCAAGGCACAGGGACTTACTGTTGTAAGCGTTGGTTCACAGAGCGCCTTGGGCAAGGATCTTAAATTTGATCTTTCTCCCAAGCCCAGCGTCAGAGATCTTTCGGTTTTCTGCCGTCAGTTCGTTTCGATGATCAGAGCCGGTGTTACTATTCTCGATTCGCTCCAGATGCTTGGTGAATCTACCGAGAATAAGAAGCTCAGAGATGCGATCTTCGATGTCAGGACCAGCACCGAAACCGGTATGTCACTCTCGGGAGCTATGTCGGAATTCAGTCCTCAGGTATTTCCTTCACTCCTTATCAGTATGGTCACTGCCGGTGAGGCTTCCGGTTCACTCGATATCGCATTCGACAGAATGGCAAGGCAGTTCGAGAGAAGCAGCAGGACACAGGCTCTCATCAAGAAGGCAATGGTCTACCCCATAATCGTTGTCATCGTAGCAATAGCCGTTGTCATCGTAATGCTGGAAGTCGTTATCCCTACCTATACTTCCATGTTCGCTACAATGGATGTTGAACTTCCTAAAATAACAAAGATGGTCATTGCAATGAGTGACGGACTCAAGCATTACTGGTTCATCATCACCCCGATGGTCGGTGCTGTGGTTTTCGGAATCATCACTTTCAAGAATACCATCCAGGGTAAGCATTTCTTTGGGAAACTTGCTATTAAACTTCCTCTTACCAAGGAGATTACCGTAAAGAGCGCATCGGCACTCATGTCCAGAACTCTTTCGACCCTTATCGGTGCAGGTCTTCCCCTTGTTGAGGCAGTCGACATCACTTCAGGCGTTATGTCCAACATCTACTTCCAGGAAGCTCTTGAGCATGCCAAGGAAGAGATCACGATAGGACAGCCTCTCTCGAGACCTCTTGAAGAGGCCGGAATATTCCCTCCGATGGTCCACTACATGATCAAGATCGGTGAGGAAACCGGTAACATTGAGGATATGCTCAATAAGAACGCCGAGTATTATGAGGAAGAGGTTGAAATGGCCGTCCAGTCATTCATGGCAATGCTCGAGCCCCTCATCATAATCGTGCTTGCTGCCATAGTCGGCGTGCTGATCGGTGCAGTCATGGCTCCCATGCTTGCTATGTACCAGGGCCTCGACAATCTGTAATTCATTTCGAATCAACCGCAGCTGTAGAAGGGCAGTGGCGTTTGAGATATAGCAAATCATTTCATATTAAAAGGAGAGATTATTATGAAGAAGAACAACAATGGTTTTTCACTCGTAGAGCTCATCATCGTTATTGCCATCATGGCAGTTCTCGTTGGTGTTCTCGCACCTCAGTTCATCAAGTATGTTGAGCAGTCCAGAAGATCTCGTGACATCGCTACCGCTCAGGAGATCAGAGAAGCTTATCTTGCAGACATCGCTGACGGCAAGGCTTCAACTCTTACCGCTACTCCCGTAGCAAGCAATCCTACCTCTCTTGGTGAGGATCCTGTTGTTGCCGGATCTCTTGGCGGATCATGGTCTGTTGACTTTGACGCTGTTCTTGGTACCTGCTCAGTCACCCTTTCAGGTGCAGGCGGACATGACTATGTTCTTACCAACGAAGATGACGCTTCTGACTACAAGACTGCAGGCTGATCTTGATTAAATGATTTACTTCCGACTCTACATCGGCATATTATTCTTCCTCTTCGGCGCTACGATAGGCAGCTTTTTAAACGTACTGATCTATCGTATCCCGAAGAAGGAAGATTTTGTGAAGACCCGTTCCCACTGCATGAAATGCGGATACCAGCTTGAGTGGTACGATCTCGTTCCCATCTTCAGCTGGCTGTTTCTGGGAGGAAAGTGCCGGAAGTGCAAGACCAAATTATCTGCTCAGTATCCTCTGATCGAGGCACTGAACGGAGTCATGTATGTTTTGAACTTTGTACTGTTCGGTCTGTCAATCACAACCCTTCTGTATTGCGGACTCTTCAGTGCTCTGATCGCACTAAGTGTGATCGATTTTCGTACGTACGAAATACCGGTCGGATTTAATGTCTTTATACTGGTACTCGGCGCGATAAGAGTGATAACGGATTATCACAACTGGCCTGAGTATGTTATCGGCCTGGTATCGGTAAGTGTTCCATTATTATTGATTTTTTATGCAACCAAAGGGAAAGGCATTGGCGGCGGTGACGTTAAGCTGATGGGAGCTGTAGGGCTCTTGATTGGATGGAAACTTGTCGTGCTTGCCTTTTTCCTTGGTTGTCTTTTAGGTTCAGTGATTCACGTAGCACGCATGAAGATAAGTGGAGAATCTCATGTGCTGGCAATGGGCCCGTATCTCTCCGCAGGAATTATGATCGCCTGCATCTGGGGCGAGAAGCTGATCAGTCTTTATATCAATTATCTTAACGGGCTGATGGCATCATGAATATTGAATGTAACAGATAGTCATCATTTATATATCTGTTCATAATAAATTTTTATTAAGAGGGTAGGATATGGCTTCCAAGATTCTAAGCATTGAGCTCAGCAACACGACGATCCGTATCGTCCAAATGGACTACAAGACTCAAAACCCCAGGGTTTATTATCATGTAGTTTGCAACACACCTGAGAGTTCCATCAACGATGGTTATCTCATTAATCCGGATGCAGTGGCTAATGCCATCAGAACGGCTCTTGTATCCAACAGGATAAAGGGCACGAAGAATGTCATATTCACTATATCTTCAACTAAGATCGTAACCCGTGAGCAGCAGCTCCCTCAGATGAAGCCTGCACAGCTCGATTCCATGATCCAGACTAATCTGTCGGATTATTTCCCTATCGATCTTGACAACTATCAGGTTGCATATACCGTTCTCGGAACCATTGACGAAGGCAAGGATGCAGGAAAGCTCCGTGTCTCCATTATGGCTGCTGAGAATAACCTTGTTGAGAGCTATAAGCAGCTGGCTGCTTCATGTGGACTTGTACTTGTACAAGTTGATAACGTTGCCAACTCCGTTTATCAGGTCCTCAAGAGTGAGAACAAGACCCAGTGTAAGATGATCCTCAAGATAGAGGAGAACTCCACATCTGTTCTTGTCATCAAGAATGAGAGCCTTCTCCTTCAGAGAAATATAGGATTCGGTTTCCTGCCTGCCATAAGAGAGATCATGCATCAGCCCGCTTTCCAGGCTGTTTCCGAATTTGATGCGCGCAACATCGCAATGAAGAGAGCCTGCATCCGTAAGACTCTTAACGAAGGCACGATGATTACCGACAATGAGGATATGCCCGAGCCTTCAGAAGGTCAGGCAATGACCAATGCCCGTCAGGCGGTTACCGACAGCCTTGAAGATCTCGTAAAGGGTATCCAGAGAGTCCTTAACTACTATAATTCTACTAATTCATCCAATCCTCTTGATGTATGCTATGTCTGCGGTGCCGGCGGTTCCATCAACGGTATCTCACACCTTCTTTCCAATGAGCTCGGACTTAAGGTCAGCGTTCTCAGAAAGCTTGAAAATGTTGCCTATTCCGTTCTCGGTGACAATGCCGACCTTTACAACTATGTTGCATCGATCGGTGCCATCTATGCACCTGTCGGGTTCTTCTCCAAGGCTAAATCCGGCAAGTCCAAGCAGACCAATTTCAGCAAGCTTATCCCTCTTGTTGTAGCTCTTGCTGTTGTCTGTATCTTGGCTATGGTTGTAAAAGGATATTTTGACTACAAGAGTGCTCAGGACAGGAATGAAGAGCTTAAGAGGACTGAAGCAAGATACCTTGAATCTGAACAGATCTACAATAAATATGTTGCTGTTCTTAATTTCTATAAGGAAGTACTCATCGGTGAGTCCATGACTCAGAGATCTTCCGATAATATTGCTGATTTCCTTGAGGAACTTGAGGAAAAGATGCCTACCAACATGACCATTTCCCAGTTCTCCACGGATGATGCACAGTTTACCATGAGCATTGAGGTTCTTGACAGAAATACCGCAATCGGTGTTCTTGAGACTCTTCGTACATTTGAAACTGTAAGCGGAATTACCGTCGATCAGATTGCCGAGAAGGAAGAGAAGCTCAATGAAGATCAGGTTGCAGCACTCCTTGCAGGTTCTGCAGACGGACCTATCCAGATCATTGACCAGACCGGCAGAAATGAAGATGATGACGATGATGTAGATGATGAAGATGATGAAGACGGAGATGATGACGAAGTTGAGATTATCGAGATTGAGATCGCTACCGAAGGCGACGAGGAAGTTGAAGGCGATTCACCTCTTTCCTTCAAGCGCATCGGAACTTATTATCTCAGATTGGATCCCGAATCAGGTGAAGAGTATTACGTCAGAAGATTTATATCATTTACTGTAGGTTGTACATATGCTCCTGCAGATGAGGTTGTTGTTCAGAACAATGTTGAAGCTGCCGGGGAGGGTAATTGATAATGAAAAATTTTAAGATTGATGATAAATCAAAGTTTTTGTCCGCAGTTCTCATGTGTGTGCTTCTGGTCGGACTTGCATATTTCTTCGGTTATAAGAAACTCGAAGATAAAGCTACCAGATTAAACAACGAAAACAGAAATCTTGAGACCAGGATCAGTTCTCTTGAAACCTATTATCTGACCGAAGAGCAGAACAAGAAGGATACCGAGACAATGACCGCTGCGATCGCACAGGTTTTCTCAGCATATCCCGGTGATGCAAGATTCGAGGATGGACTTTTTGAAGCTTACAATCTTCACAGCGGATCATATTCAACGCTTGTTCTTGAGTCCATCGGTTTTGCTAAGCCCACTGCCGTAAGGACCATAGCTGCTGAAACTGTTACTGCTGCAGGCATTGAAGCATATACCGATGCCATTATCTTTAACAGATTTGATGTTGACTATAAGGGTGATCTTACTTACGAAGGCCTCAAGGGCATGGTCAGAGAGATTGCTAACGGCAATTATAACCTTGCAATCGGTAAGATGACTTTCAGCATTACCGAGTCAGGGCTGATTCACGGAGATGCACTCATCTCGTTCTATTCTGTAAGGAATGCAGGATGCAGCTATTCAGAGCCCCCTGTAATTGCTTATGATACCGGTATTGAGAATCTGTTCGGTGTCAACGGCACAGTTATTACAGAAACTGTTGAGGGCAACTGATCTAATTAGTAATTTGTTTAAACGCATGTAAACTCTCGGAGCGGATATGAATCGAAAAAAATATTTTGACAAAAAGAATAGTGGTATGACGCTGGTCGAGTTGCTTGTTGCCATGGCTATTTTTGCGGCGGCAGTAATTCCTATGCTTTATGCTTTTGTATATTCTACCGGTTTCAATTTCCGCTCCCAGCAGACCATGCAGGCTACCGGAATTGCTCAGGCTATCATCGAGCAGTGCAAAGGTCTTAATACTGGAGCTACCGATATGGCAGGAGATGATCTGACGGATGCCGCCACCCTCCAGGCCAAGCTTGCTGAAAATACAGGTTTCAGTATCGGAAGTGCTTCGTATGTTTCTGATGCAATGGGTAATTATATCCTTCTTGAGGATGTTATAGCTACTAATATTACCGGTGATGCCGTTGATGCAGGATCTACCACAAGAAGACATTACGATGTTCGCGTATACTTTGAGCAGATTGACGGAGCTATTTCCGATCTTTCAACAATTCAGTCCATGAGTTCCAATACTGCGAACTTTGCAGGATCTCTGCCCGGTATTCTCAGAGCACAGGATGAGGTCGCTGTCAACGAGCTCATTTCCGAAATTAAAACGAATGTGGTTGATGCTGCAACTGAGGTTCATATTGTAGGCGGCGGAACTACGTCTGCTACTGTTAAAACCCAGTTTAATGAAAGTGACATCAAGCCCGATAAGCTTGAAATTGACCGTCTGATCGTTATTGATGTAAATGATGATGATGTCAGGATCAGTGTTGATTATTTCTTCCTTGGCTATGATGGATCATCAAGTTTCAGGATTTATCATAACAATGCTGCTCTTCCCGGTGGTGGTACAGCAAATGTATATGTCCAGGGCAGCATGTCAACGACCACATCATTCTATCGTGCTGAATTAGGAGCGCCCGGTGATGCAGGTGTTAATGCTGACGATAGTTTCTCATTCTATATGGATTCTGATCCGTCAGATCCTCCTGTTTCAGCTGTTTATTTCTATTATTTCCCTGCATACTTTGGCGTCAATACATTCCCCGGAATGGATACCAAAGCAGATTTCTATGATCATATAGAGATAAACAATAATCTTACCGACGTTCCTGTCAATGCTGACGGTGAAGCTCTCGACAAGCTGGATGTCTATATTTTCAAACAGTATAATGATGATCTTGATGATCTTGTTCTTGATAGTGTAGATGATGATTACGAGCCTGAAATCATCTATGGAAATGCAAATTTTGATTCATATCTTTATCACAACTTCATGAGAAATGTTACTGATGATGAGCTGTATTGCTCTGCATTTGTTTCTCATCTGACCTCATATGAGCCTCCTACCGGTTCTTTCTGGCATAATATGACGACTGAAGCGTTAAGGATAGAAGCTGGTTCTGAAATGCCTTATCTCGATCAGCTACGTGATGTTGATGCTCCCAATCCTTCTGTTGACAATACCAGGTTCTATATGGAATCTGCTCTTTTGGCAGATGAGGCAGCTATTCCTTATTATTCAAGAGACAGATTGACTGCTCCTGCAAGTGAGATTGTTATGTATAATACCCGCTACAGAGTTAAAGTAGTGGTTTATCCCAGAGGTGGTTCAAGTCCTATCGTTACGGAAGGCATGTCAGGCGATTTCTTAAATTGGTGATCTTATGAGAAAGAATAAAGGATTATACAAGAGAATACATTCCGATAATTCAGGTTCTGCGCTGATCGTAAGCATAATCGTGTTATTGTTCGTAAGCATACTTGCGACCATCATTCTGTACATTTCCGGAATTAATTACAGAATGAAGAAGTCAGAGTTTAATACCAAGGTGGCTTTCTATGATTCCGAGGCACCGTTGGAAGCAATCGAGGCTAATATAGTGCTTCCTTATTCAGAGGCACTTAACGAAGGCTTTAGAATGACCAACACCAGATATGTTGTTCTTGCAACAGCAGATGCCAGAAGAGAAGATTTTTATCAGAATGTATATGATTCTTTACAGGCTATACTTCTTGATAATTATGGACACTCGACTATAGGCGATGGCATTGTTGTCAGCGATAATGTTCTCCCCATAAAGTATATTGTCAAGAATCTTACTTACAGTAATGTGGCTTTTGATGACGGTATCATCATTGATGATTCCGATCACAGTAATGACAGGGTTATCTGTAATACTTCGGGAGTTGATGTACTGCATGATCCCGGATCCGGAGCCGATATTCCTGCATATAATTATGTTAGATCATTGTTTGATGAGAAGATTTCGGGTACCGATGATTATAAGTACTTTAATGAAGACGGAGTATATATTGTAATTCCCGATAATCTTTGCCATGGTACTCCCGAAGAGAACTATCAGGAATTCGTTCAGCTTGCGACTACTGATACTTCAGGAATGCTGTTATCACCCGACAAGTGCAGGATCGTTTTCAAGAATGTATGTGTTGTTTCGGTCAGGGGTGATTACAGATCCATTATCACTACTGATATAGCACTGCAGTTCCCTCCTCTTGACTGGGAAGGCGGATCAGGTACTACCGGCTACGAGGCTTGGGATGTTTATCAGCTGATTTATTATGTTAACTGGCAGAAATATTAAGGGTTTGCTTTATGAACAAGAAAGATAACATAAAACTGAATGATCAGGGACTTTCTCTTATAGAAATAATCATTGTTCTTGCTATCATGACGATAATAGGAGCAGCGACAATACTTTCAACGAGAGTTGCCACCGATAAGCATGTTAACTCATGCGCCGAGAAGATTGCTTCTTCGCTTGAGCAGACAAGAGGTCTGGCACTCGGTAAGAGAGAAGCGTACCTGACGATAGCACAGGATGCAGATGGAGTTCATCTTCAGATGTATGTTGACGGCAAGCCCTATGGAGAACTTTTCGATGTAGGACGTCCCGGCGTTCAGGTAAATCTTCTTTACAGTGACGGATCCAGCTCATCCCTGGCTTCATCAGTTGTGAGGATAGATTTCTCAAGAAGCAACGGTAGCGCTACCACAAACCCTGCTTCGGTTGTTGAAATAGCAGTTACCAATACAAGCCGTGAGATCCACATCAAAATCGATAAATTTACCGGAAGAGTCTCGACTCATTGGGCTAGTGACTGCTCATTATGATCCTAAATCACGATTTTTTTGAAAATTTCTTGGTTAAATTTGGTTAAATTGTTGATTTTGCATTTTGGTTTTGATATTTTTATTGTGTAGATTTTGAGTTTTATTTGGGGGTTGAACAGAATCTTCATCCCGGTATTGCACATAATATAGTTGTGAACATGTGAACAGAAGGAGCAAAATGATGAAGAAACTATCAAAATGGAAAGGATTTTTAGGTAAAGCCGGTCTTTCTATGGTTGAGCTTATCATTTCCATGGCTATACTTGCAGTTGTCGGTACAGCTGTCGGCGGTGCCATGTATGTAAGTTCAAGAAGCTATACCAGAGGATCTTCCGAAGTCAATGTTCAGGAAGAAGCTCAGGTTGCTTCCAATCTGATCTGCGACTGGATAATGGATGCACAGTATGTCACCGTTTCCGATGGCGGATCTAAGCTTATCATCACTCATCCTGATGATGAACTTGGTGAGCTTACCATTACTATTGAAAGAGTAGGAACCCAGTTAACTTATACTTATGATCATCCTGTTGACGGACTTCAGAGCGGAGTGCTTGCTGAAAATGTCATAGGATGTTTATTCGATTCTACTTTTGATACTGACAGGAACGTTAAGATTTCTCTTGACTTCAGTGTCAATGACAGAACTTATCATGCTGTTACCGATTCCACTTCCAGAAATCACGACTTCATTTCAACAAGCGGAGATCCTGTCGGCGTCAAGCCTGTAATTGAATTTGATCTTCCTCAGATTGGCGGAGAGTATTATGTATATCTCGAGCCGGGTCAGAATAGTTCTCATAACAGCGATGACGGAACAAAGGTTGCTTCGTTCACATTTACCGCAATGCTTTACAGCTGCGATCCCGACAATACCGAGTTCCATATGCTCGAGGCTTCAGGTACTGAAGTTGACTATATCGATGGTGGCGCTTCTACCATGAAGATGGAAAGAATTGCCGGAACCAACAAATGGAAAGTTACATGTACTTCCACTGATAATGCTGCTTCTGACGTTGTTTATATGTTTGTTGCACATAACTCAAACGGAAATGCAGATCCTAAGACTTTAACAATTAGGATCAGAAGAGCTACAGGTTTATCATGCGGCGTTTCTGAGGCTATTTACTCCTCAGGCGGTACCGGTGCAGGAACTAACGGTGCTATTTATGAAGCTGTTGAGTTCAATCTCCCTGTCACCAACAATGATTCTCATATAACTGCTCCCTACGATAATGGTATTTACGGATATAATGATGCATCTCAGGTACAGTTCTTCTACAGAATGAGAAATGATGCAGACACTGCATGGGTTGATGCTACGAGTTATGTTGACACAACTGCTACAGTGTATTCATTAAGTGGCACTCCCAGCATAGCCATCAAGCTTAGGGATGACCTTGATAAGGATCTCTATGTAGTAGCTGTTGCTACTCATTCAGGAAGCCTTTCTGCTACTAATACCACTTCCTTTAATATCGGTGTTGATCCCGTAAACAGGGCAACCAGCATTTCAGGTCATAATTTCTCCTATGGCGATGGCGGAATGGCTTATTATGCTTCATTTGTTGTCAAGAAGCCCAGTGATCCTCATTACGATCCTTGGGATTTCCCCGGATATGGTATTTCCAGAAATACTCCTTCGTTTGAGATAGGACATCCCAATTCTGAGTTTGTTGATTGGCTTGAGACATATTTGTATGGCTTGGGGTATACCTACAATCAGGTTCATTCTCAGTTTAACTATTTCACTTCATTCAAGTATAAAGAGTATGTAAATCCGGGTGCGTACGGATCATATGAGTATAATTCTGCTGATTTTGCCGGTATTCCTGATTCTCAGGCATATGTTGTATACAGGACTAATCAGTGGACTTTGCTTAAATCCTCTACCGGTGGACACCAGTTTGTACAGTGTTACAGTGATAACAGTGGCAGATATGAAGGTTATTTCTTCGAACTTGATAAGGCTTATATCGTGGAAGTAACATTCAGCGTATACGATCAGAACGGTAATTTTGTTATTGCAAGGTCCGGCGGTACCGAAGTACCGGCTGCAACTCCCAGAATCTATGATACTAATACTCAGCAGTTCCTGACCGGAACTTACGACGGAAGTGATCAGGCTCATTACTATAAGCATGATTACGATTCTTCCAGTGGTAGTACGCAGCATGAGTTTTATGTATATTTTGATTCAGTGTGTGAGAAGAACAACAGACATGTTGGATTCACCGTTCAGGAGTATACCGGTCCTACCGATGCAAGTGGTTATCCCACGACAGCAGGTGCGGCTGTAGAGAGCAACTGGACAAATGTCTCTATATCCAATTACCAGATATACACGGTTGAGAGTGCTTTTTGGGATTCAGCAAATGGCGTAAATATTTCTGATGTTGTAATACCTTCGCCGACACTTGAAAATCCTTACCATACTGATTCTTATACCATTAGGAATTATGATGAGAATGCATATCCTGATTATGGTGTCATGTGTGAGAGGATTGAATTCAAAGATAATGCTCAGTTCCTTGAAGGACATAATTACAGGATCTCATTTGATTCGACCTTCAGATATGTTCCTCAATCAAATGTCAATTATGGTTCACTGGGTGATTGTACCCATGATGTTAACAATGTAATTGGTTCTGTAACAGGTGGAATAAGTGGAGTTAAGACTGATAAGGTTTTCCATCTTTCTGATCATGATACCAATTCCGGTTATATCTATGTACATGGTGTATAAGTAATTAACATTAAGCCGGAGATCCTAGGATCTCCGGCTTATTATTTTGTTAGGACCTTGGAGGTTATATGAATTCTTTTTTCCGGAAATTATTCATAAGCTGTTTGCTCCTGTTTGTATTATGCGGTTGCGGAAAGCCTTCTCTTGAAGCAGGTGATTATAATACAGAAACTTCGATATTAAATGAAGGAGCGTTTAAATCACAGATAATAGATACTTCATTTATTTCTGAAAGCTTTATTTGTGAATCTTATACAGTTACAGATTCAGGATATGAATATATCCTTTCGAATTTTGATCAGGGAAAAAATCTGTATTTCATTAATGTTTCTGCTGAGGGTAAGGTTATTTATTCCGGTGATCTTGTATTGCCGATCAGCGATAAGGATGGCAAGGTCATTTTTTCCGATATTTGCAAGGATCTGATATTGCAGCCTTATGAATTCATAACGAATTCGATTGATTATTATGGCTTTTCCTTTAACGATGACGGTTCTTTTTCCGGATATTGTAATCTGTATGCTTCACTTAGTGAACGTGATCAGAACGGCTCAGTTACCGGATTTTACAAAGTCCAGTGGAGTGCTGACGGAAAATGCATATCAATAGTCGAATGTACAGAAGAGGTCGAATTTGAAGATTATCATACGGTTCGTTCACTGAGTGATGGGGCAAATTATTCTATTGCATCTTCAGGCGTTTCACGAGTTGATGCTGAAGGCAATTATTTGTCGAAGTATTTTGACTTCATCAATTCGGACATGGTTGCTTTGGGCTTCGAAGTTATAGCTGTCAGGGACGATGATTCATTTTCCGGAATATATAAGGATGCCGTGGGTAATACTGTTTTGGCATGCTTTAACAGGAATGCAGACGGTTTCTTTAACAGGACAGCAATACTGCTGGCATGTACTGATCTTGATATTTCTTTGATGGAAGATATATATAACTATAATATCTATCATAAAGACTTCAGGATCACCGTATATGATTATTCAGACAGAGCCATTTCGGGAACGCCTCAGGAAGCCTGGGATTTGCTTAAGAGTGATATTGAAGGAGGACTTTCACCGGATATAATTCTTAATTCCACAGGGTATGATAAGGATTTTATCAGCACGCTTTGTGCTGACGACAGATTATCTGAACTGTCTGATGTGATTTATAAGGATTCTGAGCTGAAGGGCATTTCTTTTTCCGATAAGGCTTCCGAGCTGTTTTATGAAAAGGATAAGATTTATGCGGTAGTGCCTTCTTATTCGTATGATACTGTTTTAGGTCAGGCCGGACCGTTTGATGTGACTTCAAGCTGGGATATATCTGCATTTAGTTCATTTACATCCACGCTGCCTGAATATAAATATGCTTTTGATAATGACACACAGGTTACTTTCATTCAGAAGATCCTTTTCTATGACGGATATGATTATGTTGATTACCGGAATGGAACTGCCTCGTTTGATTCCGAGGGATTTACAAGCCTGCTGAATTATGCATCGACTCTTCCTGCTGATATCAGTGCGATCAATCTTTTGAGAAATTCCGAGAGTTATCAGGGCGGAGCTTTGATAGCAGGTGACTGGATAAGGATCGGCGACATCCATCTGGATGCTACAAAATTCTGTCAGGGTCAGTATATAGATATCGGTTTCCCTTCAGATTCTAATCCCAGCGGTGTCATTTCAGCGGATTGCAGCTTTATGGTCATGTCAGGTAACGCCAATACCAACGAATGCTGGACGATAATCAGAAGGTATCTGACTTCCGAATATCAGACCGATTATACTTTAAGCATTCCCGTAACCGCTGAAGGGTATGCAGCCTGGAAGGAAAATGTGTATCCTACAGCATGGAAACCCGAGGACTTCGTTTATACCCTGGATGGCGTGGAATATACTGTATTTTCACCCAATGAGGATGAGGCTGCTTATATCGTATCCAAGATTGAAAAATGCGATAAAATGGCTTTTTCGGATTATTATGTGGAACAGATTGTCATGGATTATGCCGCTCAGTTCTTTGAAGGCACTATTTCCGCTGAACAGGCGGCTCAGTCCATTGACAGGGATGTGGAGGCTTATCTCAACAGCTAAGACTTCTCAAGTGTTTTTCTGACCTTCAAAATTTGATTTTTTTCGTGATTTAGTGCATTATATTACTATACGCAGGACATAGGGGAGCTTGCCGGTAAGCAGGCTCCTTTTTATGTAAAGAGTGCGTAAATATATGAGGAAAGGAGGTAACGGAATGTCGATTTTTTCAAGGAAGACTGAAGTGCAGGAGCCGCTTATAGATCATACGGTATATCTGATCGATACGGAGAATGTACGAACTGTCTGGACCATGCTTTTGGACAGGATGACGGTGAATGATAAGATCTATGTGTTCTATACGATGAATTCGGGAAATGTTTCCTACGAGGATCTTAATGGTGTCATCTCATCAGGCAAAAGTGTGGAACTCATTCAGTGTCATACAGGTAAGAACGGTCTTGATTTCCAGCTGGTTTCGTATTTGGGATATCTGATCCGAAATAACGAAAATGCCGATTATTGCATCATTTCCGATGACAGCGGATACGATGCCGTGATCAAGTTCTGGGAAGGCAGAGATGTGGATGTCACGAGAAAGACTGCTTTTCAGGTATCGGGCAAACCGGCCAAGGCTCCCAAAAAGTCACTCTTCGGAGTGAAGAAGCCCACAGCCAGGCCAGGGGATAAGCCGACGGTCACAAAGCCGGACGCCGACAAGGCTTCTACAGCTAAGCCTGCTTCTGAAAAAACTCAGAATAGTAAGGCTTCAAGCGATAAGACGGCAGCTGATAAGGCACAGACAGCCAAAACGGCAGCTGATAAGGCACAGACAGCCAAGCAGGCATCCGAAAAGTCACAGACGGCAAAAACAGCATCTGAAAAGACTCAGAGAGCTAAGACCGCAGCTGATAAACAGGCTGCTGATAAAGCACAGGCTGCAAAACCTGCTTCTGATAAGTCTCATAATGCTAAAGCTTCATCTGATGAGTCTCAGTCTCCTAAGCCGGAAACGGCTAAGGCCCGAACGTCCGGACAATCTGCGGATAAAACACCTGCAGTTAAGCCGGAACTATCAGGAACCATGGATGAGCGGCTGAAGACTTTGTTCCCGGATGAATCCGATGAAATGATTACTCAGATTTCTGAGATCATCAGGAAGAGCGGTGGGAAAAAGGGGCTTGCTGAGATTCATGATGAGATAGAGAAGCTCTATCGTAATGAAAAGGCATCGGACATATACCGTGCCATAAGACATAATTTCAAAGATATTTATTGTTAAGAGGTGAGAATTACGAAAAACTTTAAAAAGCTTATCGCACTGTTTTCAATTATGGTAATGGTCTTTTCTCTTGCTGCATGTGGGGGGAATGACGGTGGCACTGTCATCTCGGATGAGGAAGATGAAGACGAGGATAATGAGGATGTAGATCCTGTCACTGATCCGGATGAACCTGTCGAAGTCGTTCATTATCCCGGAGCAGAGCTTGCCAGGAAAAATGTTTATGAAGTCAGGAATATCGATGTGGAAGGCCTCACTTACAGTTGCAGCGTCTGGTCTTATGGAGAGACTGAAAACGGATTCTATGGCGTGATCACGCGATATGATGATTACGGCAACTGGGCTTATTCATATGTTGAGATTGATGAGAACGGAAATGCCGGAAAACCTGTCTCGTTCTCGCTTCCTGTAATCACTGAATATGAAGCCGAGAATGCATCCGAGACTGTATCCGAGGTCGTTCTTGCAAATCGTGACCGCACGGGCGTGGTTTATGATTCAGCTTCGGATCTTCTGAAGGAATATTCCATTAAGCATGACCGTGTTGAATATGTATCATATTCCGGATTCAATTATGTCGGTGACGGCATTTACGAATCTGTTCTTGAGATCGAAAGCTATGATTCGATGGATATGCGTACATGCAGTTTCTTTGACGTAAGATGGAACAGGAGCGGAGAAAGCCTTGGCACAAGCCTTCTTCCCATTGACATCGGAAGCTACGGAAACAAAGATGACCTGGTTTTCTCAGAAGATAATAAGCTTGTATTCATTTATGAATACTATAATGACTATGATAATTACATCGCAGGAGTCGTTCTTGACGAAAACAGATTCGACGATCCGAAGAATTCAGTTGTTGTGACCAATACCAACATTGCTGACTGGGCAGCCAGCTACGGATCTCTCTTTGCACGTGAGGATGGTCTTCATGTCCTTAAGTGGACCGATGTCTTTGGAAGCGATGCAGTAACCGAAGGAGTTATCGATGTCGATACTCTTGAGGTTACTTATACCAACAAGTTCGATCAGATTGGAAGCGGAAGTTCATATTCCGTCGGATACACCGATGAGGGATATATTTTCGTTCATCACTCAGGACTTGAGTACTGCAAGCCCGGCGAAAAAGGCAGCATTTTCCTTGATTACATTAACAGTGACATGCCTGTAAGCACGGTTAATCGTGTTCTGCCCATAGACGGTCTGGATAAGATTCTTTGCCTGTATTACGATCTTGAGGATGCACCGCATTTTGCAATCTGTACTCCCAAGGATCCCGAAGAGATCCCTGAGCAGCCGGTCATCACTCTGGCATTCCATTATTTCAGTTATGATCTGTTCCGTCATATGATCGATTTTAATACTTCCGATAACGGATGCAGGATCGTTGTCAAGGAATATGGATTCTATGAAAGAAATGATGATTATCATGCATGGGCTGACAAGCTTTATGAAGACATGATGAATGACAGGATGTGCGATATTATCTGTCTCGATTATATGGATGACATCGATATCAGACCTGCGGCACAGGCCGGTCTTCTTGCTGACATCGGTGCACTTATCGAAGAAGATCCTGACATGAGTCTGGATGACTATGCTGTTAATGTATTTGAAGCTGCTTCAACCTATGGCAAGCTCTTCAGGCTGGTACCGTATTTTAATGTCCATACGGTAATGGGTGCTGAGGCTTACGTAAGCGGTTATGAGAGCTGGAGCGTTGAGGATTTCCTGAATGTTTCCGATGAATTGACTGCAAACGGCAATCATATGTTTGATCCTTACGTCACAAGGGATGTCTTCATTGAGGAACTGATGAACATGACCGGATCATCCTGGGTTAATTTGGATAACGGTACCTGTGACTTTACCGATCCTTCTTTCATGAGACTTCTCGGATATGCGATGTCTCTTCCCGAGACGATCTATTTTGATGACGGATGGGCATATGAATACTGGGACAGAGAAGCAGAGATGCGTGAAAACGGCGAAGTGCTCCTCGAGACCACAACATTTTCAAATCCCACCGATGCCATGGTGAACGGTTATTCTAATTTTGGAGGCAAGCCTTCCTTTATCGGATTCCCTTCACCTAACGGAATGGGTTCAAGTATCTATTTCAGCACCAATTATCTCCTTAAGGCCGGTTCGGATAATCTTGATAAGTGCTGGGATTTCATCAAGTTTGAGCTTTTGCCTGAAGGGCAGGATGATCCTTATATGCTTCCCGTGCTTCTTGATTCCCTTGAAAACAATATAGAAGTCTGTTGCGAAGACGGCGTCTATACCGATCAATATGGTATGGAGGGTGAAAGACCTACATATTATTTTGCTGATGAAGAACATGAGATGCCTTATATGAACGATGCGGAAAAGGCAGAACTTTTGGATTTTGTTCTCTCCAGCAATGTGCTGTATTTCATCAATACGGATATAGTTGATATCATCAAGGATGAAGCGGCTAAGGGCGCTGATATGGGAAGGACTCCCGAAGAGGTTGCATCTGCTATTCAGATCAGGGTTCAGGCGTACCTGGGCTGATTATACAAGGGTCTTGCAATTATTTAAGACTTATGCTATTTTAATATAGTTTGTTGGAACTTTATTTGTTCAGATCAGAGGTTTTATATGAGTGCTCTTCGTTTGATATTAACAATACTTTTTATAATTGACTGCCTGGTCCTTACAGTAGTCGTTCTCATGCAGGAAGGCAAATCCCAGGGTTTGGGAGCAATCGCCGGAGCAGCAGAGAGCTACTGGGGGAAGAATAAGGGACGCAGCATGGAAGGCGCATTAGTCAAGATCACAAGAGTCTTGGCGGTTCTTTTCATCCTTCTTGCGATACTCCTGAACTTTAAGCTAATATAATAAAGCGGATTATGGGCGTCCGTTATGCGGGCGCCCTATTTTTTTACCTATAATATAAGATCTACACTGACAATATTGTATATTAATGATATAATTAATATACTTATGTGAAATTCGCATTTTCACAAGTGAACGTTTGACATACGTAATAAGGCACGGAGCAGAACATGATGTTTGGTTCAATCCGGATATTGGCAGGCAATTTACTATTCCGAGGCATCTTTCTAAAGAAATATAAACAGGAACTGTGGAGAGTATATATAAAGCTGCCGGCCTGAAGTGATCGGAGGGTTATGATGGCTAAGTATATTTATCCTGCAATTTTTACTCCGGAAAAAGATGGAGGCTTTTCTGTAAGATTTCCTGATATCGATGGCTGCTTTGCAAGCGGAGATGATCTTCAGGATTCATTAAAGATGGCAAATGATGCTTTATCTGTAATGCTTGTCGATTTCGAGGACTCTAAGAAAGCTATTCCTGATCCGTCGAATATTAACAGAATTAAGATGAAGAAGGATGAATTTGCCTATCTTATATGTGTTGATACTATTGTTTACAGACATACTCTTAATAATGCAGCGGTTAAGAAAACTTTATCAATACCGGCCTGGCTTAATGAAGCTGCTGTTAAAGCGGGGATCAATTTTTCACAGGTTTTACAGGATGCATTAAAGACTCAGCTTAATATCTTTTGATAAAGGGATATTAGTGAGATGATTGTTGTATGAAGAAAAAAGGAAATTACGGAAAAATTAATAAATCTTCAGCTACTAAGCCCTCACAGCCTGCAGTCAGGAGAAAGCGACAGACCAAGGTGAAGACCGGTTCAAAGAACAAGGGCGGGAAGCTTTACAGATATGACGGTGTTTTTTCGGCTACCGATAAGGGCTATGGCTTTGTGAAGGTTGATGGCTTTGCCAAAGATGTCTTTATATCCGAAAGATTTACCGGATATGCGTTTCATGGCGATAAGGTTGAAATAGAGCTCCTCACACCCGGACCTCTTGGAGGTGAAGAGGGTCACGGAAAAGGACATGATGATAAGTCCAGAGAGGGCAAGGTCATAGGGATCCTTGAACACAGCATCACTCAGATCGTCGGAACCTTCGAAGAGATCCGAAACGGATATGGTTTCGTGATCCCTGATAAAGGTCAGCTTGCTTCAGATCTTTTCATTCCGAAGGGGAGCACTGCAGGTGCTGTCACAGGACAGAAGGTCCTTGCGAGAATCTCCGATTACGGTGAGTTCAAAAGGTCCCCTGAAGGTGAGATCGTCAAAGTGATAGGAAGTAATGATGATCCTTTTACGGATGAGCTTTCAGTCAGCCTGGCTTTGGGACTTAAGACCGAATTCCCGGCTGAAGCACTTGATCTGTGTGACAGTATATGCGGTGACGGAACCATCGGGGGAAGCCTTTCTTCGGATGCTCTTGATGATCTTTGCAGGGTTGTAAAACTGTCGGATGTGTTCGGTGAAAGTTTTTCCGGCAAGGGTAAGAGACTTGATATCAGAGACGTTGAAACATTCACAATAGACGGGGATGATTCGAAGGATTATGACGATGCCGTAAGCCTGGAAAAATACGGTGACGACTATGTAGTGGGCGTTAGTATCGCAGATGTATCCGAATATGTGACTGAAGGATCAGCACTTGATGTCGAGGCTCTGGAAAGAGGATGCAGTGTATATTTCCCCGGAAGCGTGCTTCCGATGCTGCCGGAAAAGCTGTCAAACGGTTTATGTTCTCTCAATCCTCATGAAGACAGGCTTGCGCTTTCATGCATCATGCTCGTTGATGATAATGGTAAAGTTAAGGATCATTACATTACAGAATCCGTCATTCGTTCTTCAATGCGAATGACTTACAGCGCTGTCGACAGGGCTCTTGAAGGCACGCCCGATACTTCTTACCTTGAATATGCCGAAGTTCTTAACGAGATGTATGAAGTATCACAGGTATTAAGAAAAAGACGCTTTGACAAAGGATCGATAGAATTCGACATTCATGAATGTGAGATTGACGTGGATGATAAAGGCAAGGTGCTTGATGTCAGGATGCGTCAGAGCAGTCCTTCGAGGTCTCTGATCGAGGAGTTCATGCTTCTTGCCAACAAGACGGTTGCCAGGCATTTTTGCAAGTTGAAGATTCCTTTTGCTTACAGGGTACATGAAGATCCCGATACAGAGAAGATAAGAGAACTTCTTGATCTGATGACTAAGCTTGGTCTGTCTGTTAATGGCAGGATTTACAAAAAAAGAAACAATGCTGATGAGGAGGGAATTACTTCATCCGAAATCGCCTCTCTTTTGGATTCCTGCACGGGAACTCCCTTTGAAATTCTGATCAAGACGCTTGCATTAAGAAGCATGCAAAGAGCTAAGTATGAATCTCTCTGTGCCGGACACTTCGGACTTGCTTTTAAGTATTACTGTCATTTCACTTCGCCCATTAGAAGATATCCCGATCTGCAGATCCACAGGATCATTAAGGAAACTCTGCGCGGGATGATGGATAAAAACCTTAAGATGCATTATGACGAGATACTTCCGGAGGTGTGCAGAAAGTCTTCCGTATGCGAAAGAAGAGCGCAGGAAGCCGAGTATCAGGTTGACAGACTAAAGCAGATCAGATATATGGCCGATCATATGGGCGAGGAGTTTGACGGCATCATCTCCGGTGTTACCAGATACGGAGTATTTGTAAAGCTTGATAACACAATCGAGGGTATGATATCCGTATATGACCTGCCCCGTGATGATTATTCTTTTGACGAAGGGCTTCTCAGACTTACCGGCAAGAAGAGCAGGAGATTCTATGCTATCGGCGGCAAGGTAAGGGTTAAGGTCTGTGCTGCCAATCTGGACCAGAGGACTCTTGATTTTGTGCCTGTATGATCTTTTGAACTGTAAGTTTATTGATAATAGTTTTGGAAAATGATAAGAATATATTATGAGTAACGAAAAAGAGCATACCAAGCTCATTGCAAACAATAAAAAAGCGTTCCACGATTACTTCATCGAAGAACAGTATGAATGCGGTATCGTGCTTGTCGGAACGGAAGTCAAGTCACTGAGACTCGGTAAGTGTTCCATAAAGGAATCCTGGGTGAGGATCGAAAACGGCGAGCTCTGGATCATGGGAATGAACATATCGCCATATGAAAAGGGTAATATCTTCAATGTGGATCCCATGAGAGTCAGAAAGCTCCTGGTCCACAGATCCGAGATCCTCAAGCTCGACAGTGCCGTGTCACGTGACGGATATACTCTTGTTCCTCTTGAGGTTTACTTTTCAAAAGGACGTGCAAAGGTCCGCATAGGACTTGCCAAAGGTAAGAAGCTCTACGACAAGAGGGAATCAATTGCAAAGAAAGACAGGGCAAGAGAAGCGGCAAGGGATTTCAAGGTCAATATAAGGCAGTAGTTATCCTGCATGATGCGTGAAGGTATATTTCGTTGATATCGGAATGTTTCATGCAGTATAATATAAAAAACTAAATACGGGGTAGTTAAGGTTTCGACAGGGAATTTGAAACTGGAGAAGCTGTCCGGTGCGATCCGTTAATCGCAACAAAAAATAAACGCTGATAGAAATCAGTACGCACTCGCTGCCTAATCCGCAGCAGTGACGCCCATTTAAGGGCTCGTCGGCCCATTGCACTCACGCTTTGGGGTTCCGGCGTCGCATCGTGAGAAACGGTGTGCAGTAAGCTTTGCCTGTACATACGTATTATGAAGCTACTTTTCATCTGAGCTTGTCAGGAGCGCTCATTCGGAAAGGAACGTGCCCGCAGAAGGCAAAAGAACTGACTATGACAGTAGAAGGACAGGGGGATGGTTCTTTGGACACGGGTTCGACTCCCGTCTACTCCACTCGTTGCATAGGAGGTTCCTTTTTTAACATATCTTGGGGATATCATACCTCCCGCAACATTTTTGAAAGGTGAAACATGGGGTGAAACAGCGGAGATACTTCTACTGTTTCACCCCTCACCGTCTCCACTGTTAACAATCTTTTTTCATTCTCCCTCTTTTTCTTACAAATAGGTGATCATATGGATAAAAAAGCCTTACATGCGGTATTACAACTTTTTAAGGTCATTCCGGTACAGGCGATAGGAAGGGATGATTTTTCGCCTGAGGAATGTCTCAGGAACGGCTTTGTCGTGATAAAGGACGGCAGGCCTGTTTCCGTGTGTCAGGATGTTTACAAATATTGCAGGAAATACTATGGCGTGGACGTCAAGGAGCTGAATGAGACATTCCATAAATCATTCGGCACAGTTCAGAACATGTCCGATGATGAATATTATTTCTGCCAGTTCCTTCATTATCTGACCACATATGGCGCAGAGGAATTCGGCATTAAGTGTGATACCTTTGTTCCCGAAGAAGATATCGAATATCCGGATTCTCCTCTTTCTTTTTCGGAGATAACGGTCATTAAGACTGTCCCGGAAGAGAAGATAATCGAGATGATCGATGATCATTTAAGATCCACCGTTTCTCCTTCGGACTTGATGGTTACAATTGCTTCCGACATCATGCCTCTTGGGACTGTAAGTGTCGGGGAGATTAAGAGCTACGAGTTTCAGGTGCTTAAATACGACCTGGACGGGACTCTTCCCGATAATCCGGTATCTGTTCTCAGATATCTGGTTTACAAGACTACGGGTTCGACTCTTCTTATAAAAAATGAAGAGAAGTGTTCCCTGATCCGTGAATCGGATGTTTGCAATACCTACATGGCTTATAACATTTTCAAAAGATCTGACCTTTGTGAGCTTGCATCGATCTTTTACAGATTCAAGCCTTTGTTTCTGAGCTTTAAGACTCACAACGGATGCGCTCCCATCATCAACAGGTTAAGGAGACTTGCGGTAAAGCACCATAAGCCGCTTCCTTTTGAATGCCTTCAGAATGCCACTGGACTCGGATTTGCGGGTGATGATGAAGCTTTTGACAGGGTCATAGGAAAAGCTTCAAACAGGGAGCTTGTAAAGCTCTATTATGCCCTGGACCTTCAGGATTCCAACATGAATCTTCCGGCAGTTTACAATATCAGAAACGGCAAGACATATGTCAGAGAAGATCGGATTGCTGCACTTGATGAAGAAAAGAGTGCTATTGCCGGCAAGCTTAAGGATAAGGTCTTTAAGCTCCTTGCTGAAAGACTTTCGGGTCTTTCGGGCAAGTATTTCATCATTCCTTCGTATCTGCATTACAGCATTCCCTGGACTGAAAAACAGTTTGTGGGTGATTTCCCTTACGGAACCCTTATTGAAACCATGCAGGATACCGCTTTTACTGCCGGAATTCATTGGTTCAATGAAGAGAAACAAAGAGTTGACATCGACCTGCATCTTAATTCCGTAGATGCCCATTTCGGATGGAACGGACAGAGAATGTCTGAAGACTTCAGGATCATCTATACCGGTGACATGGTTGATGCTCCCAGGCCTCTCGGTGCAGCCGAGGCATATGTGATCGAAGGCAGGGATTATGCTTTGCTGATGTCGGTCTATCTGTACAGTGGAAGCGGGAATAATGAATTCGAGTTTTTCCTGACAAATGAAAACGGTAAAGATATCAAACAGAAAGAGTATACCTTCGATCCTTCGAAGGCGATCTTTGCGCCTATTTCCTTGAAATTCAGAGACGGGCTTCCGATGAACATCGGACTTTTCATTGAAGGTGCCTTTGTGTTTTACGGAGGAAGTCTTGTCAGAGGAAGGATTCCTAAGGGCAAATATGGGGATTTCCTGACCGGATCGATCTATCAGATTAAAAAGATGATGATGCTTGAAGAACTCTTTGGCAAAGTCGGAGCTCATGTCCTTTCCGAGAAAGATCCCATTCCGGATGGCGTAAATTCAGATGATGTCTGTGACCTTTCTCCCGGCAAGGTTACTTTCAGAACACTCATGGACATTGTGGACGGTAAGATCTGACACAAAGAGCAGTGAACGGGGGGACGGTTCCTTCGTTCACCTCTTTCCAGAACGGGGGGACGGTTCCTTCGTTCACCTCTTTCCATATCTTTTTACTGGAGCGGCAGAATTTCTGCCGCTTTATAAAGATGGAATAAAAACATATAAATGCGTTGATGTTAACAAATATCATAAAGATACCGGAGCTGTAAAGAAGATGCTCTCTATTTCTGCATGGCTTGCCAAAGAAGCCGAAAACAGGAATTACAGTTTGTCCAAAATATTACAGGAAGCACTGATTGAAAAAATTGATATTGCATGAAAAAATTGATATTGCATGAAAAAAGTGAACGGAGGAACCGTCCCTCCGTTCACTCTTGTTTTTAGTGCATGAATTCTATTGTCTTGAGGCTCGGAGTTCCGGATCCCTTGTAGGTCAGATACAGAGGAAGCACGCCTGAAATCTTTGAATCAAATGTGCAGCTTCCCTCGACCCAGATATTGGAGCTTTCACCGCTTATCTCTCCGATGACTTCGCCTTCGTATGAAGTCCTTATCTCGAATTTTCCGTGATAATAAGCTCTTGTCTTGATCTTAAGTCCGGTGACATCCTTCATGTCGAAATATTTGAATCCGACAGTGGTATTATCCCTTATCGCCTTGATGTAGGAATAGCCTTTGTCGTTTTCGGCACCGTCCTGAACAATCCTGGGTGAGGATTCTTCGACATAGGTCTTGTGCTCATCGGTGAAGATGTTGCAGGCGATATAGGAAGGATATTCTCCCTTGTCGGCAAGAGGTCTGCCGTTAAGACCGCAGGATGTGATCTCGACCTGAGGGATCGATCCGTCAGCATTAAAGCTGATCTTCTCGGCACATCCCTGTCTCGAATACCAGGTTCCGTGAGTGTGACGGTGATAGAAGATATACCAGTCATCACCGATCTGAACAATGCTTCCGTGGTTGTTGGCACCGTAACAGGTCGATACCTCAGCACTCTTATAGGAATCTATTCCAATGTCACAGTTGCTTATGATCACGCCGCCATATGCATAAGGTCCCTCGGGATTCTTTGAAGTTGCATAGCAGAGTTCATGCATTACCTGTGAGGAGTAGATGAAGTAATATGTATCATCGTGTTTTCTGATCGAGGGTGCTTCAAAGAATGCATGTCCTTCGAATCCCGTGCCTTCGGAATACTGTGCACCGGGTGCGACGAACTGAGGAGCTTTCCTGATGGTGAGCATGTCCTTGTCAAGAAGAGTAAGCATAGCCCCGTGTCTGGACTTGTCTCCGTGTCCGCAGAATCCGGTGAAGAGATAAGTGGTGTCACCTTCGGTAAGAACGCCGGGATCGAACTGAGGCTCGTCGCCTTCCTTATCACCGAGTCTGGTTCCGTCTTCATAGTGAACATATCCAAGGAATGAGAAAGGACCGACAGGAGAGTCAGCGACTGCAACAGATACGACGCTTACTTTATCCAGGACATAGTAGAGGTAATACTTTCCGTCAGGTCCTACCGTGATGTCGGGAGCATAGAGACACATATGCCCGTCCGGATTGAATGGATCGTCGGTCTTGGGGAAGATGACCCCCTCATATTTCCAGTTGCCCAGGTCATTAACGGGAGCAGACCAGCAGACATAGTCGCCCAGGCAGAACGTTTCGCCTCTCAGAAGATCGTGAGATCCGTATACATAAACTCTGTCGCCGAAGACATAAGGCTCGCCATCGGGAATGTATTCCCAGTTAGGAAGGTAAGGATTAACTCCCTGTTTTCTTCCGTTTTGTCTGATTCCGCCTTCGAACTTCGGAACGGCACCGCAGGGAAGGAACTCCATCTCATTGGGTGCTGCAGCGGAATATGATCCCCAGACAGGAAGAACTGCACCGTCGTGACCTTTTCCGTTGGGATCGCCGGTCTTTACGAAGTTTGCGAAATAATCACTCATCTGATGAGCAAGTTCAAAGTGCCTTCCGGTATAAGGCCTGTGGCATTTCTCGAGCGTGTCAAAGAAAAACCAGAGATCGCATGAATGGAATGTTCCGGGATAGCTTTCTCCCTTGTATCCGTCACCGGGGATGTCCGGATCAAAGCGGTAGTAGAAGAATTTCTGTCCGGGAGCATTTTCTGCCATTTTGGGAAGTGCAGCCTTGACAGACTTTTCCACGATATTGACACCTGCAAAAGTAAATTCATCTGCGGTGTTGCCTGTTATGATGGGAACGTCGGCACACTGTCTGCCTATGAGCCTTTCGGTGGGATTTCCGATACAGAACTTACCGTCCATGATGGGGAACATCATCTTGCCGCCTTCGTTCTTGAATCTGTTATATCCGTCCAGGAGTTCTCTTGATGTTGCTTTTCTTGCATCCTCAAGGCTCTTGAAGCCCATGAAGTCGAAGAATTTTGCACCGAGCTCTTCAGCGCTTTCAAGACTGATAGGGGAGAAGATATCCTCGGCAGAATTCTCGGGAGTGATGATGCCGCTCAGTATAACGGCACCTTTGATGATATCATTATTCTGAGCACAGGTAAGCTGCTGGAGAACGCTTCCTCCGCCTGCTGACTGACCTGCAATGGTGATGCGGTCCGGATCTCCGCCGAATGCTGCGATGTTTTCATATACCCAGTTAAGACCGGCTCTCTGGTCAAGCATTCCGTAGTTGCCGGGAGCATCGGGATGTTCTGCGGTTATGTCTTTGTGAGCAAGGTAACCGAATACATTAAGCCTGTATGCGACACTTACGACAATGATGCCTTTTTTGGCAAGTGCTTCACCGTTGAATTCCATCTCTGCGGTGTATCCCCACTGGAATCCTCCGCCAAAATACCATACGAGCACGGGAAGTTTTTCATCGTTCTTCTTTGCCGGAGTCCAGATATTGAGATATAAGCAGTCCTCGCTCATGGGAATGTCCTTGTCCACATGCCATTCCCTGCAATAAAGATCTGTTCCCATGCCCGGAGCGTCCTGGAAAGAGATCGGACCGAATTCATAGCAGCATCTTTCTCCTTCCCAGTCTTGCACGGGCTGAGGTGCTTTCCATCTGTTTTCCCCGACGGGAGGAGCGGCAAAGGGAATTCCCCTGAATACGGTGATCCTGGGATCGTTACCGGGAAGACCTTTTACAATTCCGTTCTTGACCTTGGCTGTTCTTAACATTTTGTACCCCTTTCTTAATGAACCGGCCGTCTAAGATCGGCATGAATGATCATGCCAATCGTGAAATTCTCTTTATTCACAATATAAAATTATAAATTTAAACGTTTTCTGTGTCATTCAATATTGTGCTTAAGCTTCCCCGAAAATTGTCAATATTGTGATATAATTAATTGTGATTTTTCTGTGTATTTTATGAATTTGAGAATCTTTTCTGATAGTATTTTGCTGTGGGTTGCGAAGAGGATTGCTTTTCGCTTACCACTGCCTGTGAGGGTGACATGGCTGATGAAAGAGTAACGGCACTTGGATATGAATTCGCATGTCTTGATGATGCGATACTGGCCCAGTCCGAGATGAAGAAGATCGACTATCTCAAGGAGCATCTTGACAAGGGTGATGCAGACACGGTCAAGGCTCTTTACGATAAGGCAATTGACGAGAAATTCTTCAAGACACCTGTCGGAATCGGCTTTTTGTCGGAAATGAGGGAATATCTTATTGATACTCTCGATTATTCCGAGGATGAAGTAAGGGCCATTCCTCTATATATGTTTTATGATTCAACTTCCGAGAAAAAGAAACCCGCAAAGGCGTCTGAGAAAAAGAAGGAACCTGCCGGTGTGCTTTTTGCCTCGATTGTGCTGAACATAGCTCTCATCATAGGCGTGATAATAATGTTCTGGATCGCAAAGAATACCGATCAGCCCAATATCCTGAATTATGAGACCGCGATCACCAACAGGTATGCGGCGTGGGACCAGCAGCTTACCGAAAGAGAGGAGGCTGTCAGGGAGGCAGAGCGGGAACTTTCCCTCGAGTTGGAAGAACTTGGGATGGAGTGATACGGATTTGTAACGGATGGATTCGTATATGGAGCATGGAATGGACAGTGTCAGGATACTTGTTGTTGATGATGAAGAAAGAATGAGAAAGCTTGTCCGGGATTTCCTTGTGAAGGAAGGCTTTCAGGTCATCGAATGCGCAAACGGTCTTGAAGCCGTTGATGCTTTTCAAGCAGATCCCTCAATATCTCTTATCATTCTTGACGTCATGATGCCTGTCATGGACGGGTGGACCGCTGCTAGGACCATTCGTGCTTCATCGCAGGTTCCGATCATCATGCTCACCGCCAAATCCGAAGAAAAAGATGAACTGAACGGCTTCTCCATCGGAGCCGATGAATACATATCCAAGCCTTTTTCTCCTAAGATCCTTGTTGCCAGGGTGAAGGCCCTGCTCAGAAGGACTGCTCCAGGTGAACAGGGCGGTGATGTTATCAGCGTCGGATGCATCAGGATGGACAAGGCCGCACATCAGGTTTACGTGGATGATGTTCCCGTCGACCTCAGTTTCAAGGAGTTTGAGCTTCTTGAGTATTTCATTGAGAATAAGGGCATTGCACTTTCCAGGGAAAAGATCCTTAACAATGTCTGGGATTATGATTATTTTGGCGAAGCCAGAACCATTGATACTCATGTCAAAAAGCTCCGTGCCAAGCTCGGCGACAAAGCCGGTGAGATGATCAGGACCATTTGGGGCATGGGCTACAAGTTTGAGGAGAAATAATAGTTGTCGATTCCTCCGAAGAAAAAAAAGAAGATCATTTCTCTTAAATGGCAATATACTTTATATTTTGCCGGACTGATGGCCGGCATTGTCTTCATCACTATTTTTCTGAGTTCCGTTTTCCTTCCCAAGTATTACGAGCACGCAAGACTTAAAACGTTCCGAAATACCTATGATGAGATCCTGAAAAAGACGGAGGAGTCTTCCTTTGAGGGGGATGATGCTTATGTTGCAAGACAGCTGGATGATCTTGCCATGAAGAATAACCTCTCCATCGTCATAATGAATGAAGAATCCGATCTTGTGTATTCTTCGAGGAGCGGTGAAAGAGACATCGGCATGGTGCTTGCAGGCTATATTTTCGGCATGCCCCGTGAGCCGGTAATGATCGATGTCATCGAAAAGAATGATTATTACGAGATCAGAAAGACTTCATCCATGAATGATTCTTTTCTCGAGATGTACGGGAAGCTCGATAACGGCTTTTCTTTCCTGATCAGGTCGCCTTTTGAAAGCATCTGGGAATCCGCAAGATATGCCAACAGATTTTATCTGTTTATCGGTCTTCTGGGCATAGCATTCGGTTCCGTTGTGATATTTTTCGTTTCACGAAGAATGTCGGAGCCGATCCTTAAGCTTAGCGATATTTCAAAAAGAATGGTCGATCTTGATTTTGACGCCAGATACGATGGAAGTGACAGAAACGAGATCGGTCTTCTCGGAAATAACATCAATGAGATGTCCGCTTCACTGGAAAAATCCATATCGGAGCTCAAGACCGCCAATAATGAACTTAAGAGGGATATTGAGAAAAAAGAAAAAGCGGCAGAGGAGCATAATGAGTTCATATCCAACGTATCTCATGAGCTTAAGACTCCCATAGCACTGATAAGTGGATATGCTGAGGGCCTTAAGGAAGGCATATCGGACGATCCCGAGAGCAGGGATTACTATTTGGACGTTATTATGGATGAAGCGTCCAGAATGAACCGTCTGGTGAGGCAGCTTATCGGCCTGGACCAGCTTGAGAGCGGCGATGATGTAATCGACATGCAGAGATTCGACATATATGAGGTCATTCATAACTATCTGGAAACTGCAAAGATGCTTGCCAGGGATGCAGGCGCCGAAATTGTTTTTGAAGAGAAAAATGGAAACTATGTCTGGGGTGATCCTTTGAAGGCAGAAACCGTTTTTGCCAATTTCTTCAGTAATGCGGTACATTATTGCAAGGAAACTGATGCCGGCAAATTAATAAGGATAAGTTTCGAAAACAGTGGTAATATATTAAGGGTATGTGTTTTTAATACCGGTGATGCCATTCCGGAAGAATCTCTGGCAAGGCTTTGGGATAAGTTCTATAAAGTTGACAAGGCAAGGACAAGGGAATACGGAGGAAGCGGAATAGGGCTTTCCATCGTGAAGGCAATACAGGCATCGATCGGAAGAGGTTATGGTGCATATAATACGGAGGGCGGTGTAGTCTTCTGGTATGAACTTGAAACCAAGTAATTGAGCGGGGGCAGGTAATGAAGCTTACATTCAACACTGAACTTGAACAACTCGAATATGAACTTGATACACTGATCAGGACATCTGCGGATGCCCAGTTTACCAATTATCTTAAAGGGCTTGCCTATGATGCAAGGCGCAATCCTTCGTCTGTCCCGGAACTCCGCAGACAGGCCATAGCAAATTATGACGTTTATGCCGGAAGGATGAATTCCATGGGAAGGCCGGTTGAGCCTTTGTTTTTCAGGGCCATATACGGCGGGATGGAAGCTCCTGAAGTGCTGGAGAAAAACTCTGCTGCCAATATCACAGCTGATAAGCCTGAAGTGGAACGAAAAGAGAGCGGTGAGCCTGAAAAAGAAGATCAGACTCAGGCCGTGACCGCTGAAGTATCAGAAGAAAAAAAGGGTGACAGTGCTGATGTTCAGCCTCAGGTTCAGACATATGCTCAGCCCGGACAGCAGCCTCAGGGCTATGCACAGCCTATGCCCGGACAGCAGCCTCAGGGATATGTCCAGCCCCAGCCTCAGATGCAGGGTGCATTTCCTGCTCAGAACAGTGTTCAGCCTCAGATGAATCCCGGTGCCGTGCCTCAGAATCCTAATGTCATCGGCTATACCAATTCAATGATCCAGCCGGTAAATGCCGGTTCGGGTATCACCACTCCGAAGGCCGAGTATGCAATCGGCGCTATAGTGATGTCTGTGCTTGGCTCCGTATTCCTTCTTACCGGACTTGTCTATTTTGCGATAAATTATCTTGATACCTTTGCACAGGGCATGGTGATGTATGCCGTATGTGCCATTGTACTGCTTGTTTCCGAACTTGTGGTCAGACGCATTGTTCCCAAGCTCTCATCCGTTTTTACCGCGATAGGAATAAGCGGAGTGTTCCTGTCGACAGTCGTTAACTATAAATCTCTCGGAAACATCAATGTTGTAGCTGCTGCAGTGATTCTTGCAATCTGTGCGGTGCTTGTGTGCCTGTTCGGATTCATGAGGAAAAGTCAGCTTTATTCCGTCATCGGTTTCCTTGCCGCTTTCATTTCATCCGTAGCGATCGGCAATCATGTCTCGGCAGGTGAATTTACCGCAATTACCATAGGGACACTGCTCATCTCGACCATGTGGCTTTTCTTCCCTGTTGCAAAACGTTATGACATCCTCACTCCGATAATGATCATGGCTGAGCTTGTCTATTTCCTTGCAACCCTTTCGTTTAAGATTGATTCCGGATCGGACGGTTCCGTTTTGATGGCAAGGATAGTCTTTGCTGCTGCATCATGGTTTGTTATCGGACTTGTATATTATTTTGCCGATAACTGGACATCAAAGTTTTCCAGCGATCCCCAGACGGTATTTTGGGTAAATTCCATCATAATGATCATTTCTGCATTCACTTACAGCATGGTCATCCGTGTGGGATTTTACAAACAGGATCTTGACCCTGATGAATGTATTCTTTACGGAGTGATCCTTTATTCTGCCTTTGTGATCCCTCAGATCGTATTTGCAATCATTAAGTACAACACTAAGAGCAAAGCTTTCATGACTTATTTCATAACTCTGCTCGTGACCGGACTTCTTATCATCGGACTTACCGATTGCGTGTACATTTCAGCTCCCGTATTGGTGATGTACGCTGTCATTGTCAGGCTCTTTGCCAGAAAGAATCCGGACAGTCTTGCATATAAAGTCATTGATATCGTTGTGCAGTCGTATTTCTTTATCATTGTTCTGTTCTTCACCAAGCAGAATTATGATACGGATCTGGAGAAGTATTTCTTTGCTATCCTTATGCTGATCGGGCTTTATGCGGTGATCTTCATTAATGCCGGATTTAAGACTGCAGTACAGATCATGTTTGTCTTCATCAGTTGTTACGTTGTATCTGCGGCATTCCTCGATGATGGCCTCGCAGAGGCAACATCGATGGGAATAGTCCTTCTTTTCACATACCTGATCAACAATGTGGGAAAGCTGAAGGACAAGTATTTCAGAGTGTATAATTACTTCATGCTCGTGTTTGACCTTATTCTTTTGAACATGGCATCCGATATAGAATTTACAGCTGTCGGACTTGTCATATTCTGCATTGCCGCGATATTCGGTCTTGCTTATGTGATCCTGATGATCAACAAGGAATATGGCCTTTTCTTTGCCGGATATTACATTGCGATACCTGTTTACCTGACTCTTGTATCGCTCATGCTTCCCATTGACAACGGCTTCATTCTCAGCACCGTCCTTATGGGAATCGCACTTGTGAGTGTCATAATAGGCTTTGCATTAAAGGAAAGAGCCATCAGGATATACGGACTCGTGCTTTCGATCCTTGTATGTGCTAAAATAGCTTTGCTGGATTTCGTATCCATCGGAGATGCCAAGTACAAGACTATCATGTATATATGCGTCGGTGCATTTGCGCTTTTGATCGGATGTATCTATATGGTGCTTGAGGCAAGGATGACCAAGGCGGAAAATATTGCAAAACAGGCGGATAACACATCTTCAGGGGAGCTTCACGGATGAAGAAGTTTTTTCGATTTGAAATGATCATATTATCTACATGCTGCATGATGCTTTTCGGCGGATGCTCTTCGGAGATTCCCGAAATGACTTACGAACAGCAGCAGCAGGTCGGTGAATATGCGGCTTTTACCATGCTCAGATATGATGCGGAGCACAGAAGCCGTCTGGTTGATTATTCCGAAGTTGAGGCTGCCGATGAGAAGGCAAGGCTTGCACAGGAAGCTGCCGAAGCCGCAGAAGCAGCCAGGCTTCTTGAGACCGGAGAAGAGGAAAAGCCCGAAGGCACGTATGATGCAGATGGCAATCCTGTTGAAGTGGTTGACAATTCTCAGGAAAGTTCAGGTTATTCAAGTGATACGATGGAGGATTTCCTCGGTCTTGCTCCCGGCATGCTTTTGTCTTATAAGGGCTATACCGTTCAGGGTTCTTATCCCGAAGAAAGGGATGTATCCGAGTATTTTGCTGTTGATGCCACTCAGGGCAAGAAATTTCTTGTCCTCTGGTATTCTCTTTACAATGGCTCCGGTTCCGATCAGAGCGTTGATTTTCTGAGTGATAATATTGCGATGAGAGCGCGCATTAACAATGATATAACGCTGGGAGCACTTGTCACGATGCTCAATGATGATCTGTCGACTCTTAATGTTCAGATGAAGGACAATGAAGAGATAGAATGTGTTCTTATATTTGAGATTGATGAAGTTACGGCCGATGATATTGAATCTATAGTCGTAAGGCTTGTCAGAAACGGTTCTGAATGGGAGAGGAAGGTCCCGTAATCTTTATGGATTTTTCCGGAAGATCCCTTCGAAAATTAGTTATTCCACTTGTAATCGAACAGACTCTTGCCATTGCTATGGGAATGGCAGACACGATAATGGTCTCTTCATGCGGAGAGGCCGTTGTTTCCGGAATTTCGCTGGTCGATCAGATCAGCATTCTTCTTGTTGGACTTTTTACAGCTCTCGCATCCGGCGGAAGCATCGTCTGTGCCCAGTATCTGGGGCACGGAGATAAGGATCTTGTCTCCAGATCATCTGCACAGTTATTCCTTGCCGTCGGCTTCATCTCAACTCTGCTCATGGGCCTGGCTCTTGTTTTTAATCACGGTATTCTGAATATCCTTTACAGGAAGATCGAAGCTGATGTTTTTGACAGCGCATCGGTCTATTTCTACATGATCGCTTTTTCTTTTCCGTTTCTGGGATTATACAGTGCCGGCGCCGCACTTTTCAGGGCAATAGGCAATTCGAAGATTTCCATGAATGTTTCTCTTGCCTCGAACATCATCAATATCATCGGAAACGCCATACTTATCTATATATTCAAGCTTGGTGCCGCAGGTGCGGGACTTTCCACTTTCATATCCAGGATAGTCAGCTGCGTTATGATAATATGGCTTCTTTCAAAAAGCGAGCTTGCTTTCAGGATGAGCATTAAGCCTGATGCGGGATTGCTTAAGAAGATCCTGTATATCGGTGTTCCGACAGGAATCGAGAACTCTATATTTCAGATTGGAAAACTTATCGTCTCTACAATGACCGCTGGCCTTGGAACTATAGTCATAACTGCCAATGCGATAACCGGAACGATAGCGGGAGTTCAGAATATTCCAAGCAATTCAGTCGGAACGTCTCTTATCACTGTTGTCGGGCAATGCATTGGAGCAGGAGATGAGAAAGGTGCCAGGAAATACATTAAGCAACTTATGAAAATGGCTTATCTGTTCACAGCGGTCCTTGCCGTTCTTTCTTTTGTCTTCGCAAGACAGATCTGCCTTCTTTTTAATCTGAGCCCGGAGACTGCGGATCTGGTTGTGATCGTGCTCAGATTCAACTGCATAATGACCATGTTGTTCCATCCGACCTCATTTGCATTGACAAATGCGATCAGGGCAGCCGGGGACGTCAGATACACAATGCTGGTATCCATTTCCTCGATGTGGATATTCAGGATAGGCCTGGCTTACATTCTGGGATTAAAGCTGGGATTCGGGCTTTTGGGAATCTGGTCTGCGATGACCATAGACTGGGTTGTAAGATCGATCTGTTATGTATACAGGATTTTAAGCGGAAAGTGGCTGTCGCATAAAAATGCGATAGTTTGATGTAAAGGGGTGAACGAAGGGACGGTTCCGCCGTTCACCAAGTGAACGTAGGAACCGTCCCTTCGTTCACCGTCCCTCCGTTTACTCTTTCTTTCTCGCAATACTCCACTTTATCACAGCGGCTCCTATGATGGTGACATATCCGATGATGCTTAAGAAATCAGGGAATTCACTCAGGAATATCATTCCGAGTATTGCCGCAAATATCACCTGTGTATAATCAAACACCGATATATCCTTAGCCGGCGCATTCTGGTATGCGGCAGTTATGTTGAACTGTGCTATTGCGGCACTTGATCCTGCAGCTATGAGACAGGCCCACTGAGCAGTGGACATATCATGCCAGTTGAAGATCATGAACGGACCTGTCACAAGGCAGGAAAATAGAGAAAAATAGAACACGATCGTCTTGCCGGGCTGGCCTGTCTTTCCCATTTTGTGAACGAATGCATATGCAGCGCCTGCTCCGAAGCCTCCGTACAGTCCGACAAGTGCAGGAATCGATGCGAGTCCCGCAGACGGCTTGATAATGAATAGTGAACCTGTAAAGGCAATGAGCACACACATCCAGTCAATCTTTGAAGGTATTTCTTTCATGATGAAATAGCTGACTATGATGGCAAAGAAAGGAGAGAGCTTGTTGAGCATGTTGGCATCTGCAATTCCCAGCCTGTCTATGGCCCAGAAATTGGCTATCATTCCGCTGGTTCCAAACAGACATCTCATGAGAAGGGATACGGCATTTCCTTTTCTTACGGAAAAACCGATCTTGTTCTTTACAAGCGATCCCGTAGCTATTATCAGTGCGAAGAAGTTCCTGAAGAATGCCTTCTGCATCGTGGGCAGATCACCGGAAACTCTTACAAAAAAAGTCATCAGCGAAAAAAAGAAAGCCGCAGCAAGCAGATGCAGTATTGCTTTCTTGAGTTTGCTTCCCGATAAAGGTGCGTTATCCGCAATGGCTTTTGTGCCTGTTTTACTTATGTCAGATTTTTCTCTTACGTTATCTTCACTCATGATCTTGATATTCCGAAATTGCTTTACGTCTGATATTAGCACATTTGCGATTTGTTGCAATGACAGATATGACGATGTATCCTCAAATAGTCGGAGTTTGATATGTATAAGATAGAAGAAGGCAAGGAAGAAAATACAATACTGATTCCCGCCACGCTGGATGATCATTTTCCTTTTCTCAGATATATGTTCTGCAGCAAGGGCTATTTCTGCGTCCCGCTTGATGAGGATCTTGAGTTTCAGATAAGGCAGGAAGGACTTAAATACTCCAATCACGATATTTGTTATCCTTATGTCCTTATGGTGGGTCAGGTTATCAGGGCTCTTAACAGCGGCCTTTATGATACTTCGAAGACATTCATTCTTATGCCCACTGCCGGAGATTCCTGCAGGGGAGCCTGTTATATAGGGCTCATGAAGTATTCTCTCGAAAAGGCTAAATTCCCCGAAGTACGTGTGATGACCATAAATGTGCGTCATGTTCGTGATGACATACAGCTTAAGATAAATCTTGATACTGCAATTCGCGGTCTTTTCGGTCTCTTTTACGGTGACATGCTCATGCTGCTCGTAAATCAGACAAGGCCGTATGAGGTCAAAAAAGGTACGGTTAACAAGCTTCGTCAGGAGTGGATCGACAGACTGTCGGAAGACCTGAAGTCCGGTAAGAATCTCACGCTCGTGAAGCTGAAGAAAAACATGCAGCTTATGGCTGAATCATTCCGAGATGTTGAGAAGACAGATGAAAAGAAGCCCATAGTTGGAATCGTGGCTGAGTTTTATGTGAAATACTGTTCTCTCGGAAACTGGGATGTCGTCAAATATATTGAAAATAACGGCGGAGAAGCTCATGTGAACGGAGCTTCCTGGTATGGGCTCTATTACATAGATTCTCACAAGCCCGAAAAGTTCGGATTAGAGAGAGCTGCTTTTGAATTTGTGAAAAAGCTTATATCACATTATCAGAATGTAATGATCGATATTCTCAGAAGCAACGGTTTTCACTGCCTGAACAATTACAGGACACTTGATGAGAACTCCAGGCAGCACGTCAATCATAATCTGAAAACAGGAGACGGCTGGCTTCTCGGCGCCGAGGTTGTCGATTATATCAATTGCGGCATCAATAAAGTCCTGTGCATTGCTCCTTTCGGGTGCATGGCCAATGTATGTGCGGGAAGAGGGCTGTATCCTCATCTTCAGAGAGAATTCCCGGGAAGTAACATTACTGTCGTTGAGACGGATTCCAGCAGTTCCAAGCTTAACTATTTCAACCGCGTCGAAATGCTGCTCAAACTGGGTAAATGACTTATGGACTGAAATAATCCGGAAATGCTTGCGTACATTTCGTGAAAATGCAGTAAACATCAGTGTTTTAGAGACATTCGAATATATTTGAAAATTTTTTAATTTTTTTGTTGACTTTAAAAAATCACTGTGATATTCTACATAAGCTGTCGCTTTGAGAACAGCATAGGAGTAAATCGCTGAGCGATCAACTCGATGGTTCCTTGATAATTCAATACTAATGCATCCCTGAACAATTCCTATTTAACCGGCGAAAACCGGTATAGAAATTTTCAGAAGATGGTCGATGAGAAATCATTGACGAACACAAACCTTATTCAGTAGACATGGATTAAATAGCCAAGCGAAACTGACAAGGAACAAACATTTTATTTGAGAGTTTGATCCTGGCTCAGGATGAACGCTGGCGGCGTGCTTAACACATGCAAGTCGAACGGAGATTACTTTTAAGCTTGCTTAGTTGTAATCTTAGTGGCGGACGGGTGAGTAACGCGTGGGCAACCTGCCTTATACCGGGGGACAACAGTTGGAAACGGCTGCTAATACCGCATAAGCGCACAGTATCGCATGATACAGTGTGAAAAACTCCGGTGGTATAAGATGGACCCGCGTCTGATTAGCTAGTTGGTGAGGTAACGGCCCACCAAGGCAACGATCAGTAGCCGACTTGAGAGAGTGATCGGCCACATTGGGACTGAGACACGGCCCAAACTCCTACGGGAGGCAGCAGTAGGGAATATTGCACAATGGGGGAAACCCTGATGCAGCGACGCCGCGTGAAGGATGAAGTATTTCGGTATGTAAACTTCTATCAGCAAGGAAGAAAATGACGGTACTTGACTAAGAAGCTCCGGCTAAATACGTGCCAGCAGCCGCGGTAATACGTATGGAGCAAGCGTTATCCGGATTTACTGGGTGTAAAGGGAGCGTAGACGGCATAGCAAGTCTGAAGTGAAATCCCATGGCTTAACCATGGAACTGCTTTGGAAACTGCCAGGCTAGAGTGCAGGAGAGGTAAGCGGAATTCCTAGTGTAGCGGTGAAATGCGCAGATATTAGGAGGAACACCAGTGGCGAAGGCGGCTTACTGGACTGTAACTGACGATGAGGCTCGAAAGCGTGGGGAGCAAACAGGATTAGATACCCTGGTAGTCCACGCCGTAAACGATGATTACTAGGTGTTGGGCCTCAAGTACCCGGACGGCCCCATCGTCAACGTCGGCAACGACATCTACGCGATCTCCAACGGCACGGCGTATCACATCACCGCCGATGTCTGGCCGGAGTACAAGGCCGCCTACGGCAATCCCGAGGCCACGGTGAACGCCCATATCGCGTCGCTCGGTCAGGGGGGAGCCGCGACCCTCTTCCTGCGGAACGCCACGTCGGGAACCGTGTCGTATCTGAACGGTGGCCAGACCCACCGCTTCCCGAGCTGCGATCTCGTCGCTCAATGGAAGGGAAGTTGTACAGCACTGACGGTGTTCGACGCCGACGACTTCTCCACTCCCGCTGGTGGACGCGAGATGACGACGCGTGCGAGCGTCAAGGGCGATCCTCGGATCTTCGCGCTCGAGGGGAGCGATCTCGTCCCGTACCAGAACGCGTCCGCTATGGCTGCGTGGGGTCAGAACACCTCCCTCTTCGCGGCCACGATGCCGGCGGCCCACGGGTCGCGCTACACGGCGCTTCCGACACGCTTCCTGCCTGGGCAGCTCATCACGGTGCAGGGTTCGGATCGGGTCTACCTCCCGACCTCGGACGGCCAGCTGTTGTACGTCGCGAAGTTCGTGAACGCCACCAGCATGGGACTCTCCACGAGTGTGCTCAAGGGCGTGCCGGCGCGGTCGATCGCGCAGCATCCCGGCCGGGCGAATCTCGGGCGGTATGTGGCGTGCAATGGAGGAACGTACTTCACGGCAGGAGGCGCGCTCTATCGGGTCGCGTCGTCCGCCGGCTTCACGACGGTGACGCTGGACGCTCGCACCTGTGCTCTGCTGAAGATCGCCGACGACGCGCAGGGACCGCTCTTCTATGCGGCTGCGGGGAACTCCGCGATCTACGCGGCGGACTCGAACACCTTCCGCCACGTCGCCAACCCAGCGACGCTCGCCGCGCTCAAGGGACCGGGTGCGGCACGAGTCGTCACGCTCTCGGCGGCGGACATGGCGCAACTGCCCCAGGGGACCCCGCTGCGCGCGGACATCGGTTTCGTCGTGACCCCGGCAGAC